>CAVFXN010000001.1:0-66037 GCA_963626755.1 Bacteroidaceae bacterium
CGAAAGTCTCGTAAAGAAGCCGCGGTCAACTTTGGTTGCCCGTCGGTGTATCACAATGAAAGATATGTCAAATAAATGATATATCAAGTGCAGCATAGAGAGGTTTTTTATGGATTTTTTAAATGCATTACAGAGATTTTTAATGCAAAAAGAATTTTGCAGGATACAGGATGATACCAGGTATTTATATTTGAAAGAGGAAGAGAGGGAATTTTTTCTCATTGAGATCATACCGGAGCGATTAAGAGGACAGCGTCGAAAAGCTTTTGATGTTTATGAAAAAGAAATAGAGCAGCTCGAGTGGCAGCTTATGACGAAGTATCAAAAAAGAGTGCAGCATTTATTCCTTGTCATCAGGTCAGAAGGGGCGGATCAGGAAGATTTGCAGGAAATATCGGAATGTGAAAATATCTGGGTGATCGGAAGCAAAAGCGGCCAGCTTTATGTTTATGAAAATCAGAGAGCAGAGTATTGTGGGATTCGGAATGCATTGGAAATGTTTTGCAGGAATTATTCCAGGGGAAAGAAAAAAGAAGAGAAGCGGGAAGTGCAACGAATGTTTACCCGGGTGAATACCATCCTGGTTGTAGTGAATGTTCTGGTTTTTCTTCTGCTGTGTCTTAGCGGAGATCCGGAGGATGCGGATTTTATGGCAGAGCACGGTGCCATGACGTGGGAAGCGATCGTAGGAAAAGGAGAGTTTTATCGAATGTTCACTTCGCTGTTTTTACATTTTGGAGCAGATCATCTTTTACAAAACATGATCGTTTTACTTGTTATGGGATGCAGGCTGGAAAGGATTACCGGAAGTTTGGGATATCTTTTCATCTATCTGGCATCAGGATTGACGGCATCCACTGCCTCTTTGGCCTTTACTCTGTCGGATAATATGAATACAGTGGCTGCAGGAGCGTCTGGAGCGATTTTTGGAGTGATAGGGGGAGTTCTGTTTTTCATCCTGGCGGATGTAGTGCAAAAAAGGAAATCCCGAGTAGAAGAAATTGGCCTGATCGGGATTATATTTATGATCGCCTCAACGTTGTCCTATGGGTTCTTTACGGTTGGGGTAGATAATGCGGCACATGTGGGCGGATTAATTGGCGGATTTGTTGTGACGGGAATCATCTGTTTGTTCAGACATCTTTTGGAAAAGGGAAAAAAGAAACCTCGGACTCGATAAGCCGAGGTAGTTGACAGGAAACAGAAGGGAAACCCCTGTCAAAGAGATTAATCCCCAAAACTAATCCCCAGATGTTTGGCCTGACGGACAATCTGATCTTCCGGAGATACATATTTCAGCTTTCCAGCAATTTTTTCCAGAGGAATGGAATCTACTTCATATCCTTTCATGATCAGCATTTTTCCATAGTCCTCTTTGGCAATTAATTCAGCGGCTGCCACACCGAGACGACTGGAAATCACACGGTCAAATGGATCGGGACTCCCACCTCTTTGTGTGTGTCCCGGAATCGTTACACGGACTTCCTGTCCAGTTGCCTTTTGGATTTTTGAAGCAAGTTCATAACTTACCGTAGAATGGGTGCGTTTGGCGATCTTTGCCTTATATTGCTTTTTGCTTAGCTGAGCATCTTCCTTTGAAATGGCTCCTTCTGCCACAGCCAAAATGGTAAATTCTTTTCCTTGCTGATTTCTGCGGTCAATCGCCTCAAGGATGTGAGAAAGATCATATGGGATTTCCGGGATGAGGATAATGTCGGCTCCCCCGGCAATACCGGCATGGAGAGTTACCCAGCCTACTTTATGCCCCATTAATTCAACAATGAAGACGCGGTTGTGGGAGGCTGCCGTTGTGTGGATCCGGTCAATCGTCTGTGTGGCAATATCGACCGCACTCTGGAAACCAAAGGTCATATCCGTCCCCCATAAATCGTTGTCGATCGTTTTGGGAAGGGAAATAATATGCAGTCCCTCTTCCCGTAAAAGATTCGCTGTTTTCTGGCTTCCATTCCCGCCTAAAATGACAAGGCAGTCCAAATGAAGGTGACGGTAGGTGGACTTCATGGCAGCTACTTTATCCAGTCCGTTTTCATCAGGAATACGCATCAGTTTAAAAGGCTGTCTGGATGTGCCGAGGATGGTTCCGCCGGTAGTGAGGATGCCGGAAAAATCTTTGGAAGTCAGATGTTTGTAATTACCATAGATCAATCCTTTATATCCATCGATAAATCCGTATATTTCAACATTTTTTTCAAGAACCTGAAGTCCTTTTACCACACCACGCATCGTGGCATTTAAACTCTGGCAGTCCCCTCCGCTTGTTAATATACCAATTTTCTTCATAAAAAAATCCTTTCGTTTGTTATGGGCAAAAGTCCACTACCTTTCGATAAGGAGTAGTAGACTTTTGCCCTTTTCTTTTCCGGTCGTCTGGACCGGTAAAATTTTTGCCGCATCGGACGGTCAGAGTTCGATGCGGCCGTCTAAGGCTCTGGAAAGAGTCATTTCGTCAATATACTCCAATTCCCCACCAATAGGAACACCACTTGCAATCCTAGTCACTTTGATGCCACGGGGTTTTACTTTCTTTGTGATATACATGGCAGTTGCTTCCCCATCTAAGCTGGAATTGGTTGCAAGAATCAATTCTTTTATGTCGGAATGATCCAGACGGGATTCCAGTTCTTTTAAACGGATATCGTCCGGGCCTTTGCCAAGGCTTGGAGCCAGAGTACCCTGCAGGACATGGTAAACACCGTTATATTGCCCGGTTTTTTCATAGGCAATGAGATCTTGCGTATGTTCCACAACCATAATTGTCTGGTGGTCTCTTTTGGTACTGGAACAGATCGGACATATTTCAGAATCTGTTAAAGTACAGCAATCTTTGCAATAGCGAACCTTTTCCCTGGCCTGGACCATCGTTTCCGCCAGATGGTTTACATGTTCCTGCGGCATACGGATAATATGAAAAGCAAGACGCTGCGCAGATTTACTGCCAATGCCAGGCAGACGGCGCAGTTCGTCAATCAGATGGTTGATCTGAGTACTGTAGTAGTTCATCAGAAACCAAAGCCCCCACCCAGGCCACCAGTTAATTTCGCCATCTGTGTCTGGGAATCTTCTTCCATAGAACGGAGTGCTTCATTGGTAGCAGCCATAATTAAATCTTCTAACATTTCAATATCGTCTGGATCGACCACTTCCTCAGCAATCTTGATTGCAGTGACTTCTTTTTTTCCGGAAACCGTAACAGAAACAACACCACCGCCGGCAGTTGCTTCATAGGTTTTTTCTTCCAGAGCCTTCGTGGTTTCGGCCATCTGTTTTTGCATTTTCTGAGCCTGTTTCATTAAGTTATTCATATTTCCAGGCATACCTCCTGGAAAACCACCTCTTTTTGCCATAATTTACCTCCATTCTGCTGCGCAAAAAACGCAACAGTCTTAAATTTTACTGTGCTGCGCAAAAGACGCAATAGTCTTAATTTTACTGTGCTGTGCTGCGCAAAAGACACAATAGTCTTAATTTTACTGTGCTGCGCAAAAGACACAACAGTCTTAATTTTACTGTGCTGCGCAAAAGATACAGCAGCTTTCATTTTGCCGAGTTACTCAAAGGATACCACTGTCTTGATTTTACTCATATCCAGAGGGATTGCAGTGGAAGAAAGCTGCTGTGTGTCGAGGACACATTCAAAGGTGACAGCTTTCCCAAGTTTTTCAGTGACAATCTCAGACAGGGTATCCAAATTTTTATGATGATTCGACTCAAAATAATTTTTGGACATCCTGCCTTCCGGACTGTCAGAGAAGAGAAGTAATAAAACCGTACTGGAGTCTGATACTGCGATACGGACATTTTTCCTCTGTAAAAATCCATTCATCTGCGGGGATTCGATCTGACTGACAATCTCTGGCCACCGGGAAGCAAGTTCTTTTAGATCCTTTACTTCTGCTGGAAGGAACTGTTTTTGTAATGCCTCTTCCAGAGAAAGCGATGGATCTGTTTCCAGGTTGCCAGGATTTGCCTCCGAAGGGGCAGAAGTACTGGCCAGACTGTCCGGGTTTCCTGTGGAAGGGGTAAAAATCCCCTGAGAAATCTGCTCTTCCAGGAAGCGGATTCTCTCGGAAAGACTTTCCGTATCGGTTTCGGTATCCGGACGGCAGAGCTTGATAAATCCGACTTCCAGAAGAATCCGTTTTTGCGTGGCAGTCCGGATCTGGTTGGACAGCTCGGAAAGCAGGCGGATCAAACGGAACAGGGCAGCAGTGTCTGTCATGGTACTTTCTTCTTTTAAAGCGGCGATCGCTTCTTGCGACATATCAAGAACATCCTCACTCCCCTCTTCGTTTTTTAACAGGAGGAGGTTGCGCAGATACCAGAGAAAATCGGAAAGAAATTGAAATAATTCCCGTCCCTGTGCGATGACATCGTCTATGATTTCGAGGACCGCCATCGTGTCATGCCGTAAAATCCCCCGGAGCAGTGAACTGAAGAGGGAAGTATCCGCTGTTCCCAAAACATCGAGGACATGTTCGTAGGTGAGAGTCTGTCCAAAATAAAAAGAAATACATTGGTCAAGAAGACTCAGGGCATCCCGCATAGAACCGTCCGCAGCCCGGGCAATGTAGTGAAGGGCACGTTCTTCGACTTCGACGTTCTCAAGCTTCATCAGCCGGGCCATATGACTGGCAATGGTATCGACAGAAATACGCTTGAAATCATATTTTTGGCACCGGGAGAGGATTGTTACAGGAATTTTGTGTTTCTCTGTCGTTGCTAAAATAAAAATCACATAGGATGGAGGTTCTTCGAGGGTTTTTAACAGGGCATTGGATGCTCCGGAAGAGAGCATATGGGCCTCATCTACAATATATACTTTATACCGGCCTTTCACCGGAGGATATTGTACTTGTTCCCGAATATCCCGGATATTGTCCACACCGTTATTGGAAGCGGCATCAATCTCCATCACATCGAAGGAGCTTTGGTGGTTGATCGCCTGGCAGGAAGGGCAGGCATTGCACGGATTCCCGTTGACAGGATGCTCACAATTCACCGCTTTCGCAAAAAGCTTGGCGATCGAAGTCTTTCCGGTACCACGGGTGCCGCAAAAAAGATAAGCATGCCCTATCCGGTTATAGATAATTTGATTTCGTAATGTCTGGACAATGGCATCCTGCCCCTGGACTTCATCAAAATCATTGGGACGCCATTTCCGGTATAAAGCCATATAGCTCATCGAATCACTCTCCAAAAAATATGCTTAGAACATTCTAGCATATCTCCCCGCGATTAGGCAACTCAGTCAGAATGGATTTCTGAATAAATTTTTAAAGCGATTTTTTCCAGAATATCATAAGAATTCAGCTCCGGGTTTTCGAGAACAAGCGAAAGAAGGGTGTTTAAAATCACACCGATGGTCTTTCCTTCCGAAATACCAAGAGCTTTTAACTGGTTGCCATTGATCTTGAGTTCCTTTAAGGTCAGGCAGTCCCCGGCCTGCAAAATTTCCTGATAAGAGGCTCTGGTTTCCTTTAAAATTGTTAATTTTTTAAGGCGCATATAGTCGCTCTGCCCTGCGATGTCCGCCTCCATCACATCGAGAAGATAAGGGAACAGTGCCGGTCCGACGGAATGGATGATTTGGCGCACCTGTTTTCGTCCATTCCCCAAAGGTTCCTGAAAGCGGGCATCATGATAGGCGATGAGGGTAGTTACGATCTGGATCGTCTTATTATCAAATTTCAGTCTTTTCAGAATATCCCTGCTCATGCGGGAACTGATTTCATTATGATGGAAAAAATGGTCAATTCCCTGGGAATCCGTGCTGCGTGTTTCCGGTTTCCCCACATCGTGGAGAAGCATGGTAAGACGCAGGATCGGGTTGGCATCGATGGCCTGCATCGTATGGAGGGTGTGTTCTCCGACGGAATATACATGATGCGGATTGTTTTGCGGGGTTTCCATCATCCGGTCAAATTCCGGAAGAAAAATGCGGGTAAGACCGGTAAGATAGGCGATGCGGAACATTTCCGGATGATTGGAAATCAGCAATTTTAAAAGTTCCATCTGAATGCGTTCGGCACTCACATCTTTGATAAAACCATGTCCTGCAATGATAGAATCCATGGTCTTTTTTTCTATGGAAAAATTCAGCTGTCCGGCAAATCGAATCGCACGGAGCATCCTGAGGGCATCTTCGTCAAACCGTTCGGAAGGGGTACCCACACAACGGATGATCCGGTTGTTCAGGTCTTCGACTCCGCCAAAAAGATCGACCAGACCGTTTTCTTCATTATATGCCATGGCATTGATCGTAAAATCACGCCGCATTAAGTCTTCTTTTAAGCTGGAAGTAAAGACCACATCGTTCGGCCGCCTGTGGTCTTCATACACGCCATCAATCCGGTATGTTGTGACTTCATAGCCGGTTTTCCCCATCATGACTGTGACCGTCCCGTGTTGAATGCCGGTATCGATGGTCCGTGGAAACAATGCCTTCACCTGCTCTGGCCTGGCAGAAGTGGTAATGTCCCAATCAGAAGGCGTCTTTCCAAGAATGGAATCCCGTACACAGCCCCCGACCACATACGCTTCATAACCATGGGAAACAAGAGTCCGCAGGATGTTCTGTACCTGTCCTGGAATGGTAATTTTCATAAATTTGAGCTCCTTTACTGTAATAGGCTATTTCTGGCTGGCTTCGTGGATATTATTCATTATTTCCTGCTGCTGATTGGAAAGATGGATTCGCATCAGCTTTTTTGCCTTGACAGAATCCCGGCTGGAGATCGCATCTAACAGTTCCTTATGATCTTTGACGATGATGGAACGTTGGCGGGTATCTTTAATATACTCCATACGATAGCGGTAAAATTGTTCGCGAAGATTATTAATAATGGAAATCAGCCGTTCATTGCAGGTGGAATGAAAAATGATATCATGGAAATGCTCGTCTTTTTCGACAATATCAAGCACATCTCCTTCTTCTATCGAAAGGATAAACTGCTCATGAGCATCTTTTAGGTTCTGGATTCCCTCCTGGTCGATCCGTTCACAGGCAAGGGCGGCGGCAAATTCCTCTAAAACAGTACGGATTTCAATGACATCCCGCAGATTTTTTTCCGTGATTCTTGCCACCTGGGCACCTTTTCTCGGAATCATAATGACAAGGCCTTCCAGTTCCAGTTTCCGAATCGCCTCCCGGACGGGAGTGCGGCTTACGCCAAGGCGGTTTGCCAGGGAGATTTCCATCAAACGCTCTCCAGGGGCAAATTCACCGGTAATGATCGCCTGGCGCAAGGTGTTAAATACCACATCCCGAAGTGGGAGGTATTCATTGACATTTACTTTAAAATTCTTATCTTTCATCCCAATTTCTCCTTCTTTTTTCTTGTATCTCCCATTGGTCGTCGGAATGGTTATTCAGGGAATGGTTTTGCCTGGCATTCCTTTTTTGTGTGAAGAAAGCAGTCTCTTTGAAAAAGGATTTTTGTTAAAAGGACGGACAAGTGCCGTCTGTCGGATTCCCGGTGATTTATGGAAAAATGCAGCGGCATTTCTGGCAAGTTCCCGTGAAGTAAAAATTCCAAATACGGTGGAGCCGCTTCCACTCATCAGGGAGTTTAACGCACCCATATTTCTCATATTCTGTTTGATCTCTTCGATGGCCGGATAATGTTTTTTGGTGACCTGTTCTAAAACATTCCCCATGCGGCTGGTGATCCCCGAAAGCTCCTGTCTTTTGATCGCTCCGATCATGCCGTCAATGTCCGGGTGGTATGTGTCATGGTCGAGGTGGAGATTCTCATACACAAACTTGGTGGACATAGAGAAGGACGGCTTCACGATCAGGAACCAGCAGGATGGAATTGGTGGGAGCGGGGTCAGAATTTCGCCGATCCCTTCGGAAAGAGCCGTGCCCCTCATGATACAAAAAGGGATGTCTGCGCCGAGGGAAAGTCCATACTCTATCAGCTGATCCTGTGTGATGCCGAGGGAAAACAGTTGATTCATACCGATGAGGGCGGCAGCGGCATCGGTACTTCCACCAGCCATCCCGGCAGCAACAGGGATATGTTTTTCAATGGAAGCATCTACGCCATCGGTAATATGGCAGTTCTCCCGGATGATCTGGATCGCCCGGTAAACCAGGTTTTTCTCGTTGAGGGGGAGGTAGGGAAGGTTGCAGGAAAGCCGGATTTTGCCGCAGGTATTCTTTTGTAAGGTAATATTGTCAAAAAGCTTGACGGTCTGCATGATCATCTTCACTTCATGGTAGCCGTCCTCCCGACGCCTTATCACATCCAGTCCCAGGTTCACCTTTGCATATGCTTTTAAATGTAAGGGTTGTGCCATCAAATTGTACCTCCTCTGTATCTTGTATACAATTATTATAACGCATTTCCTATAAAAATCAATATTCAATTTTAAAATAGAGTATTCAAAGAATGGTAAATGTGCTAGAATACATTTCAGAAGTTGACGAAAGATTGCATGGACAAAATTTGGAAAGGGTGAACAAATTTGGCAATAAAAAATATCGCAGTCATCATGGGTGGCAGATCTTCAGAACATGAGGTCTCTCTGGTGTCGGCAAAAACAGTAATCGAAAATATAGATTCAGACATATATAATATTATCATGATCGGTATCACGAAAGATGGGCAGTGGAAGCTGATTGATTCGATCAGCCATCTGGAAGATGGAAGCTGGGTCAATGCAAAGACGTCCGCTTATATTTGTCCGGATACGGGCAGCGGGGCATGTATGCTCATGAGAGATGGAAGAGTGGAAATGATTTCGCTTGACGTGGTATTCCCGGTGCTGCATGGAATGAATGGGGAGGATGGAACCCTGCAGGGACTTCTGGAACTGGCAGGCATCCCGTATGTGGGATGTGGTGTCCTGGCATCTGCCTGCGCGATGGATAAGTTTTACACCAAGATCATTGTCAATGATATTGGTATCCGTCAGGCAAAGTTTGTCGGGGTGAGAAGAGGGGAGCTTTCCCACATGGATGAGGTGATCGCCAAAGTGGAGGCGGAGCTTTCTTATCCGGTCTTTGTCAAGCCGTCAAAAGCGGGATCCTCCCAGGGAGTTAGCAGGGTAGAGAACCGGCAGGAGATGATCGATGCATTAAATCTGGCAGCGAAACATGATTCAAAGATTCTTGTGGAAGAGATGATCGTAGGAAGAGAGATCGAGTGTGCAGTTCTTGGAGTGGAAGAACCAAAGGCCTCCGGCGTAGGGGAGATCCTGTCCGCGGAAGAATTTTACAGTTATGATGCGAAATATCATAATGCGGAATCGATGACGGTGATCGATCCGGAACTTCCGGAAGGAAAAGCAGAAGAGATCCGTAAAGATGCGGTGGCAATCTTTCAGGCACTGGATGGCTGCGGCTTATCCCGGGTAGATTTTTTCCTTACGAAAGATACCAATGAAGTAGTGTTTAATGAAATCAACACTCTCCCGGGCTTTACCGCAATCAGTATGTACCCGATGCTCTGGGAGGCGAAAGGCTTGAATAAAAAAGCACTGGTTCAGAAACTGATCGACCTGGCAATGAAACGGTATGACGTGTAGGTGAGTATGGCAGAAAAAGTATGGCTTACGATCACAGGAATACAAAAAGGAATTCAGGAAGAACCACCGGTGGTTTTGCAGACAGAAGGGCAGTATATTAAAAAAGGAAATACCCATTATCTTTTTTATACGGAACGTACCGAAGAGGGAGTGTCGGTCAAAAATCGCCTGACCGTCGCACCGGATTATGTGGAGCTTCGGAAAAGCGGGATAGGAGATTCGATTCTGAAATTTCGTGAAGGGCGTGCGGAACAGTGCCGGTACCAATCTCCGGCAGGTCCGATGGAAATGGTATCCACTACGCAGAAGATTCAGATCTCACATGGAGACGGATGCTTCAAGCTCTCCATGGTTTATGCCCTGCATATGAATGATGTTCTTGTGTCGGATTATCACCTGAGCGCAGAGGCAAGATTTTTTTCGTAAAAGAAAGACGGATATACCGAGGCTTTGATGACTTAGCCACAGCATATCCGTCGGTACACATCAATGATAGAAAGCCCCGTACACGGATCCGTGTACGGGGCTTTGAACAGGAGGCGGTAATGGACCGCCTCCTGCTTGGTTAGGAAGCTTCGTGTCTGCTTGGTCAGGAAGCACGAAGCTGTATTATTTTTTCTTTTTCACACTGTCCAGCTGCTGGTTGGCACTGTCTGCCTTTTTCCGAAGCTTGGCCATAAATCCCTTCTTTTCCGGGGTTGGAAGAGGGGCATTTCGGAAATTTTTCACATCGGTAATATAAATTCCACTTAACATAGCTTTGACATCGGTCTTTACCGGAATCAGATCATAGATGTCCTCATCTGCGATCAGGCTGGTGATCTTCGGGCCGATTTTGGCCTTCACAACGGGAACCTTCGCGCGGCGGGCCCTTTTCGGTGTCTGGTCAATGACAGCCTGTGGAAGACCGGAATCTTTTAAAGGAAGCCTTTTTTTATCTATGACCAACATGGTAACCTGCGTTGCTGCGCTGAATAACTTTTCTTTTTGCTGCTGTTGTTCTTTTTGAAGTTTGCTTCCCTTATAATAAAGAAAGCCAAGGATAGCGATTGCAATGATTAAAATAATTGCAAAGAGAATCCATACATTCATAATCAATCCTCCTGTTTAAAATGATAACATAAGATATCACGGTTCAGAACCTGAAATCCAATGGAGTACCCACATGGCTTTGAACCGATACCATAAAGTTTATTTTAGCATTGTTTCCTCTGTTTGCAAAGAAAAATTTTGCTTTTTTTGTTCGGCAAGCATGGCCTCGATTGCTTTTTTGGTATGTTCGGCGGCAAATTTTTTCTCTTCCTTCGGCAGATCCGAAATGCGGAATGGTGTTCCAAAAGAGATAGCCACCCTGGCAGGCAAAATCCGCAGCCCTTGATTATTTTCAAAAATATCCCGGGTACCCGTCAGGGCAACGGGAACGATGGGTGCCTTGGATTTCTGCGCCATTTTCAGGCTGCCGCCCTTAAATTCGCCCAGCTTTCCGTCGGTACTCCGGGTTCCTTCTGGATAAATGCACATGGAGTAGCCTTCCTTCAGATAATCCGCACCGCGGAGAATGGTTTTTAATCCTTTGCGGATATCTTTCCGGTCGAGGAAAAGACAGTGGATGCGCCGCATCCAGGAAGAGAGGCCCGGAATATTTGCCAGGCTGTCTTTGGCGACAAAACCGGTTCCCCCCGGGACGGTGGATCCGGTCACAATGATATCAAAATAGCTGCTGTGATTGCCCACGAAAAGTGCGGCTTCCTCCGGTATATTTTCCAGACCGGAGACGGTGACCGTGACGCCGCATATTTTTAATATCTGGCGGAATGCCTTCTGTACGTATTCCTGTGCAATGCGGGATGCTTCCTGTGGGTTGGTTCGTTCGAGTCTTTTTAAACGAAGCCTCGCAGGAAATGTGATTATGAAATAAAAGATCAGATAAAATAAAATACAGATCGATCGAAAATTCATCAAAAACTCCTTCCTGCCGACACCTTGGGATGGGCGGCTTACCTTCCATACAGTTTGGTAGTATCATATAATCGTTTCGCTGTTTCTTTGGTGAAATATTCTTTTTTCGCACGATAGGTCCAGTTTCCCTCCGCGACACTCGGCGTGTTCATCCGGTATTCACTGCCTTGGCAGAAGACGTCCTGGATCGGAACAATAGCAAAACGGGCAGGACTGCCAAAACAGGTGCGGATAAAATCCCAGCTGATCTGGGAGGCATCGGTGTTCATGTAGCGGCGCACTCGATCCCGTGCATATTCAGGTGCATGGTCATACCACCCCTTGCTCGTGTCATTGTCATGGGTTCCGGTATAGCACACACAGTTGTACGGCTGATTATAAGGAAGATAACTGCTGTCTTCCTCCTCGAAGGCAAACTGCAAAATCTTCATGCCGGGCAGTGCAAAGCGGTCCCGCAATGCGCGCACTTCATCGGTAATAATCCCCAGGTCTTCTGCGATGATCGGGGGTTCTGCCCCAAAGGTGCGGATGAGTGTCTCAAAAAAATCATCCCCCGGGCCGGGAACCCATTTCCCATTCAGAGCATTTTCGGAACCGGCTGGAATCTCCCAATAGCTTTCCAGACCGCGAAAATGATCGATCCTCACGATGTCGCTGAGCAGGAACTGCGTTTGAAAACGTTTCATCCACCAGGCATAGCCTGTTTTTTTATGGTATTTCCAATCGTAAAGAGGGTTGCCCCATAACTGGCCGGTGGCACTGAAATAGTCGGGAGGTACCCCGGCAACCACCGTAGGGAATCCCTCCGAATCCAGTAAAAAGAGTTCCGGCTGCGCCCATACATCGGCACTGTCGCCCGATACAAAGATCGGGATATCCCCGATGATAAGGATGTCTCGCTCATTGGCATAGGCCTTCAGCTGGCTCCATTGGCGGAAAAACAGCCATTGTAAAAACTTTTCATAGGTGATTTCCTCTGACAGTTCCTGTGCAATCTCCAGTTTTTGTGCCTTCGTTGGGCGGCGGTATTTTTTCTCCCAGTCCAGCCAGTGGATTCCGCCATGAATTTTTTTGATTGCCATAAACATGGAATAATCGTCAAGCCAGCGGGCACTTTGGCAAAAAAGAGAAAACTCGGAGGGCATTGGTGCGTCAGCATCCAGATCCTGAAAACGGGAAAATGCCTTTTGGAACAAGGATTCTTTCCTCTGACAGACCTCAGGGAAAAGAACGGTTTCCTCCGGGAAATCCGGAAAATCCCCAAAATCCTCCTCAAAAAGCAGCGAGTCTTTCACCAAAAGCTCCGGGCTGATCAGCAGCGGCTGACCGGCAAAAGAGGAAAAGCATTGATAAGGGCTGTTGTGGTTTCCACAAGGTCCAAGAGGGAGCGTCTGCCACAGATGCTGCCCGGATTCCTGTAGAAAATCAATAAAATGATAGGCTTCCGGTCCCAGGTCACCGACACCAAATCTCCCCGGAAGGGAAGTCGGATGCATTAAAATACCGGATAAGCGGCGTAATCTTTTTAATAAAGAAAATTTATCGTTCATACGAACCTCCTGTAAAGTTACGATGCAGCTATATATGAAGCCACAATATGATTGGCAATGGTTATAGGATCTCTGTCGTTTATTATACAGAATTGTTGCAAAAACCGCAAACAAAACATCTTTATCTTTTAAATTCAAGAAAACGGTGGTATAATAATGGGTACTGTATTGGAATCAATCTGCAATCCCAAAAAGCAGAAATGCGAAAGCGTGTGGGGAGTTTGTTAAAGCCTTATCGAAAATTAGCTGCATATGTGCTGAATTGGAGAAAGAAATGAAACAAGAAAAAAAGGTATCAAAACGGGTCTCTTTGAATTTATGGCTGCCGATCATCCTTGTCGTATTTATGTTGGTCGTGGCGTTCAAAGTGATGGATTTTCACCCGGTACTCGGTTATACGATCTTAGTGGGAGATATAATTTATCTTATTGTTGCCGTATTGAGTTACGAGTATATGGAGAAAATGATTTCCAATGAGTTTCGATCTGCCGGATTTGAGCAGAGCCAGATCCAGAAACAGCTCTTAAAGGAGCTGCCGGTGCCCTATGTTTTGACGGACAGCAAGGGAGACCTGATCTGGTATAACAAAAGTTTTGGAGAAATTGTCGGAGAAAAGGGCACCAGGAAAAGCATTACACAGATTTTCCCGGGCCTTTATAAAAAAGTATTTCCTCCCCGGGGGCAGACAAAAGATTATTGTATTATCCATGAAGACCGCAAATTCCGCGTGGAATGTAACAATATCATGATCAGTGGTCTGGACAGGAACACAGAGGAAAGCCAGGAAGATGTCTTACTTGCATTCTATTTTTTTGATGAGACACAGCTGTTGGATTATCAGGAAGAATCAAGGAAAAAGAGCCTGGTTGCCGGTCTCATTTATATTGACAATTATGAGGAAGTCCTTGAAAATATGGAGGAAGTGCGCCAGTCCCTTCTCCTCGCCCTGGTAGAAAGGAAAATCGTCAAATATATGCAGGGACTGGATGTGATCATTAAGAAATTTGAGAAAGATAAGTTCCTTTTCGTGTCCAATGAGCAGAATCTGGAACGTCTCATGCAGTCCAAATTTTCCATTTTGGATGAGGTGCGGATGATCAATATCGGGAATGAGCTGTCCATGACCTTGAGCATCAGTGTCGGTGTAAATGGCAAGGATTATTTAGATACGTATGAAAGTGCCCGTATGGCGATGGACCTGGCACTCGGACGCGGTGGGGACCAGGCGGTCGTAAAAGACGGTGAGACGATCTCCTATTATGGGGGAAAGACCCAGAAAGTGGAGAAAAGTACCCGGGTCAAAGCGAGGGTGAAGGCACATGCCCTCCGGGAAATTATGTTGACTCATGACAAGATTTTCGTGATGGGACACAAGAATCCGGATGCGGACTGCGTTGGCGCGGCATTGGGCATTTACCGCCTGTCAAAAACCTTTGGTAAAAATGCATATATCGTGATGGATCAGGATTGTCCGGCTATCGAGCCAATCGTGGAAGGGATCCGGCGTGAGAGCACCGAAGAAGAGCAGAATCTTTTCGTCACCAACGACCAGGCAATGCAGTTAAAGGATAAATCTTCGATGCTTGTGATCGTGGATGTGAATCTCCCGGTCATGACAGAATGTCCGGAGCTGATCCGGGCTGTCCACACCATTGTGGTATTAGACCATCACAGGCAGACCAATGACACGATAAAGAATGCGGTCGTATCCTATGTAGAGCCTTATGCTTCTTCCACCTGCGAGATGGTGGCAGAAGTTCTGCAATACATTGCAGATAAGCCGAAACTGAAAAACATTGAGGCAGATGCCATGTATTCCGGGATCCTTGTCGATACGGATAACTTTGTCATAAAGGCAGGGGTCCGCACCTTCGAGGCAGCGGCATTTTTGCGCCGTGCCGGAGCCGATGTCACAAGGGTGAGGAAGATGTTCCGCGAAGATATGGAACATTGCCAGATCCGGGCAGGGATCATCAACCGTGCCGTCATCTTCATGGACGAATTTGCCATTTCCACCTTTGAAGGCTCAGAAATATCCGGTGCCACGGTTGTGGGAGCCAAGGCGGCCAATGAACTGTTGAATATACAGAAAATCCGCGGCAGCTTCGTGTTGACGGAATTGAAAAATTGTGTCTATATCAGTGCCAGATCTATCGATGAATTGAATGTGCAGGTAATTATGGAAAAGTTTGGCGGTGGCGGTCATCTGACGATGGCGGCGGCACAGCTGAAAGAAGTGTCTCTTGTGGAGGCAGAAGAGAAATTAAAAGACATCCTTCGGACCATGCGGGAAGAAGGCGACATATAACAGGAGGAAAAAATGAAGGTAATTTTATTGCAAGATGTAAAGTCGCTCGGAAAAAAAGGAGATCTGGTAGAGGTCAATGCAGGTTATGCGAGAAACTATATCCTGCCTAAAAAATTAGGAATCGAAGCGACCAATAAAAATGTGAATGACTTAAAGCTGCAAAAGGCGCATCAGGATAAGGTGGCAGCAGAACAGCTGGCAGCGGCAAAGGAGTTCGCAAAAGAAATGGAAGATAAAAGTATTGAAATGACCATGAAGGTGGGAGAAGGCGGCCGTACGTTCGGAGCGGTTTCCACAAAGGAAATTGCGGCGGCGGCAAAAGAACAGCTGGGATATGACCTGGATAAAAAGAAAATTTCCGTAGATGAGCCGATTAAGAGCCTGGGTGTCCATCATGTCAAGATCAAGCTTCATCCAAAGGTAACGGCACAGTTAACAGTAAAAGTATCCGAAAAATAAAAGAGATGGTGAATCATGGCTGCAGTAGACGAGAATTTTATTAAGCGAATACAGCCGCACAATGAAGAAGCAGAGCGTTCCGTCTTAGGCTGCATGCTGATGGACCGGGATGCCATTGCCGTGGCAGAGGATGTCCTGGTAAAGGAAGATTTTTATCAGCGTCAGTACGGTATTGTATTTGAGGCAATGGTAGAGCTTTACCGGGAAGGAAAAGCGGTAGATCCGATTACCCTCCAGGATAAACTCAAAGGGAAAGAGGTTCCGGAGGAGCTGATCAGCCTGGATTTCTTCCGGAATCTGGTCGATGGGATCTCCACCTCGGCCAATGCAGGGCAGTATGCCAAAATTGTTCATGACAAGGCAACGCTCCGGGCATTGATCAAAGTCACAGAAGAGATTGGCAATGAATGTTATCTCGGAAAAGAAGAGACGGCGGATATCCTGGAAAAAACAGAGCGGGATATTTTCGGCCTGCTTCAAAAACGGAATCATATGTCCGATTTCGTTCCGATACAGGATATTGTGCTGAATTCCCTGAATGCCATCGAGGAAGCTTCCAGGACCAAAGGAAGGGTGACGGGTATCGCCACGGGATTCACGGAACTTGACTATAAGCTGACCGGTCTGCACCCTGCGGAGTTGATTTTGGTAGCGGCAAGACCAGCCATGGGAAAAACGGCCTTCGTTTTAAATATCGCCCAGCATGCGGCATTTAAGGATGATCATGCCATTGCCATGTTCAGCCTGGAAATGTCAAAAGAGCAGCTGGTAACCAGATTGATGGCTTCGGAATCGATGATCGATTCCCAGCAGATCCGAACGGGAGAATTAAGGGACTCCGACTGGGAAAAGCTGTTGGAGGGAGCGGCACTCATTGGAAATTCCCGATTGATTATCGATGATACCGCAGTTACCCTGGCCGAAATCCGTTCAAAATGCCGGAAATATAAGCAGACCTATGGAATTGAGATGGTGATTATTGACTATCTCCAGCTGATGAGCGGCAGCGGGGCACGGCGGAATGAGTCAAGACAGCAGGAGATATCGGAAATCTCCAGGGCATTGAAAGTACTGGCCAGGGAGCTGAACATTCCGATCATTGCCTTATCCCAGCTTTCGAGGGCAGTAGAAGCCAGACAGGACCATAAACCGATGCTTTCGGATTTAAGGGAATCTGGTGCGATCGAACAGGATGCAGACGTGGTAATGTTTTTGTACAGGGATGAATACTATAATCCGGACACGGAAAAGAAAAATCTCGCGGAAGTGATTGTCGCCAAGCAAAGAAACGGTGCAACCGGAAGCATTGAGCTGATCTGGCTTGGCCAGTATACCAAGTTTGCGAATAAAGAAAGAATGACGTAGAAAGTCGTCCTGCGCATCCTTGCGGAGTATGTGCAAGTCACAGGAACGAAATGTTTGAAACGTTCCATGGCATAAGATGACATAAGAAAAAAAGGCTGCGACAGAACATCTGAAGCAGCCCGTTGACCTTCGTTATGAAAAAACGAAATTATGCCTGGTCGATAGCACCTGCAGGACAAGCACCTGCACAAGCACCGCAATCCATGCAGCTATCTGCATCGATTTCGTATTTGCCATCTCCTGCACTGATTGCGCCTGCTGGGCATTCGCCTTCGCAAGTTCCACAGTTGATACATTCATCAGAAATTACATATGCCATTATTGTATCCTCCTTTAGATTCTATTATATTGAACTTAACGTTCTGTATACATTATTCTATACCAGTTTGCTGTTAATAGCAAGAACAAATGTGATAAAATTAGAAGAAATTTATATAATTATGTCAAAAAAGATGTATGCCAAAATAACTCCGGGAGTACGTGATTTCGGAGAGGAGGGAAGAACCGGATGTCCAAAAAAGAAGGGAAACAGGAAAATCTGTGGGTCATGGCCATTGTCGTTATTCTTATTTTTCTGGCAGTCGCAGCGATGATCCTGGGATTTCATATGATACAGAAGAGGCAGGAAGAAAAGCTGCTTACTGCGGAAGATGCCCAATCGACACAAAATCAGGTTCAGACGAAAAGCCAGAAAGAAAAAGAGGCTGCAAAAGGCACCTCGCAGCAGGAAGCGGAGACAGATACACAGGAAAGTGAAGACACCATCAGTACGTTTGAGGAAGATGGGGAGGAAGAAAAAATTTATTTGATCCAGGGAGATGCCAAGAGTTCCAACCGGTATGAGAAAGTGGCGCATCTTTCCTATACCTCCACGGTAAAATATACGATCGAGGATCTGAAATTACTGGATTCCTCAGGGCTGAAGATCACGAAAAATGAAATTTTTGCCCGACATGGACGGATGTTTAATAATCAGGAACTCCAGGAATATTTTGAGCGTCAGAAATGGTATGTTGCCCAGATTGCGGCCAATGATTTTGATGATTCCTGCTTAAATGAAGTGGAGTCTTACAATGTCGATTTGATTTCTTCCTATGAGAAACAATTGGGTCTGTCCGGGGACAGTATTTATTGACAGAAATTTATCAGGATTGTCATAAAAAAAACTATTGAATCTCAGCGAGGAATGAGTTATAATAGCAACGGAAACAAAATATTCTTCAGGGCAGGGTGAGATTCCCGACCGGCGGTAAGCGTTATGAGAACGTAAGCCCGCGAGCGACAGCATGATCCGGTGCGATTCCGGAGCCGACGGTACAGTCCGGATGTGAGAAGAAGGAAATATTTATTGAGGTTCGTTCTGGTGCCTGTGCATCGGGATGTTATTGATGTGAAGAACGCCCTGAAATTTATCGAATATAAATTTCAGGGTTTTTTTAATTCAGCCGGAGTATAGACTCCGACGTATTTTTAATGAAACAGCGGTCTGTTCCTGTCCTATCCTGGTACAGGGTGTACAAGATCAAGGCAGGGAAGACGGCGGAATGGAGTGCAGGTATGCCGGAAGAATGTTATATGAGAAGAGCCATAGCACTTGCCAAAAAAGGAAGCGGACATGTGAATCCCAATCCCCTGGTAGGGGCAGTGATCGTAAAAGACGGGAAGATTCTCGGAGAAGGGTATCATGAATGTTATGGCAGTCTTCATGCAGAGAGAAATGCGATCGCTGACGCGAAAAAAAAGGGAAACAGCCTGGAGGGAAGCACGATTTATGTGACATTGGAGCCTTGCTGCCACTATGGGAAGACCCCTCCTTGTACGGAGGCGATCATTGAAGAAAAGATTGCCCGTGTGGTTGTCGGTTCCGACGATCCTAATCCCCTGGTAGCCGGAAAAGGATTTCAGATCCTTCGGGAAAAGGGAATTGAGGTGATTCCACATTTTCTGAAAGAAGAATGTGATGCGGTGAATCCGGTCTTTTTCCATTATATCCGCACACAGATACCTTATGTGGCCATGAAATATGCCATGACCATGGACGGTAAAATTGCCTGCCATACCGGAGATTCCAAATGGGTAACCGGAGAGGAAGCCAGGGAGCATGTGCAGGTTTTAAGAAACCATTATAAAGGGATCATGGTCGGGATCGGTACGGTATTGGCGGATGATCCGATGCTTTCTTGTCGGATGGAAGGAGGACGGGATCCGGTGCGGATCGTGGCAGACAGCCATTTACGGATTCCTCAGGAGTCGCAGCTGGTTCAAACAGCCCGAAGGCAGCCATTGATCATCGCCTGTCTGCCGGATGTGGATGCCGGAAAGGTGAAGGAACTGGAAAGCAGGGGAGCACAGGTATGGAAGATCCCGGGAGCTTCGATGGCATGCGGCAGCAGTGGGCAGGAGACAAGGGAGGCGGTTTCCCTCACTGCCCTGTTAAAAGAACTTGGAAAGCAGAAAATAGACGGTATCTTATTAGAAGGCGGCGGACAGCTCAATGAAAGTGCCCTGCAGGCCGGTATCGTAGAGAAAGTCTACTGCTATATCGCCCCGAAAATTTTCGGAGGGGCACAGTCGAAAAGTCCGGTAGAGGGATTCGGAAAGATGAGGGCTGCCGATGCCTGGAAGTTCCATCGCACCGGGATCCGGGAGTTTGGACAGGATCTGTTGTTAGAGTACGAAAGAGAATCGGACGCCTGATTCCCATCCAGGACAGCATTTTGGCTCATAAGAACAGGAATCAGACGGTTTTTCGGGAACAGTGAGAGAAAGGTGGAAGATATGTTTACAGGAATTATAGAAGAAGTCGGAGAAATCAAAAGTATAAAAAAGGGTGCCAGTTCTGCTGTAATCACCATTCAGGCCCAAAAGGTATTAACCGATCTCCATATTGGAGACAGCGTTGCTTTAAACGGCGTCTGCCTGACAGCGGTATCGATAGGAAACCACAGTTATTCGGTCGATGTGATGCATGAAACATTGCGCCGGACGAATTTAGGAGATTTAAAAAGCGGAAGCCGCGTCAACTTAGAGCGGGCCATGCAGGCCAATGGAAGATTTGGAGGGCATATCGTGGCTGGGCATATCGATGGTACCGGACAGATCTCTTCGATGGAAAAAGATGATAATGCCGTGTGGATCACCATTGATACCTCTTCCGATATTTTAAAATATATTATAGATAAAGGGTCGATCACCATCGATGGAATCAGCCTTACGGTTGGGAGAGTCAACAGCAAAAATTTTGCGGTTTCTGTAATTCCGCATACGGCATCCAACACGACATTGCTCACCAAAAAGCCGGGAGATACGGTGAATCTGGAAAACGATATGGTAGGAAAATATGTTGAAAAACTGCTGCGGTATGGTGTGGTTCCCGGCGAACAGGAAGAAGAACAACAAAAAACAGGCATCACAATGGATTTTCTGATGAAAAACGGATTTTAGAGAACAGATTTTCTGAAAAATGTTTGACCAAAGAAAGTTTTTGCAAAAGGAGAAATAGATCATGAGCGATATTAAGTTTAACACGATTGAAGAGGCACTGGATGATTTTAAACAGGGAAAGATGGTAATCGTTGTGGACGACGATGATCTGGAAAACGAGGGAGCCCTCCTGGTTGCCGGAGAATGCGCCACACCGGAAGTGATCAATTTTATGGCATCGAATGCCAAGGGACTGATCACCATGCCGATTTCCGAAGAGGTCGCAAGAAAGCTGGGCCTGGAAAAGCTCATCTGGGAAGGCCCGGGAGGAGAAGCAGCGGTATCCACTGTGTCTTTTGACCAGAAAGATACGGTAACGGGAATTTCCGCCCAGGACCGTTCGGCTACCGTTCTGGCAACAGCGGATCCGGAATCCACCGCAAAAGATTTCCGCATGCCGGGACATATGTTCCCGAAAGTGGCAAAAAAAGGAGGAGTTTTAAAAAGAACCGGCTTCACTGAGGCCGCAGTGGACCTCTCTGTCATGTCCGGACATTATCCGGTGGGACTTTGCTGCGATATTTTAGATGAGGATGGGTTTGTAGCCAAGCTTCCGGAACTGGTAGACTTTGCACAGAAATATGATCTGAAGCTGATCACGATCGCGGACATGATCCAGTATCGAAGAAGAACAGAAAGCTTTGTAAGCCGTGAGGCCGTGGCAGATTTCCCAACACATTATGGCCACTTCAAAATCATGGGCTTTGTCAATAAATTAAATGGGGAGCATCATGTGGCCTTAGTCAAGGGCGATGTTTCTGACGGAAAACCGGTTTTATGCCGGGTACATTCCGAATGCCTTACCGGAGATGCCCTCGGTTCCCGCCGCTGTGACTGCGGGCAGCAATACCGGGCCGCAGTCCGTATGATCGAAAAAGAAGGACGGGGTGTCCTCCTGTATATGCGCCAGGAAGGCCGGGGGATCGGACTGATCAATAAATTAAAAGCATATCAGCTGCAGGATCAGGGAATGGACACCGTAGAGGCCAACCTTGCACTGGGATTTCCGGAAGATTTAAGAGATTACGGAATCGGCGCCCAGATCCTGGCAGATCTTGGAATTAAAGAACTCCGTCTTATGACCAACAATCCTGCAAAAGTCGTCGGTTTATCCGGATATGGAATTGAAATCGTAGAAAGGGTTCCGATTGTGATCGAGCCGAACTCAGATGACCTTTTCTACCTGAAGACGAAACAGGAAAAGATGGGTCACTACACAAAATATTAAAAAACCTCTCACATCTGCAATGTTGAGAGGAAACAATAAAGTTTTATCAAATAATATAAATCAAATCTAAGGAGGATGTAACAATGGGATATCATGTAATTGAAGGAAAAGTAGTCGGCAAAAAAGAAAAAATTGGTATTGTATGTGCCCGTTTTAATGAATTTATTGTATCCAAATTGCTGGGAGGAGCAGTGGACGGATTGGTTCGTCACGGAATCGATGAGGAAAATATTGATGTGGCATGGGTACCAGGAGCATTTGAAATTCCGCTCATTTGTGAAAAAATGATCGAAACAGGAAAATACGATGCGATTATCGCATTGGGAACTGTAATCAGAGGATCAACAAGCCATTATGACTATGTATGCAATGAAGTTTCCAAAGGGGTTGCCCAGGTTGGCTTAAAAGCAGGCGTGCCGGTAATGTTTGGAATCCTTACCACAGAAAATATCGAGCAGGCAATCGAGCGTGCCGGAACCAAAGCGGGTAATAAAGGATATGACTGTGCACTCGGAGCGATTGAGATGATCAATCTGATGAAAGAGATTGGAAAATAATACAGAAATCGAATGATAGAGGTTGCACTTTTGCGGCCTATGTATTATACTGAAACCCGAATGAGATAAAAAAGAAGTCTCCCCAATCGGCATGATCCTGGTTTTGCGGCGGGGATGCCGCGGCATAATCCGGCTTCAGGATATGGGGAGCATATCAGAAAAAATGGAGGTAATATATGGCAGCACAGGTTACAAAACAGACATTGATCGGTGAGATGCTCCAGATGGACATGGGAATTGCTGCAATTTTAATGGCAGCTGGAATGCATTGCGTAGGATGTCCTTCTTCTGCAATGGAAAGTTTAGAAGAGGCATGCATGGTACATGGGATGGATGCAGACCAGGTATTAAAACGCGTGAATGACTATCTGGCAAATAAAGAAAAAGCATAAGAAGATGAAAAGTATTGCGTGAATGCACACGGATTCGGATAGGTACCTGTCTGCTGAAGCAGACCCGAATCCGGTGAGCAAGACTCGCAGGCGAATGCTAACCCGGGAGATTTCTCCCGGGTTTTTTGCATAATAGAAAATAATCACAGAAATCATATCGCAGTGCGGTGATTTCTGATGGTTATGATAATTCGTTTAGAATCTGAATGGCGTTATCTTTTGCGATCAGCTGATAATGCTCTTTAAAATAAGACGGGACAGCATAGGAGGCAGAAATCCGTACACCAAAATCCGATGCCAGACTGCAGGCGCGCTGGAAATACTCGGTCTTTCCCTCCTCTTTGGAGAGGATCAGGTAATAAAGGCTGGAGACAGGATCCTTATAAAGGGTGCTTTTGCCCTGATAAAATGGAGCCAGGAAGCTCCCAAGTCTTGCCAGATGTGCAAACTCACGGAAATAATAATACTGCTGCTGTGTGGCAGGAGCGGATGCCGTGCTTCGCTGCTTTTTCAGGGCTTCCTTTTTCGCCTGGGCAATGGCCTGGGTAAATGGAGCGATCAGATCCAGTGCCTCATCGATCGAAGAGCGTCTGTCTTGGGAATCCGTCTCCTCTTCATGAAAGGAATCCGAATCGGAATCCGGGTCTGAGTCTGAAGAAAAAGAAAGTTCTTCTTCGGAGTCCTCATCCATATCATCATCGAGAAAATCAATCTCCTCAAAATCACTGTTTCCCTGGAAAGAATCCATAAGATCATCCGGCAGGCTGTCGGAATTTAAATGAGAAAATCTGGAAAAACGTGTATCGAGCTCATCCGGATCTTCGACTTTGGTCACCACCAGAATCAAACAATCACTGGATATGGGAATCGCCTCTATCATTAACGGAATATTCTCCGCTTCAAAACCAAGTTCTATGGAAGCCTGCTGCATCATATCGTGGAAAAGTTCCTTGGCTTTTTCGGAGCCATATGCCAGCTCGGACAACTTCAGCTGGCGCTGGGCCAAATCCATCTTACTTAAGGTACAGCGTATCTGGTTATCATTTATTTTTTCTAATTTCATGAAATCACTTCCTTTTCAAATAGGATCTGTCAGGAATGAATGAGAAAGCAGTCAAACAAATCCTGACAGACAGCTGTGTTGTGTATAGTATAAACATTATTCCACGACCTGTAAAGTGTTAAAAGGTGGAATCTATTGAAAAATGTATTGTAAAAAAATGTAAAAATGATATAATCAATGGGTATGGAGGTTTTCTGTACAGGCAGAGAAAGTCCACGGTTGGATCAGGACGGATGAGGCAGCGATCACAGAAAGTCGGGATTTTTTACAGAAAAACCATAGTCAGGCAGGATAGATGTCAGAAAAAACACCCTGCATCCCCATAGCAGTACGACAGGACATTTCTATCCCACAGAACTTTCTCTGCCATTAAATAGGGGTAAATAGATGTGTTTTTTTGACTTTAGTTAGAAAACATGATATATTAATACCAATTTATAATGGATAATTTGTTGACTTTTTTATAGAATTCCATGGTGATTAAGGAGTGAGTAGGTTGGAGACAGTTTGTATTAAGATAAAGGAAGAAGATCCGCAGCAGAGATCCGCAGCAGTAAAGAAGGCTGCTGAGCTGATTCGGAGGGGGGAGCTGGTTGCTTTTCCGACAGAAACTGTTTACGGATTGGGAGCCGATGGAATGGATGCGAAAGCGGCAGAAAAGATTTACGCTGCAAAGGGCCGTCCTTCCGATAATCCGCTGATCATCCACATTGTGGAGCTCGATCAGGTGGAGGAACTGGCAGAGGAGATTTCGGATCAGGCGAGAAAAATTATGGAAGCTTTCTGGCCGGGACCGTTGACGGTGATCTTAAAGAAAAAAAGCTGTGTGCCGGATGAGACAACCGGAGGATTGCCTACGGTGGCGATCCGTATGCCGTCCCATCCCCTGGCGAGGGATCTGATCCGGGAGAGCGGAAGAATGATTGCCGCTCCGAGTGCGAATTCCTCCGGACGGCCAAGTCCGACACTGGCATCCCATGTCTATGAGGATTTAAAGGGGAGAATCCCGATGATCCTGGATGGAGGAGCCGTAGGAATTGGAATCGAATCGACGATCATCGATATGACGTCGGAAGTCCCGACCATCCTGCGTCCGGGATACATAACGAAACAAATGTTAGAAGAGGTGCTGGCGGAAGTAGAGGTCGATCCGGCAGTATCAGGAAAAGAAAAGAAAGAGAATGTGGTAGCAAAGGCACCCGGGATGAAATATCGTCATTATGCCCCGAAAGGACAGCTTGTCCTGGTAGAAGGGGAAAAAGAAAAAGTCATCCGAAAGATTAATGAGTTGGCAGAGGAGAAAAAAGCACAGGGGTTTAAAGTGGGAGTGATCGGTACGGATGAGACGATCAATGCCTACCACGGAGATATCCTGCGAAGTATCGGGACACGCCAGAAACCGGAAACCGTGGCGGCCAATCTTTATCGTATCCTGCGGGAATTTGATGATTTGGGATGCACATATATGTATTCCGAGAGCTTTTTTGGACAGGGTCTGGGAAATGCTATCATGAACCGAATGTTAAAGGCAGCCGGATATCATCTGATTACGCTATAGGAGGTGCTCTTGTGAGTTGTCATAAAATCATTATTGTTGGAGAGAGTAATATTTGCAGAAGCTTTATGGCAGAATCCATTTTGCGGGGGATTTTAAAAAGCAGGAACTGTTTGGATATTGAAGTGGCTTCCAAAGGTCTGGTCGTACTTTTTTCCGAACCGGTCGCACCCAGGGCCGCCAGGCTTTTGCGGGAGGAAGGCTATCGGATTGAAGAATTCCGCTCGTCCCAGCTGACAGAAGAAGATCTGCTTTCCGCAGATCTGGTTTTGACACTGACCAGAGAGCTGGCGGAACAGATCAAAGAAACATTTTCTGTGCAGGCCAGCTGTATGTCGATTGGAACCTTTATTGATATCGAAGAAGAGATTCCGGAAGTCACAGAAGAAGACCCGGAAACGTACCAAAAATGTTTTAACACCTTAGAACAGCTGATGGAGGCGGTTGCAGACCGGATCATTGGAGAATTTTAATATGAATAAAAAAAAAGAAACCATAAACCACTGAAAATGCTGGCATTGATCACCCAGCTGGGGATTACTATGCTGACATGCATTTTCCTCTGTATGATAGCCGGGAAATTTTTTTCTGAAAAACTACACTCAGATCTGATTTTTCCGGTCTTTCTTTTTATCGGTATACTGGCAGGATTTCGGTCCTGCTATCGTATTATTTTACGTTTTATCCATTGAAAAAAGAAAGGAGATGTGTGGTATGAATTGGAAGAACTGGATAAAAAAAGAAAACGAAACTCTGTGGGATCTGATTTTTGGGTGTATCGTCTATGGGATCCTTGCAGAGATCATTGGACTTTTTGTTGTGAAAAACAAAGCAACCTACAGTGCCGGTCTCGTGCTGGGCGTCGTCATCGCCATAGGGTTGAGTGTGAGTATGTTCCGGAGCTTAAATCGCTGCCTGATCTTAAGCAAACGACAGGCAGGCCGGATGATGGTCTTTGGAACACTGATAAGAGCAGCGGTTATAATATTAGTGGTATGGCTCAGTATGCGTTTAAGATATTTTAGTTTTCCGGCAGTCGTTGTCGGGATTTTGGGGTTAAAAATATCGGCATATCTCCACACCTATACTAATGTTTATATAACAAAAAAAATATGGAAGAAAGGAAGGTAAATATATGGGAAGCAGCGATGTGGATTTTTTTATCCATAGTTATTATGAATTTCAGCTGTTTGGGGTTACCCTGTCGATCAACACGACGATGGTCACAACCGTCATCGTTTTTCTGGTACTTCTGGCTTTGATCCTCATTGCCAGACATGAGATCATGAAGGACTATGATGAACCAAACATGGTGCAGAATGTGACGGAGATGTTGGTGGAAAAAATGGATGCCATGGTGGAGAACAACATGGGGATCCATGCAAAAAAGTACCTGAATTATGTGGAGGCCTTGATGGCATTCATCTTTTTGTCGAATATTTCAGGACTTTTTGGCCTGCGTCCGCCAACAGCTGACTTTGGTACGACATTCGGCCTGGCGATTATCACATTCGTAATGATTGAATATGCATGGATAAAAACTAAGGGAATTCGGTTTGTCAGAGATCTGTTTCAGCCATTTCCCATTTTTTTCCCGGTAAATTTAATCAGTGAGTTTGCCACGCCGGTGTCCATGTCACTGCGTTTATTTGGAAATGTAACCGCGGGAACCATCATGTTATCTTTGTGGTACACATTGATGCCGTGGTTTGCAAAAATCGGGATTCCGGCATTTTTACACGGATATTTTGATTTCTTTTCCGGGGCGATCCAGACCTATGTGTTTGGAATGCTCACCATGGTATTTATTGCAGACAGGTATGACTGATCGGGGAAGCAAGCCTGTATGCCAGTAAAAGACGTCATTACAATAATCAAGGAGGAATGAATTATGACAGGAATAACAAATGAAGGATTAATATTAGCATGTTCTGCAATCGGTGCCGGCCTTGCGCTGATCGCCGGAATCGGACCGGGTGTCGGCCAGGGGATTGCGGCCGGATATGGTGCTTCGGCCGTCGGCAGGAATCCGGGTGCCAAGGGAGATATTATGTCCACGATGCTTTTGGGACAGGCGGTAGCGGAGACAACCGGTCTTTACGGTCTGGTAATCGGCCTGATTCTTCTGTATGCGAATCCGTTACTCGGCAAGCTGTAAGAAGACCTCAATGAGTGGAAAGGAGGCCATGGAGTGTTATTAGAAGCACTGCAGTATGATAACAGAATATTCGGCCTGGACCCGCAGCTGATTTTTACAGTGGTATTTCAGATGATTGCCATCTTTCTTTTGTTTTTGCTGGCAAGCTACCTGTTGCTGAATCCGGTGAGAAAGATTTTAAAAGACCGGAAAGACAGGGTAATGGGGGAACAAAAGGAGGCCAGAGAAAACAGGGAAGAGGCCATGCGGCTGAAAGCAGAGTATGACACGAAGCGAAAGCAGATCGATCAAGAAGCGGAGCAGATTTTAAGTGAAGCCCGCAGGAAGGCAATGCAGCGGGAAAATGAAATCATTGCCAATGCCAAAGTGGAGGCATCCGAGATCATCCATCATGCCCAAAAAGAGGCGCAGCTGGAGAAAAATCGGGTAAAAGATGAGATCAAACAGGAGATCATTTCTGTTGCCGCCTTGTTGTCTGAAAAAATCATTGCTGCATCTGTTGATGAGGAAACACAAAATGCTTTGTTTGAGCAGACCTTGGAAGAGATGGGGGATGAGACATGGCGAAACGGGTAAGCAGTATTTACGGAAATGCCCTGTTTGATCTGGCAAAAGAAGAAAATCGGGTGGATGCTTTTTTTGAGGAAATCCAGCAGCTCAAGCAGATTTTGACAGAAAATCAAGAACTGCTCGTATTGCTGAACCACCCGGAAATCAGGAAAAGGGAAAAAATAGACCTTGTTCAGGCGATTTTTTCCCGGAGAGTTTCGGAGGAAGTGCTGGGATTTCTTTGTATCATCGTGGAAAAGGACCGGCACAGGGATCTGCCGGAAATCCTGGATCATTTGATTGGCCAGATGAAGCAATATAAAAAAATCGGGACTGCTACGGTCATTTCAGCCATAGAATTAACTGCCAGGCAGAAAAAAAAGCTGGAAACACGTCTGTTAGAGACGACATCCTATCGTTCGTTTGAGATGGATTATCAGGTGGATCCGGCCATTTTAGGCGGGCTGATCATCCGAATCGGAAACCGGGTGTTAGACAGCAGCTTAAAAACACAGATTGACCGTCTAAGCAGACAGTTGTCAAACATACCATTGTATGAAGGAGGAGTAGGGATTGATTAATTTAAGACCGGAAGAGATCAGTTCCGTAATCAAGGAACAGATAAAACAGTATGCGGCAAAGCTGGAAACCACCGATATCGGGACAGTCATCCAGGTGGCGGACGGAATTGCACGTATTCATGGTCTGGAAAAGGCAATGCAGGGGGAACTTCTGGAATTTCCAGGGGAAGTATACGGAATGGTGCTGAACCTGGAAGAAGATAACGTTGGTGTGGTACTTATGGGAGATTCCCGGGCAGTCAGTGAGGGCGATATCGTAAAGACAACCGGACGTGTGGTTGAAGTCCCGGTAGGGGATGCCCTGACCGGTCGTGTGGTCAATGCCCTCGGGCAGCCGATTGACGAAAAAGGGCCAATCGAGACGGACCGCTTCCGTCCGGTAGAAAGGGTGGCCTATGGTGTGATTGACCGTAAGCCGGTCGATACCCCGGTACAGACAGGAATCAAAGCCATTGATTCCATGATCCCGATCGGAAGGGGGCAGCGCGAGCTGATCATCGGGGACCGCCAGACAGGAAAAACCGCACTGGCAGTTGATACGATCATCAACCAGAAAGGGCAGAATATGCATTGTATTTATGTGGCGATCGGGCAGAAGGCATCGACCGTCGCGGGAATCGTCAAGGTTTTGACCGAACATGATGCGATGAGCTATACGACAGTAGTGACTGCCGGCGCCAGCGAACTGGCACCTCTGCAATATATCGCCCCATATGCGGGATGCGCGATCGGGGAAGAATGGATGGAAAGGGGAGAAGATGTCCTTGTCATTTATGATGACTTGAGCAAACATGCTGCGGCATACCGTACGCTGTCTTTACTGCTCCGGAGACCACCGGGACGGGAAGCCTACCCGGGGGATGTATTTTATTTGCATTCCAGATTACTGGAGAGGGCGTCCAGACTCTCGGATGAACTGGGCGGAGGTTCCCTGACGGCTTTGCCGATCATCGAAACCCAGGCGGGAGATGTTTCCGCATACATTCCGACCAATGTCATTTCGATCACCGATGGGCAGGTCTATCTGGAAACAGAAATGTTCCACGCAGGATTCCGTCCGGCAGTCAATGCGGGGCTGTCCGTATCCAGGGTAGGCGGTGCCGCACAGATCAAGGCGATGAAAAAGGTGGCCGGACCAATCCGTACGGAATTGGCCCAGTACCGGGAGCTGGCGGCTTTTGCCCAGTTTGGTTCGGAGCTGGATGAAGATACCAGGGAAAGGCTGGCCCAGGGAGAACGGATTCGGGAAGTATTAAAACAGCCGCAGTATCAGCCACTTCCGGTAGAACAGCAGGTGGTGGTCATCTATGCGGTTACCAGAAAATATCTGTTGGATGTGCCGGTGGAGCAGATTGCAGATTTTGAAAAAGGGCTGCATGAATTCATTGACACCAGATATCCGGAAATCTACCGGGCGATCCGTGACACCAAAGAAATCAGCAGCGACACCGAAGCATTGCTTCAGAAGGCGATCACAGAATACAAAGCGCAGTTGCAAGGACGGTGATAGAGATGGCATCCATACGAGATATCAAGCGGCGGAGAGAAAGTATCCAAAATACCCAGCATATCACCAAAGCGATGAAGCTGGTCTCTACGGTGAAGCTGCAAAAGGCCAGGATGAGGGCAGAAAATTCCCAGCCTTATTTTCGGAAAATGTACGATACGGTACAGTCCATTTTGCTTCAATCCGAAAATATCGATCATCCTTACTTAAAAGAGAATGGTTCTCCCAAAAAGGCGGTTATTGTTGTGACATCGAATCGGGGTCTGGCAGGTGGATACAACCAGAATATTGTCAGGCGTATCACCGACAGTGGGCTTAAGAAAGAAGATGTGGAGATTTATGGAATCGGGAAAAAGGGAATTGAGGCATTCCGCCGAAAAGGGTATGTGATCGCATCGGATGATTCGATGATGATCTCTGACCCGTCCTTTACGGATGCGACAGAAATCGGGAGAAAAGTACTGGCGGCATATACGGCCGGAGAAGTCGGGGAAATCTATCTCGCTTATACCCACTTTCAAAGTACCGTGATCCATATCCCGGAACTGATCAAGCTCCTTCCAGTGGAGATTCCTTCAGAGAAAATGCAGGAAAAAGGCGAAAAGGAAGGAGTGGATTCCGGGAAGGCGCAGATGAATTACGAGCCGACTGCGGAGGAATCGCTCAATCTTCTGATTCCCAAATATATGAGTAGCCTCATCTATGGCGCATTCGTCGAAGCCGTTGCCAGTGAAAACGGGGCGAGGATGCAGGCTATGGATGCGGCAACGAACAATGCGGAAGAGATGATCGAATCCTTGTCCCTCGCATATAATCAGGCAAGGCAGGGTGCGATCACTCAGGAGTTAACTGAGATTATTTCAGGGGCAGAAGCCCTGAATTAACGGATAGAGAGGAGGAGAGGAATGGCAGCAGAACATACAGGTAAAATCACACAGATCATCGGTGCGGTTTTGGATATCCGATTTGATCAGGGGATTCTTCCGGCCATTAACGATGCGGTAGAAATCCCGAAAAAAGACGGATCCAAACTGGTCGCAGAAACTGCCCAGCATATCGGTGATGATGTGATCCGATGTATTGCCATGGGACCGACCGATGGACTGGTAAGGGGGATGGAGGCCATTGCAACCGGCGGGCCGATTACCATGCCGGTAGGCGAGGTTACCCTGGGACGTATTTTCAACGTCTTGGGAGAACCGATTGACAAAAAACCGTTTCCCAAAGACGTCAAAAGAAATCCGATCCACCGGAAGGCACCGACATTTGCAGAGCAGTCCACGGAAACAGAAATCCTGGAAACCGGGATTAAAGTGGTTGACCTCCTTTGCCCCTATCAAAAAGGAGGAAAGATTGGTTTGTTCGGCGGTGCCGGAGTAGGGAAAACCGTGCTGATACAGGAATTGATCCGAAATGTGGCAACAGAACATGGAGGCTATTCTGTCTTTACCGGTGTAGGGGAGCGTACCCGTGAGGGGAACGATTTATATACAGAAATGAGTGCATCCGGCGTCATCGAAAAGACGGCCATGGTCTTTGGACAGATGAATGAACCGCCGGGAGCCCGCATGAGAGTGGGACTCTCGGGTCTGACGATTGCAGAGAATTTTCGTGACGAAGGCGGGAAAGATGTCCTTTTATTTATCGATAATATTTTCCGTTTTACGCAGGCAGGTTCCGAGGTTTCCGCCCTTTTGGGACGGGTGCCGAGTGCGGTGGGCTATCAGCCTACCTTACAGACGGAGATGGGTATCCTGCAGGAGAGGATCACCTCCACGAAAAATGGTTCCATCACCTCGGTACAGGCAGTCTATGTGCCGGCAGATGACCTGACGGACCCGGCACCGGCCACAACCTTTGCCCATCTGGATGCGACCACTGTTCTTTCCCGTGCGATTGTAGAACAGGGAATTTACCCGGCAGTCGATCCGCTAGAATCCACGTCGAGGATTTTAGACCCGCAGGTCGTTGGAAAGGAACATTATCAGGTAGCCCGAGGGGTACAGGAGATTTTACAGCGTTACAAAGAACTGCAGGATATCATTGCCATTTTGGGAATGGACGAGCTTTCCGAGGACGAAAAAATTCTGGTATCCAGAGCCAGAAAAGTGCAAAGGTTCCTGTCCCAGCCATTTTTTGTGGCGGAGCAGTTTACCGGAACAGACGGGCGTTATGTCCCTCTTGGAGAAACCATTCAGGGATTTAAAGAGATTCTGGAAGGAAAATATGACGAGATCCCGGAAGGAATGTTTTTAAATGCCGGAAATATTGACGATGTACTGGCCAGATATAATAAGTAGGTGATTCTATGGCAGAGAAATTATTCCAGCTGGAGGTGATCGCCCCGGACCGCATCTTCTATTCGAATGAAGTTTTTATGGTAGAGTACAATACCATAGAAGGGGAAGTGGGTGTGTATGCCGATCACATCCCCATGACCCAGATCATCGCACCGGGTCGATTGACCATTTGGGAAGAGGAGGAGAAGAAAAAGGCGGAACTTCTCTCAGGCTTCGTGGAGATTACCCCAGAGAAGGTCACGATTTTGGCGGAAGCCGTGGAATGGGCGCAGGATACGGATCGAAAGTAGCAGATACCTTGTCTGAAGGATTATCGCCTGAAAAGCAGATTCTTCAGGCAGGTATCTTTTTTCTGGACAAATATCCCAGAATGCTTATAATAAAATATAAAGACTAAGATCGTCGAATCAAGGACAAGAGGAGGGAAACAGGATGAATATACAGGAATTATTAACCTACGTGGAAGAACTGCAGTTTAAGACCGTCATGCGTGGATATGACCGGGATGAGGTCGATCTTCAGCTGGATAAAATTTGTGATGAAGTCGAGGCACTCATAAAGGCAAAAGACCAGGAGATCGCAGAGTTAAAACAGGCAGGCCGCGAGGCTGCCGCGGTGGCAGTCGAAGAGCCGGCAAAAGAGGTCAGTGTGCCAGCCGAAGAGCCAGCGAAGGAGGTCAGTGCTCCAGCCGAAGAACCGACAGCCGCTGACAGCACACCAAAGCAGGAGGAAACACAGATCGCTTACAATCGTTATATGAGAAATGCCGATCTTCTCTGCAAGCAGCTTTCTGATCTGGAAGACCGTCAGCGTGGATATGACCGGGATGAGGTCGATCTTCAGCTGGATAAAATTTGTGATGAAGTCGAGGCACTCATAAAGGCAAAAGACCAGGAGATCGCAGAGTTAAAACAGGCAGGCCGCGAGGCTGCCGCGGTGGCAGTCGAAGAGCCGGCAAAAGAGGTCAGTGTGCCAGCCGAAGAGCCAGCGAAGGAGGTCAGTGCTCCAGCCGAAGAACCGACAGCCGCTGACAGCACACCAAAGCAGGAGGAAACACAGATCGCTTACAATCGTTATATGAGAAATGCCGATCTTCTCTGCAAGCAGCTTTCTGATCTGGAAGACCGTCAGAATGCGATTTTGGACTCGGCGAGGTCGGAAGCCAAACAAATCAAGGCGAATGCAGAAAAGGAAGCAGGCCAGATTGTGGATGAGGCGAAAAAGAATGCGGAGCTCATTATAGAGCGGGCAGAGAAAGACAGGAAGACAGCGATCGAGGAGGCCCAAAAGATCCATGAAGACAGTCTCCTTCAGGCGGCCCAGGAGCAGAAACGCTGTGACGAGCTGGCTGCACAGAAAGAGACGATGATACAGTCTTTGAAGAAACTGACCGAGGACACTGCCCGCCTGATGGAACAGTGCAAGGGAAGCATCCCGGGTGTGATATCCGGATCCGATCAATAAATCAAAGGAACAGATAGATCTTGCAGGGAAAGAGGTTGAGATGATAAAATTAGTAATTTTTGATATGGATGGCCTGATGTTCGATACCGAACGGGTAAATTACCGTTCTTTTCTGGAGGTTACGCAGGAGGCGGGATATCAGACCACCTTTGAACAGTATGTCAAGTGCCTTGGATGTAATGCAAGGGACGTACAGGATTACTACATAGAATATTTTGGAGACGGCATTGATGCGCAGAAATTATACGAGACCATAGGAGACCGTGCCAAAAAGATCATCCAGGAAGAAGGAATTCCTGTCAAAACAGGGCTGTTGGAGCTTTTGGGACAGATCAGGGAAAAAAAGATTCCTATGGCTGTCGCCAGTGGCTCTGACCCGGAAGTCATTAAGGAAAACATAGAAAGAGCCGGGATTGCCGACAACTTTGACATGCTTCTTTCCAGCAAGAATGTCAAACGGGGTAAACCATATCCGGATGTCTTTTTGGAAATCAGCCGTCATTTTCAGGTCCAGCCTGAGGATACGCTGGTATTGGAGGACTCGGCAAACGGGGTACAGGCGGCCCTGGCCGGGAACTTTACTGTAGTCAACGTGCCGGATATGGTGGAAATTCCGGAAGAACAGCAGGAAAAATGTCTGGCAGTGGTGGAAAGTCTGACGGATGTGATTCCATATTTTTCCAGATAAAGCCGGTTTTATAAAAAAATTCCTTTTCAGGAGGGTCATCATGGAGTATTTACTCGAGAAAATTACAGATCATTTAAATCAGGAGCTGATTTTGCTGACCATCAGCAGTCCAAGAAAGGCAGAAGAAATCAAGAAATACAGCGTTCGTCCTGTTTTTATCAAAAATGTCCTCCTTTTTCAGCGCACCGCTTACACAAAAACCCAGGTATTCCACAAAAATCTGGGCCAAAAAGAAATCACAGAGTTTTTAAAGGAGATTTTCCCCAAATACCGGCAGGTACAGATGCAGACGGAAACGGGGGATCTGACCGCATGTATCAGTAAAAAAGGAAAGGCTGCCATAAAAGTAAGAAAAGAACAGAAGCAGCAGACGGGGAAAAAGGCAGGAGAGCGTCTTTTTCACAACCGGACCAAACGCTGTCTGTTACCGGAAGGCAGGGCAATTCCTTTTTTAATTGATCTGGGTGTCATGACGGCAGAAGGAAAGATTATCAACAAAAAATATGATAAATATCGCCAGATCAACCGTTTCCTGGAGTTCATCGAAGATGTGCTCCCCCATCTTCCCAGGGAAAAAGAAGTCCAGATCCTGGATTTTGGATGCGGAAAATCCTATCTGACCTTTGCCATGTACTATTATCTACGGGAGATCTGCCATTATGATGTGCGCATTATCGGACTGGATCTCAAAAAAGATGTGATTCGAAAATGCAGTGCCCTCGCCCGAAAATACGGATACGATAAGCTGACCTTTATCGAGGGTTCGATTGAGGACTACGAGGGGATGGAGCAGGTGGATATGGTAGTGACACTCCATGCCTGTGATACGGCAACCGATTATGCCCTGTATAAGGCGATTTGCTGGAATGCCGCCATTATTTTGTCCGTACCCTGCTGTCAGCATGAACTTAACGGGCAGATCCAGGGAGGGGAATGTACCCCGATCACGAATTATGGGCTGCTAAAAGAACGATTTTGTGCATTGGCAACGGATGGAATCCGGGCGAAAGTCTTAGAAGAACACGGATATGAAACGCAGATCCTGGAGTTTATCGATATGGAACATACACCGAAAAACCTGTTGATCCGCGCAGTACGAAAGGAACAGTTTTCGGAAAAAAGAAAGGAAAAAGCCAGGGAAGAGATTCAAGGCTTTTGCAGACAGTTTGGTTTTTTCCCTTCTTTGGTAAGGTTAACTCAAACAGAAGGAGGAACGGCAGAATGAAACAGAGTGCAAAAAAGATGATAGTACACGGGATCGTTGCAGCAGTGTGCTTTATTGCAGCACTGCTGTTTTTTAACCAGTGGATTGGTAAAGAGAAGGGGAAAGCGGTCGCAGAGCTGGCCAATCCCTCCTATCCGGTAATGGAAATTGGAAATGACTCTTCCAATTACAATCAGATGTACGGATACCGCGGGGAGATCGACCTATCTTTGGTAAGGAATCAGATTACACTGACGGACAGCACCAACGGCATTACCGTAAGGCTCCATAATTATGATTATGATATCACGGCGATCCAGTACACACTCTTTCTCAAGGATTCGGACAAGTCTCTGGAAGAAGGCACGTTGAACCGTCTCCAGAATAATAAGAAAAAAAATATACGGACGGGAACCATCACATTCAAGACCAATTTAAAACAGGGAACGGAGTATTATCTGAAGATGGCGGTCCGCCTGGACAGCAAAACCCGTATTTATTTTTATACCAAGCTGCAAAACGGTTCGGGATGCCATCTGGATGATTATCTGGATTTTGCGGTGAATTTCCACGATCATCTGTTTGACAAAGAAAAAATCGAGGAAATTTCCGGATATATGGAGCCATCCTCCAATACCGTCAATAACAACCTGCAGTCCATCAATATCCAGTCAAGTACCGATGCACTCTCGTTTGGCAATATGGAAGTCAAACAGGAATCGGAACCACGAGTTACCATAAAAGAAGTAAACGACACCTATACGGTACTGCAAGTCGATACCTTGCTTTCCACGAAGGTCAGTGACGGGGTAGTACAGTATTATAATTTAAGTGAAAATTATAAACTCCGCTATACGGCACAGAGAATGTATCTTTTAGATTATGACCGGACAATGGATGCCTATTACAATGAATCGATCATCGATACCGCGAACAATCAGATCAGCCTGGGGATTCAAAGCAAGGATAATGTGCAATATCTTTCTTCGGATGAGGGATACAAAGTCTGCTTCGCATCCGAAGGGCAGCTCTGGTATTATGATTATCAGTCTTCGAATGTATCCAGGGTCTACAGCCTTTCTTCCGAGAATATGTCGGACCTGAGAAACAGTGTGTACAATCACGATATCAAACCATTGAAAATGGATAAAAAGGGGAATATTCTCTATCTGGTCTACGGATATATCAACCGGGGAAAGCACGAGGGGATGAATGGAATCCAGATCATGCGCTACGATGCCAAGACAAACTGTAACGAGGAAGTGGCGTTTCTTTCCACCTCCGTTCCTTATGAAAAAATGAAAGAGGATCTGGATAAGCTTGCATATCTGAATAAGAAATCTGTCTTTTATTGCATGCTGGACGGAGATCTCCATGAAGTCAACATAAAAAAGAAAAAAGATACGATTCTCGAATCCGGCTTAGTCAATGAAAGCCTGACGGCTTCCCGTGACGAGAGTATTATTGCCGTAGAAAAAAATCAGGATCTGTGTGACAACCAGGAAATAGAAATGATCGATCTGGAGTCAGGAAAAAAACAGGTCTTTACCTGTGATGACAGTAAAAGAATCCGTGCGGTTGGCTTCCTTGCGGAAGATTTTATTTACGGGCAGGCCGATGCGGCCGATGTATCCAAAAGCGGCAGCGGTGTCCTGACCTTCCCGATCACCAACCTCTATATTGCGGATATTGACGGGAATGTCAAAAAGAATTATCAAAAGGCAGGAAGATATATCCTCAGTACCAAGATCAGTGGAAGCGTCCTGGAAATGAAGCTGGGCAAAAAAACCGGCAATCAAATCAGGTCAACCGGAAAGAAAGATTACATACGCTACAAAGAACAGGAAGAAGATGACGCAGTGACCCTGGTTTCTCAGTATACCGACACGTACTGGACCCAGTTGTACCTGAAGTTTCCAAATTATGTATACATCCAGGTAGTGCCGGATCTGATTCTGACAAAAACCATGGCCAATGAAAACGATATCTCCTTGAATCTCACGAAAAGCGGCGATAAGACGGAGCAGTATTTCGTCTATGCTTCCGGGGAGAAAAAAGCCGTATATACCAATCTGCCGGAGGCGATTTCCCAGGCATCCGAGGATCGTGGAAATGTAGTAGACAGTTCAGAAAATGTGCTCTGGAAATGTGTGTATGCAGATTATGCCCAGGTAGCAGGGATGGAACAGGTAGTCAAAGTAGATTCCGATGACCAATCCCTTGCCGGCTGTCTGTCCATGATTGCGGCAGTTAACGGAAAAGAGGTTAAAGCGAAAGATATCGATACCACCAATGCTTCGGTCACCTCTTTGATCAAAACATACAGCGGACATAAAGGAAGGAACCTGACGGGATGTACCACGGATGAGATCCTTTACTATGTCAGCCAGGGAAGTCCGGTTCTGGCGAAATTCAGCCGCAGGCGGTATGTGATCGTCATGAGCTATAATTCCGGGAAAATACGATATTTAGATCCGGTCACCGGACAGTCCACAGCAGTCAGCCGGACAGAATTAACGAACCGCCTGGAAAAAGCAGGGAATGTCTTTTATTCCTATATGAATGAATAGGATATCAGGCATCGTAATCAGTGAAGAAACCAGGAAAGCCAGGCAAGAAAAAGAAGATGGACAGGGTAGAACAGGTAGAAAAAATACCGGTTGCCCTGTCCTTTTTGTCCGTTGTAGCACAGAATGGGAACCAGGGCAAAAAGAGAACAAAGCTGGAGCGGGAAGGAAAGGAAAGCCGTGACAGCCAGTGGGAGCAGGCTGATCATAATGGAAGAAAACGAAAGGAAGGTGCTCTTTTTCCGAAAAGAATAAAAAAGCAGGATGCAGAGAATGCCAGCTGCCCCGTAATCTGCCCGGAATATTTCGTTCAGACAGGAAAAAAAGATAAAAACACCCAGTTTTTGAGGAAACCCACCGGCTTTTTCCCATTTTTCCAGCTGTTCCATTGCCAGAAAGCCGAAAAAAAGTGTGAAAAAAACATTCTGCTCTGCCAGGATCTCATCGAGGGAGGAAAGCGAGTGGAAAGCCAGGTCAAACGGAATTTCCGAGAGCAGGGCAAAGAGAAACAGCCTTTTTTTATATTTGTCCCTGTCCCTGCTATAAAAAAACCCTTCGGATAAAAGGAAGCAGAACAGAGGAAAGGACAGACGGCCGGCCATTCGGAAGGAAACAGAGATAATTTCTGGAAGGAGTGCATGAAAAAGGAGACCGATGTGGTCGAGCAACATAGTAAAAAGAGCAAAATATTTTAAATGATAACCGGATAATTTTTTAAAAAACATAAAATCTCCACTTCTTTATGTTATAATCACATAAACTTTGGTATTCAAAGAAGAAGATGGGAATTCTTCTGCAATGTATTATAACGGAATCTGCAGAAAAATAAAAGGAGGAATCTTAGGGAATCTTGCAACGAAATATCTTCGGAGGTGTGTAAAGGTGACGAAAAACAAGATACCGTCAGGCGGTGAACCGAACCGTCAAAAGGAAAAAGGAAAATGGCCGGGACAGATCAGTCGGATCGCAGGGACCTGTCTTTTGATCGCAGTGCTGGCTCTGGGCGTTTTCCTGGTAAAAAAGGTGGGTATGCCCGTAATCTCCATGTACAAAGAAGCAGAAAAGATGGTAGAAAAAAGTAATGCGGATACATTTAAAGCAGAGCAGACTTCTTTAGTTTACGATGTAGATGGAAATGAAATAAAAAAACTGAAACAGGAAAAAGATGTCTCTTACCTGGAATATGATGATATCCCAGATGCGGCAAAGCTGGCGATCATTTCGATCGAGGATAAGAATTTTCTTACCCATCGGGGAATTGATATTGAGGGCGTGGGGCGTGCCGTCCTTTCCCTGGTGCTGAACCGGGGAGAGATTACCCAGGGAGGAAGCACGATCACCCAGCAGCTCGCCCGGAATATCTTTCTGGGATATGAGAGGACGTACACCCGCAAAATAAAAGAGATGTTTGTCGCGGTCGCCCTGGAAAGAAAATATACCAAACAGGAGATTTTGGAATTTTATTTAAATAATGTCTATTTCGCCAATGGATATTATGGGATTGAATCGGCCTCAGAGGCCTATTTCGGGAAGAAGGCCAATGAGCTGAGTATTTCCCAGATTGCCTTTTTGTGTTCGGTCCCGAATAATCCGACCCACTATGATCCTTATAAGCATAAGGATGCGACACTGAAAAGACGGGATAAAATTTTGAAAAACATGTATGAGGACGGCTACATTGACGCCGCACAGTACAAGAAATCAATTAACGAAGAGATTACGATCCAGCCGAAAAAAGAGACAGAGACGAACGATTATGCAGAGACCTATATCTTGAAATGCGCGACAGAGAGCCTGATGAAGGCACAGGGCTTTGAAATCAAAAATACGTTTAGCAGCGATTCGGAAAAGGAAACATATGAGGAAGAATACGATGAGCTCTATAATACCTGTAAAAAAAGCCTCTATTCGGCAGGATACCGGATCTACACATCCATCGATATGGAAAAGCAGCAGCAGCTGCAGGATTCCGTCTCCAGCCAGCTTTCCATGTTCACAGACAAAACCGATGACGGTGTCTACAAAGTACAGGGAGCGGCGGTATGTATTGATAACCAGACCGGAAAAGTAGCAGCGATTGTAGGAGGGCGAGAGGAAGACCAGGAAGGATATGGGTTAAACCGTGCCTATCAGAGCTTCCGCCAGCCGGGAAGTGCCATCAAGCCTCTGCTGGTATATACGCCGGCTCTGGAAAGTGGATATACGGCTGACAGTACGTTAGACGACAGCCGTATGACTGGGGAGGATGCCGTTGCGAATGCGGGGTATGCCTATTCCGGTTCAATTTCCCTGCGGAAGGCAGTACAGAAGTCCAGCAATGTCGCTACCTACCGTCTATATGAGGAGCTGGGGCCGCAGAAATGCCTGGAGTATCTGGAAGACTTGAATTTCAAAGGGCTGGATAAAAAAGATTATAAATATAATACGACCTGTATCGGCGGTTTCACCAACGGGGCGACCGTCGTGGAGATGGCAGCCGGGTATGCGACATTGGCCAATGACGGACAGTACCGCACACCGGACTGTATTCTTAAGATTACCGATGCGAAAGGAAATGAGATCGTCTCCGAAAATACCAGCAAAAAACAGATCTATTCCAGCAATGCAGCCCGGGAAATGACCGATATCCTGGAAAGCTGTGTCACGACTTCTTCCGCGACCGCTTCGGTCTGTAAGCTGGATGTCGATATGCCGGCAGCATGTAAAACCGGGACTACCTCTGATTATGTGGATGGATGGCTCTGTGGGTATACACCATACTATACAACAGCAGTCTGGGTAGGAATGGACGTATATAAAACCGTAGATAACCTGAAAGGAAATACCTATCCGGCAGATATCTGGAAAAATTATATGGACAAGATCCATCAGGGACTGACCCGAAAAGAATTTAACACTGTCCTTGGAGAAGAGGACGGTACCGCCGAAAGCACTGCTTCGGTCCAGGAGGATACGGAGCAGGAGGATACGGAGGAAACATCGAGCGAAGAAGAGACAGACTTTTCCGATGCGGGAGACAGCACAGAAAGCCAGAATGATCAGGAGCAGGAAGAAGATTACGATACCAATGAAGGAAATGAGATCCCTTCGAATGATACGGATACGGATGAGGAAGAGGAGGATGCCGGGGATCAGGACGATCATAGCGGCGGAAGCAGCCCTCCGGATCATACAGATCATTTCGATGAAAACGAAGAGGATTTCGATGAATAGTAGGAAACAGATCCGAACGGTTAGGACATGAACGGCCATCTATGGATTTCAATGAATAGTGGGAAACAGATTCCGATGGATTATGGGAAGTAGATTCCGATGATCATGGAATGACAGATAAGAGAACATTGTGAAGAGTGACATGTGAACAGAGAGGAAAAAATATCAGGCTCCTTTCAAAACTATATGTTTTGAAAGGAGCCTGAATGTTATCTCAGTCAGAGCCAACCCATCCCGTTCCGTCTGGATCTAATCCGCGTATTCTTTGATCGTGTGGAATTTCTTGTATTCTTCCAGTCTTCTGGTAATTCTGTCATGAGGATCTAAGGTGGCACTGATGGATGCCTCATGATTGATGGAATCAATCAGCAGTGCGATATATTTGGAAACATCACAGCTCACATACCATGGACGTTCAAAAAGATCCGGACGCTGATAGGTACAGTTCGTCGTGATGACCTTATAGATCAGGCCTTCTTCATATGCTTTATCAAAAGAGGCAAGACCGTTGGTGAACATTCCGAAAGTAGAAAGACAGAAAACCCTGCGGGCCTTTCTTCTTTTTAATTCCCTGGCAACATCCAGCATACTTTCTCCGGAAGAGATCATATCATCGATGATCATCACGTCTTTCCCTTCCACAGAAGAGCCCAGGAATTCATGGGCAACGATCGGGTTACGTCCGTCAACGATGACAGAGTAATCCCTTCTCTTATAGAACATACCGATATCTACCCCGAGGACACTGGAAAAATACATCGCGCGATTCATTGCACCTTCATCCGGGCTGATGACCATGAGATGTTCGTTATCAATCTCCAGGTCATCCGTAGAACGCAGCAGTGCTTTGATAAACTGATAGGTTGGCATGATATTGTCGAAGCCTTTCAGAGGGATCGCATTCTGTACACGCGGGTCATGGGCATCGAAGGTGAGGACATTATCCACACCGATGGCAGTCAGTTCCTGAAGGGCGTAGGCACAGTCTAAGGACTCCCTGGAACTTCTCCTGTGCTGGCGGCTTTCATAGAGGAACGGCAGGATGACCGTAATACTTTTCGGCTTGCCGGAAGCCGCACCGATAATACGCTTGACATCTGCATAAATGTCATCAGGGGACATGTGGTTTTCATGTCCGCAGACTGTATATTTCAGGCTGTAATTCAAAACATCTGCGAGGATATAGAGGTCAACCCCGCGGACGGAATCAGAAATGATCGCCTTGGCCTCTCCGGTTCCAAAGCGGGAACAGGTCGCATCGATCAAATACGTATTCTGTTCGTAATCTTTAAACATAACATTTTCTTTGTGTTCATGCTCGCGTTCCTGCCGCCAGTTTACAATATACTGGTCGATCTTTTTCCCAAGAGCTTCACAGCTTGGGTGAACAATAATTCCAAGTTTTCCTACCGGGACGGTTGCAAATTTGCTATCATCTGGCTTCATCTATTTTCTCCTTTATCATTATAATTCCGGGTTTGTTTTTCTAAATGAACAATCCTACAAATCCTTTATAACATTCCTGCTACTTTTCGTCAAGGGCACAAAAAGCTTTTTTGATGCGAATATCCTCACCGTACAAGTGCAAAAGAGTATAGGATTGGACGATTCTTGAAAAAACCCTTTCCGTATAAGAACGGCTGATCTGTTCTAAAGAAAGGTTCGTGCTGATGATCGTCGATTTTTTGTGGAGGATCCTCTCGTTGATGCACAAAAACAGCTGGGAATTAATAAAAGCATTATTCAGCTCTGTCCCCAGGTCGTCGATGATCAGCAGGTCACAGTGCAGGAAAGAGGGCAGTGTCTGGGCATTCTCCTCCCCACGTCGGAACGTGTAATCCGCAAGCTGGTCAAAAAACTGATAGGCACTCAGGTACAGGACGCTCTTTACCCTTTGCAAAAGTTCCCAGGCAATGCAGCGGGAAAGGAAGGTCTTCCCGACACCGGCACTGCCGTAAATAAAAAGGTTCTGGCCGGGCGTCCGGTCAAAATTTTCAATAAAGGCATGGGTTTCCTGCAGGATATGATAAATATTCTCCCGGGGCGACAACGCCTCCTTCTCCTGGGGGAGATCCGAATAATAATCTGTCCGGAAAGCCGCAAACGTCTCTGCTTTGGATAAATCGCCGAGGTTGGATTCCCTGCAAAGGATGTGCAGGGTTTTTTGCTGGAAGCAGCTGCATTTTTTATGATCGACATAGCCGGTATCCTGGCATAGTGGGCAGTCATAAATCGGATCCAGGTAGTCTGCCGGGAAATGATGGGCAAGTAAAAGATTGCTCTTTTCCATCGAAAGATCATAGAGGATCTGATGCAGGGAGCTTTTCGGATCGTCGGAACGATGAAAAAGCATCTCTTTGGCCTTCTGTATCGAAATATGGGCAATTTCTTCATCAATCCGTCGAATTTCCGGGATCTGTGTGTAAATCTGCTCCTTTCGCTCCTGCTCGGTCAGATAATTTTTTCGTCGGATCCGGTCATATTCTGTCATAATATTTTGATATTGGCTGGGAGAAAGTGACATGGGTTTCACCTCCTGTTCTTATCAAGAAGCCGGGATTCCAAATCCTGGTAGTCATAGGTTCGCTGCTCAAAATTATGGAACGGGTTGGCAGCAGGGGCAGCCGTCCTTTTGTCACCCTCCTCTTTCTTCCGGGAAGTTCCGGCAGCATAGGAGGAAGCGGCAGCAGAGCGTCGTTTTTCGTCTAAGATCTTAATATCAGAGGAATTACGCACACCCAGCCGCTTCCATTCTTTCAGGATCTTGTTGGCATAAGGGAAGCTGGCCTGGTGGGTAGCTAAGAGGGTGCGGCTGCAGGCTTCGATAATAATATCCGGCTCAAATCCCAGAGAGTTCCATTGTTTAATATAGTCAAGTTCCGCGGAACCGGGATCCCGGTTGGAAATCCCGAACGCCTTCATTACAGGGTACACATTCTGAGTATAGAGCGTACTCTGCTCCTTCGCTTCTTTTACGGTGTGGATCCCCTGCTGATACCAGTTGATCGCGACACTTTCGATATAGCGGACACTTGTCTTTCCACGCGTGACACAGTATTCGATTAGGTATTCCATCAGATCCGGGGAAAAATGGAGCTGATCACTGATATAGCAGAAACTGTTTAACTCTGTGGAGGAAAAAGGTCGTCCCAGATAGGTTTCCGCCATGTAGATGGTCCGTTCCAGATCCGTATCTTTCATGGAATCTTTCAGGCCACCGGGAGTTAATACTGTTTTTTCAGGGACGACGGCACGTTCGGCAGTGCCGCTGGGTTCCTGCTGTGCCAGAGGGACCGTACCGGGAGTGCTTCCGGCAGGCATGTCGGAAAGTGCTGTGCCGGCAGATGCATCGGAGTTTTCCCTGGTATCTCCCGAATCCATACGCAAAAGGCCGGCATTTTGCCAGTAGGAAAGCGCGCGGAGCACGTCCTTTTGTGTTAGCTCCAGGCAGTCGGCAATGCGTTCCACATCCACCGGAGTCTGGGAAGATTGCAGGCGGAGAATCAGAAGATACACCTTAACATACTCTCCATCTGCCCGGGGCATATATTCATCGATAAATGTATTTGTTAAAACCGTAATCTGATCTTGTACCGTATTCAGAGCGATAATCTTGTCCATCATATCCTCCTTCGATGCTATCTTCTGTAAACTTTGCTGGCTCAAGTATATCATACTGCCCTGTAAAAATACAGTTTGGAATTCTGGGGAAATGTGGACAAAAATGTGGATAAATGGCGAATATCGTCTGGATAGAGAATGGGAAAGAAAATGTGGATAATGTGGATAACATTGTGGATAGATTAAGAAAAAACAGGATTTAGGGGGAAATATCGTGAAATATGCAAAGGGATTTCAAGATATAGAGGCAGGGGATGAGGATGAAAATGTGGATAACATGTAAATAAAATGGGGAAAATTTAAAAAAAGCGAAAAAAATTATTTGAATTTTGTGGATAATGTGGATAACTTCAGGAAGAATAGACCGCAAAGGTGGATATCAAAAAAACGGGACAGCAGCCTGTACTGTCCCGCAAAATACAAAGAACGGAATCGGATTATTTTAGGAGATCCTCCCCGATTTCCACAACATTTCCCGCTCCCATCGTGATGAGCAGGTCGTGTCCTTTCACATTCGCTTTCAGGAAGTCTTCAATCTCCTGGAACGAAGGGAAATAATGGACATCTTTTCCGCTTTTTTTCAGGAGGTCCCTGATATCCCGGGAGGAGACGACTCCGGTATCCGGTTCTCTTGCCGCATAAATGTCCGCCAAAACGACGTGATCCGCCTGTGCTAATGCCTCGGCAAACTGAGGCAGGAATGCCAGAGTCCGAGTGTAGGTATGAGGCTGGAAAACAACCCACAGCTCGTCGTGAGGGTATGCTTTGGCAGCGGATAAGGTCGCCTGGATTTCCGTCGGGTGATGGGCATAATCATCAATTACCGTGACATTGCCGAGAGATCCCTTATATTCAAAACGACGATGAGTACCGCCGAAGGATAACAGCCCTTTTCTAATGTCTTCCAGGGGAAGGCCGATCGCCTCGGTGCAGGCGATGGCTGCCAGGGAATTCATCACATTATGGAGTCCTTTCACCCTCAGGGTGATCTGACCCTGGGATTCCCCTTTCGCAATCAGGGTATAGGTAGGATTCCCCTCCTCGTCAAAGGTAATATCTTTCGCAGTATAGTCATTGTCCGGTGTCAGGCCGAAGGTCACATGCGCCTGGGAAAGCCCGTCTAAGATATAATCCGTGTGGGGCATGTCGCCGTTGATGATAATGAGCCCGTCCTTGCCGGTCTGTGAAGCAAACGTACGGAAAGAATGCCGGATATCTTCGATATCTTTAAAGAAGTCCATGTGATCTTCTTCCACATTCAAAATAATCGAATACAGGGGATAAAATTCCAGAAAACTGTTCGTGTATTCGCAGGCTTCCGTAAGAAAAAGATCCGAGTGTCCGACCCGGATATTGCCTCCGATACGGTCTAACATCCCGCCGACACTGACGGTCGGATCCATGTCAGACTGCAGGAGGATGTGGGTCAGCATAGAGGTGGTTGTCGTTTTGCCATGGGTTCCGGAAACGGCGATTGATCTGGCAAAATTCGCCATGATCTGCCCTAAGAGGGTGGCACGGGACATCATCGGAAGCCCTTTCTTTTTGGCGGCCGCAAACTCTTCATTGGATTCGTGGATGGCAGCAGTATAGACGACAAGATCGATGCCGTCGGTTATATTTTCTGCCCTTTGGCCGATCACAACCTTTGCCCCTGCTTTTTCCAGCTGCTGGGTCATTTCGGAAGCGTGCATATCGGAACCGGTAACGGTAAAATGTTTTTTTAATAAGATTTCAGCAAGACCACTCATGCTGATTCCGCCGATCCCGATGAAATGAACATGAATCGGTGTTTGAAAATTAATTGTGTACATGTATATGTCCTCCACTATCATAGTCAATATTATATGTATAAATTATAGTATAACGCACCATAGTTGGAGATTCAAGGTCAAGCGGAGGGAATATAAAAAAACATAGGAACCATTTATGATAATGTCCTAAGATACCACAAGGGAAAATGCATAGCCGGGGAACAAGATATCATCGTCATTTTACCAAATAATTACCTGCTTATTTCGTGGTTTTTTCTTTTAACTGTAAAAAATATACTGATAAATGATACAAAATATATAAAAAACGAGAAAAAGAATTCGTTTTTTTGTGCTAAAATGCTTTTCATTTAGAGTGGAGAGTGATATAATAAACATATGTGACAAAGGGGTGATTAATATGATTAAAAAAGAAATGATTGCAATGCTTCTGGCAGGCGGGCAAGGCAGCCGCCTTGGTGTATTAACCTCAAAACTGGCAAAGCCTGCAGTGGCTTTTGGCGGAAAATATAAAATTATCGACTTTCCGCTGAGTAACTGTATCAATTCTGGCATAGATACAGTAGGTGTTTTAACACAGTATCAGCCTTTACGGCTGAACCAGCATATCGGCATCGGTATTCCATGGGATCTGGATCGGAATATCGGAGGGGTCTCCATACTGCCTCCTTATGAAAAGAGCCAGAATACAGACTGGTATACCGGAACAGCGAATGCGATTTACCAGAACATGGAATTTATGGAGTACTACCATCCGGATTATGTGATTATTCTTGGCGGAGATCACATTTATAAGATGGATTACGAGCTGATGTTGGAATTCCATAAAAAGAATGATGCCAAGATTACCCTGGCAACTTATGAGGTGCCATGGGAAGATGCCAGCCGTTTTGGCCTCGTCATTACCAATGAAGATAATCAGGTGATGGAATTCGAAGAGAAGCCGGAGAACCCGAGAAGCAACAAGGCATCGATGGGAATCTACATTTTTAACTGGGAAGTATTAAAGGAGTCGCTGGAAGCATTGTCGAACCAACCAGGCTGTGATTTTGGAATGCATGTCATACCTTACTGTCATGAACGCGGCGATAAGATCATGGCATATAATTACCAGGGATACTGGAAAGATGTCGGCACGTTAAGTGCTTACTGGGAAGCGAATATGGAGTTGATCGATATCATTCCGGAGTTTAATCTGTATGAGGAATTCTGGAGGATTTATACGAAGAGCGACATTATCCCGCCGCAGTTTTTCTCGGAGGAATCGGAAGTGAATGCCTGCATTGTCGGGGATGGTACCGAGATCTACGGAAAGGTCAGCAATTCTGTGATCGGAGCCGGGGTGACGATTGAGAAAGATGCCGTAGTAACGAACTCTATTATAATGAATAATACCGTAATCAAACAGGGAGCCAAGATAGAAAAAGCAATTATTGCCGAGGGGACAACGATCGGTGAGAATGCAGAACTGGGAGCGTTTGAGGAAGCAGAGAATAAGTATAAACCGAAGGTGTATACCGGTGGACTGGTGACAGTCGGGGAAGGTTCTGTGATTCCGGCTAATGTGACGATCGGCAAGGATGTCGCAATATTAGGAAAAACCACTCTGGAAGATTATCCGGACGGAATTCTGGCAAGTGGCGAGTCCATTATCAGATAGTAGAGGGCAGGTGACATAAAATGAAAGCAATAGGTATTATTTTAGCAGGTGGAAACAACAACAGAATTGGGAAACTGTCCGATAAACGAGCAATCGCGGCATTGCCAATCGCAGGAAGCTACCGGGCAATCGATTTTACATTAAGTAACATGAGTAATTCCCGGGTATCCAAGGTAGCGGTATTCCCCCAGTTTAATGCCCGGTCTTTAAATGAACATCTCAGTTCAAGTAAATGGTGGGATTTCGGAAGAAAGCAGGGCGGATTATATGTTTTCACACCTACAGTTACGAAACATAACAATTCCTGGTATCAGGGAACCGCAGATGCACTTTACCAGAATCTGGAATTTTTGAAAAAGAGCCATGAGCCATATGTGATCATCGCAGCCGGTGACGGCGTATATAAGATGGATTACAGTAAGGTACTGGAAGCACACATAGAGAAGAATGCAGATATTACCGTGGTATATACCACATTAAAAGATACGGACGATGACCTGACCCGGTTTGGTATTTTGAAACTGGATGAGAACGAGCGGATCGTGGAATTTGAGGAGAAGCCGCTGGTGGCATCTTCCAATAACGTCTCCATCGGTGTGTACGTCATCAGAAGACGTCACCTGATCGAGATCCTGGAACGCTGTGCGAGGGAGGATCGCCATGATTTCGTGCAGGATGTCCTGGTACGTTATCGTAGCGTCCGTAAGATCTATGGTTATAAACTGGATACATATTGGAGAAATGTTGCTACGATAGAATCCTATTTCAGGACCAATATGGATTTCCTGAAAAAAGATGTCAGAGATTACTTCTTCAAACAGTATCCGGACGTATATTCGAAAGTGGACGATCTGCCGCCGGCAAAATATAACGCAGGGGCAGAAGTAAAGAACAGTATTATATCATCGGGTTGTATCATCAATGGAAAGGTGGAGAACTCGGTACTGTTTAAAGATGTCTATATCGGGAACAACTGTACGATAAAGAATTCTATTGTTTTAAATGATGTATATATTGGGGATGATTCTTACATTGAGAATTGTATCGTGGAAAGCCGGGATACCCTTCGTCCGGGAACTAATTATGTCGGAACGGATGATGAAATTAAAATAGTAGTAGAAAAAAACGTAAGATACATTCTGTAACAGTATTGGGAGGGTTTATGCATGCAGATTACCGACATTAGAATTCGTAAGATTGCGAAAGAAGGAAAGATGAAGGCTGTTGTGTCTGTGACATTTGATGATGCTTTTGTAGTTCATGATATCAAGGTAATAGACGGGGAGAAGGGTCTATTTATCGCCATGCCAAGCCGGAAAGCTTCGGATGGGGAGTACCGCGATATTGCGCACCCGATCAATTCAGGTACCCGAGATCTGATTCAGAAAAGTATCCTTCAGGAATATGAGACAATTATGGCAATGAATGCGGCCAAAGAAGAAGAACAGAATTTGGAAGTGGTGCTGTAGCAGTCTTGCAGCAGAGTCTGGATACATAGAAAAAGAAAGAACAACGCTTTGCAGGCAGAGGAATGATCTGTCGGTATCGCGTTGTTTTTTTTGGATTTTATGGTATACTAAAAAGCATGTATTGTGATAGAAAGGCGGGCGTTACAGTGAACAGTAATCAGATATTTGCCTGGTGTTTTAATTTTTTCCGAAAATGGAAGGTGAGGAAGAACCAGATTACCCTGATCGAAAAACTCAATACCGGAGGGAACGGAAGTCTGTTTGAGATCAAAAAAGAATGCGAAAAAAGAGGACTTCCATTCCGGTTTAATATCATAAGACATGCAGATTATGAGCTAAGACCGGGAAACCTGGGAAGGCTGGTGCGGCTTTTTACAAAAAAAGCATTCCGTATGGCAGTTTCTTCCCATATTTTTCTCAACGATAACTTCATGCCGCTGGCCTATATGAAGATTTCAGAAGAAACGACGGTGGTACAGCTGTGGCATGGTATGGGTTCCTTTAAAAAATTTGGTGCTTCTTCAGAAAAAGACCCGGAAATCCTTAACGTGCTAAAGGCGGCCAGCCGGAATACGGACCACATCCTGGCAAGCTCGGAACATATCCGGGGCAATTATGCACAGGCCTTTATGGTGCCAGAAGAAAAAGTGCTCTGTATCGGCTGTCCCCAGGCGGATTACTATTTTCAGGAACATGACACCGATTCCTGGAAACAGGAACTTTGCGAGCAATATCCAGGGATGAAAGGGAAAAAGCTGGTCTTATATGCGCCGACGTTCCGGGATGACAGGCAGAGGGACCGTGAGCTGCTCGACGCGTTTGATTTCCGTGCGTTTGTCGAAGCACTGGGAGAAGAATATTTTCTGATGGTGCGTCTCCATCCTCAGATCCAGTCGGCAAAGATCCCGGAAAATGTGGCCGATCTGACATGGTATCCGGATGTACGCCGTCTTTTATACATGACGGATCTCCTGATTGCAGATTATTCTTCCATCGCAGTGGAATACTCCCTTTTAAATCGTCCGATCATCTTATATGCCTTTGATAAGGAGTGGTATTTGAGCAAAGACCGGGGATTTTATTTTGATTTTGAAAAGACAGCCCCCGGACCTGTGGTGGAGACCATGGAAGACCTGATTTCCTGTATTCGGGAACAACGCTGGGATCTGGAAAAAGTGAAACGTTTTGCTGACCTCCACAATGACTTTTTTGATGACCGTTCCGTAGAAAGAATCGTGGATTATTATTTTGGGCGGACACGAAAGCTCATGGAAGAGGGCAAACCTTTTTACGAGAACTGGAAAATGGCAGGAAGAAAAGCAGGCAGCGGGAAGCTGCCGGAAAAATGGGCCACGCAGGATGCCACAGAGGCGGTAAAAACCTGGGAAAAAGAGAAGAAGGCCAGACAGAAAAAACAGGCGGAAGGAAGGCCGCAAAAAGAAAGAGAAGTCAAAAAAGCAGGGGGACGACGGGAAAGAAAGGAAAGTACAATGAAAATAATCGCAGGGCTGGGTAACCCAACCGATCAATATAAAGACACGAGGCATAATATCGGTTTTATGGCAATCGACCGACTGGCACAGGAGAATCATATCGAAATCAACCAGCATAAATGGAAGGCCATGACCGGAACTGGGATCATCGGAGGACAGAAGGTTTTACTGGTGAAACCGCTCACGTACATGAATTTAAGCGGGGAGAGTCTTCGGGCAGTCATCGATTTTTATAAAATCGACCTCGAGGATCTTCTGGTGATCTATGATGATATTTCCCTGGAGCCGGGGCTGCTCCGGATTCGGACAAAAGGCAGTGCCGGGGGACATAATGGAATGAAAAGCATCATCAAACACCTGGGGGATGACCATTTCCCGAGAATCCGCGTAGGAATTGGCGGGGAGAAACATCCGGGACAAGATCTGGCTGACTACGTGCTGGGACAGTTCCGAAAGGAAGAGAAAACACAGATAGAAGAAGCGTTAGACAAAGCGGTTCAGGCAGCCACCTTGTTTGCAGCGGGCGATCTGCCAGAGGCGATGAACCGGTTCAGTGTGGGAAAGAAGAAGAGGGCGGCCACTCAGGCAGAAGAAGGAGTGCAGTAAAGTGAGAGCATTATCAGAACCCCTGTCACGGTTCGATACATATCAGGATATCAAAGATTCCATAGAAAAAAAGCAATATCCCCTGGTGATCAACGGGTGTGTGGATTCCCAGAAAGCACATTTCATACCGGATTTGGGAGAAACATTTTCCTGCCGCTGTGTGATCACCTACAAAGAAGAACAGGCGAAGGCACTTTATGAGGATTTAAGTTTTTTTGACCGGGATTCCGTATGGTATCCATCCAGGGACCTTCTTTTTTACAATGCGGATGTCGGCAGTAATCCGATTGAAAAACAGCGGATGGAAGTTCTGAAAAAGCTTGCCGAAGGGAAAAAGCTTACCATCGTAGCCTGCCTGGATGCCCTGATGGAAAAAATGATCCCGGCAGATATTTTCCGGGAACAGTGTCTGATGCTGGAGATGGATTCCGTGATTGATATCGATGCTTTTCGATGGAAGCTGGTGGAAATGGGATATGTGAACACCAGTATGGTAGAAGTCTCCGGGGAATTCGGGATCCGGGGCGGGATCATTGACATTTTCCCCTTAACAGAGGAATTTCCTGTCAGGATAGAACTCTGGGGCGATGAGGTGGATTCCATCCGTTCTTTTGATCCGGAAACCCAGCGAAGTGTGGAGAAGTTAGAAAGCATCGCCATCTATCCGGCAGCGGAAATGATTCTTTCGAGACAAAGGACAGGGGATGCTGTCCGCAAAATGAAAGAAGAATACCAAAAGCAGGAAACAATTTTTAAAAAAAGAAAAAGAACGACCGAAAAAACCCGTCTGAAAAAAATGGTAGAGAAGACAGAAGACGATCTGCTTTCTTTGGGAACAGCGGAAGGCAAGGAAACCCTGCTGTCCTATTTTTATGAAGAAACGGGTTCTTTTCTGGATTATCTGCCGGAGGATACCCTCTTTTTTCTGGATGAACCCCACCGCATTTTAGACCGGGGGATGACCTGCGAAGAGGAATTTCTGATGTGTATGCAAAACCGGCTCGAAGGAGGATATATCCTGCCCGGGCAGACGGATCAGCTCTTTGGTTATGAGGAGATTCTCTGCCGGATCATAAAGCGGCCTTCGGTGCTGCTCAGTTCGGTGGTTGAAGATTTTGCTTTCTATCAGCCAGTGAGGGCCTTTTTTGTCGATGTCCGGTCCGTCTTTTTTTATAACAACAGCCTGGAACAGCTGATCAAAGACCTGCAGCACTGGAAAGAGGAAGGATATCAGATTCTCTTGTTGTCCGCCTCCTCTACCAGGGCAAAACGTCTGGCAGACGATATCAAAGACTGCGGCCTTCTCGCCTGTTATGCCGAGAACCTGGAGCGTGTCGTCCAGCCGGGAGAAATTATGGTAACAGGCGGACGCCTTTCCAGCGGTTTTGAATATCCTTCGCTGAAACTGGTGGTTCTTTCAGAAAAAGATATTTTCAAAGAAAGAAAACGGAAGAAGAATAAGAAAAGAAATCAATACAGTGGACAGAAAATTGCCTCTCTTTCAGAAATTGCAGTGGGAGATTATGTGGTCCATGAAAAGTATGGGCTCGGCATTTACCGGGGTATGGAAAAAATAGAGTCGGACGGGATCGCAAAAGATTATATCAATATCGAATATAAAGATGCCAGCAATCTCTTCATCCCGGCATCTCAGCTGGGACTCATACAGAAATATTCCAGTCTCCACACCGGCGTTCCCAAACTGAACCGGCTGGGAGGAAATGACTGGGAAAAAACAAAAAACCGTGTGCGTTCCCAGGTGAAGATCGCGGCAAAAGATCTGGTCGATCTCTACGCACAGCGGCAGGCCAGGGAAGGGTATGCTTACAGCCAGGATACCATCTGGCAAAAAGAATTCGAGGAGCTGTTTCCCTATGAGGAGACCGAAGATCAGCTGACGGCAATTGAAGAGACGAAAAAGGATATGGAAAGCCATAAGATCATGGATCGCCTGATCTGCGGGGATGTGGGCTATGGCAAGACAGAAGTGGCCATCCGTGCGGCCTTTAAGGCTGTGATGGACAGCAAACAGGTAGTCTATCTGGTACCGACTACCATCCTGGCACAGCAGCATTTTCATTCGTTTCAAGAACGGATGGAGCGTTACCCGGTCAAAATTGCCATGCTCTCCCGATTCTGTACCGCAAAAGAAGAAAAGGAGATTTTGAAAGAGCTGAAAAACGGGAGGATTGACATTGTCATTGGCACCCATAAAGTTCTATCCCAAAAAGTACAGTACAAAAACCTGGGACTTTTGATCATTGATGAAGAGCAGCGATTTGGGGTGAAACAAAAAGAAAAAATCAAACAGATGAAAAAAGATGTGGATGTCCTGGCATTATCCGCCACCCCGATTCCGCGGACGCTCCACATGAGCTTGGCAGGGATCCGCGATATGAGTGTACTGGAAATTCCGCCGGTAGACCGGCGCGCTGTGCAGACCTATGTGATGGAGTATAATGAAGAGCTGGTCCGGGAGGCGATCGAAAGGGAATTATCCCGTGGCGGACAGGTATACTATGTATACAATCGGGTCAATACGATCGAAGAAATTGCCGAGCGGATCCAGGCACTCCTGCCCGAGGCGATCGTAGAATTTGCCCATGGGCAGATGGGGGAGCGGCAGCTGGAAAATATTATGTCCAGCTTTATGAAGGGAGAGATCGATGTCCTGGTTTCCACATCCATTATCGAAACCGGGTTGGACATCCCGAATGTCAATACGATGATCATCCATGATGCCCAGATTTTCGGGCTGTCCCAGCTTTACCAGCTCCGGGGACGTGTCGGACGATCGAACCGGACAGCGTACGCCTTTTTCATGTACAGACGCAATTCCATGTTAAAAGAAGAAGCAGAAAAAAGGCTGAAAGCGATTCGGGAATTTACGGAACTGGGAAGTGGCTTTAAAATTGCCATGCGTGACCTGGAGATCCGCGGGGCGGGCAATCTGCTGGGGGCAGAGCAGTCAGGACATATGGAATCGGTGGGATACGACCTCTACTGTAAAATGTTAAATGAAGCGGTAGTGGAGATCAAAGGGGAGCAAAAGGAAGAGGATTCCTTTTCGACTTCGGTGGAACTGCCGGTGGATGCATATATTCCGGGCAGTTATATCAAAGGAGAATCCGAAAAATTATCCTGGTATAAGAGGATTGCCCTCATGGAATCCGAGGAAGAATATGAGGATATGTTAGAGGAACTGACAGACCGGTATGGAGATATCCCAATGCCGCTGCTCCGGCTGATGGATGTGGCACGCCTCCGGGAAGAAGCGCATCAGGCATGGATCTTATCGATCGAACAAAAGGGGGACCGCATTCATTTTGTGATGAACCCGAAAGCCAGGGTCCGGGTAGAGGAGATCGATGGCTTTTTAAAACAGTATCGCGGCAAAATGAAAATACAGCCGGAAGATCCGCCGGTATTTTCCTATGAAGCATCCGGTATCCCGAAAAAAAATCTGTTAGAAACGGTGCGCCAGATCATTTCTGCCATCAAAAAGATGCAGGATGAATGAGAGAAACCGCAGCCACAGATAAATTATATAAATATGCGAAATACAGATTGTTGTATTCTGAAATTTGTAATATAATGTAACCACATAAGTTTAAAACGGAAGCAGGAGGTCAACATGAAAACAAAAATAACAAAAATTCTCGCACTCATCCTGGCAGCGGTGATGACACTTACCCTTATGACAGGCTGTGCCTCATCCGGAGATGGGAAGGGAACGAAGACAGAAGATGGAAATAAGGTCTTATTCAGCTATGACGGTACCGATGTCACCTTAAAAGAAGCATGGCTTTATGCCAAGATGACAGCGGCCCAATATGAGCAGTCCTACGGGAGCACTTACGGGGAAGACTTCTGGAGTATGACGGTGGGGCAGGATGACAACGGGGAAGACCAGACCTTTGAATCCTATGTCAAAGAGCAGGTCATCACCCAGATCAAGCAGGTTATCGTCCTGAATAAAAAGGCGAAAAAATACAACTGTGAGCTGACACATGAAGAAAAAGAGTCAGCCAGTGATTCCGCCCTCTCCTACTATAAAGACGAGGACGGGAAGAAGGCCATGAAAGAATGTGGCGCGACAAGGGAAGACGTAGAGAAGATCTACAAAGACACGACATTGGCCTCTAAAGTACAGGAAGCGGTGGAGGACAAGGCCAAAGTCAAAGTCACGGACGATGAGGCGAGAAAGAGCACCATCTACCGGATCGTTTTTGCCACAACCAAGACAGATAAAAACGGCAAGACAGTAAACATGAGCAAGGCGGAAAAAGCAAAAGTTAAGGCCAAAGCCGAGAAGGCACTCAAACAGATCCAGGATGGCAAGGATATCAAGAAGGTTGCCAAAGCACAAAATTATACGAACACCGATGAATCCTATGCCAAGGGAGAGTCGGAAGAAGGAAAGGCATTCGAAAAGACAATGAAAGGCCTGAAAGACGGAGAGATCGCACCGAAGGTTTTGGAATGTGATAACGGTTATGTGATCGCCAAGCTGGTAGCCTATACGGATAAAGATGAGACAAAGAGTAATAAGGAATCTCTGCTGGAAGAAAAGAAAACAGAGGCCTTTAACAAGCAATATGATAAATGGACGAAGAAGTTAGAAAAGAAATGGTCTTATGAAAAAGATGTGAAGCAGAAGCTCTGGGCACAGGTAAGCTTAAAGAGCAGCGAAGATTCCACATCGACTGGCACTTCAGAAGAGACAACCAAGGCCAAAGACCAGTCAGAATCTACAACCAAAGCCAAAGACAGCGACAAAAAAACGACAGCAGAAGCGACGCAAAAGACGACCCAGACCAAAAAAGATACGACAAAAAAGAAATAGATACAGGGCATAACGAAAAGTAAACTCACAAAAACCCTGCAGCTTTCCATCCATAAAAAATGGTCGTGTGCCGCAAATGCTGCGGTGAAGGAGGAAAAGAAAGAAAAAATGGAAGAAAAGACGTATAAGATTTATGACAGCATGTACAATGTAATCGGTGTGGCATCATATGAGGAAGTACACATCAAAGGTCTTTTGCACCAGGTGGTGCATTTCTGGCTGGCTGGAAAAGAAAACGATCAGACCTGGCTTTATATCCAGAAAAGGCCGGAAGAAGACCCGGTATATCAGGGAGCCTATGATATCCTTACTTCCGGTCATATTGATCCGGAAGAAACCCATGAGGAGGCGATTATCCACCAGATTCAGACACAGCTGGGACTCTCCTTAAAGAAAGAACAGCTGACCCACATCGGACATATCCACCAGAATATCATGCGTGGCACGTACGTTGACAATGCATTTGTCCAGATCTATCTCTATAAGACAGATCATCCGGAAAAAGAGTTTTCCGCAGCGGAGAGAGTTCTGAAGGTGAAATTAGAAGACCTGAAAAAATTCATAGAACACCAGGAGTCAACCCTGACCGTCTATTCCATCAACAATGAACCATTCGCACAGACCGACCGTGAACAGTGGTGGCCAAGGCAGGGAGAGTTTGAAAAAGTGGTGATTCCATATATGGAATCTCACCAATAGCATCTTAAGGATTTGTGAAGATTTTATGAAGGTTTACCAAAACACTGTAAAAACCGGTGGCCTTATGGTATGATAAAAGAGAATAAGGGAGGGTAGCATGAATCGCACATTCTGTGTTTTTCAATGAGAAGGAGCGAACGATATGAATATATCATTTTATTTAATACCAAAAGGTGAAGTGGCATATCTGCACCAGGAAGACACGGTAGCTCAGGCTTTGCGTTTTATACATAAACACGGCTATCAGGCAGTACCGGTGATTGATGACAAAGGGCGGTATGTGGGCACGATTTCCGAAGGGGACTTTCTGTGGAACCTGATTGAAGAGTACCACATGGACATGGAAGTTATGAGGAAGTCACGAGTGGAGGCCATGAGACTGCGATGGGATTACAAAGCAGTCAGTATCGATGCCGATATCTCACAGCTCGACAAGCGCATTACCGACCAGAATTTTGTTCCTGTCGTAGATGGAAGAAATGTCTTTATCGGAATCATCACAAGAAAAGAAATTATAAAAGAACTATTGAGAAAAAAAGACGGAAGAACCCTGAGTGAAGGACAGTTCGCCGGGCAGGCAGCCCATGTACGGCATCAGGCCGGTGCAGTTCTGAATTAGGCTTTTTCCCAAAAACGAGGAGAAAATGATGGCAGATTTACCACAATCCTTTCTCGAGTCAATGCAAGACATTTTGAAAGAGGATTTTGAGGTCTTTCTCTCCTGTTTTCAAAGAGAGAGGCAATACGGTCTGCGGATTAATACGTTAAAGATAAATGATTTGGAGGAATTCGAAAGAATTGCTCCTTTTCATTTGAAAAAAATTCCGTGGATCCCAAATGGATATTTTTATGAAGAACAGGATGCGCCGGCCAGGCATCCGTTTTACAGGGCCGGTCTCTATTATCTGCAGGAGCCAAGTGCGATGACACCCGCATCCCGGCTGTCGGTCTTTCCCGGCGAGAGAGTCCTGGATCTGTGTGCGGCACCGGGCGGGAAGGCAACCCAGCTGGGAGCGGCTTTAAAGGGGGAAGGACTGCTGCTGGCCAATGAGATCAGCCGTTCCAGAGCCAAGGCACTGCTTCGGAATCTGGAGCTTTTTGGAATAAAAAACAGCTTTGTCACCAGCGAGGCACCGCATAAATTGGCCGAGAGATATCCGGAATATTTCCATAAGATCATGGTAGACGCCCCCTGTTCCGGGGAAGGAATGTTCCGGAAAAATCCTGCGGTCATCGATGCCTGGCAGGAAAAGGGGCCGGAATATTTTTCAAAAATCCAGAGAGATATTGTGGTGCATGCGGCAGATATGCTGATGCCCGGCGGGATGATGTTTTATTCCACCTGTACCTTTTCCCCGCTGGAGAATGAAAAAACGATCACCCATCTTCTTTCGGTACGGCCGGAGATGGAAGTCGTTCCGATGGAAGAGTATGAAGGCTTTTCTGAAGGCCTCTTATCCTATAGGGGAGAAGCCTTCCACGAAAGCTGCCGTCTCTGTCGGAGGATCTGGCCTCACAGGATGCATGGGGAAGGGCATTTTATGGCCTTACTTCACAAAAAAGAAGAAAGATCCCAAACACCTGTCAGCAAGAAGCAGCCAGCACAGGATCGATGGTGGGAGAAGGTTTTTGGACGCAACAAGGAAGAGACCAAAGCATTGGAAGCGTTTTTTTCCCATTGCCAGATGCCAGTCGCACCCCAAAGAGTGGAGGTGCGAAAAGAAAATCTTTATTATATGCCGGATGTGGAGGTCAAAGGAAAGGGACTGTATTTCCTTCGAAACGGGCTGTTCATGGGTGAGCTGAAGAAAAAACGGTTTGAACCCTCACAGCCGCTGGCCCTGGCACTTTCCGGGAAAGAATTTGACCAGGTCCTGGATTTTTCGCCGGAGGATGGGAGACTGGAGCACTATTTTCGGGGAGAAACGCTGGACGTGGCCGATCTGGTCCGGGAGGATCCGAAAAGAAAAGGCTGGCAGCTTGTCACGGTCAATGGATATCCTCTGGGATTTGGAAAGCTGTCTTCCGGACTGCTGAAGAACAAGTATCCGGCGGGCTGGAGAAAACATAATTAAAAAAAGAAAAACAGAGGGAATACTTAAGAAAAGAAACTGACAGATCGCGCTTCGAAAAAACTATGTCAGATACTTATAAATATTTACCAGAATCCATAAAAAAAATGGGTAAAACCCTACATTGACTTATAAAAAGAAACGTGTAAAAATAAATGCATCGAAGCAAAGACGCTGGAACCTGCGATATTCCAGCGTCTTTTTCGTTTACCAATGACGCTTACACAATTATGGAAGAAAAAACAAAAAGGAGTGGTAAGTATGGATATGAGTGTATGGTATCTTTTAGGAGCAATTCTGGTATTCTTTATGCAATGTGGATTTGCGATGGTGGAGACTGGTTTTACCAGGGCCAAAAATGCCGGAAATATCATCATGAAGAACCTGATGGATTTCTGTATCGGAACCGTAGTATTCTTCATATTCGGATACGGCATTATGAACAGCGAAAATTATTTCTTTGGTCTTATTGGAAAACCAGAATATCAGATGTTTACAAATTTTGCTGACTTTGACTGGTCGAATTTCTTTTTCCAGTTAGTCTTCTGTGCAACAGCGGCAACAATTGTCTCCGGTGCGATGGCAGAAAGAACAAAATTCCTGACCTACTGTATTTATTCTGGTGTCATCAGTGCAATCGTCTATCCGATCGAAGCCGGATGGGTTTGGAACGGAGCCGGATGGCTTGCAAAAATGGGATATGTTGATTTTGCCGGTTCTTCGGTAATCCACATGGTCGGAGGAATCGCTTCCCTCATCGGTGCAGCCTTACTTGGACCGCGTATTGGAAAATATACAAAAGGAAAAGATGGAAAAACTGTGGTCAATGCTTTTCCGGGACATTCCCTGACACTGGGTGCACTGGGATGTTTCATCCTCTGGTTTGCATGGTATGGATTTAACGGCGCAGCTGCTTCCGATTCCACACAGCTAGCTCAGATTCTTGGAACGACAACCGTAGCGCCGGCCGTTGCAACCTTTACCTGTATGGTATTTACCTGGGTCAGAAGCGGGGCACCGGATGTTTCGATGTGTTTGAATGCTTCCCTGGCAGGTTTGGTAGGTATCACAGCCGGATGTGCGAATGTGGATGCGACAGGTGCAGCTATTATCGGTCTGGTCGATGGTATTCTCGTAGTGGTTGCCGTAGAAGTGATCGATCAGAAATTAAAAGTAGATGACCCGGTCGGAGCCATTGCCGTTCACGGATGTAATGGTCTTTGGGGAACCGTCGCAGTCGGACTGTTTGATTACAAAGACGGTTTATTTTACGGCGGCGGACTGCATCAGTTAGGTGTACAGTGCCTTGGTGTTGTAGCAATCGCAGCTTATACAGGAGTCGCCATGTTCATCGTATTTACTATTTTAAAACACACCGTAGGTCTTCGGGTTTCTGCAGAAGAAGAAATCATGGGTCTGGATATCGAGGAGCACAACCTGGCATCTGCCTATGCAGATTTCCTTCCTATCTCTGCGACAACCATGGGTGGCATCACAACAGAAACCATCGATGTCAGCGATTTGAGAGACAAAGAACTTTCTCCTATTCTCGGGGCAGCCACGACGGCTGGAGGACGTTATACCAAGATTACGATTTTGTGTAAGGAAGACCGGTTTGCCATTTTGAAAGACGCGATGAATCAGATCGGGGTAACTGGTATGACCGTTTCCCATGTTATGGGCTGTGGAACACAGAAAGGAAAGATTGGACAGTATCGTGGCGTTAAGATGGATATGAACCTCCTGCCGCAGCTCCAGGTAGACATTGTTGTTTCGACGGTTCCGCCGGAATTGGTGGTAGCAGCTGCCAAGAAAGCATTGTATACAGGAGAGTATGGCGATGGCAAGATCTTCCTTTACGATGTAGAAAATGTTGTAAGAATCCGTACAAATGAAACGGGAATTGCAGCATTGGATAATACACAGGTAGAAAAATAAAAGAACAGATCCAATAGAAAAATAAAAGAAGAAACCAAAATAGGAAAATAAAAGAAAAAAACAAAGGAAAAGACGAAATAGAAAAACAGAAGAAGAGATCAAATCGAAAAACAAAGGAAAAGACGAAATCGAAAGACAAAAGAGAAGACGAAATGGAAAAATAGGAGAAGAGACGAAATAGAAAACCAAAAGAGAAGATAACAACAGGAAAATGTCCCCATGGCCATAATGAGAATCTGGTTCATGAGGACATTTTGCTTCTATAAGACATTTTGTTTCTGTAATAATAGAAAATATCATAGGGATGTTGTCCCCAGATCATAGGATATTTGTTTCTATGAGACAAAAATGCTCCACGGGGATGCACGTGCACAGAGGGATCAATCCATATTTTTGATGATTTCCTCGACCGTGGCCTTAATTTCCTTTTTCAAAAAGATTTCTTTTAAAGAGATTTCATATGGCGGGCGGGCAATGCCAAATTCCGTTACAATGCCGGTGATAAGATCCTGGTCCGTCACATCAAAAGCCGGATTGAAAACCTGGACATTATCCGGAGCCATCGGTTTTTCATACCACATGTGTGTCACTTCGGAAGACTTGCGCTGTTCGATCACAATTCCGTTTCCATCCGGGATGCTCATATCGATGGTGGAAGTCGGGGCACATACATAAAATGGGATGCCATACCGTTTGGCGGCTAGGGCAGCCATGGAAGTGCCGATCTTATTCGCGGTATCTCCGTTGGCGGCCACGCGGTCACAACCGACAAATACCGCATTGATCTTTCCCTGGCGCATCAGGGAAGCGGACATATTGTCACATAAAACCGTAACATCCATTCCCGCACTGGAAAGTTCAAAGCTGGTAAGCCTTGCTCCCTGGAGAAGAGGGCGGGTTTCGTCGCAGTAAATTTTAAAATGATAGCCTTCCTTTTGTCCGAGATACATCGGGGCTGTTGCCGTGCCGTACTTCACCGTGGCAAGCTGCCCGGCATTGCAGTGGGTGAGAAGGCCATCTCCCGGTTTGACAAGGGAAAGGCCATATTTTCCGATGGAGCGGCATACTGCAATATCTTCCTCCCGTATGGCCACGGCCTCGTCGTGGAGTGCCCGGACGATCCGGGAAATCGGCTCGTTTTTCTGTGCGAGGACGACCGCTTCCATCCGTTTCAATGCCCAGGAAAGATTGACGGCGGTTGGGCGCGAAGAATTCAGGTAGTCGGAAGCTTTTTGGAATCTCTCATAAAAATCTGCAAAAGAATCGGTTTTCAGTTCCATTGCAATTTCTCTGGCGGCAAGATAAATGCCGATTGCGGCAGCAACGCCGATTGCAGGGGCACCACGTACTTTCAGGTGATAGATTGCCTCCCAGATTTCATCCTGTTTTGTCAGGGAGAGCATGGTGATCCGGGACGGAAGTTTGGTCTGGTCGATAATGACCAGGGCATGCTGATCATCGTCCAGTGCAACGGTATCATAATCTAAGACCGTTTTCTTATCTCCAATCAGCGGATTCTCCGGTTCCACTGCCCGGATGGCCTTCTCCATCGCATCGTAATAGTCATTTCCGGACAACAATTCTTCTCGGTTGAAAATGAGATGCCGTGCAAAGAGAAGCAGGATCTTTTCAGCGCGGGCGCGCTTGTTCGGATCCTCGATCATAAGAATGTCCCGGTTATGTGCCATACCCACGATCCGGCGGATACATTCGGTACCGGCATATCCTGCTGCATCTGCGAGGATCCCTTTTAAGTAAGCATCAAAAAATTCTCCGGATCCTGCCAGAGGGTCCGTCTGCTTTTCCTCATAGAGCCGTTGGAATTTCACCTGGAACTGATCGATGACTTCCGTGATCGTCTCCATGCACCAGCCACAAAAACGGGCACGCTCGGCCGGGTCTTCTATGGTGGCATTTCCATTGGCCCAGGCAAAAAAGAGGTTGGCGGTGACATTTCCTATGTCATATCCCATAGGCCCGAAAAAAGCAAACTCCGGATCAAAAACAAAGGTATGCTCTTGATTAATAAAAATCGAACCGGTATGCAGATCACCATGCAAAAGTGCCTGTGCATGTTCCATAAAAGAAAACTTCAGCTTTGCCACTTCCGCCCGGAGCGTTTCATCCTGATAAATCATTTGCTCTACAAAGTCCCTGTTCAGAGGGAACACGTCGTTTCGCCCGTTATAGTCAAGCATCGGCTCCCCGAAAACAAGGTTTTCCGTGATGTCACAAAGCTCCGGATTCATAAACTCCTTCACAAGAAGCTTTTTTTGCTGGTGGTCCATCACAAGATCACTGGTAAGCAAAAGGGATCGCGCCAGAAACGAAGTAATCTGGTCTGCAAACTGCGGATAGGTTTCATGGGCGATCAGCCCGTCACGCATCATCGTGTGCCCGATCATATCCTCCATGATCATGGCACACATCACAGGGTCGTAAAGATAAATCTTTGGAACCTGCCCCGGACAAAGCTTTTCCTGCAATGTCAGAATGCTCGATTCAATCCGCCCCCGGTCTGTTGTCAGCGTCATTGCCTCTGAAATCCGTAAATGCTCCCCGGCCTGTTTTACGATGATGGACCGCCCACTGCGTTCATCCTGAATTCGGAATACATAGTTGAGATTGCCATCTCCGATCTCTTTACTCGAAAGGACAGCATCTGCATCAAAAAAATCTGTTTTTTCCCGAACATAGGAGGCAGCATCTTTTTCATTCATTAAAAAATACGTATGAAACTTCAACAAAATCATTCCTCCTCCAATCACATTTCTATCCTATATTCTACTACAAATACGAAAGATAGTACATGGATTTTTGTCATGGATTTTTTGTTGTAAGGACACAAAAGATATGGTATATTCGTTACTGTTTCCATGCCACGATTCCGTTCATAAATAAAATACTTTCGTTTGTGATAGGCGGAAACCCACTTCCTTTAGGTGGTGGGTAGTTGACAGCTACTATCTTATCTATGGGAAAATAGAAAGTGACAATCATAGAATCATCAGGAAGGAAAAGAAAAATATGAGACATTTTGACTTTTTAAAATGGCTGTGGCTGGCAGGCCTTCTATATACTTTTTGGAAAGGGTATGTATTTTATCAGCAGGGAAGCGTGGAGCAGGCCGTGGGATATGCCATGCTGTGCTCTGTATGTATCATGCTTTTTCTAAGGCATCTCACTGATTTTTATTATCTTCATATGAAAATGAAAAAAATTGACAGGTTGAGCGGGAGTGCGTTTGAAAAATATCTGGAAGTACAGTTTCGGTATCTGGGGTATCACGTCAGACGAACCAGCCAAAGCCATGATTATGGAGCGGATCTGATTTTGAAAAAGCATCGGAAAAAAATTGTAGTTCAGGCAAAGCGTTATGCAAAGAATGTAGGGATCGCGGCAGTGCAGGAAGCAGTGGGATCGATTGCCTATTATGGAGCGGATGAGGCGATGGTTGTCACCAACAGTGGATTTACGAAAAATGCTAAAATTCTCGCCCGGCAAAATGCAGTCACACTTTGGGACAGGCGTGAGATTCAAAAAAAATTTCATATAAAAAGATAATGGTAAACTCCCAATGTTGTTTTAAAGAAAATATGACAGACACTATTTGTGGAAATATATGGTGAAAAACGAAACATATTTTCAGTATGCAATCTCAAAATGCAAAAATAAATCAGAAAAATAAATAAAAAAACAGATAATAACTAAAAATAGACAGATAATAGAAAAACTCAAAGAAAAATGAAAAAAATCACAAAAATAGTATTGACAAAACAGGGATGATGATTTATAATACAGACATACACAAAAAAAGGACTGAAAAGTCCATCAATATAGATTTTGAAATGAAGGTCTTGCTTATCATGAAAAAGAGGTGATAGCTGCAAACAGACTAAAAGTAATTTCAGAATTTAAATAAGGAAGAAGGAGGTACGGACCACCAAAAACTGTAATTGAACCTTAAGAAAGAAGAATTTAGGAAACGAAACTAGGACAGGAGGTACAGACCACCAGAAAGTTAAGTAGAATTTAGGAAACGAGACTAGGACAGGAGGTACAGACCACCGAAAAGTTAAGTAGAATTTAGGAAACGAAACTAAAACAGGAGGTACAGACCACCAGAAAGTTAAGTAGAATTTAGGAAACGAGACTAGGA
>CAVFXN010000002.1:0-28508 GCA_963626755.1 Bacteroidaceae bacterium
CTCGCGCAACTTCTAAATGATATCACATTTTGTATCCGCTGTCAAGAACTTTTTTTATTTGTTTGCTCTATCTTTTTTTGCAAACAACTTTTATATATTATCACTTTTTCTTTCTTAAGTCAAGGACTTTTTTATTTTTCTCTATATTTTCCCAAATAAGTGTGAAAAATAATACGGAGAAGGAGGGATTTGAACCCTCGCACCGCGCAAACGATCTACACCCTTAGCAGGGGCGCCTCTTCAGCCACTTGAGTACTTCTCCATAATGCCTAAACAAAAAAATATTGATAATGTTTGAATGGTCGTACATAGATGCACAACGCTTTATTATATTATCAAAAAACACTTCCTAAGTCAAGCATTTTTTTTATTTTTTCCATTTTAATTTTGCCGTCTCGTAAAGATTGTTCCCATCTTTGTCAATCACGACGATTACTGGCAGATCTTCTATTTCTAATTTACGGATAGCTTCCGTGCCAAGATCCGGATAGGCCACTACTTCTGCTTTTTTGATACATTTCGACAGAAGGGCACCTGCCCCTCCGACTGCAGCAAAATAAACGGCATGATTTCTTTTCATAGCCTCGATCACCTCCGGTGACCTTTTGCCCTTACCCACCATACCTTTTAATCCCATATCCAGCATATCCGGAGTATATTTATCCATACGGCTGCTCGTCGTTGGGCCGGCCGATCCAATCACCTGGCCTTCCCGGGCCGGACTTGGCCCAAGATAATATAATACATTTCCTTTCAATATAATGGGAAGTTCTTCACCACATTTCATACTTTCGTACATTCTCTTATGTGCGGCATCCCGGGCCGTATAAATAGTGCCTGAGAGGTATACATAATCTCCTGCCTTCAAAGAATCGATCGTCTGATCGGAAAGAGGAACGTTAATCTTTCTCTCTGTATTCATATTTTTTCCCTTCCTGAAATATCATCTGAATTCCAAACCCGTTCGCGAGTCTTCGTGCCGGATTTCATTGAATGATCCCCTGCAGATCTATTATAAGATCCTGACGCTGTGGCGATTGACATGACAACACATATTTACGGCAACCGGAAGACCGGCAATATGGGTCGGATAGGTGTTAATATTGACCGCAAGTGCCGTGACGGTACCGCCAAGGCCTGCAGGGCCAATCCCTAAGGCATTGATCTTTTCCAGTGCCTCTTCTTCCATCTCCCGGATCAACGGAAGCTCTGAATGTTCCCCAGCCGGTCTGGTTAATGCCTGTTTCGCCATAAGAGCTGCCTTTTCAAACGTTCCGCCAATTCCCACACCCACAACGACCGGTGGGCATGCATTCGGTCCCGCTTCCTGTACTGCAGAAACAATCGCTTCCATTGCACCTTCTCTTCCATCGGCAGGCTTTAACATAAAAATACGACTCATATTTTCACTGCCAAACCCCTTGGGAGCCAGTGTGAGTTTTAAATGATCTCCCGGTACCACGGTATAATGGATGACAGCAGGAGTATTATCCTGCGTATTTTTTCTTAAGAAAGGATCCTCTACCACAGACTTTCTCAGGTATCCCTCACAATACCCTTTCCGGACACCCTCATGAATTGCCTCTTCCAGAGAACCGCCTTCGATATGGACTTCCTGTCCGATTTCTGCAAAGACCACAGCCATTCCGGTATCCTGACAGATGGGAATCTGCTCTTTTCCGGCAATGTCCAGATTTTCTTCCAGTTGGAGAAGAATCTGACGGCCAAGAGGATTTTCCTCCTGATCCGCCGCCTGGTATAATGCCTGTTTCATATCAGAAGAAAGATAGTAATTCGCTTCCATACACATTTGTTTGATATTTTCTATAACCTCATCTACATGGATTGATCTCATTTCGATACCTCTTCTTCCACTTCTTCTGTTATAAATTCTTCTTCGGAAAACCTTACTTTTGCGATACTTGCCACTTTAATATGATTCTCACGGTCAAGATTGATCAGTTTCACGCCAGAAGTATTCCGTCCAATCACCGAGATGGTATCACTCTTCATGCGGATCACAATCCCTTCTGTCGTAATCAGCATAATTTCTTCTTCCGGATTCACTGCCTTCACTCCGACAACATATCCTGTCTTTTCTGTTATTTTATAACAACGCAGACCTTTTCCACCCCTGTGCTGCACTGAAAATTCATCTAACGGCGTCCGTTTTCCCATTCCTTTTTCTGAGACAATTAAAAGATCTTCTCCCTGGGAATACATCTGCATGCCAACAACCTCGTCCGTATCCCCTAAATGAATTCCGATCACTCCTCTGGAAATTCTCCCGGTTCCCCGGACGTCACTCAGACGAAAACGGATGCACTGTCCTTCTCTTGTCACCATAAAGATCTCTTCCTGTTCTTCGGTTGCCTTCACTTCGATCAACTCATCCCCGTCTTTTAGGGAAATGGCGGCCAACCCTGTCTTTCGGATATTTTTATATTCCTGGATCGCAGTTTTCTTGATCAGACCCTTTTTCGTTGCCATCGCAAGATAATGATATTTTCCTCCTTCTTCCAGAGGAATGATAGCCGTAACCTTTTCTTCTGGCTGCAGCTGGATCAGATTAATGATATTGACTCCCCTCGCCGTTCTGCCGGATTCTGGAATTTCATATCCCTTTAAACGATACACCCTTCCTTTATTTGTGAAAAATAAAATATAATTATGAGTACTGGTCATAAAAAGATCTTCGATATGGTCATCGTCGATAATGTTCATTCCCCGGATTCCTTTTCCGCCCCGGTTCTGACTGTGGAAATTATCCGGCGTCATTCGTTTGATATATCCCAATCGGGAAAAAGTGATCACGGCATCTTTTTTCGGAATCAATGCCTCATCACTGAAATCTCCGGTGTACATCTCAATCGATGTCCTCCGCTCGTCTCCATATTTCTCACGGATCGCCAGGATTTCTTTTCGGATCACACCGAGAAGAACCTTTTCATTCGCTAAAATTTCTTCTAATTTTGCGATTTTCTCTTCCAGTTCCTGGTATTCATTCTGAAGTTTTCCTCTTTCCAATCCTGTCAGAGCCCGAAGACGCATATCAACGATGGCCTGGGCCTGTGCTTCGGAAAATTCAAAACGTGCAATCAAATCTTTCTTCGCCTGGGAAACATTGGCTGCAGAACGGATGATCTGGATCACTTCATCAATCGAATCCAGGGCTTTTAACAGACCTTCTAAAATATGAGCTCTCTCTTTGGCTTTATTGAGCTCATATTTTGTTCTTCTTGTTACGACATCTTTCTGGTGTTCCAGATAATGCGTCAGCATTTCTTTTAAATTAAGGACTTTTGGCTGATTATCCACCAGGGCGAGCATGATCACACCAAAGGTATCCTGCAGCTGGGTATGCTTAAATAATTGGTTTAACAGGACATTGGCATTGACATCTTTTCTGGTTTCTATACAAATACGCATACCGCTTCTGTCGGATTCATCACGCAGCTCGGTGATCCCGTCAATCCTTTTTTCTTTGACAAGTTCTGCGATTTTTTCAATCAGACGTGCCTTATTCACCATGTAAGGCAGCTCGGTTACGATAATTCTCTGTTTTCCATTTTTCATCGGTTCAATATTCGTTACCGCACGGACTTTTATTTTACCCCGGCCAGTACGATACGCCTGCTCAATCCCCTTGTTTCCAAGAATCATGGCTCCTGTCGGGAAATCCGGTCCTTTCACGATATCGAGAAGTTCTTCTATGGATGTGTCACGGTTCTCTTCCACACGATTGTCAATCAGCTTGACCACTCCATCAATCGTCTCGCATAAATTATGCGGCGGGATATTGGTTGCCATACCTACCGCGATTCCCTGGGCTCCGTTTACCAGAAGGTTCGGGAATCTGGAAGGAAGAATGGCCGGTTCTTTTTCTGTCTCATCAAAGTTCGGAACAAAATCTACCGTATCTTTATAAATATCCGCTGTCATTTCCATGGAAATTTTGGATAATCTCGCTTCGGTGTAACGCATGGCTGCTGCCCCGTCCCCGTCTACCGAACCAAAATTCCCGTGCCCGTCTACCAGTGGATAACGGGTAGACCAGTCCTGTGCCAGATTTACCAAGGCTCCATAAATGGAACTGTCACCATGAGGATGATATTTACCCATCGTATCACCCACGATACGGGCACATTTCCTGTGAGGTTTATCCGGACCATTATTTAATTCAATCATAGAATAAAGAATTCTTCTTTGAACTGGCTTTAATCCGTCCCTGACATCTGGCAGTGCCCTGGACACAATCACACTCATGGCATAATCGATATAAGATTTTTCCATAGTATTCTTTAAATCCACCTCATGGATTTTATCAAAAATATTACTATCGTCCATATTATCCTCCTGAAACAAAAACTGGTCTTCCTGAAGTTAAAAAGGAAATCTACACGTCCAGATTCTGTACATATTTTGCATTTGCTTCAATAAATTCTCTTCTTGGTTCCACTCTGTCACCCATCAGGGTATCAAAGGTAATGTCAAGCTCTGAGACTGCATCATCATCCATATTCACCCGAAGCAAAATCCGTTTTTCCGGATCCATCGTTGTCTCCCATAACTGGGAGGCATCCATTTCTCCCAGACCTTTATAACGCTGGATCTTATTATTTCCATCCCGTCCGATGTCTGAAAGTACCCTATTTAATTCCTCGTCACTGTAAGCATACCATACCTTTTTATTTTTCTCCACTTTATACAGAGGAGGCTGTGCCAGGTAGACATGCCCCTGTTTGATCAGCTCCGGCATGAAACGATAAAGGAATGTCAGGAGAAGTGTGGCAATATGTGCCCCATCCACATCCGCATCGGTCATAATGATAATTTTATTATATCTTAACTTGGTAATATCGAAATCCTCATGAATCCCTGTTCCAAACGCAGTGATCATCGCCCGGATCTCATTATTGACCAGGATCTTATCCAACCTGGATTTCTCTACATTTAAAATTTTGCCCCGCAGCGGTAAAATCGCCTGGGTGGCACGGCTTCTTGCTGTTTTGGCAGAACCTCCGGCGGAATCTCCCTCAACGATATAAATCTCACAGTTTTCCGGATTCTTATCGGAACAGTCGGCTAATTTTCCCGGGAGGCTCATCCCGTCCAGGGCTGATTTCCTCCTGGTCAGATCTCGTGCTTTCCGCGCCGCTTCCCGTGCCCTTTGTGCCAGCACCGCCTTTTCACAGATCATCTTCGCAATATTCGGATTCTGCTCCAGGAAATACGTAAGCTGTTCGCTTACCACACTGTCAACGGCTCCACGTGCTTCACTATTGCCAAGCTTTTGTTTCGTCTGGCCTTCGAATTGTGGCTCCGGAATCTTGATGCTGATAATCGCCACAAGACCTTCCCGGATATCTTCTCCTGTCAGATTCTGTTCATTGTCTTTTAATAATTTATTTTTTCTGGCATAGTCGTTAAACGTTTTGGTTAAAGCACTGCGGAAACCTGCCAGATGGGTTCCTCCTTCCGGCGTTGTAATATTATTGACAAAACTGTAAACTCCCTCGTTATAAGAGTCATTATGCTGCAGTGCCACTTCCACAAAAACATTACCCTTTTTTCCCTCACAGTAAATGACCTGCGGGTAAAGGACTTCTTTATTTTTGTTCAGATATGTCACATATTCCTGAATCCCGCCTTCGTAGTGGAAAGTGAGGGAGACCGGCTCTTCCGGTCTTCGGTCTGTCAGGATAATTTTTAAATCTTTTGTTAAAAATGCCATTTCCCGAAGACGCTGTTTTAATATCTCAAAATCAAAAATCGTTTCTTCAAAAATCGTATCGTCCGGGAGGAAACGTACTTCCGTTCCTCTTTTGTCCGTATCCCCAACGATTTTTAAAGGATACATGACTTTTCCTTTTTCGTATCTTTGACGGTAAATCTTTCCTTCATGGAAAATATCCACTTCCAGCCAGTTAGACAGGGCATTGACGACAGAGGCTCCCACCCCGTGTAAACCACCGGATACCTTGTATCCTCCACCACCAAACTTTCCTCCTGCATGAAGGATGGTAAAGACGACTTCCACTGCGGGAATCTTTTTCTTTTGATTGATTCCTACAGGAATACCCCGGCCATTATCCCGGACTACGATAGAATTATCTTTATTGATGAACACTTCTACCGTATCACAAAATCCGGCAAGTGCCTCATCAATCGCATTATCTACAATCTCATATACCAGATGATGGAGGCCCTTAGATGAAGTACTGCCAATGTACATGCCAGGTCTTTTACGTACTGCTTCAAGACCTTCTAAAATCTGTATCTGATCCGCACCATATTCCTGTGCTGCAGAAATCTGCTCTTCACTCATAGCTAAACCTCCTGTTAAAACATAATCAAATAATTATACCATAGATATAACCCTTTATTCAACTGTCACCACACCTTTTTTCACCCGGAAGACCTTGTCAAGTGCGATACGTCTGTTGACAAAATCATCGAGGCCTGTACAGGAAATCAGGGTCTGGATCCCCTGAATACTATCCAGGAGCCATGTCTGTCTTTTCCGATCCAATTCTGATAAAATATCATCAAGCAGCAGGATCGGCTTCTCTCCGGATATTTGTTCAATCAGCCGGATCTCTGACAATTTTAAGGAAATCGCAGCCGTCCGCTGCTGTCCCTGGGATCCGAAACGGCGAAGGTCCATTCCATCGACCATCAGGCGCAGATCATCTTTATGGGGACCTGCAGAGGTATTTCCTCTTTGGATATCCTTATCCCTTCTGGCATATATTTCCTTTCGAAATCCTTCTGCGCTGACATTTTTTTCGTACTCTACCCGGATTTTTTCTTTACCACCTGTCAGCTTTTCATGAATTTCCCTCATGATTTCATCCATAAAACCAATAAACTTCTCTCTTTTCCGGATCAGAAACTCTCCAGCATTGATCAGCTGTTCATCCCAGCCATCTAAGGTATCGGCCAACGACGGGGCGAGATGGATCTGTTTCAGAAGATTATTCCTCTCATAAAGAAGCTTATTATATAAAATCAGCTGCTGCAGATATCCCGGATCCAGCTGGCTGATCTCCATATCCAGAAAATGCCTTCTGCCGGCAGGGCCATTTTTAATCAGGGACAGGTCTTCCGGGGAAAAAAAGACAATATGCATCATTCCCATCAACTCACCAGAACGACGAATAGGCAAGCCATCCACGGCAATTCCTTTTCCATTTTTTTTCTTTAAATGGACATCCAGTCGGTGGGATAACGAATTTTTACGGAAGAAAAGCCGGATATGGGCTTCTTCTTTTCCAAAAAGGATCAGCTCTTTATCTCTGCTTCCCCTGTGAGATTTTGAAGTACCGCAAAGATAGACCGCCTCCAGTAAATTGGTCTTTCCCTGCGCATTGTCACCAAAAAAAAGATTCACTCCAGGAGAAAATTCTATTTTTTCCGAATCAAAATTTCGGTAATGATTTAATTCTATCGATTCTATCCACATAAATTTCCTCCCTGGATGAACGTGTGGCTGTGCTTTTACTTGACTATTTTTATCATTTCTCCGTCCAATTCAAAGACGGCACCTTCGTACAGTTTTTTTCCACGGCGTGTTTCGACCTCACCGTCTACCTTCACCTGACCATCCTGGATCAAAATTTTAGCGTCAAGCCCGGAAGAAACCAGACCGGCTGCTTTTAAAGCCTGTCCCAATTTAATATATTCATCTCTTATTTTTAAGGTTTTCATTACACTTTTTCGTTCCTTTTTTCTTTTTGATTGTCGTTTACAGTGTCAAGACTGCGTGTGGCTTCGTCATACTCCCATCTATGAGAAAGTTTAAAAGATGGGGATTTCTCTAACTGGGTTAAATATCTTCATTACTGATATTAATTGGTAAAATCAGATAGAGATATGTTGCCTCTTCATCTTTGATAATACAAGGTGCGATGGAATTAATCAGATAAATCGTAATCTCTTCCTCGTCAATGACACGGAGGGCATCGATTAAAAATCTCGGGTTAAAGCCAATGGTGAGATCTTTCCCTTCTTTTTTAATCGGAATCTGGTCTTTCATGGAACCAATAGGAGAGGAAATCACAACATTCATCTTGTCATTTTCAATTTTAAAAACAATTGGTTTTTTATCCGAGTCTTTTGTGAACAATGTGGAGCGGTCCAGACAACGCTGCATCTCCATTTTATTCAAATGGATCTTGGTCTCATAATCGTTGGATAACATCTGGCTGATTGCATAAAATTTTCCTTCCAGTAATCTGGAAACGATTTTGGTCTGATCAAACTCAAACAGGATGTGCCGATCTGTTAAATAGATATTGACCGTATCATCCGCTTCCCCCGGAAGAATTTTACTCACTTCTGAGAGAGTCTTTCCAGGAACGATCACTTCTGTCTTCGGATAAGATTCGGATAACTGAATATTTCGGATGGATATCCGGTGTCCATCCAGGGATGTCATCGTAAACGTGTCATTGGTAACGCTCAACAGTTCCCCTGTCATCAGTTTATTATTCTCATTATCCGATATGGAAAAGATCGTCTGTCGGATCACTTCTTTTAAATCAAATTGTGATATGGTGATCTTGTTGTTTTTTTCAATCTCCGGAAGATGGGAAAAATCATTTCCCAGTCTGCCCATAATGGTACATTCAATCTGTTCACATTCAATTTTTGTCTTTCCGGACTCATCACTTTCGATATAAACATCATTATCCGGAATTTTTTTAATGATTTCAGTAAAGATTTTTGCCTCCAATGCAATCTGGCCTGGTTCGATAATATCCCCTTCAATGATCGTTTCTATGCCAAGTTCGGTATCATTTGCAGTTAATTTGATCACTCCATCAAAGGCTTCAATTAAGATACATTTCAAAATATCCATAGTTGTCTTATTGGACACGGCTTTGGAGACAGCATTGACTCCTTTTAAAAATTCATATTTGGAAGATGTGAGTTTCATAGATGTGTATAACTCCTTTCGGTGTGGTATATATATAAATATAATAAAATATCCGCAGTAGTAGTAGTAGGGGGTGTTAGATATGTGCATAAGTCTTGAAAAGCCGATAATACAAGAGTTTTTGGAAAGAATAACTCTGCGGATACCTATGTGGATAAAAAAATAGTTATCCACATAGATATTTTGGCTCAAAATTTATCCACAGCTATCCACAATCAATTCACAGTGGAATCTGAATAGAATGTGGAAAAAAATAAAGGGTTTCTTCAGAAGGGGTGAAGAGTCCTTTATTCTTTTCCATATTTATAGTATTCTTTAGGTTGGCGGATTAATCTTCTGGACGAGAATATTCAGGGTGCTTTTGAGGATTTCGTCATGTTCCATCATTTTACTGATTTTATCGTGTCCGTGAATGACGGTGGTATGATCCCTGTTTCCCATGATCTTTCCAATGTTTTGCAGAGAATAATCCGTATATTTCCGGCATAAATACATGCAGATCTGTCGTGGATTGGCAATGTCTTTATTTTTTTTCTTTGATAAAATGTCCGCGACAGTGATATTGTAATGTTCTGCGACAATATCCATAATCAGCTGTGGTGTAATTTCTTTCTGGAATTCGATCGTATCTTTCAATGCATTTTCTGCCAGTTCCAGAGTGACTGGTTTTTTTTCAAGACTGGCAAAAACACAGATTTTATTCAGGGCACCTTCCAGCTCACGGATGTTCGAATTGATATTAGTAGCAACATATTCCATGACTTCCGTATTGATATCCAGATGTTCCAGTTCCGCCCGCTTTTTAAGGATCGCCATTTTCGTCTCGTAATCAGGCGGCTGTATATCGGCCGTAATACCCCATTCAAAGCGGGAACGAAGCCGCTCTTCCAAAGTAGAAATTTCTCTTGGATGTTTATCGGAGGATATGACAATCTGCTTTTTGGCTTCGTGAAGTTCATTGAAAGTATGGAAGAATTCTTCCTGGGTACTTTCTTTTCCTATAATAAACTGGATATCGTCAATCAAAAGTACGTCGATGTTCCGGTATTTATTGCGGAAATCCTTGTTTTTATCGTGTTTGAGAGAATCGATCAGTTCGTTGGTAAATTTTTCGGAAGTTACGTATAACACCTTTAAATCCGGACGGTTGTTAATAATATGATGGGCGATGGAATGCATCAAATGTGTTTTTCCAAGCCCCGCTCCGCCGTAAAGAAAAAGAGGATTATAGGATCCTCCTGGTGATTCGGCAACTGCAACGGAAACGGCATGCGCCATCTTGTTTGTGGAGCCGACAACAAAAGTATCAAATGTATACCGGGGATTCAGATTACTGAGGTCTTTGTTCGGAAGAGGAGTTTTCTTTTTCTCCTTGACCGGTACATTGGCGTTGGAGTCAGTAAAAAGAATTTTAAATTGTTTTCCTGTTACCTGTTCGATCGCCATTGACAGATAAATATCGTAATATTTATGTTTGATAAATTCAATTCCACGAGGGCCTCTTACCATAAAGAAAGTAATCGTGTCCTCTGTGATCGTCTGGATGACCAGAGGTTTGATCCAGGTATTCACCGCAACTTCGGATATTTCATGTTCTTTTATAAGAATATTTAAAATTTCCTGCCATTTCGATTCAATTAATTCGTTCATTGCAAGCTCCATTCTAAACTAAGTATCAATTTATCCTTCGCATACCACTTGGGTGTGCCAGTGTGCAGCAAGTGCACACCATGTTCTAAGTGTATAACAGAAACAGAATTTTTTCAATATAGGAATGTGGATAACTTTATGTGGATAAGTGAAAAAAATAGAGGATGATTCAGAAAAAAATGAAAGTTATCCACCTGTCTGGATAACTTTATGAAAAGTATCCACATTTTGAAAGAAAGATAAAAAGAGAGGTTTCACGTGGTTTTTATGATATGATGTGTGTATTTTATCAGTTATGCACAAGTTATCCACAAAATGTGCATAACTTGTGCATAACCCCGGAATTTTATGTGAAAAGGAGAGAATAAAAAATAAAATAGCTGATTCAACAAGAAAATACCAAGGAATTACTTGACGAGCATTGATTTTTTCAATATAATAGGAGTGATGTTTTTCAGCAAGACAGATAGAATATTCGAAGGAGGTGGCTTTCGCTATGAAGATGACATATCAGCCGAAAAAAAGACAGAGATCTAAAGTGCATGGATTTAGAAAAAGAATGAGTACGGCTAACGGCAGAAAGGTTTTAGCTAGAAGAAGAGCAAAAGGAAGAAATAAATTATCAGCTTAGGTCGCAGTGATGTGACCTTTTCTTTTCTCATTGAATGAATTCAGAAAGGTGAGAAAGTGAAGTGAATCAATTTAAATCTTTGAAAAAGAATCAGGAATTCCAACTGGTATATCGTACTGGAAAGTCAAAAGCTAACCATTATTTTGCCATGATTGTCAGAGAAAATAAAAATGCTTGTAACCGGATTGGGATTTCTGTCAGTAAAAAAGTTGGAAACAGTATCATACGCCACAGAGTAACTAGAGTAGTTAGGGAAATTATGCGTCTTCACTGGGAAGAGGTAAAGAGTGGGTATGATATCGTAATTGTGGCACGCACATCCGCAAAGGATGCGAATTACAAAGAAATGGAGAGTGCCATTTTTCATTTGTTGAAATTACATCATTTATTGGAAGACGATGGTTTGAAATGAGAATTATTTTTATTAAAATAATAAGATTCTATCAGAAATATCTGTCAGCTCTTAAAGGAAGAGCTACCTGTATTTATACACCGACCTGTTCGCAGTATGCGTTAGAAGCGATAGAAAAATATGGTGTATTTAAGGGGGGATTGTTAGCAGCGTGGCGGATTCTGCGTTGTAATCCTTTTTCGAAAGGCGGATATGATCCGGTTCCATAATGAAAAAGATTAAGGAGGAAAAGTATGGTATTAACGCAGTCAACCACTCCGATCATCGGATGGATTGCTACCCTTCTTGGGTATGTGATGGAATTCATCTTTTGGTGTTTGAGTTCCGTTGGTATTCAAAATGTTGGTTTATGTATTATTATCTTTACCATCATTGTTCGTTTGTTGATGCTGCCTCTTACGATTAAGCAGCAGAAATTTTCAAAAATAAGTCAGGTAATGCAGCCTGAGATTAATAGAATTCAGAGAAAATATCGTAATAAAAAAGATCAGGCTTCTATGGTGAAGCAGAACGAAGAAATTCAAAAGGTTTATGAAAAATATGGGACGAATCCGACAGGAGGATGTCTTCAGTTAGTTATTCAGATGCCTATTTTCCTGGCTTTATATCAGGTAATCCGTAAGATTCCCGCATATATTCCTCAGGTGAAGTCCGTATATATGCAGGTGGTAACCGCACTTGGGACAGATGCATCTACGATAAAAGCAATTAATAAGATTGGAAAAGGGCTGAAATCTTCCTATGTTTCCAGTCTTGCTTCCGATGCAAGTAAAAATCAGATTATTGACACCTTAAATTATTTTAATACCGATGCATGGTCCAAACTTGCAGATGCGTTTCCTTCTGCTGCCAATGTCATCCACAGTTCATCCGACAAAATTATTCAGATGAATGATTTCTTTGCAGGAATTAATGTAGTGCAGACACCGGGATTTCATCCATCCATTTACTGGCTGATTCCTGTATTGGCTGCTTTCTTCCAGTATTTATCTGCAAAGACGATGAAACAGCCTGACATGGATCCGAATAATCCGGCTGCCGGAATGACCAAGAGCATGACGGTCGTTATGCCGCTGATGTCCTTATATTTCTGTTTAGTTACCCCGGCCGGTTTAGGTATTTACTGGGTAACCAGTGCATTATTCCAGTGCATACAGCAGGTAATCATTAATAAATATATGGACAGTGTGGATATAAATATTTTAATTGAAAAAAATAAAAAGAAGGCTGCCAAAAAGAAGAAAAAAGGCCAGAAATCCATCATGGAAAGAATTATGGATTCTTCTGCAAATGCGGATGCCGGCGCAGCAAATGAAGGGAATACCTCTTCGAAAAAAACGATAAAACAGATCGCTTCCATTAATACGAAAAAGATTTCCTCTCCAGCAGGAACAGGGACCAATGATTATGATGATACTGATTCTGTAGATATGAGTCAGCTAGGGGATATCAGTAAAAGAGCTTATCTGGTGTCCCAGTATGAGAAGGAACATGGGAATACCAAGGGGGGTAAAAAATAGTGGAAGTTAAAGATTTTAAAGCAAAAACGGTCAATGATGCCATCACTGCTGCAACTCTAGAACTTGGAATCAGCAGCGATCAATTAAACTATGAAGTCATCGAGGAAGGAAGCAGAGGTTTTCTTGGGATTTTCAGTAGTAAACCGGCAGTGATCCGTGTGATATTAAAAAAATCTTTATTGGAAAGAACACAGGAATTTTGTGATGAATTATTTTCTGCTATGAAAGTAGAGACGAAGGTCCTTATTGATTTTAAAGAAGAAGATAATGTGATGAATATTGATCTTTCTGGTCCGGATATGGGTATTTTGATCGGAAAAAGAGGTCAGACCCTGGATGCTCTCCAGTATATTATCAGTCTTTTTGTTAATAAGGAGAGTGAAGCGTATATTCGGGTGAAATTAGATACCGAAAATTATCGCGAAAGAAGAAAAGTTACTTTAGAAAAATTAGCAAAAAAAATTGCATATACGGTAAAAAGGTCGAAAAAACCTGTTACGTTAGAGCCAATGAATCCTTACGAAAGACGTGTGATTCATTCATCTCTTCAAAATGACAGATATGTATGTACGAAGAGTGAAGGAGAGGAACCGTATAGAAAAGTTGTTATTATGTTAAAAAGAGACAAGTAACATAGATATATGAATGAGGATGTTTAAAGATTCTTCCGGGAATTTTTAAACATCCTATTTTTAGATTGAAAAAATATCATGGAGGTCTGGCAGATGATCAATGAATTTGATACGATCGCAGCGATTGCTACAGCAGTCTCTACTTCTGGAATTGGCATTGTGAGAATCAGTGGCAGTCATGCAATGAATATCCTGTCAAAAATTTTTGAGCCTTATAATAAGAAAAATGATATCCATACATTAAAAAGCCATCACATCTATTATGGAAATATAAAGGATAACGAAGAAGTCATTGATGAATGCATTGTGTTGATCATGAAAGGTCCTGCCAGTTATACGAGGGAAGATGTGGTGGAAATCGATTGCCATGGTGGTGTCAACATTGTTTATAAGATTTTAAATCTTGTGATAAAAAATGGGGCAAGGGCAGCAGAACCAGGTGAATTTACCAAAAGAGCGTTTTTAAATGGAAGGATTGACCTGTCTCAGGCGGAAGCTGTCATGGATCTGATTGATTCTAAAAATGAAATGGCGAGAAAAAATTCTTTATCTCAATTAAAAGGCAGTTTATCTGAAAAAATAAAAAAATTGAGAGAAGAAATATTATATCAGGTGGCTTTCATAGAATCGGCTTTAGATGACCCGGAACATTACGATCTTGACGGGTATCCGGAAAAAATAGAAAAATTCAACAAAAAATGGATCGAAGAGATCCAAAACATGATTTCTTCCTATGATAACGGCAGGATCATTTCGGAGGGGATTCGAACCTGTATTGTGGGAAAACCAAACGCAGGAAAGTCTTCTTTTTTAAATGCCCTTCTGGGAGAAGACAGGGCAATCGTTACGGATGTTGCCGGGACGACCCGGGATACCCTGGAGGAATCTATGATGATTGATGGGCTGACCCTGAATATTGTCGATACTGCCGGCATACGCGATACGGAAGATAAAGTGGAAAGTATCGGTGTGGAGAAAGCCAAAAAGGAAATGCAAAATGCAGATATTATCTTATTTATTATGGATATATCTGTGGAGATCAGTCAGGAAGATATCGATATCTTAGAAGAAATCAAAGACAGGAAGAAAATCATTCTTTTAAATAAATCAGATAAAAAAGAAAAGTTTGATAAGGAAACCCTGTCACGATACCTGAAAAAAGATGATCCGGTTATCTATATTTCTGCAAAAAATGGATATGGCCTCGAGCAGTTTATCTCTGAATTAAAAAATATGGTATTTCATGGAAAAGTCAATCTGGATCATAATATTTTTATTACCAATGCCCGACATAAAGACGCTTTGGAAAAAACACTGGAAAGTTTACAGTGTGTGGAGTTAAGTATAGAAAATGGCATGCCGGAAGATTTTTTTACCATTGACTTAATGAATTCCTATGAAAAGCTTGGCTCCATTATAGGAGAATCGGTAGAAGAAGATCTGGTGAACGAAATTTTTTCCAGATTTTGCACAGGAAAATAAAATGGCGGAGGATATGATGAAAACAGTAGAAGAGTCCTATGATGTGATTGTGGTAGGAGCGGGACATGCCGGCTGTGAGGCTGCACTGGCAGCGGCACGGCTTGGATGTGAAACAATCATTTTTACAGTGAGTATGAATAGTGTAGCTTTAATGCCATGTAACCCCAATATCGGTGGGAGTTCCAAAGGACATTTGGTCAGGGAAATTGATGCCTTAGGCGGTGAGATGGGGAAAAATATAGACAAGACCTATATTCAATCCAAAATGTTGAATCAATCGAAGGGGCCGGCGGTTCATTCCCTGCGGGCACAGGCTGATAAAGATGCTTACTCCATGACGATGCGTTACACACTTCAAAATACCGATCATTTATCGCTGAGACAGGCAGAAGTGACGGAATTGCTGGTAGAAGATGGAGAAATCAAAGGAGTGAAAACATTTTCCGGAGCCATCTATCACGCCAAAGCAGTGGTGTTAGCGACCGGAACTTACCTGAAGGCCCGATGTCTTTATGGAGAGACGGTAAATTATACCGGCCCTAACGGGTTACAGGCTGCCAATTATTTAAGTCAGTCTTTAAAGGAAAATGGAATCGAACTGTATCGTTTTAAAACAGGAACCCCAGCCAGAATTGACAAGCGTTCCATTGATTTCAGTGTCATGGAAGAGCAGTTTGGAGATGAAAAGATCGTCCCATTCAGTTTCACGAATAAAGAAGAAGACATTAAACGGGAGCAGATTTCCTGCTGGCTGACCTATACGAACGAAAAAACGCATCAGATTATCCGGGATAATTTAGACCGGTCACCGATTTATGCGGGAGTCATAGAGGGAACGGGACCACGTTATTGTCCATCCATTGAAGATAAAGTAGTCCGTTTTGCCGATCGAAAAAGACATCAGTTATTTATAGAGCCGGAAGGGGAGTTCACCAATGAAATGTATGTTGGAGGAATGAGCAGTTCCCTTCCCGAAGATGTACAATATGCCATGTACCGGACAGTCAAAGGACTGGAAAATGTGAAGATCATCCGGAATGCTTATGCGATCGAATATGATTGTATCAATCCAAACCAATTAAAATTATCTTTGGAATTTAAAAAAATCCACGGGCTTTTCAGTGGAGGACAGTTCAACGGAAGTTCAGGATATGAGGAGGCGGCAAGTCAGGGACTGATCGCCGGGATCAATGCCGCAAGGCAATGTCTTGGCAAGGAGCCGCTGATTTTAGATCGTTCTCAGGCATATATTGGAGTTCTGATTGATGATCTGGTAACAAAAGAAAATCATGAACCTTACCGTATGATGACTTCAAGAGCAGAATACCGGTTGTTGCTGCGTCAGGATAATGCAGATATGAGGCTGACAGAAATCGGCTATCACATTGGTTTGATCGATGAAGACAGATTCCATCAATTTCTGGTGAAAAAAGAAAAAATAGAAAAAGAAATTGATCGATTACAACATACCAATATAGGAGCCACAAAGGAAGTGCAGTCTTTGTTATCAAGCCTCCAGAGTTCTCCTTTAAACAGTGGTTCGACTCTGGCAGAGTTGATCAAAAGACCGGAATTATGTTATGAGTCTCTGGCAGCAATCGATCCGGCCAGGGAAACACTGGATGAAGAGGTCGTTGAGCAGATTAATATTCAGATTAAATACGAAGGCTATATCAAGCGTCAGATGCAGCAGGTGGAACAGTTTAAAAAAATGGAAAATAAAAGGATTCCTGTACAGATTGACTATGAAGCCATTCATAATTTAAGAAAAGAAGCAATCCAGAAATTAAAAGCAGTGAATCCGGAATCTGTGGGACAGGCATCCAGGATTTCCGGTGTATCCCCTTCGGATATCTCCGTTTTAATGATATATATAGAACAGATGAAACATAATCAATAATCACCAGATTTGATCGAAGGAATTGTTTTATGAGTTTTAAAGAAAAACTAAGAAAGCGTATGGAAAAAGAGCAGTTTTTTCCTACGGAAACACAACTGGAACAGTTTGAGAATTTTTATCATTTATTAATCGAAACCAACCGACAAATGAATCTCACAGCAATCACAGACGAAGATGAGGTCATTGAAAAACATTTTATAGACAGCTTAAGCTGTTCCCGCATTATTGATATGAAGAGAATCAGAAATTGTATTGATGTGGGAACCGGAGCGGGATTTCCGGGGATACCCCTGAAAATTATGTATCCGGAAATAGAATTTGTTTTAGTAGACTCTTTAAAAAAACGAATTCATTTTATCCATCAAGTAAAAGAAAAATTAGGCTTACAGGGTTTGGAGGCAATCCATGGACGGGCGGAAGATCTGGCAAGAGATCGGAATTTAAGAGCAGCTTTCGATCTTTGCGTTTCCCGCGCAGTGGCAAACTTGAGTGTTCTCAGTGAGTACTGTATTCCATTTGTCAGGACCAATGGTTATTTTATTTCCTATAAAGGGAAAAAAGGAACCGAAGAAATATCCCATGCCGAACATTGTTTTCAAATGTTAGGATGCAAGATAGAAAAAACAGAAACATTTTATCTGGAGGATGATGACGCACAACGTTTGTTGATTCAAATAAAAAAATGCAAAGGAACACCTAAAATTTATCCGCGTAAAGCTGGAATACCATCCAAAAATCCTTTATAATCAATGGGAAATAAGGATAGAAGAAAGATCGGGTAATTGTTTATGGATAAAAATGAAAAAACAGATATTTTTATTGATCAGTCCAATTTAGCCAGTCTGGATGGAAGAATGTTAGTTTTTCATGATAAATTAAAAAGACATTTATCAAATGAATATCTTTTTTTCTCGGAGAAAAAGGATAATCTTGAAAATGAAATCCTGCAGTTAAAAATGGAACAGGAGCAGAAAGATAAAACACTTTTTCCAAGTATAGAAAAAAAGGATGTCAGAAAATACTTTTCTCCACTCAATCTAACAGATATGGAAGAAGAGAAAAAGGATGAAAAAGAAAAACAGCTTTTAGCCAGCATCCATAGAATTAACGGGGAAGTAGAACTGTTGCAAAGCAGGATGGTAGAAATTAAAAATTTTTTACGGGATATCGAAAAAATCCAGGAGTATGAAAAAGAAAATATTGAAATTTTGGAAGAAAAAGAAGGAATTTCCAAAAACAAGGATTGGAAATCAGAAGAAAAAAACAGTTCTCATTTTGTTTTGGATCCTCTTCCGGAAGATTTTTTCAAACCGGATGACAGAGATTGTAACCTGTCAGGATATTTGTCCCAGTTAGCGCTCTATCATCAGCAGCAAAATAATCTCGAGATTCTGGTTGAGTTGAATGAGGAAGATGTAAACTTAGATTTTATCCTGATTCAAAAGATGATTTCTCAAATTCATAGTTCCATTATCTCTTCTCTGAAGATCTATGATATTTCGACTTTGTTGATTGAAGGTAGCGTTGAGAAAAATGATATAGAAATTGTCATGGATTATGCCTGTGACAATGCCGGGTTTGATGCTTTTCAGGTTACATATCATTGGAATATTTTGTCTTAACATAAAAACAGATATCACAGAATATGCTCTGTGGATACTCATAAAATAAAGAAGGAGACTCGTTATGAAAAATAAAATTGTTCAGATCTTATCGGAAAATATTCAGGAAATGACACAAGAGGAAATAGAAGAAGTCCTGGAAATTCCGAAAAAGACCAGTATGGGAGATTTTGCTTTTCCATGTTTTAAATTAGCTAAGGTTTTCAGAAAAGCACCGAATATGATCGCGGAAGATATTACAAAGAAATTGCAGGAAGGTTCCTATGATATCTTCCAGAAAGTAGAAAATGTTGGTGGATATATTAATATTTTCTTAGATAAGGAAGCTTATGCCCGTGAGCTGATGAAGACGATTGAAAAAGATACTTTTGGAACCTCTGATGAAGGAAAAGGAAAAACAATATGTATTGATTATTCTTCTCCTAATGTTGCAAAGAATTTTCACGTTGGTCATCTCAGAACAACCATTATCGGAAACTCCCTTTATAAGATCTATTCCCAGTTAGGATATCATGTGGAAAGAATTAATCATCTGGGAGACTGGGGAACTCAGTTTGGAAAGCTCATTGTCGCTTATAAAAATTGGGGAAGTAAAGAGGCAGTGGAGAAAAACGGAATTGATGAATTGATGAAAATTTATGTGAAGTTTCATCAGGAAGCCGAAAAAGATGACTCCTTAAATGATCAGGCCCGGGAATGGTTTGTGAAAATGGAAGAAGGAGATGAGGAAGCCCTCTCCATCTGGCAATGGTTTAAAGACATCAGTCTGATCGAGTACAAAAGAATTTATAAATTACTTGGTATGGAATTTGATCATTTTACCGGAGAAAGTTTTTATCGGGATAAGACTCATGAAGTGGTAGAAAAGTTAGAAGAAAAAGGTCTTCTGGTAGAAAGCGACGGAGCCCATATTGTTCCATTAGATGATTATGATATGGCACCATGCCTGATTATGAAAAAAGATGGAAGCAGCATTTATGCTACCAGAGATTTAGCAGCATTATTATATCGTAAGAGAACCTATCATTTTGATAAATGTATTTATGTTACGGGACTCGAACAAAAACTTCACTTTGCTCAGGTATTTAAGGTAATCGAATTATTGGGTTATGACTGGTATGAGAATTTAGTTCATGTCCCATATGGATTGGTGAGTATGGAGGGAGGTAAGCTTTCTACCAGAAATGGAAATGTGATTTACGCAGAAGAAATCCTTCACCAGTCGATTGAAAAAATCCATGAAATCATTAATGAAAAAAATCCGGATCTGCCAAATAAAGAAGAAGTCTCCAGACAGGTGGGAATTGGTGCGATTCTTTTTAATGATCTCTACAACCAGAGAATTAAAGATGTGATTTTCAATTGGGATAAGATTCTGAATTTTGATGGGGAAACAGGCCCTTATGTACAGTATACCTATGCGAGATGTGCAAGTATTTTCCGAAAAGTAGGAGAGGTAGAAATACCAGCAGACATCGATTATTCCATTTTAGCCGATGATGTGACAATGAATTTATTGAAAGACATTTCCAGATTCCCGGATGTGATCAAGGAAGCATCAGAAAAATATGAGCCATTTATGGTTGCCAGATTTGCTGTATCTGTTGCACAGCACTTTAATAAATTCTACCACGATTGCCAGATCAATGTAGAAGATGAAACAGTGAAAATGGCAAGATTAAAAGTAGTAAAAGTGACGATGAATGTTATCAAAACAGCATTAGGTTTACTGGGAATCGAATGTCCGGAACAAATGTAGTATAGTTTTCTAAAGTTTCACACCATTTCAAAGTATACTTTCTAAGTTGTTTTGATTATAATGTAGGAGCTGAGTTAGGATGAAAAAGAAAAATCATGACAGCTCAAAGTATACTTTCCAAGATATTTTGATTATAATGTAGGAGCTGAGTAGGATGAAAAAGAAAAATAATAACAACGCAGAGCATACAAGTTTATATGAAACAATCAATATTCAAGATATCGATGGCCTTCGTATTGGAAATGCGCAAAATGAAAAAGCAAAAACCGGTGTAACGGTACTGCTCTTTGATCATGGTGCCAAGGTTGGAATTGATGTAAGCGGTGGAGGGCCGGCATCACGAGAGACTTATCTTGCAGATCCTATGACAGCGGATGTTCCGATCCATGCGATTATGCTTTCTGGAGGATCGGCTTACGGTTTATCTGCAGCCGATGGCATTATGAAATATCTGGAAGAAAATGATTATGGCTATGATACTGGTTATGCCAAGGTACCATTGGTGTGTGGTTCCTGTATCTATGATCTAGGTATCGGAAGTGCCAAGATCAGACCTGACAGTGATATGGGTTATGCCGCCTGTCAGGATGCAGAAAAAAATAAGCCGCAAAGCGGAAATTATGGTGCAGGGTGCGGTGCCACTGTTGGAAAAATCAAGGGAATGGAATACTCTTCTAATTCTGGTTTAGGCATTTATGCAGTCCAACTTGGGAAACTGAAAATGGCTGCAGTTGTCGTAGTCAATGCCCTGGGTGACATATATGATCCGGAAACCGGAAAAGAAATTGCAGGATTAAAAAACGAGGATGGAAGCAAACTGATTGATACAAGAACAGAACTTTATAAGATCAGTGAAAAAACAGATATGTTTACAGGCACTACAACCAATACTACCATTGGAGCTATTATTACAAATGGCAAATTTTCTAAAGCTGAGATGAATAAAATTGCTTCTATGACAAGAAACGCCTATGCAAGATGTATTAATCCAGTAGGAACTTTGGCGGATGGTGATACGATTTATGCAGTATCGATTGGAAATATAGATTCTGATATCAATGTAGCAGGAAGTCTGGCCGCAGATGTCATGGCAAAAGCTATTGTCAATGCAATTGAATCATCAAAAGAAAAATAAAAAATCCAAGAATGCAAAGCAATATATCAACGGTGATGTTTCACGTGAAACATCACCGTTTTTAATATTGAAAAAAATTAGTATTCCATCTTATAGTTATAAAAGAAATATGATATAATATACGACGAGTATCGAAAAAAACAGATGATTTACAATAAAGAAAGAAAAAATCTGTTTTATTCTCCAGAATGAAGCCTATACAAACCATTGCAATCCCGTATCATCAGATATAAAAGAAGGGATACGAAAAAAAGAGAATGGTATATAGGAATACGGATAAGGTATATGATACAGATGTAATAGAGGTGGAATGGAGCTACCATGAATCAACGACTCGAAGAGTCGCAAATCAGATGCCCGGTCATTCAGATGCCGAGTACTTCACATATTGACATAATGAAAATATTAATTATAGGGGGATTGTTTATGAGCAAAGTGATTGCGATTGCCAATCAAAAAGGTGGAGTTGGAAAGACAACAACATCAATTAATTTATCTGCTTGTCTTGCTGAAAAAGGGAAAAAAGTACTCCTGATTGATATTGATTCTCAAGGAAATGCTACAAGCGGCTTAGGATTTGAAAAAAATGATTTAAACAATACAATTTATGAGATTCTGAGAAATGAAATTGATATAAAAGATGCTATTTTAAAAGTAGAGGATTGTAATGAAAATTTAGATTTAATCCCTGCCAACAGGAATTTAGCGGGTATTGAGATCGAAGTGATCACGCAAGAAAATATGCAATATATGCTCAAGGAAAAAATAAATCCAATCAGGGATAACTATGATTTTATTATTTTAGATTGTCCTCCCGCTCTGGGGATGCTGACAGTAAATGCAATGACTGCTGCTGACACAGTCCTTGTGCCAATACAATGTGAATTTTATGCTTTAGATGGATTGTCGCAACTTATTTACACGATTGATCTGATCCATCAAAATTTAAATCCTAATTTGCGAATAGAAGGAATTGTATTTACAATGTATGACGGAAGAACAAATTTATCACCGCAAGTAGTAGAAAATGTCAGGGAAAATTTAAGTCAAAAAATTTATCAAACAATCATTCCAAGAAATGTACGTCTGGCAGAGGCACCAAGTCATGGTTTACCAATTCATATTTATGATAAGAAATCATCCGGGGCACAGGCATATCGATCATTAGCTATGGAAGTGATTGAAAATGATAGCAAAGAAAAAATAAATTAGGAAGGAGAATTATAGTTTTTATGGCAGTAAAAAAAGGACTGGGACGTGGCCTGGATCTTCTGATCCCGAAAGAAAATCATGAATCCAATCAATCACTTCAAGATAAAGCAGAAGGAACTCAGACGATAACAACAGAAAGATATGTAAGTATCCATGAGATAGAACCTAATAAAAATCAACCCAGGAAGCAATTTGATGACGATTCTATCGAAGAATTAGCAGATTCTATCAAACAATATGGTGTCATTCAGCCTCTGATCGTTCAAAAAAAAGAGGACCATTATGAAATTATTGCGGGAGAAAGAAGATGGAGAGCATGCAAGAAAGCAGGAATTAAAGAAATACCTGTCATTGTCAGAGAATATGATGAAAAGGAAACTTTAAAAATCTCACTGATAGAAAATCTGCAAAGAGAAGATTTAAATCCAATCGAAGAAGCAAAAGCCTATCAACAACTCTATGAAACGTATGGATTAAAGCAGGATGAAATTGCTTCGAGTGTTTCCAAAAGCAGAACGGCAATCACAAATACGATGCGCCTTTTAAAATTAGATGACAGGGTGCAAAAAATGCTGATGGAGAATATCATTACCAGCGGCCATGGGAGAACCCTTATTTCGATTGAAGATGGCGATTTGCAATATAAAATGGCAGAAAAAATATTAGATGAAAATCTGAGCGTAAGAGAAGCAGAAAAATTAGTCAAATCTATATTATCTTCAAAAGAAAAAGAAACCAAATCAGAACCGAAAGATCATCAGGAAGAAGAGATGATCCATTTCTTTGAAAATAAAATGAAAGATATCCTTGGAAGCAAGGTAGTCATAAGAAATAAGAAAAATAATAAGGGTAAAATTGAAATTGATTATTATTCAAAAGAGGAACTGGAAAGAATCATTGATTTAATTCAGAGTATCAGTTAAACAAAAGTAGGGAGAAGTATATGAATAGTCGGATATTGAGTTTTTTTAATGTAAAGCTGGATGCATTTATCATTTTTGTATCAATTGTTGTAGTGATTTTGTTCATTGCACTGTTCTTTCTTTTACTTGATTATCTAAAGATAAGAAAAAGATATATGGAATTTATGCAGGGAGAAAGTGGAAAGTCACTGGAATACACCATTTATAAAAGATTTCGAGAAATCGATGAATTACAGGTAGGGCAAAAAGATAATGATGATCAAATCGCTATCATTTATTCTATGATCAGAAAAAGCTACAGTAAAATTGGTATTTACAAATATGATGCATTTAATGTGGAAAATTCTTTAAGCGGTGGAAATATCAGCTTTGTACTCACTCTTTTGAATACCAAAAACAATGGATTTCTCTTAAATACCATACATAACAGAGCCGGCTGCCATGTTTATTTAAAGGAAATAAAAAATGGACTGTGTGATGTCGTCTTATCAGACGAAGAAAAAATTTCATTAAATATGGCTTTGGAATACGATGAAAAAGACAATGTAAATTAAGTTAACTCAAATCAAATCCTTCACTACCTTTTTAAAATGGTATGTGAGGGATTTTTTCTTTAAAAATTTTCGTTCCTATTACAGAAAGATGATTGTGTCAAGTATTTTGTGTAAACATTTTTTGATTTTCTGCTCCGTGTTGCCATGCATGTCTTACTTTTTCATTTCATTATCAATGTAATATTACTTGCATTACTAATTACATAACTATATAATAAAATCAAAAATACAGTAAAAGGAGTGAGGAGTATCTTTTATGCGAGAATATTTAAAGTCCATTGGATTCAGTGATTTGGAAAGCCGATATCAAATAAATCATTTACTTCAGATTATAAAAGAAAATTCAGATAGAAAAACTTATTTTCAATTAAACGAAAAAGAATGCATATGTTCCTATGAAAGGGATTTTGGAGAAGGGATCGGAATTTCAGTGATTGAAATTGCAGATTGTGAAGGACATTGTATCTTTGATCATTATTATCCTTATGTTCGTGGGGTCAATTATCTTTATCATGAAGAGATTGAATTTGAACATCTTACAGATAAGGAAGGGTATGCTGGTATTTGTGATGAGAACAATATTGGAATTCCATTGATTTTCCATGTGAATAATTTAATTGAATATTTAAAGATCACACATGGAAAGCATCATGATAAAATCAACAGTATCACACTGTCAGGAATTGCTAAAAGTGGCATGGTGATTCTGCCTGTGGAAAGAGATGAGTATCAGGAGCGGAAAGAGAAAAAAGGGAATGAACGAAAAAATCAAATGATCAATGCAGCAAAGGCCGGTGATTTGGAAGCGATGGAGCAGCTGACCCTTGATGATATGGATACCTATACTATGGTAAGCAGCCGTTCGAAAAAAGAAGATATTTTTACCATTGTAACATCTTATTTTATGCCATATAGCGTGGAGTGCGATAAATACTCGGTTCTTGGAAAAATCATCCATGTAAAAGAAATAAAAAATGCCTATACACATGAAGTAATATATTATTTATCGATCGAATGTAATTCGATTCAAATTGAATTTACTATTGCGAAAGATCAGTTATGGGGAGTTCCTGAAATTGGGAGAAGATTTAAAGGAGTTCTCTGGCTGCAAGGAGAAGTGGATTGTATATAATATGGCTTTCTATGAAAGATTAAGATTTCTGCTGGGATTCACTGCGAAAAAGCAAGAATTCATACACTGCGGAAATCCCAAGGAAAAATGTTATGGAACCCAAGAAGAATGTCATATGCGGAAACTCAAGAAGAAAAAATTTGTTGCAAAAATGGGAGAATTATGATATAATTCTCCCTGTGTCTTCGTAGCTCAGCTGGATAGAGCACTCGCCTCCTAAGCGGCAGATTGTTCGATTCCTTCGAGCAGTGAAAATTGAATAAATCATAAAAATGTCTCAGTAGCTCAGTTGGATAGAGCACACGCCTCCTAAGCGTGGGGTCGGAGGTTCAAATCCTCTCTGGGACGCCAGAAAGCACCGCTGCAAGCCTTTTTTCGGGGTTTGTAGCGTTTTTTTGTTCCTCCTTCTCCCGGTAATTTTGTTTCCGTTACCGGGAGATTTTTATACGCCGCATGATGTATATTTGCTAATTGGACTCGAACGCTTTTCAGAAATTTGCTAAGAAAATTCTGCATTTTGCTAATTCGATTTTTCGGATCACTTTGCCGGGGCTTGCGCCGCTATCAGGGCTGCGAGCGCACTTGCCAGCTCCGGCGACTTCTGAAGCTGCTCTACAAGGCTTTCAAGGTCCAGGGGCGCAGGCTCCGATTTTGCCGGTTCCTCCGGCGGACGGACATTGCGAAGATCAGGTTTGGCATAGAAGGCTGTCTCGAATTTCTGAGCATTGACCTTTCTATCCTCGTCCAGAATGTGAGCATAGATACTGGTTATCATGTCGATCTCGGCATGGCCTGTATCGCCCTGGGTGGCTTTCAGATCGCCGTGGTTCAGTTTCAGTTTATAGGTGGTACTGGAATGACGGAGAGAATGAAAGACCACCTTCGGCAGCCCTGCGTCCTCACGGAGCTTTGCAAACTCTTTGAGGATGATCCGATCCTCGCAGGGCCGTCCATTAGGAAGTGCCACGACCAGATCGAAGTCCTGATACTCGTCCCCCAGGAAGCCTTTCAGCTCGTCCTGGGACTTCTTCCATTCCCGCAGGATGTAAGCCAGCGTTTTTGGCAGCCACACCTTACGGATACTGGAGTCAGTTTTCGGCTTTTTCAGAATAATCCTTGTGCTGGTGTTCGGCATGAGCGGAGTGAAGATGTAATAGATATCCTTCTCACCCAGCGTTTCAATCGCCCGTTTGGAAGCCCTTGTCAGCTCCTTGTCGATGTAGACATAGGCGTTATCCGCCGCAATATCTTCATCGGAAATATGGACGTTCTCCCAGGTCAGACCCAGGATTTCACCCATACGCAGAGAGCAGGCAAAAGACAGGTTCATTGCTACATAGAGTTTGCTGTCCGTGCATTTGTCCAGGGCAAGGCGGATCATATCCGCCGTCCAGATATCCCGTTTCGCATACTCCGTTTTCGGGAGAATTACATTGTCAAAGGGATTTCTTGCAATGATTTCCCATCGTACCGCCTGCTTGAACGCACACCGCAGGAGTTTGATGATCTTTTCAATGGTCTTGTCGCTGACATAGGTGGTAACGGCCTTTCGGGTCTTGGTAGACACCGACTTGGTTTTCTGCAAGGTTTGGATATAACCGTCAACCGCACGGGGAGTAACCGCCTGTACCTCCATATCACCGATGATCGGATTGATATAGTTTGCAATCAGCGCTGTTTGGCTGTCATACATAGACACGCCCCATTTCTTTTCTCCGTAAAGAGATACGAAGTCATAAAGGAACTCGGTGATCGTCTGATTGCTTGGCGGGAGAAAAGTTCCCGTGTGCTGTTGATTTTCGATTTCCGCCTTGCGCTTCAAGGCCTCTTTGTGGGTATGCCAGGTTTCCCACTTCTGTTTGGTTTCTCCGTTTTCGTCCACATAGTTGTAAACAACGGAATAGTTTTTCTTTCGCTTGATAATAGATGCCATATCGTTCTTCCTTTCTTGGATCACAGGTCGAGGGAGTCAAGCCACTCGTCAAATGACCGCTTGGAAATGCGTATGGCGTTACCAATTCGCACGATTTTGAAATGCCCTTCTTTTACAAGGATATATGCGGAAGTTCTTCCGATGCCCAGAATTTGAGCAATATCGTCAACCGTATACGTCCTTCTTTCAGGGGTTTCTTTCTTCGTGCCGTTCCATGTTTGAGACATGAGAACCCTCTTTCAGTTATGAAAAGGAACAGCACGAATATGTGTGGGTAATATAACTTCCACTATTATTTTACCGTGCTGCTCCGTGTTTGTCTGCTGCTAATTGAAAAGTTTACGATCTATCCATAAACTTTCAAAAAAGAAAAGTAGGCTTACGGACGGCTGCTGGCACAGCTCCACGGGAGTCTAACCCCGGCCCATGCTGATGGGTGCGGCGCACAATGCTTTGTGGGCGTTCAATGCGCGAGTATCTTTGACCCTGCCCGTGTGTCATCGCCTGCAAGCCGCCACGCTTGCTTTGCGGTCTGGTGCTGTTCGCTCGCCCGTTGCAGTGGTCCCGTCCTACGGACTTGAAACGAGGTCATGGCGCACCGGCCGTATGGCTCGGCACAAACAGGAATGTATCCGTTTGCCTTATACTGCGGCGCTGGCCTCCCAACGGGCTTTCTTTGTCAAGGTGCTGCCTTCGGCCACGAAAGAGAGAAACAGGGAAAGGGTAAGCTGTTTCCGCTTTCAGACCGGGCTTGTCAGCTCATGCTGACAATGGAATGAATGAGCTTGATCTCCAATCGGCGCTTCATGTACTCGTCCACCCGAACATGGGGCTGACCGTCAGGATCGTAAAGCGTCCGGGTGCAGAGCTTATTGATATAGCCCTCATAATACCGGAGTACCTGATCCACAGCCTGAGAATCCCCGTCACGGGCGGCGTCGATTACCGAAAGAGGAAGAAGCTCCTTGCCCTTGTAAGTGGGTTTCTTCATACCTTCAACCTCCCTTCGGCATGAGGTAGTGTCAAAAACTACCTGTTTTTTATTGTTTAAATTACTTTAAAACCTTGTT
>CAVFXN010000003.1:0-84443 GCA_963626755.1 Bacteroidaceae bacterium
GCCGCAGTGCGCATCCTCGCGGAGCGTTTTTTATGTTATAGGAACGAAGTTTCCTGTTATTCAGATAAGAATCCTGCTTGCAGGATTCTCGCGCCTGCGGCGGGTCGCTTGCGACATACTTCTTTTACGCCGCAGTGCGCATCCTCGCGGAGCGTTTTTTATGTTATAGGAACGAAGTTTCCTATAACATAAAAAAGGTATCCGCACCAAGCGGATACCTTTTACCCCTGTTCTTTCGAATATTTTCTTTCTAAAATCCCCAATGTATATTCACTCCACGAATAATTCCCCATATATGCCCCGTGAAACAGGTCTTTGTACTGCGGATCCTCTGACAAATATTGGAACAGATCACATTCAAACCTGTCCGGAATAACATGCCGCTCCCCTGTCTTGCTATTGGATTCGACGATTCCATCTGCACCATAGGCTGCCAGCTCTACGAGCAGGTTCATATATGCCTTCCTGCAGCGTGTCATCGTGCGATTGGTAACCGGCTCATCCTCCCACAGGCATCCGATGATGTCGCCCCGGCTGGCGAATCCTCCCCGCCGGTCAACTAAGACCGCCAGAAGCTCCTTGGCCTTTGCCGAGCGAAATGGAATCGCATGGCCATCCACAAAAACATCGAAATAGCCAAAGGTCCGGATAAAAATTTTTTTCTTCTGGATCGGACGGGAGTCTGCGGGGTCATTCTCTAATTGCGCTCGGAAAGACTGTGCCAATTGCCCCTGCAATGCGAGATCAAGCTGCCGTATCTTCCACCCGCTGTTGCGATCAGCAATACAGATAATAAAAATGCGCAGCGTCGTCTTGTCCTCCGTGATCTTGTTGATATACAGTGCAGTTCCCGAGACAACCTGGACACCATCGCAAATCCCCGTATCCCGCAAATCCCCGATCACGATCCTGGTATTCGGATGGAGGCGATACATAGTTTCCCTCAACTGTTTATGTCCATTCGTACTGTAGGAAACCCCACCGGCAATGATATCGAACCATTCCACGATATCCACCAGGTACTGCCGTGCCTTCTCCCAGTCCCGCTGATTAATATAGGCCTCCAAATAACTATGTGCAACGTCTGATGCCGTTATTTTGTTCTGATCTGTAAGAGTATCATAAGAATTTATCTTCATCAATCGAACCCTCCCCATACCGTCTTTCGCAAAAAACGTATTCAGATGTAACAACAATACTTTCCCACTCTACTTAGTATTATATAAAAAACGTGTTCCTTTCCCAGTCCCTGCACGTTCTTTAAGCGTTCCTTAAGAAGCCTGAAGGAAAATACTCCCCCCTATTTTATTTTAATCATCTTGCTGTCATTGGTCTCCGACACAATAAAATGCGGTCTTTTTTTCGTTTCCAGATAGGTTTTTGCCAGGTACTGCCCCATAATCCCAAGACAAAACAGCTGGATTCCACCCAGGAAAATGATAATGCAGACGAGGGAAGCCCAGCCTGCGACCGGATCACCAAGGAACAATTTTCTTATGATAACAAATACGGTCATAAAAAACGAAGCAATGGTCAGGAAAATCCCCATCCAGGAGGCGAGTGCCAGCGGAACATGGGAAAAGTTCACAATACCGTCCAGGCTGTATTTAAACAGCTTCCAGAAATTCCATTTCGTCTCACCGGCGACCCTTTCCACATTTTCAAAAGGCAGCCAGTAGGTACGGTACCCGATCCATCCAAAGATTCCCTTCGAAAAGCGATTATATTCGCTCATAGTTACAATGGCATCTACCATATCTTTTTTCATCAGGCGAAAATCCCTGGCTCCGTCTACGACATCCGCATCGGAGATATGGTTCATGATTTTATAGAATATTCTGGCAAACAGGGAGCGGATCGGCGGTTCCCCCTTACGGGTCACCCTCCTTGTCGCCACACTGTCATATTCCCCCGTTTCCAATATGGCAATCATCTTTGGCAGGAGGGATGGCGGGTCTTGCAGATCGGCATCCATGACTGCGACATATTCGCCAGAGGCATTACAAAATCCGGCATACATGGCGGCTTCTTTCCCGAAATTCCGGGAGAACGAAAGATATTTCACCCGCCCATCTTTTTGGGCCAGGGCTTTCAGCTCTTCTAAGGTCTGGTCCGAAGAACCGTCATTCACGAACAAAAATTCCAGCTCATACTCCGAGATCTGCCCTGCCACCTTGCACACTTCTTTATAAAAACAGGGCAGTGCTTCCTGCTCATTATAACAGGGAACAATCAGTGATATTTTTTTCTTTAACATAACAAAAACCTTCCCTTCCTTTACGATTCCTTTAATATAAATAGCGCATCCATCGGAAATGCCTGTATTCTGAAAGCCTGAGGATGGCCACGGAACATGCAACCGTAAGCGCGGCAACCACAAGATATTCCTCAAGGGAATTCCATTTTCCCTCAGACAGCATCCCATAAATTTCTTCCAGATAAAATCCGACCAGATACTGTAGGCCAAAAATCAATGTGGACAGCTTTCTCGCTTTTTTGGCCTGCAATCCCCTGCATTCCTTTCCGGCCATAAAGCAGACGGACAAAAACAGACACGTAGCGGCCGGCACGATCGTAAAGATCATATCCCGGTCGCTCCATCCTGTAATTTTCACGGTTATGGCTGTTTCCGCAGCCATCAATCCCCAAAAAAACAACATCCATTTCTTATATCCATGCTTCATGACATCAAAGGCATGTTTTTTCAGAAGATATCCCAGGGCAACAAAGGGCAGTCCAAAAAACAGGCCGTTCCTGGTGGTCTCAAAATACGAATAATATAATTTCAGCACCGGACGCAGCGCGGAAATGTGGTATAAAAGACTGCGGTATGCGTTTCCCATCACCCCGATCCCATAAAGGATACCCGACAGCAGGAGGAGTTTTCCATCATCCATTTTCAAAATATTGACGATCACATACAAAAACACCACAGCAGCGATTAACCCGGTAAAAAACCACAGCTGAATGTAGGAACCTTTCAGAAAAAACCGCCGGACAAACTCTCCCGGCCCGCTTACCCAGGAATCTCTGACCACCTGTGGAAGATACAATATCGTATAGATGACATACATTCGCACAAGATGGCAGGTATAATTCCACACCTGTTTCCGATCTCTGATCTTCTTTTCCAGAAAAAATCCGGCAGCCAGGAAAAAAAAGGGAACGGCGAGACGGCACATGACATTTTTTATCAAAAAGGAAACGGTGGCATTCACATCCTCAAACGGAGGAAAATGAATGGCCACTACAACCAGTGCACTGAAAAATTTACAAAAATCAATGGCCTGCCATTCTGTCTTCTCACTCAGCCTCATGTTTTTCTCCTCACCATTGAATCCTGCCTTCCATCATCAGCAGCTGCTGACCGATCCGGGAAAGTTCTCCCAAAACGGCCCGCCTTCCCGTCTCGCTCTGATACCAGGTTTCCCTGGTGATCCCGTCAATCGCTGTCGGGTGTACCAAAATCTCTACCTGGGGAAAAACCATGGCATAATAAAGAAATGCCCTTCTGGCATGGTGCGCCTTGCAGCAAAGGATCGCTTTTTTTACCGCAATCCCTTTCGCTTCCAGGAGGCTTCTTGTCTTCTCTGCATTCTCTAATGTGTAAGTTGCCTCCCTTTCTTTGAGCACCGCTGATTCCGGGACTCCATTTTGCAAAAGGACTTGCGCAAGGAAATCTGCCTCACAGGTAAATTCTTCCCCGTAGGTTCTCCCTTCCGGCGACACCCCCTGAAAAGATCCCTCATTCTTCGAATAACCTCCGGACGGAACCAGGAGGGGTGCATAACCCTGATGGTAAAGCTTCGCCGCCTCCTGTGTATGTTCCGGCCGGTTACAGCCCGGAATAAAGATGACATCCGCTTTTTGAGGCGCATCCTCCAAAAAAATATATTCTGTAATATCTCTGATCTGTTGCTCACTCAATGGGTACATTCCTGTATCTTCCTTCTCTTTCTGAGGCCCTGCCTTCCCATTACGATTCTGTGACTTCTTACGGATTCCAGCCCGGAGCTCTTTTTCTTTTTCCCGGCGCATTCTTTTCACATTCGGCCGTAAAATCCGGATAAGCATATGGTAATTTCTCTTGTTTTCCAGAAAATAATTAACCTCTGCCCCATAAAAGACCATGGACATACAAAAATACAGCCACAGAATTAAGATCATAATGCCTGCCACGCTTCCGTAAATATACGAGAAATTCCCAAAATGATCCACATAGACGGAACAGCCCGCAGAGACGACCAGCCATCCAATAGTAGCAATCAATGCCCCCGGAAGCTGCCGGACGAAACTGCTCTTTCTGTTGGGAATCCACTTATATATGATCATAAAAAGAAGGGTAAGGAAAACAAGGGAAAAGAGGATCCTCTTATTCATAAAATCATCCATGACAGAACTGAGCAGAGGTAATTTCAGACGGACATGGCGATATAAACTGTTTCCAAACACCCAGAGTACCAGCATGATACTGATCATAACGGTAAACAATAAGGTATATCCCAGACTGAAAAAACGAATCACAAAATAATTTCTATTTTCGTCAATATCATACACCGAATTCAATCCGATGACAATAGAATAAATCCCCCGGGAAGCGGACCATAAGGCTGCGATGATCGAAATGGCAGATACGGTTGTTGCCGTTTTACTGTAAATCTCGTTTACCAGACTGGTGATCAGTGAGCTTTCCTCAAACGATATGGTTTTTGTCAATATGAAAATAAGGTCATCTTTCGAAAAAGGAATATATTTCGTTAACGTCAGCAAAAAGATCATAAATGGAAAAAGAGAGAGCAAAATAAAAAATGCGGACATAGCACCAAAGGCTCCCACATGATCATCATTGCATTTTTTCAAAAAATCCATAACTAACTGGTATAAATTCTTTCCTCGTTTTATCCCCGGCATACCTTCCCATCCTCATTCCTTCTTTTGTCACGCGAGTGTGCATCCTCTTTGCAGCAGTGCGGTTACGCTGGAAAGTCTTGTATTTATAAGAGCGACGTGCATCCTCTTTGCAGCAGTGCGCGATATAAAAAAGCCGTCTCACAAATATGAGACGGCTATGAAAACTTACACCCAAAATGCCGTAGCCTGCAATTTTGAGTCCTAGCCATAGCTAGGTGGGTAACTTCAATTAAACTTCTGACTTCCCCCTTCCAGGGAGGCCTGCCATCCACTCAATGATTTAGTTTCCCGAGTTCAAAAATGTAGGTTCAAAATAGCAGGGAGTCTCGAACACCTCAGGTTATTTCTATACATACTATAGCGTAATTACCTCAAAATTTCAAGTCTAATTTACCCAAAACACCCTGTATAATATCAGTCAGAAATAAAGGAAATGTCTTTTAATCCAGATAAAGTTTCCCGTTTTTTACATGATAATCTCTGTTTTTATGACGTAAAAGCCGGGTTTTCATGTAATGCAGGAAATATTTTTCCCCTTTGTTTTGCAGCATCGTCAGCAGATACCTTGCAAGATAATCCGACTCTTCATGGATCAACATCATATTTTTTCCGTTGACATAATATTCCAGCGGGCATCCATCGTGATAGTTTTCTTTCAGATAGTTTTTGCTGGCACTCATCCGGTCGATCACCATCTCAGCCACATACTTTTTCGGCATCTTCATGCCTACCAGCTTGCCACTACCGGAATCGCAGCCGGGATCGCAGCTATAGTCCATCCAGTATTCAAAATGATGGGGATTCCTTCCTTTGTGATGGAGCCATCCCCGTGAACACTGCTTCAGCTCTTTTTCCCGGTTGATCGGGCTCCGGTCTCCCTGGTAGTAAATGATGCCCGGAATAAACTCGATCGGGCTGTATTTTGACAGGTCATGTAAAAGTCCCTGTTTGTAAAGTCCTACCTGAAAACAGGTTTTCATTACCAGCATCTTATGATAGGTTATCGTTTTTAAATGTCCCATGAAATCCATTGCTATTCCTCCTGTTACTTTCTGTGATGTATTTCATTCTCTCCCATTATCTTCTTCTTTTTCCTGAAAATTAACCGTACTCCGGATGAGATATTCCGGTCGGTTTCTGACTTCCGAAAGAATCACTGCCAGGTATTCCCCGATAATTCCCAGAAGGAAAAAAAGAATGGTAAACATAAAACAGATCACTACAATGGTTGTTGTGTAGCCCCCAGGTGCGCCGGTATGTATTTTCGTATAAATACTGTAAATGATCAGCAAGATACAGACAATCCCTGCCCCGCTGCCGCAATACGATGCGATCTTCAGGGGCATATTGGAATAGCTGAGTACTGCCTGTACGGAAAAATGCATCAGGAGACGTAAATTATATTTACTTTTTCCCGCGGCCCGCCTGTTGGCTTCGTATTCAATTTCTGTCTTGCGAAATCCGATATTTTGAATGTATGCCCGCATAAAACGGTGGGTCTCCCGGAAATGTTTCCGAAGAACCTCGGCCGGTTTTCGGGACACAGCAAAAAAATCAGAAGCATTTTCATCAAAATGGATTTCCGAAACACCGTTTAAAATTTTATAAAATAATTTTGAAGTGACATTTTTCATCCATCCGGCATCCTGATTGGACGTACGGATCATTGTGATGACTTCGTATCCGTCACATAACGCCTGAACGATCTGCGGGATACATTCCACCGGATGCTGAAGATCCGCATCCATACAGATGATTCCATCCCCACTGCTGTAGTCCACCCCGGCGAGCATGGCGGCTTCATGTCCGTAATTACGGGAAAAATGAATGACCTTCACCTGTTTTGACTCCATGGCCAGCCGCTCTAAAATGCCGGCGGACGCATCACGGCTCCCATCATTCACGAACAAAAGCTCATACTCACATCCCAGTGTCTCCAGCACCGGGCGAATGGCCCGGTAAAATTGGTCCAGTACGGCTTCCTCATTGTAGACAGAGACTACAATCGATATTTTTCTTATTCTTCCCATCGGCTCCATCAGCGCATTCCTTCTCTCTTTTTGTGGGTCCTATTTGTTTGAAACGAGATAATCTACCACTCTCTGAGAAGATTTCCCATCACAGTATGTCAGATATTTTTTCCGGAATGCTTCTTCTTTGGAGAAATCATACCGGTCTATTCTCCCAAGTTCTTTTGCGAGCCCTTCTTCACTGTCTATGACAGGCCCTACGAGAACATCCTCGATCGGACAGATGGTTTTTCGGTCTTTCAGATAGGTATCGGCATCATAGCTCGTCATAAATACCGGTTTTTTCGCAATCGTGGCCTCGAAAAAGGTATCCCGGTAATCGCCGACCACAATATCGGCCGCACAGACTGCCTCCCTCAAAAACAGATCCGGGGTAATATTTTGGGCAAAACCTTTGATCGTCAGAGGCTGGACTACTTCCAGATCCATCATCGGAATATGACTGATCACGGCATAACCGTCTCCCAACAGCTCTTTCAACCGGTTGAGATTCAGGAATTCCTTATAATTGGTCTGTTTCGTCCGGTAGCGAACGGACGGAATATATAAAATAACCGTTCTTCCCTTTGCCTCCGGGAAAGCTTTCCAGAGTTTTTCCCGGCAGCTCTGTACAAGCGTTGGGTTAAAATAGATATCTGTCTGACAATTTCCCCTGATCCGGAAAGAATTTTCCCTCTTAATATCGTACCGTTCTGCCAGTGCAGAAATCAGGTAATCCGAACTGATCTGTACCTGGGAAATGTCTACCCGGTTGGTCGCCTGCTCATATTCTTTTTGTTTCTTGGACATACGCGGAGTGTCGTGTTTCCCATAAATATACGGAAAAGCAGATTCGCCCAGAACAATGATCTGGGTCTCCTCCCGAAGCTTTAACATCGAAAGATAGATGAGTGGTTTCAAGGATAAAATAAACCGGGCAGAGGCAATTTCTGCCAGCAGATGCTCATGATCTTCCGATTCTCCCACTCCAATCTGTCTGACCTGGAAATCTTTTTGCTGTTCCAGAATCTGATTTAACATATAAAATCCCGTATAGCTGAGTTCTTTTTCATCTGCCATCAGGAGGATCTTGTTTTCCACCGGATATTTTTCTGCCAGCTGGTTATATATCTCCTGCTTTTTGATCTGCCCTTTGATATATTTCTTCGTTTCTGCAGCATACATTTCATTTTTCTTTATCGTGGAATCCGGAAGCAGGTATCCGGTATTTTGCCGGTCTGACTCCCGAAGCTGATACATCTTCCGGTATTCTTCCTGTACAGGCTGGAAGGCGCGGGCAACCGAGATTCTCGTACTTCTGGTCAGGTGACCCCGCTGTACTTTTTCCCGCATCTTCTGTAAGTCCGCTTCGGTAAATGCCGGGGCAAATTCCTGTTTGGCCCCGTAAATGGAAACCGAGTCAATGAGCGGTGCGAGAACATGGACGAACATCTCGTCTTCCTGATATTCCTGATAGTAGTCTAAAATAAAGTTATAAAGTTCCCGGTCGGTCCGGTCACGGTCTGTCAATTCCAACGATTCATAATCCCCGGCAAACTGTACCAGGTATTTTTCCATATCTTCAAATAATTCCTCATCACAGATAATCGGTTCGATGACCGGCTCATATTTCCCGTTGACTTCCTGATAGCCCTCGATGCTCTTATATGGCATGTTGGCAAAGATTGCTTCAATAAAGATCTGTGAGGAGCTGTTGGTTGTAAAGTTATAGCGGATATTGTCCTCGTTCGATGGCAGGATTGTACGTGAATAGTAGAAGTAGGATTTCACGTCTTCCCCGGCGATCGTCTTCCAGATTGACGTAAAGCTTTCCTGCGTATATCCCCTTCCCCAGTATTCTACCATGGCAAACTTTTCGTTTGGATCAATTTCCTGTTCCAGGTATCCGCCAACAGGAATCCTTAATTTCTTTGCCTCTTCTAAAAGCACCTCACGGTACGCCTCCGAATTCTTAATGATTTCGATCAGTTTTTCCCGCTCTTCCAGGCTGATCTCCCCGCTCTGTTTCAAATAAGCTAATTTCGGGAAAAGCTCCATAAACTGCTCTTCCGTAATGGACATCGCTTTGAGAAGCTTTTTATAACTGTCCACCCCGGAAAAATTCCCGTAATTTAACCAGAAGCCTTCGTCAATTTCATTGACGCAGGACGGAATCCTCCAGGTTCTGCGGGAGGCATAAATATACTTCGTCCTGATCGGAAGGTTTCTTTTTTCGATGATCACATCGGCAATCTTTTTTAAGAAATGTCCGTCCCGGGAGATAAAATATAAGGTCTCATATCCCCGCTGCACGGCATCCCTGAGCACCCAGCTGATATAAGGGACAAAGCATAATGACACGTAATTATAGGTGAATTTTTCCTTGGCAAAGATATGTTTTGCACGGAATCTCGCCATCAGGGCTGCGACCAGATATGAATCGTATGTGCCCAGCTTGGAAACCAGCATGTTCTCATATTCGTTAAATTCCGGTTTCGCAACCTGCCTTGCCACGATCCCCAGCCTTCTCGGCATAGTAACATCCGGCAGCCTGGTGTCCCCAAAATGGATCCATTTCCCGAAATCGTAAAATGGATGAAAGCTTTTATAGACTTCCATAAAGAGCTTTTTCGTTGTTTTCTGCACACCGTATTCCGAGGACAAAAACAGCGGAAGCTTCGCAAGGGCCGGATCTGCCTTTTCCAGCATAGCTGTAACCACTTCTGTCGGGAGATACATGTCGCTGATCAGGACCACGGTCTCGTTCCGGGCGATAAGGTCTTTGACCTTCTGGATATTTTCTTCCAGCGGAATCGAATTATCCAATTCTTCCTGCTTCTCCGTTTCCATCAAAAACGAAGCCTGTTCGTCCGTCAGCCCATAAATCCACTGCAGCTTATCAAAAATATCTTTCATGTAGATTTCGCGGCGTTCGGAATGACGGGTCTCCATCGTTTTATGGTAATATTCACGGACATCCTTTTCCGCATGCATCCGTATTTCCGGATAATGCTCCACAAAGTGTTCCGGGTAATCCTGGCCTTCCTCCCGCATCCTCTCCTGGATCCGGTAAAAAATCCCTTCCGGTGCCAGGACTTTCCGGGAAATCAGGGTATCAAAGATATCGAAACTGTAAAGCGTCGGGAACGTCCGGTCTTGCGGGACAAATTCCAGTGTCTGGCGGATGATCTTTTCAAAGGAATCTTTTCCGGAATGTTTCCAGTAAAGGTCATTGATCCGCTGAATCCCTTCGAGATCATCTCTTTCCCGGTAGGTTTCCATGGCATCTAACAGTTCTTCAAAGCAGTAACAGAGCTTTCCTGTGGTGACTTTCATATAATCGTGGTTCAGGCCGGTCACCGCTTCCTCATAATCAAAGACATAGCGGATATAATGCGGCACGCCCGCACTGACAAAATCTGTAAAAATAGAAGAGTAGTCAATGACGGCCAGATCAATTTTATCAATGATTTCATAAAAATCATCTTTGTTATCCCAGAACCAGACATAAGGGTTCTTTTTATATTTTTCTTTCATCTTCAGGTAGGCATATTCATTTTCCATGACCGGATGCATCTTAAAGATGAAGAGTAATTTTTTCTTCTTACATACTTCGATCAGCCGATCCATGTCCGGAATCGCCAGATGGAAGGTGTCTTCCGTAAGACCCTGTCGGTAAGTCGGTGCATACACCGCAAGCTTATATTCTGCATCCAGCCCTTTCTGAGCGAGCAGATCGTGCGGAAAGGTGACAATTGGCTCAAAATATTTCTGATAAATATTCCTCGGATATCCGGCACATACGACTTTATCCTCATCCACGCCACACATCCGTTTAAAATCCTCTTCCATCATCGGGGATGGACACAAAAACAGCTGGTTGTTTCTGTAAAACTGATTGTGCAGAATATATTTATGCGCCAGATTTTCCGCCATTCCTCCGGTGACCAGAACACGCTCCACATCTTTGGCCCCGACACCGTGATATAAGTTTAAATATTTCACATGGTGCATCCCATCCGGGATCGCGATCTTTACCTGTTCCGCAACAAGCACCCCGGTCTTTTCTGCCGCAAGATTCGCTTCTAAGGTCCCCACCGTATAAGCACAGTATCCCAGACTCCGGACAAACGCTGTCGTCTTCTCACTTCCGCTGAGCCAGTAGGCCGTGATATCTTTTCGATATTTATTGACGTAAATAAACAAGTATTTCGGATTCCCCCGGAAATCATTCCCGGACTGCCCGGCGTTAAAAGCCCACACATAATTTTTATCTGTCTGCGTGATCTCACTGGCTACCTTCTGAATTTCTTTATGTGCTTCCTGGTCCAGAAAACCCTTTTTTGCGAGAAAAGAGCCAAAATACTTTTTTATTGCTTTTTTTGGTAATTGTTTGAATCGTTCTATTTTTCTCATCCAACACTCCTAATCCATTCATAAATTTTCTTTTATTTTTGCACTAAAATCCCCGAAACGCTGTCTTTTTTTCAGTAGTATTATACCTTGATATTCCCAAGGAATCAATAGTTAGTCCATGTGGGAAAAGTTCCTTTACAAAATCGTTGTTTCATGCTACACTTCATGGGAAAAGACAGTTCATTTGTACCATCCTGTCTATAAATAAAACCAGGACAGCATGATAACAGAGATCTTAACCGGATGCTGTGGTTTTCACAGTGTCTTTTTTTGATGCTGCCATAATTTCACCGGTTTTGGGACGATATTCCTCCGTATGCCGCAGCATCTTTTTGGGAGGTTTTTATGTATATTTTACAAACAGAGCAATCTTTTGATGCCGCTCATTTTTTAAGTGGATATCAGGGTAAATGCAGCAATATTCACGGACACCGCTGGAGGGTGGTCGCGCGAATTGCCCGGGAAGCATTAAATAAAGAGGGACAGGCGCGGGACATGGTCCTTGATTTTAGCGATTTCAAACAGGCACTGTCTCAGCTTACGGATGCGCTGGACCATACCTTTATTTTTGAAGACGGATCCCTGCGCCCATCCACATTAGAAGCACTGAAACAGGAGGGGTTTGCCTTCCATGTGGTTCCCTTCCGCCCGACTGCAGAGCAGTTTTCCCGGTATTTTTACGAAGCATTAAAGGAACTTTCCTTCCCGGTGTATGATGTTTCCGTCTATGAAACCCCGACAAACTGTGCGACCTACCAGGAGGCCTCCTTATGATTTCCTGGCCGATTGTAGAAAAGTTTGTCAGCATTAACGGGGAGGGTCAAAAGGCCGGGATGCTTTCCGCTTTTATCCGCATCAGGGGCTGTAATCTTTCCTGTAGCTACTGCGATACTGCCTGGGCGAATGTGCCAGACTGCCCCTGCCATTTTCTTTCTTCCGATGAAATCATCCACTGGCTGGAAGAGATGGAGGTAGATAAGGTGACACTGACCGGGGGAGAGCCCCTTCTGGCAGAGAATATTTCTGTTTTGATCGAAGCACTGGGCACCGCCGGGATGGATGTGGAAATCGAGACCAACGGCAGCATTTCGCTTTCTGATTTCTGTCATCTCTCACCCCGCCCTGCATTTACCATGGATTATAAATGTCCGGACAGCGGGATGGAAAAGGCGATGCTGCTTTCGAATTTTTCTTTACTTACCAAAAAAGATACCGTAAAATTTGTGGTAAGCAGTCAAAAAGACCTGGAGAGAGCCAGGGAGATTTCTGAGAATTACCACCTGTCTTCCCGGTGTCCGATTTATTTAAGCCCGGTTTTCGGAAAGATAGAACCAAAAGATATCGTTACCTATATGATAAAACACCATTGGAATGAAGCACGGCTCCAGCTGCAGATGCATAAATTCATCTGGCCGCCGGAACAGCGTGGTGTATAAATAAATACGAACTAAGGGAGGAATAGCAATGGCCATTGATAAAGATGCCATCCGGAAGCATATCCGTGGGATTCTGATCGCGCTCGGAGAAGATCCGGATCGGGAAGGTTTAAAAGAAACGCCAGACCGGGTAGCCCGCATGTATGAAGAAGTGTTTGAAGGAATGAATTACAGCAACCATGAAATTGCGATGATGTATGATAAATCATTTAAGGATGATCTCTGCGTCGGAAAGGATACCAATGATATTGTTCTGGTCAAAGATATCCCTGTTTTCAGTTATTGCGAACACCACATCGCCCTGATGTATGATATGTCCGTTTCGGTTGCCTACATTCCGACAGACCGTGTATTAGGACTGAGCAAAATTGCCCGCATCTGTGATATGGTTTCCAAACGTCTCCAGCTGCAGGAGCGAATTGGCTCGGATGTGGCAGAGATTATGTGTGAGGCGGCGCAGACAGAAGATGTGGCCGTGATCATCCGGGGAGTACACAGCTGCATGAGTGCCAGAGGCATAAAAAAAGACAGTGCTTCTACGGTCACCACGACACTCCGCGGCCGCTTTGAAACCGATTCATCCATACAAAACCAGCTTGCCATGATGCTGCAAGCTTAAGACCAGGAGGATTTTTATGCAACAATTAAAAAATAAAGAAGCAGCTGTCGTTGTTTTCAGCGGCGGCCAGGACAGCACTACCTGCCTTTTCTGGGCAAAAAAACGTTACAAAAATGTGATTGCCTTATCCTTTGATTACCAGCAAAAACACGTAAAGGAACTGGAATGTGCGAAAAAGATATGCCAGGAACATGGGATCGAGCACCATATTATGGATATGAGCCTTCTCAATCAACTGGCCCCGAATTCCCTGACCCGCACAGAGATTCCCGTAGATGAATCGGCACCGGAAGAGGGAGTTCCCAACAGTTTTGTGGACGGAAGAAATCTTTTGTTCCTGTCCTATGCCGCTGTGTTCGCCAAACAAAGAAATATTACCGACGTCATCACCGGTGTCTCCCAGAGTGATTTCTCCGGCTATCCGGACTGCCGGGATGTCTTCATTAAATCGTTAAATACCACCCTGTGTCTTGCCATGGATTATCCGTTCGACATCATCACACCACTGATGTGGCTGGATAAAAAAGAGACCTGGGAACTGGCCGATCAGCTGGGCGTATTTTCGATTATCAAAAACGAAACGCTTACCTGCTATAATGGTATTCCCGGAGATGGCTGCGGTCATTGCCCATCCTGCAAGCTCCGGAAAAAAGGGCTGGATGCCTATCTTGCTTCCAAAAACCAGTAAAGCATCTTTGCAGAAAGCAGTTGGATAAACACAACGTTTTTTGTCAAGGCATAACAAGCAGACAAACGAACAGACTGCCACAGTAAAACAGCAGCGTAATGCATCCTTACTGTGACAGTCTGTTTTTTTCTCTATCAAGTTTTTCTCAGTGAAACCAGCAACTTCCTATTTTTCCAGTCCTCCTGCTAAAATAGCTGACATTGCCTGCAATGCTTCCTCTTCATCCGGGCCATCACAGACGCATTCTACCGTATCACCCTGGCGGAAAGTCCCACTAACCAAATTAATGATACTTTTGGCATTCACGTCCATATATTCCGTTTGAAAATGAATCTGACAATCAAACCGGTCGGCGACATTTGCAATCTCATTCGCTGGCTCCAAATCAATTCCCTGTGCATTCGTAATCGTCAGCTTTGCCCGTACCATAAACAAACTCCTCCTCCATACAAATCTCTTCGATTGGTTTGTCTTATCTTACCATACTTGGTATGATATTGCAATGTGAACAGGAGCAGATCCATGGGAACCGTCACTCTCATCCCTTGATCGCGATCAGCTCTATCTCAACCAGAAAATCTTTCGGGAGTCTTGCCGCTTCCACACAGGAGCGTGCCGGAAAATCCCCATGGAAATAAGAGGCATAAATCTCATTCACTTTTCCGAAATCATCCATATTTTTAAGGAATACGGTTGTTTTTACCGTCTGATCCAGATTGCTGCCCGCATCAGCGAGAAGACCTTTGAGATTCTCCAATACCTGTTTCGTCTGCTCTTCCACGGTCTCTCCTACTTTCCCTGTCTCCGGATCGATACCAATAACTCCGGAGGTATAAATCAACCCATTGACCTCGATGGCCTGGGAATATGGTCCGAGTGCTGCCGGTGCTTTCTTTGATGCAATAACTTTCTTTTCCATTTTTTTGTTTCCTTTCTATTTTGATATCTATTTTTATCGCGAATTACAGAATGGATTCGCAGATAAGCCTTACTGTGACAGGATTTCTGCCCTGACAGGATCCTTCAGGCTATTACCTGTTACCCGGTTAATGGATCTCAAGCGAAAACTGCTGTCCTGGGGCGGTAATATCCATAATCTGCCCTGTCAGGAACTTCTTCTCATTTTTTTCTTTATATGCCCTGACATAGGCATACTGTTCCCAAAAATGAATCGGGAAAATATAATGGGCACCCACGTTTTTTATGAAATAATCCATGCCAAGGGTTCCGGATTCTTCCTGCCGTGGATCTAATACGACAAAGGCACAGTCGATCTTTTCCTGGCAGATCCGTTTCATTTCTTCTTTGTAGCACTCTCCCATCCTGCGATTCTCTTCTTCCGGCTCTCCCGGCCAGTCCCACCAGTGAAGATCTCCTGCATGGTACAGTACCACCCCGTCTGCCTTCACCAAAAAGGCAACACCCTCATCGGTTGATTTCAAAGTCCGGATGCTGTATTCGTCCAGTATCTTTTCTTCATAAGGTTTCATAAAAAGGACGTTCTCCGCCTTTTTCCAAAAACTGCTGGCTCTTTTGATATCCGATGACAGCACATAGGTTACTTTACAGCATCGATTTTCCAGTTTAAAGATATCCTTTGTATAGTGATCATGATGAGCATGACTGGCAAAAACATACAGCGGTTTCTCATATTGTAACGGAGGAAGTTCTCCTTTCCAGTAGTCAAATAAAAAATATTTCTGATCTGTCTCCACCAAAAAGCCGCTATGCTCCAGATAAGTTACAAAAAGGTTTTTCATCTTATCTCACTTCCTTTCTTGACACTCTCCAGACCGAAAGGCCCTCTTTAATTTCAACATTGTATCACTTTTTCTCTATATTCTCAACTGAATTTATAGTGAACCTCTCCGCCTAAGCTTACGCTATAGACGGGATGTGTGCTCATTGAAAACCGAAATGGTTTTTATCAAGAGTCGCTCGCATATTTAAATCAAGACTCGCTTGCGAGTCTTGCGCGCCGAATTCGGGGCTGCTTTAGCGGACAGATACCTCTCCGAATCCGTTTGTATTTTCTCGGCAGTTTTTTAGATACCAGGAAATTTCATTTCCTGGTATCTAAAAAACTGCCGCTTCCCGATTCTCCAATCGTGAAAGCGACAGCCTCCTCGTATGATCAATTAGCAATCAATCGCCTGTTCAATTTTTAATGACTGCATGTGCAAAAGGCAGTGCCTATTTTGCCCATCCGTAAGAACATTTCACAGCTTTCTTCCAGCCTGCCAGAAGTTCTTTCCGTGTATCATCATCCATTACAGGATCAAATACTTTATCAATCGCCCAGTTAGCGATAACGTCTTCTTTACTGTTCCAGTATCCAACAGCAAGACCTGCAAGGTATGCAGCACCCATAGCTGTCGTCTCAACGCACTGTGGACGATGTACAGGAGCATCAATGATATCTGCCTGGAACTGCATTAAGAAGTCATTCTTACAAGCTCCACCGTCTACCTTAAGAGCTGCTAACTTCACGCCTGCGTCAGCCTGCATTGCTTCCAGGATATCATATGTCTGATATGCCAGAGATTCTACTGTTGCACGGATAATGTGTGCTTTGTTACATCCACGGGTCAGACCTACGATACATCCACGAGCATACTGATCCCAGTGAGGTGCTCCAAGTCCTGTGAATGCAGGAACAACATAACATCCGTTTGTATCAGGTACTTTGTTGCAGAAGAACTCGGAATCCGGAGCTGCATCTACGAGTTTTACTTCATCACGTAACCACTGGATAGCAGCACCTGCAACGAATACAGATCCTTCCAGAGCGTAATTAACTTCTCCGTCAAGTCCCCATGCGATTGTTGTTACAAGACCGTTATCAGATAATTTCACTTCTTTACCGATGTTCATTAACATGAATGTACCGGTTCCATAAGTATTCTTTGCTTCACCGGCATTGAAACAGGTCTGTCCAAATAAAGCTGCCTGCTGGTCACCAGCTGCTCCAGCGATCGGGATTCTTCCCTGGAAGATGCTTTCGTCTGTCATGCCATAAATTTCACTTGATGGCTTCGGTGTCGGAAGCATGGACTTCGGAATATTCAATTCTGCTAAGATTTCATCATCCCACTCAAGGGTGTTGATGTTGAATAACATAGTTCTGGAAGCGTTGGAATAATCTGTTACATGGAGTTTTCTTCCGGACAGGTTGTAAATTAACCATGTATCAACAGTACCAAACATTAATTCGCCTTTTTCTGCTTTTTCTCTTGCTCCAGGTACATTTTCAAGGATCCAACGGATCTTTGTTCCTGAGAAGTATGCATCAATAACCAGACCGGTTTTTTCTCTGATCTTATCTACTAATCCTTTTTCTTTTAAGGAGTCGCAGTATTCAGATGTACGACGGCACTGCCAAACGATAGCGTGATGAATCGGCATTCCTGTTTCTCTATCCCATACGATCGTTGTCTCACGCTGGTTTGTAATACCGATACCTGCGATATCAGCTGCTGTCACCCCAAGGTTTTCCATTGCTTTCCGTGCAACGGATAACTGAGTATGCCAAATCTCTTTTGCGTCATGTTCTACCCATCCTGGCTGTGGATAATACTGTGTAAATTCTTCCTGTGCAACGCTGCAGATTTCACCTTTTTCATTAAATAAGATACAACGGTTACTAGTTGTTCCAGCGTCTAACGCCATCATGTACTTAGCCATAAGTAAAACCTCCTTAAATATTAATATTACGTTTCAACATAGTCAGATTTTCCAAAACCCCTCTGACTTGTAACTCTATTTTAGCACATTTTAATAGTTCTGTATTTAGACAATTCAATTTTTTTGTATATTTCTATCATCTTTTTGCATAATAACCGCGATATTTCAAAGGGGTTTTTGAAGCATATTAAATAATGGCTTTTTTATGGCTTTGTTTATTATTGTTGTTTTTTTTAATTATTTTGAGAAAAATTCTCTCTGGCGCAGACTCTCATACATCAGGATCGTCGCGGCGGCAGCGGCGTTTAAGGATTCCACGTTGCCTTTCATCGGTATGGTGATCAGGGCATCCGCCAAGGATGCCATTTCCGGCGTCAATCCGTTCCCCTCATTTCCGATGAGGAAAGCACAGCCTTTCCTGTAATCATGACGGTAGAAATTATCTCCTTTCAGATGAGCCGCATAGACCTGAATCCCTGCTTTTTTCATCGAAGCGACTGCTTCGGATAAATCCTCCACAATAAGAAAAGGAACCCGGAAGACGGCTCCCATCGTGGAGCGGATCACTTTGGGATTATAGGGATCGACCGTTTCCCGGTTCATGATAATGCCCGTGATACCGGCTGCCTCTCCTGTTCGGATCATCGTCCCAAGATTTCCGGGGTCCTGCAGGTTTTCCAGAAGGAAAAAACAGGGTTTTTTTTCTTTTTTTAACAAAAGATCCAGTGAGGGTTCCTGCCGCTTTACCAAAGCAATAACCCCCTGGGGTGTTTTCGTGTCCGACAGGTACCGACAAACCGTATCACTAATGACCTCATAGCGGTACTCTTTCATCCGGTCTCCATATTTATGAAGAAATTCTTCTGTTACATAGCATTCGCAAAGCCGGTCCGCCGGTGTCTCAAAAAACATCCTCGGACCTTCCACCAAAAAACAATTTTCATCTTTTCTTGCTTTTGCACTTTTTTGCAAATGGACCATATGTTTCACTTTTGCGTTGGATGTACTGGAAATCATTGTTTCTCCATCTCTCCCTTGTCATGATATATTTTTTCTACCAGCCAGGACAATTCGCCCACAATCTCTTCGATCGGCTCACGGAAGTCATTTTCCGCCCACTCCAGTACATACTGAGTGATACCGATGGTAAGAAAGTGTGCGGCAAAATCCCGCCGTCTGGCCTCCTGGGTCGAAGCTGACTTTTTCTCAAAAGCCCTGTTGGCAATCCCACGGAAAATAATGGGATAAATCGCTTTTTTTAAATAGGAGGCTTCTACGTTTGCCAGGATATTTTTTATGATGACACGGTTTTCTTTGAGCCAGCAAAGGAAATATTTTATGGTGCATTCCCAGGATAACTCATCATAAATCCGGCCTTCATTGATCAGTTCATATTCAAATGCCCTTACCATCAGGTCATAAATATTATCAAAATGGTAGTAAAATGTCTGTCGATTAACACCGCACTGCATCGCGATTCTCTGTATTGTAATTTTGGAAAAAGGAAATTTGCGAAGTAATTCCATAAAAGCACTGCATAACAGGTTCTCTGTCTTTTGTTTCATAAAAAAATCCTTTCGTTTCTTACGGGTGGAAAACAGACTTTATTTTTTAAGGGTAATCTTTATTTTTGCTATGGAATCTACCGTAATATGATCTGGATCTTTCACATGTACACTCACTTCATGTTCACCGGCTCCCAATCCCTGGATATCGATCCACGGCGCAAAGTCTTTGACTTCTAATTCCTTTATCACAGAATCCGTTCCTTCGATGCCTATGGTGTATTGATTACTTTTACTGAACTTCACCTTATAATGGTTCTTATTATTCTTTACTTTGATATCCGTTTTGGAGAAAGTAAATTGGTGGGAAGATATTTTTTCTATCGTCGCCTTAACCTTGACATCCCGGACTTCATCATCTGCCAAAATCACCTGGTCCGGAAGGGCTGCCTTGGTGAGATCAATGTCTTTTTCATAATCCTTTTTTCTCCCATCCAGATCCACACTGCCAAGGGAAACCGAATCCAGTTCATCTAAGACGTCATCCGGTGCTGCAACCACAATCTGCTTCGGTTCATAATCAAAAGAGCTGAGATCATAGCCCGATGCCGGCTTTCCGGTATAGTCCATCTTGACATCCACCGTCTTCGTCTTCCAAAGCTCCACATAAATTCCTATGGATGATGTGTCAAAATCAATCTGGCTGCTGGTAACCTTTTTGCCATTCTCATCATAAAGCTCCGGTTTATCCGTCGATGTGATGTCCTGAGAGATTCCACTGACATCCACCTGTGCCCGGATTTCTTTTACGGTAGAAAGCAGGGTTTCCGGTCCGCTTACTTTTAAAAGATTCGGTGTACCGATTGCCCGTCCCACTGCATAGCCATCCGCCACCTGCCCTTTTGTGATGATATTGACCGGCACACTGATACTGACAACCGTATCCTTTTTGATCTTCATCGTGTTCGTATTCCCCAGCGTGATATCCAGCTGATCGGAATATTTTTTACAGGTAACATCGATGGGAACTGCATTGACCACCGACAGTTTCGAGAAATCCGCAACCGCCCGGAAATCGGAAATATTCAGGCTACGGACAATACTGTTCTTTCCTTTTACTGTGATACTCACTTCTTCTCCATCTAAAATTTCATAAGCATATCCCTCCTTGGTCAATGCTTTGGCATTGACGACTTTTACCGGGATATTGCTGAACCTTTTCGTAACGACCGGGTCATTGACATTCGCCACCAGGAACCAGATCAATATCGCTATGACAACGGAAAGGATTTTCATCCACATCTTGTTATTTCTCTGCTTTTTCATTCCGCAACAAACCTTTCCATTTTTTGAAAACATCTACATTGTTGGACTCACCAGCTTTCAGCTCCTGGATCTTATCCAGAAGTTCCTTCTTTTCCAGATCCCGGTAGAGTCGGCCGTCTTTGGCAAGGGATACCGCTCCGGTTTCCTCAGAAACGATAATGGTCAGGCTGTCGGAAACTTCACTGATTCCTACCGCTGCCCTGTGTCTGGTTCCAAGCTCCTTGCCAATATCCAGACTGTCTGTCAGGGGGAGATAACAGGTCGCTGAAATAATACGTCCTCCCCGTATAATCACCGCCCCATCATGAAGCGGTGTATTATGCTCAAATATATTCACTAAAAGCTGGCTGGATACGATCCCGTCGATCGTGATCCCTGTCCTTACGTATTCTCCCAGTGCTACCGTCTGTTCAATGACCATAAGGGCTCCTGTCTTTACTGCACCCATTTCATATGCTGCCCGGACAATCTCGTTAACGATCCGGTCTGTCAGAAAAAAATCTTTTTCTTCATATTCCCCAAAAGATAACAGGTTACTGAAAATCTTCTTTCTTCCCAGCTGCTCCAGGGCTCTTCTTAATTCCGGCTGAAAAATAATGATAGCGGCAGTGATGCCGACTCCCAGGGAATTCGAAAGAAGCCAGGATATGGTATTCAACTGAAGAATCGAAGCCACAAGGGCAAACAACAACAGGATGATGATCCCTTTAAACAGTGTCCATGCCCTGGTAAGCTGCACCCATTTTAAAACCTGATATACGATCACGCTGATAATGATAATCTCCAGGACATCAGAAAAGCCGATGGATGGCAAAGACATCCAATATAAATGTTTCTCTATGATTTTTTGAAATTGCCCCACACTCATTAACTGCATGATTTGTCAGCACTCTCCTTCTCTTCTTCCTTTAGCCCACTGTCTGGTGGGTCTTTGTGGATTTCCGTGTCCTCTTCGGCTGCCTCCGTTTTTTCCTCGTCCTCTTCCATCAGAATATCCTCCACCTTTCCTACCGAATGAATATTCGTAACGTTCCGGTCTTTTTGGGATACCTTGATCTTTGGTACCGCTTTCACATAATAAAAATATTCGTCATCCTCAAAAGAAACTCTCTCGATCCGCGAGATATCCCCGATCCCTCGGAAGAACCGATAGATAAAACAGAGGAAAATGCCCAGGATGATCTCCAGAAAAACTCTCCAGATCGAATAATTTAATTCAAAAATCAGCCTGCCGGACAGGAGCAGGAGGGACATGGCAATATTGCCCACAAAAATGGACAGCATCCACGCTCTTTCATGGAAGATACGGCAAAGTAATGTTGTGATAAAAATAATAAAACTAAAAGTAACCAGCATGACCAGAAGCTGTTTGTCAATCAGCATCAGGTTTACGACCCGCTGTATTCCCATTCCAAAACTGGAACTGGTAGATGTCGTCAGCAGTGTGCTGACATCTGCCATATATACCGACAAGTAAAAAAGAATAATCCCCGCCACGACCGGGATAATACTTGCAAAACCTACCGTCATCCCTAACAGGACTGGAAGAACATATTCGATCTTAAGGGAGAACATGACGGCTGTCATAACAATAAGAAACGAGTATTTCCGGTCAACCCGGATAAAGATCAGCCAGCATATCAGGAAAAAGATAAAACATCCCAGGAGAATATCTCCGGATAACTTCCACAAATTCAGCAGGATCAACACAACAGAAGCAGCATACAAAAAGGAAATCGGCAAAAAAGCCTGTGCTGCCGAGACAACCAGGAAAATGGCCGGTTTATTTACTGCTGTATTATATTGAAACATATTCTGGATGATGTTCAGTGCAAAAAAGGAAAAGATCAGCTTGAGCAAAGGCAGAAGGATCTCTGCATGTTTTTTATAAAAATATATGATACTTTCTTTTAAATAAACTAATTGTGCCATAAATTATTTCCTGTCCTCTTTTTCTTTTTGAATATATCTTTTCAGGCAATACAGATTGTGATCATATTTTTTTATGTTTTCCTGCATCTCTTTATATTCACGTTTGTAATATTTTCTGGTGACGATCCAATCGATCAGCAGGATAATAAGATAGAAAGCTGCAATATCCATGAGATATTCCTCAAATGGGAACTTCGTTCCTGCTGTGATAATTTCTGTATAGATCCCAAAGCAGTATAAAACAATTGCAAAAAGATAGGCGATGGTAACTGCCAGCATACTTTCTAACTGCTTGATATTGACATAAGTATTTTTATTATAGCGGTGTATCTTCAGGTCTTTCCTTCCACGCCCTTCCTCATACACTGCGAGCTTTGTCATTAATCTCACTTTTTTAGGGTCAATCATAGTATAATCTCCATTCTGCCTGCAGGTTTCTTCATTAAGTATAACATGAACTTTCTGCCAATTACAACGAAAAATCAAAAAGATATCCGAAAGAATCCCTAACTGTACGAAAATTTATAGGATGGATATGTCTCCGACAAAATGAAAAAAGGAGATGTCGGTTCCACATCTCCCCATTGTTTTATATCTCTGCTCTGGATATCTCCAAAATTTTGTAGCTGGAAAATCCGTCCGGACTTTCTACCTGCACGGTCTCGCCAACCTTGGAGCCGATCAACGCCTTCCCCAGCGGGGATTCATTGGAGATCAGTCCATTGAGAATGTCCGACTCTGTCGAACCGACGATCTGATATGCCATTTCCTCATCATATTCTGAATCATAAAACTTTACGGTACTTCCAATGCTCACGGTATCTTTGTCATAAGCAGATTCGTCAATGACTTCCGCATTTTTTATAATCTTTTCCAGCTCATCAATTCTAGCTTCGATCGAACGCTGTTCATCTTTTGCCGCATCATATTCCGCATTCTCCGACAAATCACCCTGTTCTCTGGCTTCCTTGATCTTCTGGGCAATCTCTTTTCTTTTTACCACTTTCAAATCCTGCAGTTCCTCTTCTAAGGCCTGCATTCCTTTGCTTGTCAGTATATGTTTTTTTGCTTCCACCATAATCTACACCTTTCTTTTCTGGTTCATTTAAGATATCATTATAGTCTAAAAAAAATCCCTTGTCAATGTGCGAAAAGCTTCTGAAATTCACAAAATGTTGTGACCTGGTTCACCGCATTCCGCAATCCCGAAGATCCGTGCAGTCCCTTCGTATACCAGGCCGTATGTTTCCTCATCTCCCGAATTCCCATCTTTTCCCCTTTGTAGCGGACGCTCAATGCCGCATGACGAAGCAGCATGGCGGTTACCTCCGTTTCCTCTGGTCTTTCCGGAATCGTTTCCCCGGAAAGTGCTGCCCGGATTTCCCGGAAGATCCACGGATTTCCTTTCGCACCACGGGCGACCATCACGCCATCACAGCCGGTGTATTCCCTCATGTTTATGACATCTTCCCCACAGAAAATATCCCCGTTTCCTATGACGGGAATCGACACGGTTTCTTTGACTTTGCGGATGATGTCCCAGTCTGCCTTCCCGGTATAATACTGCACTCTTGTCCGCCCGTGCACTGCTACTGCAGCCGCCCCGTTTTCTTCTAACACCGCAGCAAGTTCCGGGGCATTGGCATCTGTTTCATCAAATCCCTTTCTGATTTTGACTGTGACAGGAAGGTCCACTGCCCCGGAAACGGCTTTCACAATCTGCCCGGCCAGTTTCGGATTTTTCATCAGGGCAGAACCTTCTTTGTTGTTGACAATTTTGGGAACGGGACAGCCCATATTGATATCAATGAATGCAAATCCCCTGTCCTGTATTTTACGGGCCATCTGCGCCATCAGTTCCGGTTCCGACCCGAAAATCTGAATTCCGACAGGTTTCTCTTCCTCTTCTAACTGCATCAGTGGGAGCGTGTTTTTGTTTCCGTAATATAACGCTTTGGCACTGATCATCTCGGTAACCATCACATCGGCTCCCTGCTCTTTACAAAGCAGGCGGAATGGCACATCGGTTATGCCCGCCATCGGTGCTAAAATCACCGGAAAATCGGTTCCGTATATTTCTCTGACCGTCATCTTTTTCCCCTAGTTTTGTTTGGCATACACAAGCTGTAAACCTTTTAATGTTAGATTCGCATCATAATAATTGATAAAGCTGGTTTCTTTCGCGATCATCTTCCCGAGGCCGCCCGTAGCCACCACATTAATTCTGCCAAGACCGCTTTCTTCTTTCATTTTCCGGATGATATATTCGGTCTGTCCGATATATCCGTACACAAGACCGGCCTGCATGCTGGAAACCGTATCCTTTGCCAGAATCTTATCCGGTTTTCTGATTTCAATTTCCGGAAGCTTAGCCGCCTGCTGCCACAAAGCATTGGCAGAGGTGCGGATTCCCGGAGAGGTGACCCCTCCGATAAACTGCCCATCTTCCGTGATCAGGTCATAGGTTGTCGCTGTCCCAAAATCGACGACGATCACCGGTCCTCCATACAGTTCATATCCCGCCACGGCATCCACGATCCTGTCCGCTCCCGTTTCCCGTGGATTTGTCGTTGCGATCCGGATCCCGGTACGGATTCCCGGTCCGACAACAATTGGTGTCAGACTGAAATATTTAATGATCGCACTGGTAAAAGAGTGCATCACCGCCGGTACAACCGATGAGATAATGACATCGTCCACATCTTCTACATAATACCCCTTGTATTGCAGTGTATTCAGCATAAACACACCGTATTCATCCGAGGTACGATTGATCTTCGTCCTCATCCGGAACGTGTCACACAACTTCATTCCCTGAAAAATTCCTATGGTAAAATCTGTATTACCAATATCGATTGCCACTAACATGATACCCTCCTACTCCTCTACATCCTCTTGTTTTTCCTGAAGAAAGAACACCCGGAAATATGTCTCCATATTTTCTAACAGTTCCCTTTTTTCTGTCTGTATCTGTTTTATTTTTAAAGCACTTCCTATCTCATCAAAAAAGAAATCATCTTCCTTTGATTCCACCACCAGATGCAGGGTTCCCTTTTCATCAAACTCCAGCCGGAGAATCCCGCCTACATCTTCGGTAAAAAGGACACACATGATCTGTAATTCTTCCTTAATCTGTTTGGGAAGGGAATCAAAGTCCGGGTTCAGATAAAAAATTTTTTCATAACTACTGGAACCGCATACTATGATTTTATCGTCAAACATCTTTCTCTCCTCCATCGCGTGAACTACCTGATCACCCTTGCGTCCGGGTGTCTGTCTTTGTGTTATACATAGCCATAAATTCCCCGGACCGATACTTCCCCGGAACAAATCTGCTCTGTCTCTCCCCTGGCATTTTGGACAAGAAGCTCTCCTCTCTGGTTAATGCCCAATGCCCGGCAGATTTTTTCTTCCTGTTTTCGGATAATTTTTACTTCCCTGCCTACATTCACCAATCTTCGGTTATAATCCTCCAAAAACGGGGTCATATCCAGTGCTTGTAAAAACATATGGTAATTCCGGAAAAACGCTTCTATGATTTTTGCCAAAAGCAGATTTCTCTCTACCTTTTTGCCGGTTTCTTTCCGGATCGAAGTAGCCATATCTGAGATCTCTTCTTCAAATTCTGTCCGGTTTACATTGATACCGGCACCGATCACCACATAGGCGACACGGTCAATTTCCATATTCATTTCTGTCAGGATGCCGCATATCTTTTTCCCATTTAAAAGGATATCATTCGGCCATTTGATCTGACAGGATACCTCCGCCAATTCTTCCACTGCCGCTGCGATCGCTTCCGCTGTCACAAGGGTCAGCATAGAGACGCGGTCAAGAGGGATCTCCGGCCTGAAAAGCAGGGTAAAAAAAATGTCTTTTCCGGCAGGGGAATCCCAGACCCTTCCCCTTCTTCCTTTTCCATGTGTCTGATGATTCGCCACATAAAGACTTCCATCCGGTGCCCCTTTTTCTGCCTGCCTTTTTGCCTCTTCATTCGTGGAATCTATCTGCTCAAAACAGCACAGTTCTCCCGTCAGAATCCCTTCCGGCATACATCCGAGCACACTTTCTTTGGTCAGTAAATCAGGACTTTGCAAAAGCCGGTAACCTTTCCGGGTTACCGACTCAATTTCATATCCTTCTTTTTTCAGGCTGTTCATATATTTCCATACTGCAGTCCGGGAAACGCCCAGTTCATCACAGATTTTCTGTCCGGACACAAAGCCTGACTGCTGTTGTAGAAATTTCAAAATTTTTTCTTTCATCATCCATTCCGTGATCTTCCCAGTGTTGCTACCATCACTGCTTTGATCGTATGCATTCTGTTTTCTGCCTCATCAAATACGACGGAGTTCTCTGAGCGGAACACTTCATCTTCTACTTCACGGATATCCAGTCCCAGACGGTCCCTCATATCTCTTGCCACACTGGTTTCAAAATCATGATATGCCGGCAGACAGTGCATGAACAGACAGTGGTCATTGCCTGTGTCTTTCATCATTTTCTGAGTAACCTTATATGGGGAAAGTGCCTTGACACGAACCGGATATAATTCTTCGGCTTCTCCCATACTCACCCATATGTCTGTGTAAATGACATCGGATCCCTTGACATCTTCCGGATCATGGGAAATCGTGATCGTCGCACCGCTCTTTTGGGCAAGTTCCTTAGCAACTTCCAAAACCTTCGGGTCATATGCGGTCTCTTCTGGGCCGACTGCCTTAAAGTCCATTCCCATGATCGCACTGCCGTACATGAGTGCATACATCACATTATCACTCAGGTCTCCCACAAAAGTCAGCTTCATATCTTCCAGTTTTTTATCGATATGTTCTTCCATCGTAAGGAAATCCGCCAGTACCTGGGTCGGATGGTCCACATCGGTCAGTCCGTTCCATACAGGGACGCCGGAATATTTCTGCAAATCCTCCACAATATCCTGGCCAAAGCCACGGTATTCGATCGCATCGTACATTCTGCCGAAAACTTTTGCCGTATCTTCAATGGATTCCTTTTTGTTCATATGGGAATTGGTCAGATAGGTGACATGTGCCCCCTCATCTTTTGCCGCCACTTCAAAAGAGCAGCGGGTTCTTGTAGAAGACTTGTCAAAAATCAGCACAATATTTTTCCCTTTTAACTCTTCCCCCAGAATTCCTTTTTTCTTTTTTTCTTTCAGCTCATGTGCCAGATCTAGCATATATCGAATTTCTTCTTTATTAAAGTCTAATAATGTTAAAAAACTACGTCCTTTTAAATCCATATCCTTTTCCTCCATATATGAAGTTATATCCTTTCGGACTTTCACAGTAAAATTATTAGCAAATTTTTATCTTTCTGTCAAGTCTATTGTGTATTAATGGGTGACATAATTTGCAATCAGATTATAATCCAGTACTTCTTTACAGGTATCCAGCAGAGTCTGCGCCCTGTCGCTTCCTTTCTGACAGAGCTTTTTGTTCAGATTTTTCGTGCTTCCATCCAACAGGGAAACCATTCTTCCGTTTTTGACCGTCCCGTCTTTTCCGATGACGAACAAAAAATTATCCTCCCCACTCAGGAACGATCCCTTCCCCACATAAGAGATCTGTGACACAAATCCCTCGTTCGTATTGAGCAGATCATGCCCGAAAACATAGGGCTGTCCCGGATCCAGGTTCATCAGGTTGGCGATCGTCGGCATGATATCAACCTGCCCGCCAACGACATCTACGGTTTTGCTTTCATTGAGCCCTGGTATATGAATCAGGAACGGCACATGGAGCATTTCATCGTAATCGTACTCTCTCCCAAGGAATTCCGACATCTTCCATTCTACCGAAGCGGTTTCTTTGTTCATTCCCTGATGGTCCCCATAGATGGCGATCACCGTATTATCATACATTCCGTTTTCTTTTAAATATTCGATCAGTTTTCCGAAAGCCTCGTCCGTATAACGCACTGTCTGGAGATAATTTCCAAACGTCGTCCCCTCATCTTCCTCTTTTAATTTCAGCGTTGCCAGGGAGGAATCCAATTCATAGGGGATATGGTTGGTCAATGTGATCATAAAGCTAAAAAATGGCTGTTGTTTCTCTTTTAAAATATCCACTGCCTGGCGGAACAGTTCCTTGTCCGTCAGTCCAAAGCCGGATACCTCCGTCACGTCCAGTTCCTCTTCCGAATAGTAATGCTCAAATCCCTGGTTTTTATACGCTTCGCTCCGGTTCCAGAATGTTTTTACATATCCGTGGAACGCCAGTGAGCTGTATTCTTTCTCCCGGAACATCCACGGCAGGCCATTGTAGGTATTATCCACATACATTCGGTAACATTCCCTCTCGTCATTGGGATATAAACTGTTTAGTGCAGAAAACTCCGCATCACTGGTATTCCCCACGCCGGTATTTGAATAGAAACGGCTGAAATAAAAGGTGTCCTTCTTCAGGAGTTTGTTTAAGTTTGGCGTGATCTCCTGCCCGTTATAGGTTGCTCCGATAACAAAATTATTGAGAGATTCTGTCTGGATCAGGATCAGGTTTTTCCCTTCGGCCACCCCTTTATACTCTGTCCCGGAAGATTTCGGTACATTTTCTTTCATTTTCTTTCGGATCTTAGCTTCGTCTGCCTTCCCTCTTTTTAACTTGCCCACTACATTGACAAGGATGTCGTTCGTATGGTAAGTAAAATATTCAATATGGTTGACCTGCTGTACAGAACGGTAATTCTGAGGGTTCATTCCGTAATAATACCAGCTGCAGACGGTGCCAATATATAAGGCGATATGAAAAAGAATCACCAGCAGCGATTTGCGAAACGAACGGCTCCTCCACACTGTCCCGGCTTTCTTTTTCGTCGAAATTGCAGCAGCAAACGGCCGAATCATCCCTTTTTTCCCCTGGTTTCTGAGACGGTACCAGTAGATCACAAAGGGATAATCCAGCAGTGTGACCAAACAGAGCGGACTAACTGCCGCACCGATCACATTTCCGTCCCCGGCAATCTGACCGAGGCTGGCAAGCTGATACAGTTGGTTCACCGAGGTATATTTCCCGAAATAACTGCTGTATGCTGCATCGGCGAGCATGATCAGGGTCAGGAGTGTGTATACAATATAAAATCCATAACGGCGCGCCTTGCTTTCTTTAAAAGAAAACACCTCAAATATACTTACAAAAAATAAAACAGTCAGAATCGGTGCCTCATAGATTTTCATCATATCAAGCATGTCTGTCTGCCAGTAAAAAAGTATTGTTTTAATGAGAAACATAGGGTATACCAGCCAGTAATGCCCTATGATTTTTTTCATGTTCTTTTTCATTGTTCCATCGCTTTACCCTTCCTTGGCAAATCCACATTTCCCTACAGATTTACATTGCAAATTTATATGACAACTTCACATTGCATTAAGATAGGGAACTGTTTCCAGTCCCCCTTGATCGTATAGTCTATCCTGTTTCTTTTTCCTCTGTGATTGAAATATGTTTCTTTTTATTTTTGATCTGCCGTCACATTCTCCTCATCAGAGGCGATATCATCGGAGGCTAATTCTTTGATCGAAGAAACCAGCCCGGCCAGTCCCTGGATCTCTGACGGAATAATAATCTTCGTTGCCTTTCCGTCTGCTGCCCTTTCAAAGGCTTCCAGTGATTTCAGACGGAGAACGGCCTCATCCGCCCCGGCTTCTTTAATCGCTTTCAGACCGTCTGCTGTTGCCTGCTGTACTTTCAAAATCGCCTCTGCCTTACCTTCTGCCTCACGGATCGTCGCTTCTTTTTTGGCTTCCGCATTCAGGATTGCCGAAGCCTTCTCTGCCTCTGCCTCCAGAATCATCGATTCTTTATGACCCTCTGCACGGAGGATGGAAGATTTCTTTTCTCCTTCCGCACGCAGGATCGCTTCACGGCGTTCCCTCTCCGCTTTCATCTGTTTCTCCATCGCATTCTGGATCTCCGTCGGCGGGATAATATTTTTCAGTTCCACACGGTTGACCTTAATCCCCCACGGATCCGTTGCCTCATCCAATGTCGCACGCATCTGTGTGTTGATCGTCTCTCTCGATGTCAATGTGGCATCCAGCTCCAGATCACCAATGATGTTACGCAGGGTGGTTGCTGTGAGGTTCTCGATCGCCATGATCGGGTTATCCACACCATAAGCGTAAAGCTTTGGATCGGTAATCTGATAATATACTACCGTATCAATACGCATGGTAACATTATCCTTTGTAATGACTGGCTGCGGTGCAAAATCGACTACCTGCTCTTTTAAAAGTACTTTCTTTGCGACACGGTCCAAAAAAGGCACCTTGAAATGCAGTCCTACCGACCAGGTTCCCTGATAGGCTCCCAGTCTTTCAATAACATATGCATGTGCCTGTGGAACAATGCGCACGCAGGATGTGAGAATATAAATGACTAATATAATTAATAGAATAATGAAAATAATTGCTAACATGAATGATGCCTCCTGTTCCATCTTTGTCTGCTTAGGATTGATAGCAACTGATTTATATCAACTCTTTTGCCCAGAGTTTTCTTTTTCCATTCTGCGGTCTCCCAGATCATCGACCGGCTCCACAATCACCTTCACTCCGGAGATCTCCCGCACCTTCACCTTTTCTCCCTCAAAAAGAATCCAATCATCCGAAACACTTCTTGCAGTCCAGACCTGGCCCCTGACCTTGACCTGACCTTTTGCTCTCAGATTATCGATCTCTTCTGTCACAAGACCGATCTGCCCGATCAGGCTGTCTACATTGGTCTTCACCGTTTTATTATTCAGATATTTCTGTGCCAGCGGCCTTACCGGAATCAGAATAACAATGGATACTACGATGAAAGCGACCATCTGGCTCCACAATGGAAGGGAAAATCTTGCCATTGCCGCAGCGACCAGGGAACCTCCGGCGAACCATATGCTCGTCATTCCCATTGTCAGGATTTCAATTACAATAAACACGGCTGCTGCCACCAGCCAATAGATTGCTAGCATCATTCTTCCACCTTTCTTTCCATATCAGATCTCTATATCTTATGGCATACTTCCAGATAGACGATCACTTCTTCCAGTCTGTCAAACATGGTATAGAGCATACGGTTCCTTTCCGGAATAAAATGCTCCTCTACGCCAAGCTGAACCGCTTCCTGCAGTTTATTGAAATAGCCATTGATATTATAAACCGCCATCGGCTTGCGCTGGATCCGGAGGGACTTTAGCACGATCGTCTCAAACAACTCATCAAAGGTTCCCAATCCGCCCGGCAGAATAATGAAGGCATCACTTTTTTCTTCCAGAAGCTGCTTTCTCTGCCGTATCGTTTCTGTCTGTATCAATTCATCACAGTCCGGAAATACATCCGTTTTGAGATTGGAAAAAGCAGGGATGATCCCGATGACCTTTCCGCCTGCCCTTTTCACTCCGCGGGCTGTCGCCCCCATCAGGCCATGGGCACCTCCGCCAAAGACGATCACATGTCCTCTTTTTGCCAGGGCTTCTCCCAGTCTTTCACTTTTTTCTATATAGACTGGTTTGATATCTTTTGCCGCAGAACCATAAATACAAATGTTCATTCGATCCCTCCTCATCCCCATCATCTGTCTAACCTTTTCTTCTCTATTGTCATTATAATCGAAAAAATAATTTTATTCAATGTCTTTTCTATGATACTCAGGTAAAATCTTCTTTACTGTAAATTACCTTGTATTTTCCTTCTCTTTTCTGTATAATGTATAACATATTTTGACAAAGAACCGTTCGTGTCCACAATCAAACAAAAAAGGGAGGAAATTATGTCATACGAATTCGACCCGAACCATCAGCCTTCGGAAGATTATCAGCCAAATACAGAATCTACGACCCCGCAACGTCCCAATGGATATGATCCGGATTACTACAGAAACCGGCCATCCAGACCCCCGGAAAAAGGAAAAGGACTGGCAACCGCCTCCCTGATCCTTGGCATTGTTTCCCTTGTGATGATCTTTACCTGCTGTCTGGCCTATTTTTCGATCATTCCTGCCATTGCCGGTATCATCTGTGGTGTCCTTTCCAAAAATAATGAAGAGAAGAAAAGTTCTTATGCCATCGCCGGTATCATCTGTTCCGTTGTTGCCACAGTGCTTTTCATCCTGATTCTCGCCATCACGATCTTTTTCATCGGAAATTCCAGCGATTATATCAATGGCCGTACCTTCTCTTTGACCAACCCATTTGAATATACTTTACCTAGTGAAAACAGCTCCGATACTTTATAATATACTATATCGGTTGATTGGAATCTTGTAAATATTGCCGAATTTTTTAAGGAGTTTTCCTTATATTTTATGTCGATTTTTTTCTGAAATTGTATTATAATAGGAAAAGATTAACTCCCTTCACACTTTATGAACGGAATTAATCACTATACTTTGCATAACAGGAAGAGAGGGATGCCTTTCCACTTCGACTTCGTTGATCGTGGAAAGCCACTCCCTCTCTTTCTGTTCTCCGTTTTGTCTGTAACAGGAAACTTTCGTTCCTATTCGTCTTTGAGCCAGTGGGCTACATCTAAGGCATGATAGGTGATAATCATGTGTGCCCCAGCCCTCTTCATACCGATCATGTTCTCCATGACGATCTTCTTTTCATCAATCCATCCGTTGGCAGCAGCCGCTTTTACCATGGAATATTCACCGCTGACATTGTAAGCGCAAAGAGGCATGTCTGTCTCCATAGAAGCTGTTTTTAAAATATCAAGGAAAGCCAGTGCCGGTTTTACGATGATAATGTCTGCTCCTTCTTCGATATCATCATAAATATCACGCATCGCCTCCCTGGCATTGTGATAATCCATCTGATAGGTCTTCCGGTCGCCAAATCCCGGTGCAGAATGAGCGGCATCGCGGAACGGGCCATAGTAACCGGATGCCATCTTGGCACTGTAGGCCATGATCGGGGTCATGGCAAATCCTGCTTCATCCAAAGCTTCCCGGATGGCAGCGACATGTCCGTCCATCATATTGGATGGTGCCACCATATCAGCTCCTGCCTGGGCGCAGGTTACGGCTGTTTTCGCTAACAGCGGCAGTGTCTCATCATTTAAGATAATTCCATTGCTGATCACGCCGCAGTGTCCGTGGGAAGTATATTCACAAAGACAGATATCTGCAATGACTACCAGCTCTGGAAATACTTTCTTGATGTAGCGGATCGCTTCCTGGATAATCCCGTGTTCATTATATGCCTCACTCCCACATTCATCTTTATGGGCCGGGATTCCAAAGAGGAGCACCCCTTTGATTCCTGCCTCCCGGATGCGGGAGAGTTCCTCGTCCAGACGGTCAATGGAATATTGGTAAATGCCCGGCATGGAATCAATTGGGTTCTTTATGTTTTCCCCTTCGATCACAAATACCGGATAAATCAGATCGGACACACTGACAGAGGTTTCCCGGACCAGTGCCCTCAGATTCTCCGACTGACGCAGACGTCTTCTTCTAATCACATCGATCACTCCTTTTTCTTTCCGTGTTATGGCAACGGTTCCAAACTCATGCGCAAAATGCTTCTTTCATGCTCTGGGATCGTTCTGTGTTATCTATGTTTGATAATTTGGGTTACTTCTTCCTCCGTAAGGATCCGTTCCGCGCAAAATGCTTCTTTGGCAACGGTTTTCAGAATCCTTCTCCGCTCGTTTTCTTCCTGGATCTCCGTCTTCACACGCTTTCGGATCTCTCCCATCCAATCGGAGATATCCGCATAACAATCCGGGATTACCTTCTCGATTTCTTCCCGGAGTTTCTTTGAAACAGCCGGACTTCCGGTTCCACTATTGATTCCGATACTGATCTCCCCTTTGCGGACGATGGCAGGAAAAAAAAAGCTGGATTCTTCCGGGGAATCGGCAACATTGACCGGGATTCCATATTGATGGCAAAGCCTGGATATCCTGTGGTTTTGTTCCCGGCTGCTGGTCGCGGCCACCACAAGGAAGGCTTCCCGGATTTCTTTTTCATGGATCTGCCCAAAACGCAGACTTTCTTTGGGAAGGGTGTTCCGGAGCTCTTCACATATCTCTTCCGAGACTACCCTGACCGCCGCCCCGTATTTTAGCAGGGTCTTCACCTTCCGGCATGCCACATTTCCTCCCCCTGCCACCAGGCAGCATCGGTTGCTGATATCGGTAAATAACGGAAAATATGCCATAATTACATTTCGATCCCTAATCGGGAACTGACTCCCTCATCAAATGGATGTTTTCTTTTACAAATTTCAGAAACATAGTTTGCGTGGGCTTTCAGGGCCTCAGACGGATTCCGCCCGGACATGACCACTTCCAGGGAATATGGTTTTTCTTCCAGACATTTAATCAGTTTTTCTTCACTTAACAGATGGGCGTCGACGGCGTAGACACTCTCATCCATGACAAGCATGTCATAATCTTTCGCCATTTCGAACAGCTTTTCTAAGATGGCATCATTCGATTCATGAAGATCCATGAGTTCCTTCTCCGTCATCTGGAATGTGAATTTTTCAATTTCTTCTCCCGCCACGGCTGTGATTTCCGGGATGCTGTCCAGAATCCTTCTCTCACTGGAACTATTGTTTTTCAAAAACTGATAAAATAAGACTTTCTTCCCGCTGCCCGCTGCACGGATGGTCAGCCCGACACAGCAGGTCGTCTTTCCTTTTCCGTCGCCACAGTAAATGTGCACCAGTCCCCGTCCGGTCTTATCATCAGGTTTGCCTCCGCAGCGTACCACTTCTTCTTTTTTATCCATTGTCATTTTCCTCCCTGTTTTTCTCTTTTGCATCTTTTCCAAATAAAGCACGATAAATGGCATCCATGTCAATGCTTCTTCGAATCAGGTCTGCCAGTTTATTATACTGTATTTCTTTATATTCTGCCACACTCAGATGATTTTGGGAAGGATGAATTCCTTTTTCTTCCATAATATCATGTACCAGTCCGAAAATAAATTCTTCATTATCAAAAATCCCATGAAGATAGCTGCCCCAGATCCTTCCATCCGGTGTCATATATCCATCAGTTCTTCCGTCTTCTAACTCGATCATCGGAACCGCACCGCCCAGATTCTGGGTTGTTCCCATATGGATTTCATAGCCTTCCAGGGTACGGTCGGTCACTCCATAAATATTGTGCTCTTCCAGTAAAGTTCCCTGAATGCGAGTTCTGGTCTTGGCCTGCTGGAATACCGTAGAGGTGTCGAGAAGTCCCAGTCCCCTGATGCTTCCCCCATGTTCCACCCCTTCCGGATCATGGAGAGTCTTGCCGAGAAGCTGGAAGCCGCCGCAGATCCCAATCACCCTCGTCGTCCTTGCCGCCCGGATGATTGCTCCCTCCAATCCGCTCTCGATCAGCCATTCCATATCACTCATGGTATTTTTGGTTCCGGGGAGTAAGATCAGATCCGGATCTCCCAGTTCTTTTTTATCCGTCACATAGCGAAGGGAGACTCCGTCAATCAGCTCAAATACACTGAAATCAGTAAAATTAGAAATATGTGGAAGGCGGATCACTGCCACGTCAATTCCCTCGGTAATGACTTTTTGATTGAGACGGTCGGAAAGACTGTCCTCATCATCGATATCGATTTTTTCCATCGGAATCACACCGAGGACCGGTTTGCCAGTGAGTTCTTCCAGCATCTTAAGTCCCGGTTTTAAGATTTCCACATCCCCGCGGAATTTATTGATCACAATGCCGCAAAACATATCCTGTTCGTCCTGCGGCAGAAGTTTGATCGTCCCGTAGGCGGAAGCAAACACACCTCCCCTGTCGATATCGGCAACCAGGATGACTGGTGCATTTGCCATTTTGGCCATTCCCATATTGACAATATCATTTTCTGCCAGATTGATTTCCGCCGGCGACCCGGCTCCCTCAATGACGATAATGTCATTTTCGTCCGAGAGATGCTCAAAGGCTTTCATAATTTCCGGGGCCAGCTGGTTTTTGATTTTATAATAATCCTGCGCACTCAGGTTATCGTAGACTTCTCCATTGACAATTACCTGGGACCCCATGTTGCTGGTCGGTTTGAGCAAAATAGGGTTCATCCAGTGGGTCGGTTCAATCATTGCTGCTTCCGCCTGCATGGCCTGTGCCCTTCCGATTTCCAGTCCTTCCTTTGTGATATAGGAATTCAGGGCCATATTCTGTGATTTAAACGGGGCCACCCGATAGCCATCCTGTTTCAAAACCCGGCACAATCCGGCTGTCACAAAGGTTTTACCCGAGTTTGACATGGTTCCCTGCACCATAATTGCTTTCGCCATTCTTTTTCCCCTTTCTATTCTGCTTTTTGTTTTACTCCGATCCGGAACGGTACCTGTCTGCGAAAGCAGACCCGAATCCGGTGTGCAAGACTCGCGGACAAGTCTTGAAAATTGTTTTCAGTTCTCCAATGAGCCTTTCATTTTCCGGATGGGATTTCACGGCGATTCTCCAGTAGTCTTTTCCCAGATTGACATAATTACTGCAATTTCGGATCATGATCCCACGCTGTTCCAGTCTTTTGTCCAGATCCTCCATTCCCGGCACACGGAAAAAGAGATAATTTGCGTTTCCGTCATACAAAAGTAACGGCAGTTTTTTCAACTCTCCCTTCATATAGGAGAGTTCCTGTGCGACTGTCCGGATCACCTGCTGTTTATATTCTGTATGTTCCAGGGCGGCCACGCCGGCACACTGGGCGATATGACTCACAGACCATGCCTGTCCGGCACGGTTGATTTTCCGGAGGATCTCCTTATTTTCTGAGAGAACATATCCCAGACGCACTCCTGGAATCGCATACATTTTTGTAAAAGATTTCAAAATAATCAGATTGGTATATCGGGAAAGAAACGGCTTTACGGTATAAGCTTTCTCATTTTGACAAATTTCCAGAAAACATTCATCGATCATGACGATGGTGCCGCTTTGCTGTGCCTTTTCCAGCACCTGAAAAATGAGACTCCTGTCGGTGAGGATTCCCGTCGGATTATTGGGGTTACAGATTACCAGAAAATCAAGATCATCTGTGATCTGTCCTAAGATATCTTCTTTGATCGTAAAATCTTCTTCCATGAAATAATATTCCATCCGGGTGCCCGCTGCCGATAATGCTTCCTCATATTCCACAAAGGCCGGCACCGGAATCAATGCCTTTTGGGGCTGTAAGCCGAAAGCGATCCGATATAAAAGATCCGCCCCGCCATTGCCACAGCTGATATGTTCCGGGGATACGCCGTCTGCTTTTCCAATGGCCTCACGCAGGCTGGTGCAGTCGGGATCCGGGTAGTTCACCGTACCTTCTATGGCATGGAGCATCGCTTCTTTGATATGGTCCGGCAGACCCAACGGACTGATATTTGCAGAAAAATCCAGAATATCTTCCTCCCGGATTCCCATTTCCTTTGCCTTTTTATAGATATTTCCACCATGTGCATTCTTATTCATCATCCTGTTTTTGCCTCAATCTTTTCCTCTGCTTTTGTTCTTCTTGTTTCCGTCGCCCTACATGCCAACCCAGTGTATGCTCCACAGAGACTGGCAAAGAAAGGTAATCCCGCAGCTGAGCAGCATGGATAGCCATGCGCTGACATAGAGAAGCTGGTTTGTTTTTTTGATATCGTTATATTCCACAGGCCGGATATCATCCCCGATCGTCGGCTTTTCTACCGGTTTCCCGAAATAGTGATGCGTTCCACCCAGCTGAATATTCAATGCGCCGGCTGCCACCGACTCTGTCTGGGCACTGTTGGGACTAAGGTGCGCCAAACGGTCCCGCCGGAAAATCTTCACCGCCCCTTTTACGTCAAACCGGAGCAAAAACGCTGCCAGGATCATCATAACTGCCGCTACTCTCGCGGGGATGAAATTACAGAGATCATCCAGTTTTGCCGACGCGAATCCAATGTGGCGCAGCTCTTCATTTTTGTAGGCCACCATGGAATCTAACGTATTCACCGCTTTGTAGGCAAACCCCAGCGGGGCACCTCCAATGGCGATAAACAGCATCGGGGCGATGACACCGTCCGCCGTATTTTCGGCAATGGTTTCCACATCTGCCTTTGCCACTTCACTGGCACTTAACTCTTCCGTATCCCGTCCCACTAAATAGGAGACTTCTTTTCTGGCTCCCTCCAGATCTCCTTCTTTTAATTTCCGGTAAACCTTCATGGACTCTTTTTTTAAGCTTTTTGTCGCAAGAATCTGATAAATAAAAAAGGTTTCCACACAAAATCTGAGCATCGGATGAATCCATCCTGCCACGGACAGGATTCCCAGCGTCAGAAAAAAAGTTCCGAAAACAATGACGGCAGTGAGGAGAAAACCGCAGATAGCTTCTGCCTTTTCTTTTCTCTTTCGGCCTTCCTGCTTCACTACGGCATAGCTGGTGCCGTAAATCATATACTGTAGTCCTCTTTTCATCCGGTCGATAAAGAATCCAATGATCTGAACCGGATGAAGCAGCCCGTGGGGATCTCCGAAGATCAGATCCAGGATAAATCCCAGGAGCATCGCACAAATCAACTTCATCGCACTAATTCCTTCTTCTTGTATTTCGGCTTTCTGCCGCCATCTCTACGAAATGTTCTGCTACCTCCCGGCAGTTATGAAAAAAGAAATGGGGGTAGCCGGCCATTACCTTGTCTTTTACATAGAGGCCTTTCCAGGTTTTCCCGGAATACTTTCGGATTTCGCAGCTGTCCCCTCTTTCTCTGGCTCGGGAATAATGGAACTCATGGGCACGGATTTTTTGGCCCTGATCAAAGAAAGCCGTTTTTTTCAAGGCCTCTAACGTCACATACCCAAACTCCATCGACAAACGCTTGGTCATCTGTATATCTGTCGGGATCAGCCCCAGCATTTCCCTGGCACTGCCGTCCGTTTCGATGAGATTCCGGCAGGCATACATAAATCCGCCGCATTCTGCAATCAGTGGGCTCCCAGCCTTTACGGCCCGGCATATAGCCTCTTTCATCGGCCTGTTTTCCTCCAGTTCTTTTTGGTAGGTTTCCGGATAGCCGCCGCCAAGATAAATCCCATCGGTATCTTCCGGCAGGATCCTGTCCTTCACCGGACTGAAAAAGGAAAGTTCTGCCCCGCATTGCTCGAGTATTTCCAGATTTTCTTTATAATAAAAACAAAAAGCCTTATCATAGGCCACTGCAATTTTCGCCCGTTTTTTTTCCGGGATGGCCGGGCCGGAAACGACCGCTAACGGCTCTGCTTTTTGCCCCAGTTCCAGCAGCAGATCCAGGTCAATTCCTTCTTTTACGGTTTCTCCAAGCTGCGCAATGATCTCATCCAGGTTTTCGATCTCGGCAGCCGTCATCAGCCCCAGATGCCTGCTTCCGATGGATACGCCTTCTTTTTCCGGCACATATCCTGCGACATGAATTCCCAGCTTTTCTTCGATTTCCGGCTTAACCAGCTGGTAAAGCCCCTTACTGCAGCGGTTTAAAATAACCGCCACCACCGGATTATCCCGGTACGAGATCATCCCCTGAATCAGGGGGATCATCGTGTGGGCCATGCCTTTGACATTAAAAATCAGGACGGTTGGGGTTTTCGTCTCCCGGGAAACGGTCCACGTGCTTTTCTCGCATTGGATCCCTATGCCATCATAGTATCCCATCACACCCTCCATGACAGAAAAATCTGCCTTGGGGCTGTCTTTTCCTACCAGATACCGGAGTTCTTCCCCCGTGGAAAAAAACGGGTCCAGGTTGCGGCAGTCTGTTTTTGTAATATAGCTGTGCAGCATCGGGTCAATGTAATCCGGCCCGCATTTATATGGCTGGATACGGATGCCCCGGTCGCTTAGTGCTTTTAAAATCCCGCAGGTGATGCTGGTCTTCCCACATCCGCTATTGGCTCCTGCCAGCAAAATCCGAGGCATGGTTGCCTTTCGTCCTTCCATTGTCCCATCACCTCCCTTTTTCCGGCCGCTCGATCAAAAGCATTGGAATTCCGGCCGCGCGGCAGGCTTCCACTTTGACGTCCACACCACCCACTTTTCCGCTGTCTTTGGATACCAGAATCCGGGCGTTTGTCTTTTGGATCAGTTCCAGATTCTGTTCCAGGGAAAAAGGCGGCATCTCCCCAAAAACATGGCCTTTGGGATATCCGGCTTTCTGGCAGCTTTCCAGGGAGGAGGCATTGTCCAGCACCCGGATATACAGGCGATGCCCGGCATCCTTTACTTTCCTCATATAATCAGCTGCCGTGTTGGCTCCCGTGGTAAGAAGTACATTTCCTTCTCTTTCGTTTAAACATGCGATCGCTTCCTCCACATTTTTGACACGGATGATGCCTTCATATTCATAACTATTCGCTGTTCTCTCATGAAGCTCATAGGGAATTCCCGCGGTATCTGCCGCCTGTTTCACCGTTTCTGATACAATCCTTGCAAACGGGTGGGAGACATCGATGATTTTTTTGCAGGGATGCTTTTGCATCAGATCAAGGAAACCTTCATAATCCAGCCTGCCCACATGGATGTCGATCTCATATTGTTCGAGCATTTCCCGTCCAAGTTCTGTCGCCGTACACGCAAGAATCGTTTGCTTTTTCCGGAGAAGCTCTTCAATGAGTTCCCTGGACTCGGTCGTCCCTGCAATCACCATTGCATCATATGCCCATTCCATTTTCTGCTTTTTCACCACATTTCTTTTTTTATGATCATTGTTGTAAAATATCCGTATTCTCTGTCCGGGAGGAGTGGTCCTACATATTCCCCATCCATTCCGACGTTGCTGATAATGACAGCATTCTCTTCCATCTGTTTTTTCCGGAGAATTTCATACACTTCCTTGACCTGATTCCCCACCTTCATGATCACCAGATTGTCAAAAACATCCAATGCCTTTTCTACCTGATCGATGCCTTTTAAAGAAGGAATGACACCAAACCCTTCGTTTCCTTCTACAATCGAAATGCCTGCCTTGCTGGCACCTGCACAAAACGACGGGATCCCTGAGACCATTTCCACATCATAGCCCTGTTTTTGGAGATTTTTATGCACGTAGGAATACGTGCTGTAAATTCCGATATCTCCCAGTGCGAGCATGGCGATGGACTTTCCCTCATCTAAAATCTTCTTCAGTTCTTCCGAAGCCGCCTGTCTGCAGGCTTCCCTCTTTTCCTTATCCTTTGCCATCGTAAATACGATCTCCCGGATCTTGTCTTCCGGAATGGCTACGCTGCCCCGAGCAATCGTTAATGCCACACTTTCTTCTCCGGCTTTTTTTACCGGGACTGCCACGATGTCACATTCCTCAATCAGCCTTTTTGCCTTCAGGGTCAACAGTTCCGGATTGCCCGGTCCCACTCCGATGCCGTATAATTTCCCTTTCATATATTAAATCTCCTCTGCCTTGTTTAAATGCTTTACAAACATGTCCGCAATAGCGTCGATCTCGCCTAATCCTTTTAAAATCACTTTGGTTTCAAATCCTTCTGCCTTCAGAATCGAATCCCAGGAATCCGCCTCTGCCCCGGCCAGATCATTTCTCGCATGGTCTCCCGCGACAATCATCAATGGCATGATATAGACTTTTTTAATGTTTCTTCTGCGCAGACGGCGAATAACATAATCGAGACTCGGGAAGCCTTCTACGGTGCCTACATAGGTGCTCTCATATCCCAGGTCCCGGAGCATGTTTTCAAACTGACAGTAGGCACTGTTGGCGTAATGCTCCGTCCCGTGTCCCATAAAGACAAAGGCTTCCTGCTCTTGTAACGGAGCCGTCAGCTCTTTCATCACGATCTCACAGGCTTCTTTGTAATCTTCCTCTTCCGTAAGAAGCGGTTTTCCCACTTTGATTTCCGGAATCTGTTCTTTGTATTTTGCCAGCATTTTCATCATTTTTTCGTATTCATATCCATTAATGATATGGGTCGGCTGACACAGTACTTCTTCATAACCGTCTTCTGCCAGCTGCTGCATGATCTCATCCGGATTATGTATCACAATATTTTTCGTCCGAGCTAACTTACGGATAATCATTCCGGAGGTAAATGCCCGATAAAAATCATAGTCTGGAAATGCCTTTTTGCATGTTTCTTCAATATTGATAATGGCCGGGATAGCTTCCTTAAAGCTTGTCCCGAAACTGATCACTACTAATGCCTTTTTTCCCATGTTCTCCTCCCAGTTTCTAAATTTCCCGTGTTTTTTCCGGATCCATTTCCGCAGTAAAAATCATCACCGGGTTATTTGTATCCATGATGTGATATTTGCCGATTTTCCTTCCTCTTCCTATGGTAGCCTGGATGACATCAAAATCCGGGTCATATTTTCCAAAGAATTCGTTTGCTTCGGCAATCGTTTCGATCGTGACCGCCGACAGTACCACTTTGATTTTTTTATGGAATCCCGCAATGATTTTCAGGATCTCCCCAAGCTCTCCCCCGCTTCCGCCGATAAAGACCTTATCTGGCTGCGGCAAAAGGGGAATCTGTTCCACCGCATCTCCTTCATAAAGAAACAGGTTGTCCGTCCCAAATTTTTCTTTGTTTTTCCGGATCAGCTCTACTGCCGGTTTACTGCGCTCAATGCTGTGTACCTGCCCGAACGGGGCCTGTCTGGCACACTCGATGGAGATGGAACCGGTTCCGGCTCCCACATCCCACACGATATCATCCGGATGCAGCTTCATTTTATGGAGGATCAATACCCGGATTTCCTCCTTGGTCATCGGAGTACGGTCCCGCTCAAAGTCCTCATCCGACAAAAAGCAGGGACGCTGGATCTTTTTCGGAGATGGATTTTTGATCATGGCAACACAAAGCGAAGGAAATTCTTTTTGTGCCATCTCTTCCGGGCTGCCAGACACCAGCCGTTCCTCCGGATAGGAAAGATCCGAAGCCGCAAAGACCGTGACGTCTGTTTGCCCGTATTCCAACATAATTTTCGAAAGCCAGTCCGGCCCCTGCTCCTTGCTGCAAAGGAAAAAGACCGATGGGTTTTCTGCCACCCGAAGGGCGATCGATCCCGGAGTCTGCTTTCTGCCATGAACGCTGACGATGCAGGCGTCCTCCATCGTCTCCCCGAAAGCTGCCCCGAGCATCTGCAGTGAGCCGATTCCCGGCAAAATCTTCATTTCCCAGTCCTTACTGCACGGATGGTTACAGATGGTGCGGTACAAACTGTACATCAGCGGATCCCCGCTGACTGCCAGCACCACATCCTTTTCCTCCGACAGGAGACGGCCGATCTGTTCCAATGTGTCCTCCACCTTCCCCATTGCCTGAAAAACAGGAGGATTCCCAGGCAGGGTGTCGGCCAGGGATTCCAATGTAGGGAGAATCCTTCCTGCCGCAATCACACAATGTGCCTCTTTTATTGTTTCTGCAACGGCCGGGATGATATATCCGGCATCGCCCGGACCTATTCCGGCTATGGTTAATTTACTCATAATTCCCTCCGAATGGTATGCCAGCCAATTCTACTTCTTACAGGCAGCGAGTACGGTGTCCACATTCCGGCTCTTCGCCAAAACCTCATTGTTCCCATCAAGGAAAATAATTCCTACCCGCGCTTCCTGACGGGCCGTTTTTTCACAATACTCGGAAGCTTTCTGTGCCATGTCTGCCCAGATATCCATGAGATGTTCCTCTTTGATAATCTCCATCGCCGCCTTGGTCGTCAGGCAGTCATAAAGTTTCTGTATGACCGGACGGGGTGCCCCATGAAGGGCGGCATGGGTACAGATCGTCTCGATCCGCCCGTTCGCCACATGGCTGTGGGTGTTCATCGTCCCCGAAGCCACTTTGACAAGCTTTCCGACAAACCCACCGATCAAAATATCGGTAAATCCCTGCTCTACCGCCTCTTCGATCATGAATCCAATATAATTGCTTACCTGCAGGATACAGGAAAATTCCCCGTAGATTTCCCGGAGTGCCTTTTCTCCTGTGCCCCCAAGGACAAAGAGAATGGAATGGTGTCCCTGTTTTGCATACATGGACAGTTCCAAAAGAAGGGAATCCTTGATCGCTTCCTCACTCATCGGGCGGACAATTCCTGTCGTGCCGAGAATGGAGAGTCCTCCCTGGATACCCAGGCGCGGATTAAATGTTTTTTTCGCCAGCTCCTCTCCGCCTGGAATACTTACGGTGACCCGGGCTTTCCTGGCACCAATGATTTCCCGGAGTGCCTTCACTGTCATCTGCCGGGGCACCGGATTGATCGCCGGCTGTCCTGTAGGTATTTTCAATCCTTCTTGGGTAACGGTTCCGATTCCCTCCCCGCCGACAAAAGAAATTTCCCCCTCTTCGTCGGAGAATTCCACCCGGGTTACCACCCGGCTTTGATCCGTGACATCCGGGTCATCCCCTGCGTCTTTGATGACAGTACAGGTGCCAAATTCCCCCGGTATAATATCCAGGTAACATATCTTTCCAATGGGTGTCTCCACCTTCACCACAGACGGGCAGGTTCCCGTCATCTGCCAGAGGGCAGAAGCCGCTGCCCCACCAGTCATGCAAGTGCCGGTGGATACCCCTTCTCTTAACTTTTTCATCTTAACATTGATACAGCATGGCATTGCAGATCGCTGCCGCGATATTGCTCCCGCCTTTCCGGCCTTTTGGAACAATATACGGGATGCCTGCCTCCATGATCAGTTCTTTGGATTCTACGACATTGACAAATCCGACCGGTGCACCGATGATCAATGCCGGTTTTACCTTTCCTTCTTTGATCAGCTCATACAGACGGATAAGTGCCGTCGGCGCATTTCCCACCGCAAAGATCAGTTTCTCCGGAAGGGCTGCCCCTTTTTCCATACAGATCGCCGCCCGGGTGCAACCCCGTTTTTTTGCCTCTTCGATCACACTCTCGTCTGACATAAAACAATGTGCCTCCCCACCGAAAGCGGCCAGCTTCTTTTTATTGATCCCGGACCAGGCCATCCTGGTATCCGTTACAATATGTGCCCCGTTTTTCAGTGCCTCTATTCCGATTTTCGCTGCATTTTCTGAAAAACAGAGATTATCCGCATAATCAAAATCCGCGGAGGTATGGATGCATCGTTTCACAATGGAAAATTCCGGTTCCGGCCAGGTTCTTCCCTGAAGCTCACTGGTGATAATCTCCATACTCCGATTCTCAATTTCTTTCGGCACTACAATCTGGATTTTATCTAACATTTCTCCTTGCCCCCTTCGTTTTCGTTATTTCTTTTCATTCTTTCTGTCGTTTTCCTGATGTCGTTCTTTCTATTTTTCATTGAGTTCTTCATATGTGCCAAAATTCGTCTGCTCAAAGCTTGGAAGTTCCCAATAGCTTGTAAAGGCATAATCCGCAATCGTAAAGCCCATCACTGCGCCAGTTCCTTCTCCCAGACACATATCCGCAAGAATGTACGGCCTCATCTGGAGTGCATCTAACACCATTCTGCCCGCCGGTTCTTTCGAACAGTGGGAAGGGAAGAGATACGGTGCGCAGGCCGGTGCCAGACGGACGGCGATCAATGCGGCCACCGAGGAAATAAACCCGTCAATAAAGACTGGGATATGGTTGGCTGCCCCTCCGATGTAGCATCCTGCCATCCCCGCAATATCCAGACCGCCTATTTTTGAAAGCACATCGAGCGGATCGCTTGGATCCGGCTTATTGCATGCGATACTCTGTTTGATGATCTCGATTTTATGCTCTAAGTCCTTCTGTGTCAATCCTGCCCCTTTGCCCGTCACGTCTTCTACGCTCTGGTCGAGAAGTACCGCGCACACCGCACTGCTCGTCGTGGTGTTGCCGATTCCCATCTCGCCGGTCGCCAGGAGATTATATCCTTTTTCTTTCAAATCCGAAGTCATGGCAATCCCCGCTTCTATGGCTCTGATTGCTTCCTCCCGGGACATGGCCGGGCCTTTTGCCATATTGTCGGTACCGTATTTGATTTTCCTGCGGATCACTTTCTCATTTTCACTGTCTGTGGCCATCCCGATATCGACCGGATACACATCGGCACCGCTCATGGCGGACATGATACAGATCGAAGCATTGTGCTTTGTCATGTTTTCGGTTACCGTTTTCGTCACTTCCTGGCCGGTCTGGGTCACGCCTTCTGCCACCACACCGTTATCTGCTGCCATGACAATGACGGCTTTCTTTTGTAAATGGGGATTTTTCTCCCGGTAGATTCCCGCAAACCGTGTGACCATCTCTTCCAATCTTCCCAGACTGTGCAGCGGCTTACCCAGTGTGTTCCATCTCCTGCGGGTATACTCCATCGCTTCTTCATCCAATGGCTGTATCTTTTGAATGGTTTCTTCGAGTGTCATAATATCATCCTTCCTTTCTTATCTTACCAATGTTATCCGAACAAATGGAGTGCAGAGAACAGGCTAAGCGGTTCCATTCCTGCATACTTTGTCAAAATGAGAACGATGATCAGCAGCAGCACCTCCGAAAGCTCGCTGCCTGCCCCCATCACATCTCCGGTAATCCCGCCGATTTTTCCGGTGATATACCGCCGGAAAAGATAAGCAAAAAGAAACAGGACTGCATAAATCAAAATTCCCCAATACGAAAATGCCAGTATCATGGCAATCATACCGAAAAGAACCGTCCCGATCACCGTGCCGAGGCTTATGGTACCGACATAGATGCCAATTCCTTTTTCCCTTGGATAAATGGCTTTATAAACGATGGCACCCTGCACCATTTTCCCGGCAATCGGCATGAGCAGGATCATCAGCCATTTCATATCACTGTAATAAATCCCGGCAAATTTCAAAGCCAGGTCAAAGCACATGGCGATCGCACCGTTCGTTCCAATGCGGCTGTCTTTCATGATCTCCAGCATCCGCTCCCTTTTTCTTGCAGAATAGATTCCGTCTGCCGTATCAGATAATCCATCCAGATGGAAAGCTCCGGTGACACACAGATTCGTCAATATAGCAAATAAAATGCCAAACACCTCCGGCAAGATGCATGTGACCAGGAGATAGACTACCATATCGCAAAGGCCAATGATCAGTCCCACCACCGGATAATATAAGAATCCCTTGTGCATATCTTCATCTTTCACTTCCCCCAGATCGACATTGACCGGTATCCTGGTCATAAATCCCAGAGTCAGCAAGAAACGTTTTAACTGCGTTTTCATTTATTTCATACCTTCTTCCATTTCTGTTACATCACGGAGGATCGTATCCACGATTCCTCTTGCCGTGTAAGTCGTGGCGGTCTTTTCCACCGTCAGTCCCAGTTTTTCTGCGGTTTTGGTGGTCACCGGCCCAATGCTGATATATTTTCCTTTCACTGCTTCCAGGTCTCCGACCATGGAAACAAAGGCGCGAACAGCACTGGAGCTGGCAAATGTAATATAATCCACCATCTTCACAAGCCGTTTTAATTCCTCTGCTTTTCTCTCGTCTGTTACCGTATGGTACAAAGCAACGCATGTGTGTGCGATTCCTGCTTTCGAGAGGGCATCCGGCAATACCTGGTTGGCTTCCTCCGCCCGCAGTAAGAGTATTTTTTCCCCTTTTTGGATATGAGGGATGATCGCCTTTGCCATATCCTCGGAAGAATAGGCAGTCGGAATAAAATCACAGAAAATCCCATGGTTTTCCAGTGCGGTCCTCGTCCCATCTCCGATTACGGCAAACCGGATATGGGACAGTGTCCGGATATCTTTCCGGCTTTCTTTTAATTTTTCAAAGAAATATTCCACGCCATTGGCACTGGTAAATACAATCCACTGGTATTCGCCAAGCGTTCCCAATGCCTGATCCCATTCCGGGCCATCCAGTTTCTGCGTCCGAATCAGGCTGAAGGAAATGGCTTCCGCTCCCTCTTCTTTCAAGAGGGGGGATAAACGTCTGACCATAGAAGGACTTCCCGTTACCAGTACACGTTTCCCGGATAATGGCTTATGCCCATACCAGTCCAATGTCTGTCGAAGGCCGACTACCTCACCGACAATCGTGATCGCCGGGGTCTGTATTCCCTGTTTTCTGACTTCTTCGACAATATTCGCAAGGGTTCCCGTCGCCACTTTTTGTCTGGCAGTCGTCCCTTCCTGCAGCACGCCGACCGGTGTGGCCGGGTCTTTTCCGTTTTCGATTAAAGAAGAAACAATATTCGGAAGATTTTTCAATCCCATAAGGAAAACCAGGGTTCCCTCTTCTTTGGCCAGCGTCTCATAATTGAGTACACTCTTGCCGTGTTTATGGTTCCCTTCATGTCCGGTAATGACATGGAATGAAGAGGCAAAATCTCTGTGGGTGACCGGGATACCGCAGTAAGCCGGTACGGAATAGGAGGAAGAAATTCCCGGAACCACTTCAAAATCAATTCCTGCTTTTCGAAGTTCCTCCCCTTCTTCTCCGCCTCTGCCAAAAATATAAGGGTCTCCGCCTTTTAAGCGGACAACCTTTTTCCCTTCGCGGGCCAGCTTCACCAGAAGTTCATTCGTCTCATATTGTTTTAAATAATGGTGGGAGGATCGCTTTCCTGCATAAATGAGTTCGGCATCATCCCGGACTTCATTTAATAAAGAGCTGGACGCCAAGTTATCATAGACGACCGCATCCGCCTCCCTTAACAACGAAAGCCCCTTTCTTGTGAGTAAGTCCTCATCTCCCGGACCTGCCCCGACAAGATATACTTTCCCGGGATTGACTGCCCTTGCCGCCAAAATGCCAAGCTTTTTGGCCTGTTCCACCATCGCTTTCTCATCCTTCCCCGTCAGGAGGAGGCTCCGGACCGCTTTTTTGCTGTGTACCCCGTCTTTGACGTACATGGCGTGAATGGATAGCGTTCCTTCTTCTTCCCTGCACAATGCGGCTGCCGGCGCATTACAGCTACCCCCGATTGTCTTTAAGAAAGCCCTCTCTGCCGTCAGCAGCCGTTTGGCCTGACTGCAGTGGATCTTTTCCAGAATCTGTGCCATTTCTTCATCTTCCGTCCGGCTTTCCACCGCTAAAATTCCCTGCCCGGCTGCCGGTAAAAACTGCTCCGGATCAAGATACTGGTAATAAAGTCCCTCTTCCTTTTCATAACCGAGCCGCTCAATCCCGGCTGCCGCCAGGATAATGCCGTCATATTGTCCTTCCCGAAGCTTCCGGATCCTCGTCTGTACATTGCCCCGGAGCATCCGGATGCACACATGAGGATTTTTCTCCTTAATCAACAGCTCCCGCCGCAGGGAACTGGTTCCCACCACGCTTCCTGCTTCCAGCTCTTCGAGCTTTTTGCCGGTTGTCGAGACAAAAACATCTCTCACATCAGCGCGTTCTAGCACTGCCCCGATTCCCAGCCCCTCTGGAAAATCCATTGGCATGTCTTTTGCGCTGTGCACGGCGATATCTACCGTGCCTGCTAAAAGTTCCGCTTCCAGTTCCGCCGTAAATACGCCTTTTCCTCCAAAAGAAGTCAGGGATTTATCAAGAATCTGGTCGCCCTTCGTCTCAATCTTTACAATCTCAATCTCCATATCCGGAAATGCTTCCTGGATTTTGTTTTTTACCATGTCGGTCTGTATGAGGGCCAGCTTGCTTTTTCTTGTCCCAATTCTGATGCGTTTTCTCATGATTTCCTCCGCCTATTCCACGTTTGCAAAACCATATTTATCTTCATATCCCCTCGGGGTAATCATCTTTCCATCCCTGACATAGGTATTGGAATTTCCGATAATCACAATGCTGAACATATCGATGGCAGCATCTTTTACTTCACCTAAAGTAGTGATATAGGAAGATTCCTCTTTTCGCCCGGCATGGCGTACCACACCGACCGGTGTCTCTTTTCCACGGTATTTCATCAAAATATCCGCTGCCTTTTCTACATAATCCACCCGCTTTTTGCTCTTAGGATTATACAGACAGACAATAAAATCGCCCTGTCCTGCACAGTCCACCCTCTTCATGATCAGTGAATATGGCGTCATCAGGTCACTCAGGCTGATGACGGTAAAATCATGCATAAGCGGCGCACCGAGCACCGATGCGGCTGCACTTGCCGCTGTGACCCCCGGAACGGTTTCGATTTCGATCTCTGCCTTTTTTTCATTGGCGATTTCTAAGAGGATTCCTGCCATTCCATAAATTCCGCTGTCACCGGAGCTGACCATGGCTACGGTTTTCCCCTCCGATGCCAGATCCACGGCCATACGGCACCGGTCCATCTCCTTTGTCATCGGAGTTGCCATATATTCTTTCTCCGGAAAAAGTGGTTTCAGCATATCCACATACGTGGTATATCCTGTAATCACATCCGCATTTTTTATCACATCAATTGCTTTTGCTGTCATATGTTCATAGCCGCCCGGCCCGAACCCAACCGCATATAATTTACCCATTATTGCCTCCTGTCTTCTCTTCAACAGATGATCTGTCCTGCTATCCTTGCCATGGATCTACTATCCTTGTCATGACTTCGATGGCAATCAGCACGGTTGCTGTCTGCCTTCTCTGTACCAAATCACATGACCTGCTATCCTTGTCATGATTTCGATGACAAGTTAATGATTTAAACACCGGAAAAAGGTCTCCAGATCTTCCGGTGAATTATTTTCGCGAACCCAGTAAAAAAGGTGGTCGAATGCTTTTTCCACCCCTTTATTTTCCGTTACTTCCATGAACGTCTCCCGGACTTTTCCCATGACGGACAAAGATTTCTGGAATACCATCCACTGTTCAAACTGCAGTTCATATTCTCCAAGGATCCCGGAAGCTGCCTCTGCTTCCTGCAGTTTTTTCTGATTATTTTGTCTGGCAATCCTGGTAAAATCATCAATATTATAATAGCAGGTGTCCGGAACCGTGCCAATCTTCGCCTCAATATCCATCGGAACCGCCAGGTCAATAAAGACTCGCTTCTTCGGAGTCACCAGGTTCTTTTTCATTTTATTGTAGATCAGCGTATAATGGGGACTGGAAGTGGCACTGATGATCACATCCATCTCGTCAAGATGTTCATATCTGTCCCCATATCCAATGATAGAAAAGTCTGTATTCCCATGTTTGGTAGAAATTAACGTATTTTTTCTTGTTGTCACATAGATATCTGCCTGATGCAGTGACTGAAGATTCATCAGGACAATCCCGCCAATTCGCCCGGACGCCCCGATGATCAGAATCTTTTTCCCTTTTAATGTACCCAGCTCTTCTTCCGCCGTCTTTACTGTCAGTGTGGCAGTAGAGACCGATGTTTTGGAAAGAGCGGTTTCCGTCTTTACTTTTTTGGCACTGGTCACGGCCATGCGGAAAAAGGTATTTAAATAGACTCCGGTTGTCCCTGTTTCCTGTGCCTGTTTATGTGCCGTCTTCACCTGTCCCAAAATCTGGTCTTCGCCGATGACCATGGAATCCAGACCCGCCGCCACCAAAAACAGATGGTGGATCGCTTTTCCTCCATGGTAAAACAGCAGATAATTTCCAATCTCCTCTTCTTCCTGTGCGCCAGCTTCTTTTAAGAGAACCTCTTCCATCAGACCAAATACCAAACCCTTGCTTTCCGAATCAGAATATACATACATTTCTGTCCGGTTACAGGTGGAGAGTACGATACATTCTGCGATTTCCGGATGTGTTACCATCTCTTCCATCAGATGCTTTTGCTGTTCCTGTGTAAAAGCAAACATTTCTCTTACATGAAGCGGTGCAATTTTATGACTGATACTGATTATCTGTATACCCATTCCATTCCTCCAGCAAAATGACGCGGCTTTTTACTCTTTTGCCTGTCTAAATTCATGTGTAAATGTTTTATCATAAAGCCTGGACAGCTCATACTCATCCCCAAGGAAATCTCCCACAACCGTCAGTGCAGTCTTGGTGATCCCTGCTTCTTTTACCTTCTGTGCAATATCTTGCAGTGTTCCGATGACAATCTTCTGGTCTTCCCAAGATGCTTTATATACAACGGCTGCCGGAGTATCCTCCCGATACTCTTCCCGGAGCGTTTCGGCCAGCTGCCCGATCATCCCCACACTCAGGAAAATGATCATGGTCGAATTATGTTTGGCCAGATCCCGCAATTTTTCTTTCGGCGGCATCGGTGTCCTGCCTTCCATTCTGGTTAAAATGACGGTCTGGGATACGCCCGGAAGCGTATATTCTTTCTTCAGTGCTGCCGCAGTTGCCAAAAACGAGCTGACACCCGGGATCACATCATAATCAATTCCCAGCCGGGACAGGGCATCCATCTGTTCCCTGTGTGCCCCGAAAACCGCCGGGTCCCCTGTGTGGACCCTGGCAGTCATCTTGCCTTCCGCTTCTGCCTTTTTCATCACTTCCAGAACTTCCTCCAGTGTCATAGAAGCACTGTTATAAATCTCTGCGCCTTCCTTCGCCCCGGCGAGAACTTCCCTGTTCACCAGGGAACCCGCATAGATGATGACATCTGCCTGGTCGATCAGTTTCTTTCCTTTAATTGTCAGTAATTCCGGGTCCCCGGGACCTGCTCCGATAAAATGTACCATGACTCTCTCCTTCTTTTTCCGTATTCTTTCCGTGTCATCAATTGGTGAGTACTTCGATCGTTCTGTCGATATCCGCATCGGAATGGGCTCCGGAAACAAACATCGCCTCAAACTGGGATGGTGCCACATAGATTCCATGTTCCAACATGTAGTTAAAATACTGGGCATATGCTTCGGTATCCGATGACACCGCTCCCTCATAATCATTGACCTGTTCCTTGGTAAAGAAGGCACTCATCAGTGAACCAATCTGGTTGACGTGGAGGGATAACCCGTATTTCTGTGCCCGTACCTTATATGCTTCCGCCAGCTTTTTCGTGTTGGCCTCAATTTTCGTATAAATTTCCGGATGGTCTCTTAACAGTTCAATGGTCTTGATTCCTGCCGTTGTGGCGATGGGATTGCCGGAAAGGGTTCCTGCCTGGTAGACCTTGCCTTCCGGTGCCACATTTTTCATAATGTCTTTCCGCCCGCCATACACGGCCATCGGCATACCCCCGCCGACAATCTTTCCGAGGGTGGTCATATCCGGCTTCACACCAAACCACTGCTGGGCACCGCCAATTCCCAGGCGGAATCCGGTAATGACTTCATCAAAGATCAGTACGGTTCCGTTTTCCTGGGTGATCTCCCTTAAAAATGGAAGAAAATCATCTTCCGGTATCACCACGCCCATATTGGCAGCGACCGGCTCTACAATCACAGCGGCAATCTGGTCTTTATTATTATCAAACAGCTCCCTTACCGAGTCTTTATCATTATAGAGGGCAACCAGCGTCTGTTGGGCAAACGATGCCGGAACACCGCTGCTGTCCGGTACCGACTGTGTCAGTGCCGCTGACCCGGCCTGCACTAAAAGTCCGTCCGAATGTCCATGATAACAGCCCTTGCATTTGATAATCTTATCTCTGCCGGTATATCCCCTGGCCGCACGGATCGCACTCATCGTGGCTTCTGTCCCGGAATTCACCATACGCATCATTTCCATAGACGGCATACAGTCCCTGATCATCTGTGCCAGCACATTCTCCTTTCCGGTTGGCGCACCGAAGGTCAGACCGTCAAAACAGGCCTTTACTACGGCTTCGATGACTTCCGGATGGGCATGTCCTAAAATGCCCGGTCCCCAGGAGCAGACATAATCAATGAACGAATTTCCATCCACATCATAAATATAAGCTCCTTTGGCGTGATCTATAAAAAGCGGGTTCCTTCCCACCGCCCTGAATGCCCTGACCGGAGAATTCACCCCTCCTGGCATCAGGTCCAGTGCTGTCTTGTATAATTCTTCTGATTTTGCTGTGTTCATTCCCTGCCTCCTTACATGAGAACTATGTATGATTGCTGTTTTTTCTTTCAGAAAATCCTTGGATAAGCTCTTGTGTTCGATTATATCATGAATTACTTTCCTTCTAAAGATAGTTTTCTGGAAAAGAATGCAATAAAATACCTTTTCCACACGGAACATTTTGTTAATTCGTTTTGTTCCGTCAAAATCACCATATTATTTGTGCGGATTTTTACAAGTTCATATATTCCAAGTATAAAAAACTGCACACTTTTTCTCAAAATGGATTTATGCTATACTGTTTCTACAGTGATCTGAACATGAATCTACTCATCAAGAAAGGATTTTTCCCATGAATACAGCTTATTTTTATTTAACGGAAGAAGGGGAAGCACTTGTCAAAGCACTGGCTGCCCGCCATCCCGGGGATATTTACCCTAAGGAACATTTCAAAGAACACCTGCAAAAAGCCTTTGTAACTTACGATTCCCTGGTCTGTGTCATGGCAGCAGGCATCGTTGTCCGCATCCTCGCCCCTCTCATCGAGCACAAGACAAGCGACCCGGCGGTTGTGGTTTTAGACCAGAAAGGGCAGTATGTAATCAGCCTGCTTTCCGGTCACCTTGGCGGTGCCAACGATCTAGCAAGGGAGCTGGCCGCGATTTGCGGTGGGGAAGCCGTTATCACCACTGCGACCGATGTGGCAGGCGAATTATCTTTTGATACCTTCGCGAAAGCCCATCATATGGCCATCGAAAATATCGGTCAGCTGAAATTCATTAGCAGTGCCCTCCTTTCCGGCCAAAAAGTGCGGGTGTTTACGGATAACAATGTGGAAGCTGCCTATCCGGAATTAAAAAAAGAGCAGGAACGGGGCAAACTAGATATTCTGCCGCTTCCTTCTCTTTTGGAATGTGTTCCCGATACGGTTTCCCAACCCGTTGACGAAGACCACTTCGCAGGTCGTCCGGAAGATATTCTCTCGAACGAGAATACGAAAATGCGAAAAGAAGATTCGCCGATTGTCGTGATTGATGAAGGTTTTTCCTTCCCGGACTCCTGCCCTCCTTCTGCTCCCGTCCTCTATCTGCGGCCCCGAACGATCTGCGCCGGCATCGGATGCAAGCGGAATATGGATCAGGCATCGATTGAAGCGGCTCTCCTTCAGACATTAAAAAAAGAAGGGATCCATCCCCTCTCTTTACAATGTATTGCGACCATTCCTTTAAAATCCAACGAACCGGGGATTATCGGAACTGCTTCCCGTCTCCGCGTCCCGCTAAAAATTATCCCAACCGAAGACATCAAGGCCCTTGACATTACCGACCTGGGCATTGCTTCTTCTGAATTTGTTGCCCAGCAGACCGGTGTCCCATCTGTCTCCACTGCCTGCTCCTATCTGGCATCCGGCAGTGGACAGATCCTTAGGGATAAAGTGAAATATAAAGGAATCACTATCGCATTATCCAAAACGACGGTATGAAGCCTCCACAACCATGCGGTGCGTAGTGATCCGATAGGCACTTGCAGGTGATACCCGGCGAAACCTCCACGCCTATGCGCTGCGTAGGAATCCGGTAAGCACTTGCAGGTGATACCCGGCGTAGCCTCTATGACCATACGGTGCGCAGCTCCTACGGACATAATGCTCTTCCAAGATGTATCGAAGATCTATTGCTTTTGGATTTCTTCTAATACTTTCTGAAAGCTCATTGCCCCGCCGAATAAATCCAGGGCACTGCCGATGGTCACATCCACCTTGTTTTGGCCGAGCACTTTCAATTTTCTAAGATCGGCAAAGGATCCCACACCACCGGCATACGTTACCGGAATGCCATCCCATCTGCCAAGGAGTGCTGCGACTTCTTCCTCAATCCCTCCCGATTTTCCTTCCACATCTACGGCATGGATCAGGAACTCGTCGCAGTATCCGGCCAGCTCTGACAGCACTTTCTCATCGAGCCGGACTTCCGTAAATTTCTGCCACCGATCCGTTACAATGTAATAATCCCTGTCCCGTTTCCGGCAGCTCAAATCCAGCACCAGCCTCTTTTTGCCCGTTACCGCAGCGATTTTCCGAAGATTTTCATAATGGATCTTTCCTTCCCGAAATACGTAGGATGTCACAATAATATGGGAGGCTCCTTTTTCCAGGAAAAAAGAAGCATTTTCCGCAGTCATTCCTCCTCCGATCTGCAAACCTCCCGGATAGGCTTCCAGTGCCAGACAGGCCTGTCTCACGTCTTCCTCATAATATTGGCTTCCCACCGGATTCAGGAGGATGATATGGCCGCCGGAAAGCCCGACATCCCGATAGAGCCCGGCATAAAAATCTCCTTCTTTTTCGGAGACAAAATTATCCCTGGCATAATCTCCCTGGTCCAAAAGACTTCCTCCTACAATTTGCTTGACTTTTCCATTGTGAATATCAATACAGGGCCGAAACCGCATATACACTCCTTCCTGCTATCTCTGGGCTATACTAATTCGATGATTTCTCTGTCATAAGGAATATACAGCTTTCCTTTAAAATATTCTTTCGCTTCTTTTTTATAAAGCGACTTCCTTCTTCGGATATTTTTATCCTCCGTATGCCATAACAGCAGATTCTTCACTTCCAGCTTCTGTGCCAGCTGCGCACTGTCTTTCACTGTACTGTGATGTTTTTCATATGGCTTAAACTCATCCCTCTCACTGTAAAGACAGAAGGCTTCATGTAAGAAATAATCTGCCTGATAAGCATATGCAAAACAGTGGTCCTTGTACGGCTCATCTCCACAAAATGTCAGTTTTTTCCCATTATGCAAGGTGGTGGTAAACCCAAACTGACGGGCCTTTGTCGAGCGGATATCAAAAAATTTTATTTTGTAATCCAGAATCTGCCTCTCTTCCCCATCCTGCACCGGACAAAGCAAAATCCTCTGACCGATCAGATCTATGGTTTTTTTGACAAGAGTCAGCTCGCAGATCGTCATCAGCACGTTTACCAGGCCATCATGGCAATAAATCGTGCAGTTGCCTTCATAATTGCCCTTCTGCATTTCCAAGGCAATCATCCGGATCATCCAGATCATTCCCAAAAGGTGATCCGTATGTTCATGTGTCAGAAAAATTTCATGGATCTCTGTCAGTGGAACCCCCATCTTTTCAAGCTGGGTAAGGATTCCATTGCCCCCACCGGCATCTACCATAAAATATCTTCCTTTTTCATCCTGAATCAGAAAACAGGTATTAAAGCATTTTGTTACCGATGCATTTCCTGTTCCAAGTACCATTAATTTCTCCATTGTTCTCCCCTTTTCCGCCGGATACGGCATTTTATCTTTCAAAAGGCTCTCACGACTGAAGTCGCGTGCTTCCCAGAGCTTCATCAGCTGTTCATCGGACACTTCCGGCCGGCACCACTTGCAGCGGGGTACAGATTTCCCTCCAGTGTTTTTTCAGTTTTTCTAACGAATATGCTGCATTGGCCGGGCTGGTAGACGGAAGCTTCACCGCCTCCCTCCCCGTCATCTTTTCCGTAAACTTTTTATAATATTCATAAGATTTCGCCCCATTGCAATAAATCTGTCGAATATCTGCCTGCGCAAGAATTTCGGTCAGGTCATTGGGAACCACATCCCGGATACTGCTGTCAGAAGAACCTATGATCTGACAGCTGTGGATGACATCCCACACTGCAATATGGTTTCTGTGCAAAAAATCCGCTTTTTCTTTTACGGTGGCTGGCAGCGGCTCTGACAAGACCCCGGAAACCACCTTCCAGAAACGATTTTGTGGATGTCCATAGAAAAAGGCCTGTTCTCTGGATTTTACAGATGGAAAACTTCCCAGAATTAAAATCTTTGAGTCCTTATCATAAAGCGGAGGAATCGGATGCACAACCTCCTGCCTTTTGGTTTCATCTAACTTCATACATTAAATCCTTAAAAAATCTCATATTCTTTTCCATGTTTCGCCAGCCAATTCCGACATTCCTGGTACTCCGGCATCACACGCTCTACTTCTTCCCAAAAAGAAGCAGAATGATTCATGATTTTCAGATGGACCAGCTCATGGACAATCACATATTCGATAATTTCCATCGGAAGCATGGCAAGCTTCCAGTCAAACTTTAGATTCTTCCGCCTGTTGCAGCTTCCCCATACCGTCAGCTGGTTTTTCACTTCCAGATTCTGATAGGAAATCCTCGGATACCGGAACGCTGACTTCTTCCTCTCTCCGCTAATCGAAAGCTGATGATACGAAAGCCCTAACTTTTCTGCCAGCTGTGCTGCTTTTTTCTTTACGATCCAAATCGTACAGCACTTATAATATCTCATGATCGCATACCGCAAAAATTTTTGACTGTCATCGGCTGTCCGAATCACAAGCGACCTGCTTCCGTCCGGCCTTTTTTCCATATAAATCTTTATCTCTTCCTCTTCAGATATATACTGGATTCGCAGGCGGGTATCCACTTTCCCAAGAAATGGAAGATACAGACCTCCCCGATAGATCATTCTTCCCTCTTTTAAATCCAGGGTGATGGGCAGTGCCTGATGATTCCTCGTCTTTTTCTTCTCATATTCCTGAAAAATCCTTGATTCATTCAATCGAATATACTGTCGGATCATTTCCCGGCTCATACCGACGGGAACCTTCATATCTACAGATAGATCCTGATTAATGATAAAATCAATATATCTGGAATTCACACTCACAATATTAACACATAAACTTTCGGAACCCTGATGAATCCTAACTTTCGACATGCGTCTCCCTCCTCTCACAACAGTATACCAATTGTTCTTTTTTCTGATATTTTTCTTGTTATTTAATAGTATAGCGCGTTTTTTTTTGACTTTCAACTACTTTAGAAGAAATCACAATCTTTTAATGCTTTCGTAACAAATACAATGCGACAGGTTCTATTTCGCTGTAGCGTGATCCCCGCAGAGCGTTGACATTGGTTGACCCATAACGGGTCGATTTTGTCGTGAGCGCATATCTCCGTGGAGCGTTGTCACTGACTGGCATGTAACAGGAACGCGGGTTATATAAAAAAACAGCATCCTGCTCTCCCGTCTTTGTGCCGTCCCTCCACGTCCGATTGCCATCAAACGTTTCAACCTGACACATCTCACGGGATGTAGAATGCTGTTTTTTGATTCAAAATTCTTTAATCCAAGACTCCCACCTGTGCGAAAGCTTATAAAATAGGACTTTCTCTGACCGAGGTCAAGACTCCCTCGCGGAGCGTTTCCCTCAATCAGTTCTTGTAAGACGACTGATTTAAAATACACTGCCTGATTTTAATATAATATTAGGATATGGAGAAAATTCACCGGTCCGGATTGCAAAACGACATTTACCGCTGAGCTTTTTCAGATCTTCATGAGGCATGTATTCTACTTCTGCCTCCGGCAGAGAAGATTTGATATACTCTTCCAGTTCCGGGTTAAATTCTTTAATCTCATGCGCCAAATAGTATCCTTCCACCTGAACTTCATCCAGTACGGCTTCCATTACCTGTTTAAATGTCGGAACTCCGGCTGTCAGAACGAGATCTACGATTTCCACTCCGTCCGGAACCGGCATTCCTGCATCTCCGATCATAAATAAATCTTTATGTCCCAGTGCTGCGAGTAAATACGAAAGTTGCGCGTTTAAGATTCCTCTTTTCTTCATTTTTCTCTTATATAATGTTTTTCCAGAGAAAACATTATATTTCCCTTCCTTTCTAAAAATGCCATGGTAACGATATCGTTGCCATGGCATAAACAAACAAAATCAAATTACCCTATTCTACAGTATAAGGCATTAATGATACGTGCCTTGCTCTCTTGATTGCTACCGTAAGGGCACGCTGATGTTTCGCACAGTTTCCTGTAATTCTTCTAGGTAAAATCTTACCTCTTTCCGAAACATATCTTTTTAATTTATTCACATCTTTATAATCGATTACTGCATTTTTATCTGCACAGAAAATACAAACTTTTTTTCTTCTGCGGCCGCCTCTTCTTCTCATTGGAGCATCGCCACGTTCTTTGCTATATGCCATTGATATTACCTCCTACATTCCTTCACTTTAAATAAAAGGCAGTTCGTCTTCAATTCCATCAGGGATTGTCATAAAACCATCGCTTACTGCTTCACTTGGTGCAGGACGGCTCGTCGGTGTCGGCTGCGCTTCCGGAGCATTGCTGCCCTGATATGGAGTCTGCTGCTGGTACCCACCGTTGTAATTAGAAGATGCCGCTTTACTCTCCGCAAAATCCTGCTCTTCAATAATCACATCTGTCGTATAAACCTTCACACCATCTCGGTTCGTGTAACTGCCTGTCTGAATTCTTCCGGACACAACCATCTTCGTACCCTGTTTTAAGTACTTTTCTGCAAATTCACCCTGCCGACCAAAGGCCACACAATTAATGAAATCTGCTTCCTGGTCTCCATCTCTCCGGAATCTTCTGTTCACGGCCAAAGTATATCTTGCTACGCACGTTGACTTCTCGCCCTGGGAATACCTGATATCCGGGTTTCTTGTCAAACGTCCCATCAAAATTACTTTATTCATGGAATTCCTCCTATTCGTTATGCATCCTGTTTAACGCATAAGTATCTCAAAACTGGCTCCATGATACGAATACGACGTTCGATCTCTCCTGGACACTCAGCTGATGCATCGAATTGGATGAAATAGTAATATCCTTCTCTCATCTTCTGAATTTCGTAAGCTAATCTTTTCTTACCCCATTCATCAACGTTAGTAATCGCTCCGCCAAATTTTTCGATTAAAGCTTTAATCTTTTCAATGGCATCTGCTCTAGCGTCATCTTCGATTTTTGCATTAATAACCAAAGCTAATTCATACTTATTCATGGTCATTAGCACCTCCTTCTGGTCTTTCTGGCTCTCTTATTCTCAAGAGAACAAGGATTTTTCAACTACAGTTGTCCATTATATCATAGAGCGACAACAAAAACAAGCTCATTTTTTTTATTTTTCATCTCCGTCTTGCTTTAAAATATATCCACGGAAATTTTTTTCAACCAGTTTCCTTGTAACCATCACTTCCCTCCCACATTTCAGGCATTGCAGCCGAAAATCCATTCCAACTCTCAATAATTTCCATTCATTTGCACCACAAGGATGCTTCTTTTTCATTTGAATTACTTCTCCTACATGAAAATCCATATGATTTTTACTCCCTGTAAATTACAATACATATAACAAATACTCTCTCAACTCCGAGATGAACGATGTGAAAGAATGATTTCTCCGGTATTTTCACTATAACAGAAAAAAAATTTCACGTCAAAGCTTTTACCTATTCTTTTGGCTCTCTTTCTTTCTTCCCCTTTGGAATCGATAGAATGCAATGACTGCCAAGGCAGTCAACACGACTCCTGTCCCGCAAAAAAGCGGTTCTGCGTAATACATCTGTACGACTTTATTTGTTGTTACCAGACATTTGCGGCTGTCTCCTGTTTCATCGGAACTCATCTGATTTCCGGCTTTATCCCTGACAATATAACGAATTTTTTGGTAATGGTTCTTTTCAAAAAGGATCCGGGTTACCGTATGGTTTTCTCCAAACTCTTCCGGACGAATCTTCACTTTTTCTGTTTTTCTTTCGTTTCCCTGTCCTATTTGAAGTTCGAAAAAATCCAGGGCATAATTATCAAAAACAGTAATCGTAAAAGGATGCTCCTTTTCTTCATAAAAGATTTCCTCCAAATTTCCGATGCTTACGGACGGAGGTGTCTTATCTACAATAAAACGTATTGATTTTTTTCTTATTTCATTATCCGTACTTTTCACCTGCTCCTGCTTTCCTTTTTTTCCGATATGCGCATCGGACTGGATTAACAGATGGTACTCTCCTTCTTTTTGAAAATTTTCCTTCCTGATGCAGATTGTTTTTTCCCACCAGCCATACCGCTCATTTTTTTTGTCTGTATTTCTTTTTTGGGTGACAGTATAAATCCTGGAATCTCCTTTTCCATCCTTCTCTGTAATCTCTGTCCTTTCCTCATGGTCTCTCATCAAAATCACTTTTGTCCTGACAGGATTGACACACCACTCTTTTAATATAATGTCTTCTTCCTGTTTTAAATATTTTTTCTGTAATATGTCAACCAGGGTTCGATCCAGTTCGTAATCTGCGCCAAAACGATTGACCTGAAATCTGATTTTCTGGGTTATTTTATTCCCGGCGAGGTCTTCCCCCTTGATGTCCAGCAGATAGATCCCGTCTGTTTTTTCTTTATGTGTAAAATCACTCCATAGATACTCTATGTGATTCTTGCCATTTTTAATGGTAAATGGATATTCTTTTTCCCCGGTCCGCTTCCCGTCTGCCTTCCTTAACACAGCCTTTACACAAGATCCGGCCAGATTTTCATCTGTGCAGATTACCTGTGGGCATACTTTTCCTGTATAAGTATCCCCCTTCTCCACTCCGGAAACTTTGATCTTCGGCAAAGTGGTATCTATGATAAATTCCTCCAGCTCTTTTTGCCCGGAAGAATTTCCTGCCGCATCTGTACACTGTACACCAATCCGGTATCTTCCATTTCGCTTCAGCACCAGCTGACTGTAATGACAGATTCCTTCCCTGGTATAATCTTCCGGTTCTTTTTCCTTTCTTTTTTCTTTCCCTTTTTCCTTTCCACTGATCCTTTGTATTTTATAAATGATTTTACAATTTTCAAAATTTTTCTCTTTAATACAGAAGGACACTGTCCTGGCACTCCGATAATATCTGTCATTTTTCCTGCCCTTTCTGTCCATATCTATCGAGACTTCCGGCGGAGTCCTGTCAATGGTAAATGTCTTCGGATCCTCCCATGCAGCTTTATTCCCGGCATAATCAGAAAGAGTCAATCCGATTCCATAATCTTCCCCGTCTTCTCTAAAATATATATTACAGCGGTGGATATTCCCTTGACCCTTCCACTTTCCAATTTCGTACTTTGTATTGGATCCTCTGATTTTCCAATTGACAGATGCCGGGTTAAAATTCCAGTCTTTTACCGTGATGGTTGCGGTTCTTTCTCTGTTATAAAAAGAATTTTTTTCCCTTTGCCCGTCATATGTCACTTGGATTTCCGGACTGGTATGATCGAGTACTATTTTATAATTCTGGTCCGTAACATAGCTCTGGTTTCCGGCATTGTCTTCGAAAGATCCCGTAAGTTTCACGGGATTCTCCCGGCATGATGTGCAGAATTTTTCCGGATTCAGTAGCAGACTCTGCCCTTTTTCATAAGTGAGATCTTTTTCCTTTTCCCATGTTTTTTCTTTCGACTCCTTCTTTCCCTTACTATCCCTCCCATAAAATATGGTCTTATATATACCGGAATAGCTGTCAGTAAAAATTGCCCTGGCTTTTACTTTTTCTCTATAATATTTCACTTTATTTTTCTGGTCTGTATATACTGCCTTCGGAAGTCTGAACTGTATCCCACTTGTTTTTTTGTGAAGTTCTTTTGACTCGGATATCATTCCTTTCGATAACAGCTCTCCGCTTTCATTTCCGCTGAAATCCCTGGCTTTCACTTTGAAATACCCTTTGAAATTATCCTGCCCGGCATCGATTTCTGTAAGAAATACCGAGAGATCCTGCCCTGCTTTTTGGGGATTACTTTTTTTGATGCTGCTATCTTTTCTGAGCGTTCCCTCTGTTTTCCATGGCAAGACGGAATAGAGGATCTGATCTGCCCCACTGATTTTGTCATGGGCGGTAATTGCTATTTTCATGCTGCCGCGGCTAAAATAAGAAAACGATGCATACGGCCTGAAAATCACGCCCTTATCATTCTCCTGTACTTTATAAGAAATTTCCGGTTTTTCCCTGTCGTATGTAATCTCTATTTTTTCTCCTTTGCCCTGATTGCCCGCTTTATCACCAAATTCCACGGACAGTTCATGGTTCGTCTGTTCTTCGATTGGAATTTCCGTCTCATTGATGCGGATTCCCTTTTCATAATAGGTCTTCCATTGGAGTTGCTTCTTCCATTTTGATATCGCATCTTTCTCCTTTTGCTCTTCTTTGTTCCCATCCGCACCAGTCATAGCATCCCTTATCACACAATCTTTTTTATTAAAGTTTTCTTCCGCTATTTTTAACAAGATCGTTGGCTGCTCCTGAAAATATTGCCGGCTTCCTTTCTTTTGAACCGGAGCCTTCTTTGGCGAAAACAGCTGCAAAACCGGTTTGGTCCGATCCACAGTGCATAAGGGACTTTGATATTGATTTCCACGAAAACAGGCGGACATTTCCCTGGCTTCCTCTGGAAGGAGGCTATTTCCGGCCGTATCGGTATAACTCACTGTAAAATAATAATGGCCTTCCAGCAAATTCGTAATTTCTGCATAATAGCAAGCTCCTTTTTTCTCCCAGACTATATCCCACCGCACTGTCTGTTCTTCTTTCTCCAAAAGATCTCCTGCAGAAGCATACTGCAAACGATACATCTCCGCTTTCACATCCTCCGGTCGAAAATAATCCTCTTGTATGCGGAGTGTGATCTTTTCCTGTTCCTTAAAAAAAATTTCATTTTCTGATGATGTGATCTGTTTTTGCCCATCTGAAATCTCACGGTTGACATTCCATGGACTGCTTGTGATCTCTGCAATCTCTTTTTGCCCCTCATACTTCACCTGGAGTCTTGGTGATTCGTGGTCAATGATACATTCCCCGCTTTCCACTGTTTCGTCATCTGTCTCCATTGCCACTCCGACATTTCCGGCAATATCGGCACATTGAAAAATAAATTTCCATTGTCCATTCTCATCAAAAGGAAAGACAAGATGCGATTCCTTCCCTCTTTTGCTGCAAGTCCAATCCGAAACACGGATGTTTCCCTGCACATCTTTTTTATTACTGTTTTTTACCGACATCCGTGCCCGATCATCACAGGGAACCGCCTTGATGGATACTGTGGTATCATCCAGATATTCCTCTTTGACTGTTATTCTTCCTTTGATTCCCTTCTGATAATAGACATTTCCGTTTTCCGTCCGTTTTTCACCAGCAGAATCTAAGATGATTTTTTGATCGATCAAAGGCGATTTTTTATCAATCACAAAGATAACACTGGAAAACTTTCCTTCAGACAGGGTTCCATAACTGTCTTTCATGAAATCAGAGAAGACCGCATCATTACCTGAGCCATCTTTATATTTCATATTGATTTTATAATACTTGGCTTCTCCCAGCTCTGCTCTTAACCGTATCCTTTTTTGATGTATGATACTGTCCGCTCCCAGATTTTGAAAATCTTCGATTCCATATTTTCCTTCACTTTGCCACTTCCCATCTTCACTGCGCTTCATAACCTGCAATAACAGTTCTTCCGTCCCGCTTCCTTTATTAAAATTCTCTTCTGCAATCTGCACAGTGATCTCCTGATCTTTTTGACTGAAAAGATATCCCGGATATCGGTCTTCACATGTGTTCCATTGACCTGTCTCCCAATCAATGACCGGGCTTTGTATATCCATATCAATCACTTTTTTCTTCACATCTTCCTGATTAAAAGAGACATCCCTGTCTTTCCCCTCAATTTCTGTCTGTTGGGCATTGTTTTGTCCGAAAATCTCTTCGTTTGCAAAAACATGACTTGCACCGCACAGCATCACAACAAACATTCCTAACAAACCGAAAATTTTCCAGACATGTCTTTTGTTTTTCCTCTTTCCGCCTCGAAAATTTTTCTTCTTTTTTCTCAGGGCAGCAATCGACTGATGTACGTTTCCAAAGAAAAAATATCCTGTAGCAATGAGAAAAAAAATCATTACCAGCAAAACCCCCACTTTGTGAACCGTATGCAGGAACTCTATTTTCTTTAGTAAAAATGCATTGAGATTTACATTATAATTAAGAAACATTCCTTCCACCTTTTCTTCTTATGATATGCTCTCATGATATACCCTCAAAAAGATTTTGAAAGCACATGTTTTTTTCTGATAATAATCCTATCTTTTTTATGGCATCCTCCGTTACTTTTTTTAATTCTGTCATTTCTGCTTTGCTTTTTTCTCCTTCCAAGATCTTTATTCTTTCTTCTATCACCGTTAACTCCCGCTCCATCATTTTTTTGGAGATTTTTTCGTGCTGAAGGAAAGCATCTCCATAATCTGCAATTTCTATGGCAACCTCTTTCGAAATCAGGTATGCCGCCGAAATATCTGATTTGGAACTTTCCCTGGATATTTTAATCTGGTTCAGCTCTTTTAGTACCTGATAAAAACTATAATAATCTTCCGTCCCTTTCTCCCCGCTCTTATCTGCACCATTTTCCAGAAATGTATTATAATAATGACAGATTTTCCTATAGGAATCCGCTCGCTTCCTTTTCTCCTGGTCCCACATGACCGGAGGGTTTTTTCCAACTTCCCGAAACCAACTTTCTGCTGACTGTTTTCCTGTCATGCCTCCCATATCATAAAAATACCCAATTCCAACGAGATAACAAAAATCTAAATATTTTCCCGGATTTTGCTTTTGGAAACGTTCCAGAATCAAATATCCCTCCGATTCTGACAAAATCAAATTCATGAGAGCAGAGGCTCTTTCCGTTGTAAAATCGTTTGTCCTGATATAATGTGCCGCCAGACTTTGATAAATCTTCGTATTAGACGGGTGCAGCTCTAAGGCCTTCCTATAATTTTTCTTTGTAATCTCAGGATTTTGTGATTTCTCCGCTATCGCCAGATAGGTATCTACTGCCTTCTCCCTGTATTGCACCAAAAGAACTCGAGATCCCAGGCACAACATTCCAGAAAAAAACATCATGAGCAAAATACCCAGAAAATTACGGATATTTTTTCTTTCTTTTTGTATATGAATCCTGTTTTCTTTATCTGCTCCCAACAGCACATCGTAGAGTTCCTCACAATCCTGATACCTGTCTTTGGGATCAAGCCTGGTACATTTTACTATGATTTCTTTCATATGTTCCGATACCATATCTTCCCAGACATCGGGCGGATGCATTTTATAAGGTGGCTTTTCCGGGTTAAATCCCGTTAACAGATGGTAAAAGGTAAATCCTAAGCAGTAAATATCTGTCCGGGCATCTGTCTGTCCCAATCCCCCATACTGCTCTGGTGCCGCATATCCTCTTGTCCCCAAATAAGTGGTATCTTCCCATTTCTCTTTATAACAGTATTCCCTGGCTGTTCCAAAATCAATGAGAACCAAACGGCCATCTTTTTTAATCATCAGGTTAGAGGGTTTTAAATCACGGTAGATAATTGGCGGCTTTCTTGTATGGAGATAGAAAAGGACTTGGCACAGCTGGCGTCCCCATTCTAATACCTTCTCTTCCTCTATCCTTCCCTCCCGTCTCAGAATTTCCTTTAAACACTCCCCTTCCACATATTCCATCACCAGCCATATTGTGTCTTTTTCTTCTATAATATCTATGATCTGGGGAAGGGAGAGATGCTTCAGCTTTTTTAAGATATCTGCCTCTGTGAGAAGCTGCCGGCAGATGATCCCATAATTTTCACAGGATTCCCTGTCGATTTCTTTGATCGCCCACTTTTGTTTCAGTCTTATATGAAGAGCCAGATATACAACACTCGTACCACCTCGTCCGATCACGGAGATAATTTCATATTTTCCTCCCAAAATTTGTCCTGCCTCTAACACATTGCCACTTCCTTTTTATCGGCTCCTGCACCAGCATCCTGTTTTTTGGATCATACTAAAATCAGCCGCATTCCATTGATAATGTTTTCTTCCTTCAGGGATCGACTACCATCCAGAACTCTCTGCTGTTCGATACTGCAAAGCCAAATATTTTTTTTATCACATTCACTATCGATTCCTTCTTTTTTTTGCACGATCTCACATATTTTTTCTGCGATCTCCCCGCTCTTTTTTGTATCATCACATTGAAATTCATACCATTTACGAACACCTGCCACAAATACATCGATATCTATCATTTATTTTATCTCCGGTATAATCAACTTTACCGGCTTTTCCTCCTTTTCAAACAGCCACGCTTCATTTTCCTTCAATCTCATACTTTTTTCTTCATAGGATAATTCTTCACAGGAACATACTTCTGAAAAATATTCATTTTCCAACAAGTTTCCACCTAGCTGCATCCCTGTCTGATAGGAAGAAAATAACTCAAAAGCCGGATACCTTTTCACGGACATCCTTCCGGATAAATTCAGCATAGCCCAAAAATAGATTTGATATCCTCCCCCTTTTTCCCATATATTTTCTAAAAATCCTTTCATTTCGTATCTGCCTTCATAAATCATTTCAAGGAAATCTGATAAATCTGCGATGAGAATAAAGTATTTTTTACACCCCGGAACATTTTTTTGTCCGCAATGGCTCCGTTCGGCAAAAACCGGTGTCAACTCCTCAAAAAAATGAAATAAGGTTTCTTCCGTTTGAATGATATGGCTTTCTTCTGAAATGCCCCTATCCGGCTGGTTTTCTTTTCGATCGATCAGATAATATTGCGTTTCCTGATCCTGAGGGAAAGAAATTAATATTTTCATCCAGTTATTCAGAGATCTCTCTGTATAACCCATAACAAGAAAACAATAGATGTCATCTAAAAACAGTTTGAAAATCTCGGCAGTCCTGTCATCATACCCGATACACACCTTTGCCCTCCCGTAGGTTTTCTCCTCATCTGTCTCTTTGTCTTGTCTTTTTTTCAAAGCATCTCCTTTGATTTCGCTTTCCTGCATATCTCTTAAAAAGGCCTCCCAGCCTGGTTTCTGCGGCAGGGTTCGTATCCTTTTTGCTTTCTTTCCTTTGGTGCGGGAAGCAGTTTGCCGGATTATTTTTTTCATTTTCTCAATTCTTTCATAATTATTTGCTGCTTTTATACACAATGCTGTTTGAAACTCCAGAATTCTTTTTTGATAAAAGGCAACTCCACGCCCGGCAATTCCTTTTTCCGGAAAGACCGGAACCTGAATCATCCCCAGTGCGTCTCCGTAAGCATACTTATCCTTCATAGAAAGGCAAATTTTGGTTTGAAAAAAATCTCCCATTCTTCCGCCAGCTCCCGGTACCAGAAAAGATTCCGCGGCAACAACGAGCAAGATTCCTGCTTTTTCCCCTTCACGCAGAAGTGCAAACAGCTCTTTTTCATACTGTTGTTCTGTTCTTTCACAAAATGTTGTAAAACTGTCAATCACTACCACAATCATCGGCAATTCTTCCTGATAGGCATTTCTGTATTGTTCCAGATTGCCCCCGCCAAATTTCTTTTTTCTCTTTTTTAACTCTTCTTCAAGGAAGAAAAACAGCCTGCGGATTTTCTCAGTTTCTTCCCCACAGATTACTTCCCCTACATGAGGCATGGGAGAAAAAACAGATAACTGATTTTCATCAAAATCCAAAAGATACAACTGCACCTCTTCTGGCCTGTTTTCTTCTAACAGTGAGAAAATCATCGTTTGCAAAAGCACACTTTTGCCGGATGCACTTCTTCCCTGCACTGCAATATGCCCGCTTTCCAATAAATGAATACAAAATGCCGGCTGTGACTGTTGCTCCGGATCATCAAACCTTCCGATATAGGCGAAACATCTTCCTTTTTCTTCCCCGCTGTCCTTCTTTAAATCAGATAAACATAACTGTCTGGGAAGAGGTTCCATCCACAAAGTACGTGCCTTCGCATATTTCCCTTTTTGTGATAAATGATAAATATAGGACTTTACCGCTTCGAGCTGTGTCTGCCTTTTCCCTTCCGTCTTTTTTTGATCCAAAATTCCTTCTTTATCTGCTTCTCCATTAATATTGAGAAGCTGCACCGTTTCATCAAAACGCTTTTCTTTGAAAAACTCTGCTCCGCTCCACCCTGATTGAAACTGTTCGTAGATCTCGTTATTTCCCACCTGCAAATATCCTCGTCCCACCTGTAAAATATTGCAGGCATCCATATTATGTAACATCTCCTGGCTGTCTTGCTTTTCCTGTACCCGAAGACAGATCCGAAATCTGGAATTACTCCAGATCTTATCATCCACTACCCCTCCCGGTTTCTGTGTAGCTAAAATCAAATGAACTCCCAGGCTCCGTCCCACCTGCGCGACACTGATCAGCTCATCCATAAATTCCGGTTTTTCTTTTTTTAATTCTGCAAATTCATCTACTATGATAAAAAGATGGGGCAAAGGAACTTGCTCCTCCCCTCGGTGAAATCGTTTTGTATAGTCATTAATATGATTGATCCTGTGTTTTCTAAATAAAATCTGCCTTCTTTTATTTTCACTTTTGACAGACACCATTGCCCTGTTTACCTGACTTTCTGACAGATTGGAAATCTGTCCGCAGACATGGGGAAGCCCGGCAAATAATCCTGACATTCCTCCGCCTTTGTAATCAATCAGAAGAAAATTCACATCTTCCGGACTGAAATTCACTGCCAGAGATAGGATATAAGTCTGCAAGACCTCACTTTTTCCGGAACCTGTGGTACCTGCAATTAATCCATGCGGACCATGATAGCGTTCATGAATGTCTAAATAACAGGGGATCCCTCCGGCCTTTTCCCCGATGATGACACCTGCGCTTTCATAAATCATATTTTTCTTCCATCGTTCTTCTATGTCTAGCTTGGAAAGTTCCTCTACGTGATACATTCCCAGAAAATCTATTTTTTCTGGAATATTCTTGTTCTCTTCAAATTCCGCTACCCGAAAAGCAGATAGTTTTCTCGCAAGCTTCTCTGTCAAATGCCCGGAAACACGATCAAAGTGTACACATACCTGTTCCTGATTCCGTCGATCGACAGGATACCATCCTGCGAATGTCTCTGTGTTTTCCAAAATCAGTCTGCACAGATTGGGCAATCTGTCTCTGTGTGTTGCAGTCCATACAACCGTCAATCCATATTTGTTCTCATGATGCAATAAATATTTTGAAAAGAGTTCTCCTTCCAGATATTCCGGTTCAGCTATAAATAAAACATAATGAGGAAGCAGGGTATCCTGATCCAAACATCCCGTTAAATTTCTCTCTTCCCTTTCTTTGAATGTCTGATATAGTTGATAGCAAACTTTTCTTGCCGTCTCTTTATCTTCGGCGATCAGTCTGATTTTTTGGGATCCATCCCATACATGGGGAAGCCACTTACAAAAGTCCCACTCCCTTTCATGAGTATTTTGTTCCTTATTATATATAAATCCCATTTTCACTTCCGTATAACAGTGATTCCATGCAATCTGCCCTGCCAGATTCTGCAGGATATTTCTGGATGCCTCACTCCATCCGACAATTCCTATCTGAGAATATTTTTTTAAATCCAGCAGCATTGGAACCTGATATAAAATCTGATAGTGATCTTTCATTTTTTTCATCTGCATCCACAGACCACTTTCTTCATATTTCATGCTTTCTTCTGGTATGTTAATTTTTATTTGAAAAGGCATATTTCCGATTCCCATCCTGCATTTCAAGAAGTCTTCATGCGAAGGGTTCCTGCTCCATAATGTTGTAATATTTTGGGGAGCACTGAGATACGTTTCCATATCTAAATATCTGCTGTTTAAGATTTTTTTAGTTTTTTCATACCGGTCATGCAGAATCTGATTCTTTCTATTTAGATGCTTTTGAAACAGGCTCATTTCCAGTTCCTTTTTCTTTTTGTTGTGCCTTTTCTCATGATTTTTCGCGATAAATGCCCAGCTTATTGTCGCCAGTGCTGACACAAGTATCATGACCAGACCGGAATAGACATAGATTCCGATATGCTCCTTCTCTTTTTTCATACCGTAAATTACAAAAAGATTCATGATGAGCATTGGGAGCATCATATTACACAGAGAACCAATCATCATAAAAACAGAAGTCCCCTCATTATCTTCCAAAACTGGAGGTGCCTCCAAACAAATCTCTTCTGCTTCCATATGTTCCATACATCTGGGAGAACGCCGGAACAATCCTTCCGATGCCACTGTCAGGTAAGCCGTATTTTCTGATGTTTCCGGAATCTCCACTTCCTGCTCTGCACTTTTTCCTGCATACTCTGCTGCAAGATATTCGCCCAGAAATATCATCCGGATTCCTGGGATTTCCATCACATCCCCATAATTTAACTCTTTTTCTTTACGAATAAACTTTCCATTGACATATAGCCCATTCACACTCTTATTCTGTATTTCCCATTTCCGGCCATCTTTCCGTATCATCGCATGCACACGGGACAATCCCGCTCCATGATCTACTACGATCTGATTCTCTTCCCCTCTTCCAATACATATTTCCTGATTCAAGCGGTATTTTTTCAAAGCAAAGGAAATACTGTTTTTTTCCTGGAAATCAATCGTGACCCGCTCTTTTCCCGGAAAGATTAATTCATACATCGTATCTGGATATAATCTGATCCAGTCTCCATGATTCTTTTGTTCCAAATCTTTATCTTGCAAACAGGATGCGCAGATCTCACAGCCTTCCCTTCGTCGCAAAAAACACTGGTTTGCTTTTGTTCTGAGTGTCAAATCTGCCGTTTCTGGAAGAGAAAAACTTTCTTTATTTAATATCATTGGATAGTCCGCATCCTGATTGCCCGGAAACAGAAACTGTTTAAAAAATTCTTTTCCATAAACTAAAATTAAAATCGCCATAGCTTCTTTACTCCTAAAGTGGTATACTGTTAATTCAGATTAAAAAAAGGAGTTATACTATAATCATGATTGCAAGAGATGATATCATTATAAGAAAAGCTATTTTGCATATTTTAGATACCAGCCACGGGAACTGTATTCTTTCCCATACTTTGCTCAATCCAGGTCCGGATCTGCATGATTTCATTCGGAACCATATCTATAAAATTATTTCCAGCGATGACACCAAAAACTGTTCTTTCAACGAGGAAACTTCCCCTATATATTCTATTCTGGAGTCCTGGGAAGAATCCGAAGATACTTCTTTCATTGAAACAAGCCAGGCAATTGCAAACAAGCTCTATATTGCAATGGGGGAAGGTCTGGACATTCCCCCGGCAGACTTGCTTTTTGTTACATTTCAGGCAGAAGGTGTGATTTATCTTGCCCTGTTAAAAATGAATTACAGAGAAAGTTATACCCATGAGATCTCCATGACTCCCTCTCCTGAGTCAAAAATTATCAAATCAGACGCCTTACTTCCCTCTTCCTCTTCCCGGATACCGGAGGCTGTGATCATTAACCTTTCTGACTTTCATATTCAGCTTCTGGAAAAACGATATGAGGTAAACGGAGAAAAAATCTATTACCTGTCTGAGAGATTTCTCATATGTCACACCAGCATCCCTCCAAAAAAAAAGTTAAATATTCTTACAAAAGTAATTAACAATATCTCCAATAAATACGACGGTGCTGATTTAAAGACAAAAATGGATACAAAGAGTGCCTTACAAAAAGAATACAGGGATCATCAATCCTTCGATATCGAAGAAATCGGACAGAAATTATTTGGAAAAAGCCCGGAGAAAAAATCAGAATTTGATGAAAAGATGGAACAGTATGATCTGCAGTTTGATCATTTTACTGTCGCCAATGAAAATACAGTAAAGAAGTTAGAAAAACAGGTAATGGTTACAGACAGCGGCATCGAAATTTCCATTCCCATGGAAACATATAATAAACTGGCTAATTTTGAAGTACAAACTGATGTGACGGGAAAATCAACCATTATCATACGCAATATTGATAACCTGATCTTAAAATAACTGTAACGATTCCGTACCCTCATTCGCAAAATCGCTGCTTTGCAGCTTGACTTTTGCTCATGTAGTTACAAATAACCATTGATAAAAAGAACCCCTGTCCAAAAGTACGATTCCAATTCTTTTGTACAGGGGTGATTGTTATAGCTGTCTTGATCTCAGATCATTGTCTTCGCTATCACTATTTGTTACTCTTTCTCCAAATATGCATCTTTTCTGCTTCTTTGATCAATTCATCTCTGAAATCCGGGTGAGCAATATTAATTAATGCCTCTGCTCTCTCCCAGGTAGACATTCCTTTCAAACATACCTTACCAAACTCTGTTACCACATAATGCGTGTTTGCACGGGTATCTGTAACAGTAGATCCTTCTGCCAGAGTCGGTCTGATTCTGCTATGCTTTACTCCATCCTTGGATGTAAAGGTAGCGGAACAGCAAATAAAACTCTTTCCACCTTTCGACAGATATGCTCCCTGTACAAAATCAAGCTGTCCGCCAGCACCGCTGATCTGTTTGATACCTGCACTCTCTGCATTAACCTGCCCGTATAAATCAATATCTACCGCATTATTAATCGAAATAAAATTATCAATCTGGGCAATCGTCTTTGCGCTGTTCGTATAATCAACCGGTGCGCTCATACATTCTGGATTATCATCTAAATAATCATACATCTTCTTGGTTCCGGCACCAAATGCATATACCTGACGTCCCTTATCAATATTCTTCTTTGATCCATTAATCTTTCCTGCTTTTGCAATATCTACAAAGGCATCAACATACATCTCTGTATGTACACCTAAATCTTTTAAATCGGATTCTGCAATCATTGAACCTACAGTATTTGGCATTCCGCCGATTCCCAGCTGAAGACATGCACCGTTCGGAATTTCTTCCACAATCAACTGTGCTACTGCCTTGTCCACTTCGGTTGGAGGCGCACCTGCACCCAGTTCACCAATCCGTGGGTTCTCACCTTCCACGATATAATCTACCTCAGAAACATGGATATTTTCTTCAAATCCACCAAGACAGCGCGGCATGTTCTCGTTTACTTCTACGATCACAACATCTGCTACATCACATACTGCCTTCATATGAGATGCATTCGGACCAAAGTTAAAGAATCCGTGCTTATCCATAGGTGTAACCTGGAACATTGCAACATTGATATGTTGAATATTCTCTCTGTAATATCTTGGAAGCTCTGAATATTTTAATGGGCAATAGTAAGCAAATCCCTTATTGACCGCTCTTCTTTCGAGTCCACCCATATGCCAGGAGTTCCAGGTAAAATGATCCCCTGTATTTTCTACTTTAAAAATCTCCGGTTCCCATAATAAGATACCCCCATGAACCTTGACATCTTCCAGTTCATCTGCTCTTGCAGCCAATGCTGCATCCAGTGCAACCGGTGTACCTGTCGTCCATCCATAATCGACCCAGTCATGTGAATTAACTACTTTGACAGCCTCCTCCGCTGTAACAAGTTTTTGTGCATATTCCTTAATATAACTCATGTTTCTCCTCCTAACAAACTCTAGTTCTTGTTAAAAAAATATCATAAGCTTATTCTACCACCGTTACATAACCGGGTCAACTAAAATTATCTATTATATTTTATATTTTTTTAATGATATATTTAATCTGCCTTTATATTTTTTTGATATTGGGATAACTGCTTCATTTTTCATGTATAACGACTGATTAGAAATATCCAGTTTTTTTATAAATAATGAATTGACAATATAACTGCGGTGGCATCGTATAAAATACACAGGTAACTGCTGCTCCAGTTTATGCAAAGAAAAATTAAATATCACTTCCTTCCCTTTATTATAAAGAATAACTTTCTTTGCATTTGCCTCAAAATAATAGATGTCTCTGTAATCAAGGTAATGAATCTCCCCTGCCGATGTAACCGGCAGTAAATTAGCATTCTTTCTCTCTTCTCTCTTTATACAAAAATATGATAAAAATGTATGTATCACCCCCTGGATCTTCACAGGGTTATACGGTTTGATCAGCAGCAAATCCGGAGAGATTTCAAAATTAACATAATATTCCGGAGAGATTCCACTATTTGATATTAAAAGCATGGTTACATTTGAAAAATATCTTCGAATTTCTTTTACCCGGTCCAACGCTTTCAGACTGCATGCCTCTGCAATGAGGAGGTCAGGCAGAACGATGTTCTTGAAATTGGTCTGCTCCCAGTTTTCGTCACTTATAATACAGCTATATAGATCTTCGTTCCCGAGAACTGTCATTGCCTGGTTGCATAAGGCACTAAAATATACACCTTCTTCTCTGTTATTACAGATAATCAACACAGAAATCATAGCATTTTTTTATCACATCTCTACAGAATCACATTATTTTTTAATGCGGCAGAAGCTGCCTTATTCTGCTCTTCTGCACTCTGATATTCTTTGGAAATCGTAATCAGATTCTGTGCTTCCTCCTCTATCATCTGATACATTTTATTAATATCTGCCTCCAGACCTTTAAACTTCCCAAGAAAGGAACTGCATGCATCACCGCTCCAAATTGTAGTGCTTATTCCGGTGATGAGCTGCATCATATCCGCTGTGGTTCTGCGGATCCCGGCTCCTGTTTCCTGAAAAGATGCCGCTGTGGTCTTCAGCTTTTCCGGTGTGACATTAATCTTTTCTACCATAAAAATCCTCCTGAAATCATTTTTCACCCTAAAGCGGTTGACTGGTTTTTCTTTTCCGTCGTATTGTATATTGTAATGATCTTCTGAAGTACATCAATGAACTCCATAATTGCCTTAAGCAGACTCTTCATCTTCTCAATATCGATCTTTAAACCTTTGATATAACTTTCTTTTGCTGCCCCTTCCCACATGGAATTCAGACTGTTGCCGAGAGTTTCAAGGTTACTGATCTGGCTCTTTAATGAGCTGCTTAATGCGATCAGGCTTTCCCTTTTACTGGAAATCTCTTTCGTTGATACAATGAACTGTGACATGTCTTCCTCCTTTCATTCTTATATGTTTTCATCACTGCAAAAACATTATAACACAATTTATCTAATATTTTACATTTTTTGATATTTTATGCAAAAAAGAGGATATGCTTTATCTTTTTATATATAATCTTATTTTTTTATAAAATATTGCAAAAACAACAGAAAAGACAGGATGGATGACTCCTATTTAATATAGGCTCGACCTTCAAATTACAAAAAAAGAGACGGCCGAAGCCGTCTCGAAAAAGTCTGACTTTGAGGGGTTACCTCAATTTCACTGTCGTCTTTTTATTTTTTCAATTGGTAATTATTTTGCAGCCTGTGCTTTGATTGCCTCTGTCAGCTTAGGAACAATCTTCAGCGCATCTCCAACAATACCGTAATCTGCTACATCAAAGATCGGTGCATCCGGGTCTTTGTTGATAGCGATGATGATATCGGATTCTTCCATACCTGCAACGTGCTGGATTGCTCCAGAAATTCCGATTGCAAAGTATACATTCGGACGTACAGTTTTTCCAGTCTGTCCAACCTGTAAATCTTTCGATTTCCAGCCACTGTCTACTACAGCACGAGAACAGGAAACTGTTCCGCCAATTGCTGCTGCCAGATCATCCAGCAGTGCAAAGTTTTCAGGAGATCCTACACCACGTCCACCGGATACCAGGATCTTAGCAGCCTGGATATCTACTGTTTCAGAAACAGATTTTACGATGTCAAGGATTTCTACGTATTTGTCATCCGGAGTAAATCCAGGATTGTATTCGATGATTTCAGCTTTTGCACCTGCAACAGGCTCTTTTTTCTGCATAACGCCTGGACGTACGGTAGCCATCTGTGGACGATGGTTCGGACAAGCGATGGTAGCAATTGTGTTTCCACCAAATGCAGGACGGGTCATTAACAGCTGTCCCTGACGTGGCTCTTTATCTCCACGTGCCTTAAATTCGCCGATTTCCAGTACGGTACAGTCTGCGGTAAGACCGGTAGCAACTCTTGCGGAAACACGAGGGCCTAAGTCACGGCCGATTGCTGTTGCACCAACCAGAAGGATTTCCGGTTTGTATTCATTGATAACGGAAGCAAGAGCATGTGTGTATGGCTCTGTTCTGTATTCTTTTAATTCTGGATCATCTACTACGATTACTTTATCTGCACCATATTCTGCCAGCTGGTCTGCCAGTCCTTTTACATCAGAACCGATTAAAACTGCTGTTACATCTGTGCCTAAATCTGCAGCCAGGTCACTTGCTTTTCCAAGCAGCTCTAAAGCGATGGAATCAATTTTGTTGTCAACCTGCTGAGCATATATAAATACACCTTTATATTGTTCTAAATTCATTCTATTCACCACATTTCCTTTACAATTAGATAACATGTTTTGTTAACAGTTTGTCCATGATGTAATCTACTCCTTCTTCCGGAGTTTCTGCTGTCATCATGACACCTTTGCCTTTGCGTACCTTATCAGATGCTTTTGCAATCTGTGTAGGGGATCCTGCAAGACCGAGGTTGCTGTCATCTACATCTTTAAGATCTGCTCTTCCCCATGTTGTAATTTCTGCATCATATGCATCAAAAATTCCACCTGGAGTCATATAACGTGGCTCATTTAATTCAGAAAGTGCTGTGATAACACATGGCATTTTTGCTTTTAATACATGATATCTGTCGTCATACTGTCTCTGAACGATTACGTGATCGCCTTCAATTTTAATATCCTGTGCATAGGAAATTAACGGAAGACCCAGATGCTCTGCGATCTGAGGTCCTACCTGTGCAGTATCACCATCGATAGCCTGACGGCCTGTGATGATTAAATCATAATCAATATTTCTAAGTGCGCCAGCAATTGTTGTAGAAGTAGCCCATGTATCAGCTCCGCCTAAAACACGGTCTGTAACAAGGATTCCCTTGTCTGCACCCATTGCCATTGCTTCACGCAGAACTTCCTCTGCTTTTGGAAGACCCATAGTAACTACAGTTACTTCTGCGCCTGTTTCATCTTTTATTCTAAGAGCAGCTTCCAATCCTGCCTTATCATCTGGATTCATAATAGTGAGCATAGCTGCTCTGTCAAGAGTTCCGTCCGGTTTGAACTTTACTCCACCTTTTGTATCAGGTACCTGTTTTATACATACTACGATTTTCACAGTATTTTCCCTCCTTATTTCAATAAGTTACCAGAAATAACCATACGCTGAACTTCTGATGTTCCTTCGTAGATTTCTGTGATCTTGGCATCACGCATCATACGCTCTACGTCGTACTCTCTGATGTAGCCGTAACCACCAAGTAACTGAACACATTTTGTTGTTACATCCATAGCTGTCTCTGCTGCAAATAATTTTGCTTTTGCTGCTTCAATGGAATATACTTTCTGTGTCTGTTTTGCAACGGCTGCTTTGTATACAAGCAGTTTTGCTGCCTCTACCTTTGTAGCCATGTTTGCAAGCTGGAACTGTGTATTCTGCTGTGCTGCGATTGGTCTGCCAAACTGTTTTCTTTCTTTAACGTAAGCGATCGTAGCATCTAAAGCACCTTCTGCAATACCAAGAGCCTGGGAAGCGATACCGATACGTCCACCATCCAATGTGTGCATAGCGATAGCAAAACCTTTACCCATCGGTCCAAGTAAAGCATCTTTTGGAATACGGCAATCCTGGAAAATCAATTCATATGTTGCGGAACCACGGATACCCATTTTCTTTTCTTTTGTACCAAAGGTAAATCCTGGTGTTCCTTTTTCTACGATAAATGCAGAGAATCTCTTTTTCTTTCTTCCTCTTGCATCAGTATCAACGCTTGTAATGGCGATGATGATGTAGTAATCAGCATAGAAACCGTTTGTGATGAAACATTTTGAGCCATTTAATACCCATTCGTCACCATCTAATACGGCTTTTGTCTGAACACCCTGAGCATCTGTTCCTGCACCTGGTTCTGTAAGACCAAATGCACCTAATTTCTCGCCCTTTGCAAGCGGAACCAGATACTTCTGTTTCTGTTCTTCTGTACCATAGGTCATGATCGGATCAACACAAAGAGATGTGTGACCTGATAAAATAACACCAGTGGTAGCACAAGCTTTGGAAATCTCTTCAACACACATAATATATGTTAAAGGATCACAGCCCTGTCCACCATATTCTTTTGGCACAGGAATTCCCATGAAACCTAATTTCTGCATTTTAGCAACGGTTTCCTCTGGAAAATGTTCTGTTTCGTCAACCTCCTGAGCAAGAGGTTTCACTTCGTTTTCGGCGAACTCTTTAAAGAGCTGTCTAGCCATTTCATGCTTTTTGCTTAATGTGAAATCCATTTTCTCATTCCTCCATTTAAAATTGGTTATTTTGGTGGTAACCCACCTAAAGCCGTGAGGACAGAATATCCCCACGGCTCTATTAACTTTTTAGATTATTTTTTGTAATTATAGAAACCAATGCCTGTTTTCTGTCCTAATTTACCGCCACGAACCATTTTTCTTAATAATGGATGTGGACGATATTTGGAATCACCAGTCTCATTGTATAATACTTCCATAATTGCAAGGCAGATATCAAGACCAACTAAATCTCCTAAAGCGAGAGGTCCCATTGGGTGATTTGCACCTAATTTCATAGCGGTATCGATACCTTCTACAGAAGCAACACCGTCAGCATAAATGCCAACTGCTTCATTGATCATTGGAATTAAGATTCTGTTAACTACAAAACCTGCAGCTTCTTCTACCTGTACAGGAGTCTTTCCAATTTCTTCTGAGATTGCTTTAATTTTGTCAACCATTTCTACTGGTGTGTTCAGTCCTGCGATTACTTCGATCAATTTCATAACCGGAGCTGGATTGAAGAAATGCATTCCGATTACCGGTCTGTCAAGACCTGCACCGATTTCTGTAATAGATAAAGAAGATGTGTTGGTTGCAAACATACATTCTGCAGGAACGATATCCTGTAATTCTTTAAATGTCTGCTGTTTTACGGACATAACTTCCAAAGCTGCTTCTACAACTAAATCAACATCTGTACAGATATCTTTTGTTCCAGTAGTGATTTTAGCGAGGATGGCATCTGCTTTTGCCTGATCCATTTTTCCTTTTGCTACTCTTTTTTCAAAACCTTTTGCGATTTTGTTTTTTCCATTTGCAGCAAATTCGTCATTAATATCACATAAATATACTTCATATCCTTCTGTCTGTGCAAATGCCTGTGCAATACCAGAACCCATTGTACCAGCGCCAATAACTCCAACTTTCATTATGATAACCTCCTATAAAAATGTATTGTGACTATATGATATTCACATAGATCGCACAATATCTTACGATATTTCCCAAAATTTCTTAACAGTTTTTAAATGGCTCTTTTACTTTTTCTTTGTTTTTGTCAAGGAAAAATGCCATTCCATATTTCTGGTCTTCTGTACCGAAGCAGCTTCCGAATAATTTCTCTTCGATTACAAGAGCTTCATCCATTCCAACTTCCAGACCTTCGTTGATTGCTTTTTTGCAAGCACGAACTGCGATCGGGGCATTGCCTGCAATCGTTTTGGCCATCTTTTTCGCCTGATCCATTAATTCTTCTGCCGGATATACTTCATTGACCAGTCCGATGCGGTAAGCTTCCGGTGCTTTGATATTGCGGGCAGTATAAATTAACTGTTTTGCTTTTCCCGGTCCTACGATACGGGCAAGTCTCTGAGTTCCTCCAAATCCAGGAGTGATGCCGAGACCTACTTCCGGCTGTCCAAAGACTGCTTTTTCAGAACAAAGTCTGATATCACAGCTCATGGAAATCTCGCAGCCTCCGCCTAATGCAAAACCGTTGATTGCTGCGATTACTGGAATAGGAAGTACTTCGATTTTTCTAAATACGTCATTTCCAGCTTTACCAAATGCTTCGCCTTCTTCTTTTGTCAAAGTGCTCATTTCTGCAATGTCTGCTCCGGCAACAAAAGATTTTTCACCAGCTCCGGTGATGATCAGACAGCGGATCGCATCTAAATCTACTGCATCAATTGTTTCATCTAACTCTTTCAGCACTTGGCTGTTTAACGCATTCAGGGCCTTTGGACGGTTAATTGTGATAATTCCAACCTGTCCATCAATTTCATATTCGATCAATCCCATTGTATGTATCTCCCTTCAGATTACAAACTATGTTATTTGTTAAAATTTCTATTTTTCATAAAATAGATACAGCCGGATTCATTGGTTTGAATCCGGATATCTTCGTTATATAATATACGTAATTAGTCTCTTTCAACGATTGTTGAGCAGCCCATACCACCACCGATACACAGAGTAGCAAGACCTTTCTTTGCATCACGTTTCTGCATTTCATGTAATAATGTAACAAGAATACGGCATCCGGATGCTCCAACTGGATGTCCTAAAGCGATTGCTCCACCGTTTACGTTTAATTTCGATGTATCAAATCCAAGCTCTCTTCCTACTGCTAATGACTGTGCTGCAAAAGCTTCGTTTGCTTCGATCAGATCAAAGTCATCAATCTTCATTCCTGTTTTTGCAAGAACTTTCTTTGTGGAAGCGACTGGTCCAACACCCATGATGGAAGGATCTACTCCGCCTAATGCTCCTGCTACCCATGTTGCCATTGGAGTAACGCCTAATTCTTTTGCTTTTTCTTCGCTCATAACAACGATACATGCTGCACCATCATTGATACCTGAAGAGTTAGCTGCTGTTACGATACCATCTTTCTTGAAAGCTGGACGTAATTTAGAAATGCTTTCTGCTGTTGTTCCAGGACGTGGACCTTCATCTGTATCAAAGATCACTGTTTTCTTTTTAAGTTTTACTTCTACAGGAACGATCTCGTCTTTGAATTTGCCATCTGCCATAGCTTTTTCAGCTTTCTGCTGGGAATTAGCGGAGAACTCATCTAATTCTTCTCTGGTCAGTTTCCACTGTTCTGCAACGTTTTCTGCAGTGATTCCCATATGATAGTGGTTAAATGCATCTGTTAACGCATCATTTACCATACAGTCTTTTAATACGCCATTGTTCATTCTGTATCCATAACGTGCTTTATCTAAACAGAATGGAGCCATGGACATATTTTCCATACCACCGGCAATCACGATATCTGCTTCACCAGCAAGAATCTTTGTTGCAGCAAGGTTTACACAGTTCAGTCCGGAACCGCAAACTACGTTGATTGTTACAGCAGGTACTTCGATTGGCAGTCCTGCATTCAGGGAAGCCTGACGTGCAACGTTCTGTCCAAGACCAGCCTGGATAACGCATCCCATTAATACTTCGTCTACCTGATCTGCTGGTACGTTTGCTCTTTTTAATGCTTCTTTAATTACGATTGATCCCAAGTCAGCTGCTGGTACTGTGCTTAATCCACCACCCATTGTTCCAATTGCGGTACGACAAGCACCTGCTAATACAACTTTTTTTGCCATAATCTAATTCCTCCATTTTCATTATCAATATTTTGATAGTTGCTAGGCTAGAACATTTCTAGTACGATGTGTTAATCTTATCACAATCTTTGATGGTTTGCAACAAAATTATCATATTATTTTTTGATTAAATTTTCCCTTTATGAATTTTTCACAATCTTATCACATATAATCTCTGTCTGTATACAATATTTTGTATCTTTATTCTAACCAGCCGCCTTATTTCATCTAATTTTTCAGATTTTTTGAAAATGAAATGCAGGACTCTGTTCTGAGAATGGCGTTCTATTCCGACCTGGTGTGGAAGCTTACAAAAAGAACTCCGGTCTTTTCATTTATCCATATTCTTGCTTTCGAAATTGTTAAAAAAAAATTACAAGTAATAACTTTGAAATTACGAGTTCTGTTAGCTTCCAGGCTTTCTGACCCCACGATACTTAACTTATCACAATCTTTGACGATTTGCAACAAAATTATCATATTTTTTTTTGATTAAATTTTCTCTTTATTAAAGTTCCACAGCATTTTCATAATTGACTACTTTTTCTACAAAATGTTTTATCTTTTTACCCTATCAAATCTCTCACTCTTTATATGTTTTTTCGGAGGATAGCTAACAGAACAAGAGCTTTCATTTGACTTTCATTTCCGTGCGAGTGTACATCCTCTCGGAGCGTTTTTGTAGCATTTTCATATCACAGAAACGAAAGTTTCTATATATAGTAGAAAGAGGCCTGCCTGCAGGATTCTTTCGCCGAGCGCGGTCGCTTGCGCCATGTTTCCTAATTCCATAAAAAAAAGAACAGGGATCTTTTTATCGATCCATGTTCTTGCTTTCGAAGTTGCGGGGGAAGGATTTGAACCAACGACCTCCGGGTTATGAGCCCGACGAGCTACCAGACTGCTCTACCCCGCGATATGCAATTATTCCAAATGGAATGTCAAAAAGAGACTAATCACAGACTAGTCTCTAAAGAGGCGTCGACCAGATTTGAACTGGTGATGAAGGTGTTGCAGACCTCTGCCTTACCACTTGGCTACGACGCCACAAGTGACTCCTACGGGATTTGAACCCATGTTACCGCCGTGAAAGGGCGGTGTCTTA
>CAVFXN010000004.1:0-106607 GCA_963626755.1 Bacteroidaceae bacterium
ATTCATCCGCAGGCAACTGAAGTTGGCTGCGGTTTTCTGCTTAAAACTTGATAATCGGAATCATCATTCCGGTCCCTACCGCCTGCACCATACGGCAGAGAAGCAATACTGGAAAAGTTGGTGCAAGCAGACATCCGACCGTTCCTGCCAGTATAATGAGCATTGCCTCAATGAATAATTTTTTTGTTGGGATGCTCTGGTTTGAATTAATCTGTGTGAAGATACAGGAGGCCTGTTGCCCATGAATAGTGTACAATTAAAATGTTTTCTGGAAGTCGCAAAAGAACTGAATTTTGCCCGTGCTGCCGCCAATCTGCATTTTTCCCAGCCAACCGTCACAAAGCAGATCCAATCCCTGGAAAATGAGTTAAAGGTGAAGTTGTTTGAGCGAAGCACCCGGAGCGTCTCCCTTACCCATGCCGGGAAGCTGTTTTATCCGAATGCCCGCAGTATTTACAAGCAGGAGCTGGATGCCATCCGCAATCTATCCAAACTGGATGCCGAAACATCTCCGCGCCTTTTGATAGGAACCTACGGGATGGAAGTCTTTTCTTATATGCATCATATTTATTCTGCACTTTTTCAGCAGATTCCCGGTCTGCAGCCTGATATCGTTTTCGCACCTTACCAATCACTGACCGGTTCGCTTTCCACCAATTCCATTGATATGCTTCTGGGGACGAAAGAACTGATGGAAAAACAGGGGGCTCCCAATGGAACTTTCACAAAGCTGGCTGATTCTCCCATTACCTGTATCCTGCCAAAAAATTTTTCAAAAGAACATCCGGAAACACTGCACCGCCGCGTGACCATTCCTACATTGGAATCGGCACTTCGTTCTCATCTGAATCTCTATGATCTTGCCGGGGATTTTACGGACGAAAATGTACAGTACTGCGATAATATTGAATCAGCATTTCTGCAGGTCCGCTCCGGCCATGCATTTTTAATTATCGGACAGCCTGAAAAGTTACGAACCTCGGAATTACAGCACATGGTATACAAAAAAATAACCTCTTTTTCCTATGGATATTATTCTAATCCTGAGAATGAAAAAGAGGTTTTAAAATTATTGAAAAAAGAGTTAAAGAATTATTTTGACTGATTTAACTTCTGTTTTGCTGTGCCACCAGATGTTCTGCCCCATATTTTTTCCGAAGGGCAGGCTTTTCGATCTTACCGGTAGCATTTCGCGGAACGTCTGCAAAGATGATCTTTTTCGGGCGTTTATATCTCGGCAGCTTCATGCAGTACTGATTGATCTCTTCTTCTGTGCACTCCATTCCATCTTTTACGGAAATGATCGCGCCGGTGATCTCCCCAAGACGCTTGTCCGGAAGTCCGATCACTGCCACATCTTTTACTTTGTCATATGCAGTCAGGAAATTCTCAATCTGTATCGGATAAATGTTCTCTCCGCCACTTACGATCACGTCTTTTTTCCGGTCTACTAAAAAATAAAAGCCGTCTTCATCTCTTCTTGCCATATCACCGGTAAACAGCCAGCCGTCTTTGAGGGTTTCGGCAGTTGCCTTCGGATCATTGTAATAACAGGTCATTAATCCGGGACCTTTGACGCAAAGTTCCCCTACCTGCCCTGATGGCAACTCTTTTCCGTTCTCATCGACAATCTTGCAAGACCAGCGGTAACCCGGAATCCCGATGGCACCGACCTTGTCAATATTTTCTATGCCAAGGTGGACGCATCCCGGACCGGTGGATTCGGACAGGCCGTAGTTCGTGTCGTAGAGATGATTTGGAAAATATTCTCTCCAGTGTTTGATCAGTGATGGCGGAACCGGCTGTGCGCCGATGTGCATCAGTCTCCACTGGGAAAGTTCATAATCTTCTAAATGGATGTCTCCCCTGTCCAAGCTGTCTAAAATATCCTGTGCCCAAGGTACCAGCAGCCATACGATCGTACAGTGTTCTTTCGATACCGCATCCAGAATAATCTCCGGTGTGGTTCCTTTTAACAGCACTGCCCTGCTGCCTGCACATAAGCTCCCCATCCAGTGGAACTTCGCCCCGGTATGATAGAGGGGAGGAATGCATAAAAAAACATCCTTTCTGTTGGTCAGATGATGTTTTTGTTCCATCTGGGCTGCCTGCATCAGGCTCTCATGATTATGTAAAATTGCCTTTGGGAAGCCGGTCGTTCCGGAAGAAAAATAGATCGCGGCATCATCATCCTCTTCCAGCCGTACCAGAGGCGGCTGACTGGAGCAGTCTGCGACCATTTCCCGGTAGCTTTCCGCAAAGGTCGGACAGCCATCTCCCACATAAATCAGGAGTCTTCCTCTGCTCAGTTCTTCCTCGATTGCTTCGATTCGTCCGATAAATTCCGGACCAAAAAAAAGGACATGGACTTCTGCCAAGTCAGCACAATATTTGATCTCATCAGAGGCAAAACGGAAATTAAACGGTACTGCGATGGCTCCTGTTTTTAAAATACCAAAATAGATGGGAAGCCATTCTAGACAGTTAAACATTAAAATCGCAACGCGATCTCCTTTTTGGATTCCTCTGCTCAAAAGCATATTCGCCACACGGTTGGCCTTTTCGTCAAAGACGCTCCAGGTGATTTCCCTCCGGTAGGGTGTAGGAGAAGTCTGCTGTACAAGATCGTATTCTTTCCAGGTCGTCTTTCTGGTATCCTTCATCGTTGGATTCAATTCTACAAGAGCAACTTCTTCTCCATATAGTTTATGATTTCTCTCAAGTAAATCGGTAACTGGCATAATAGTAACATCCTTTTCTAAATATAATTCATTGCTTTTTCTCTTTTATTTGTTAAAGTATTGCACTAGGATAAGGTAACACAATTTTGTGGAAAAGTCAACGAAAACGTTCCCCTTCCATCCGTTGACAGATTTTCTGTTTTGCATTATCATTATAGGCAAATATCTCCTGCTGATCAAAAGCGGGGACATCACTTTTTTAGAAGTCATCTTATGATAGAAATTAAACAGAAATGAGGAAAAAATATGTTAAATGAAAAAATGGTAGCCCTTGGCACACAGCGTTCCGTGATCCGTGAACTCTTTGAATATGGAAAACAGCAAAGTGCCAAGATCGGTGCAGAAAATGTCTATGATTTTTCCCTTGGGAACCCAAGCGTACCCGCACCGGATTGTGTCAATGAAACCGCGATCAAGCTGATTCGTGAAATGGATCCTGTCGTCCTTCACGGTTATACCAGTGCACAGGGAGATGCCGGTGTGCGTAAGATGATCGCTGATTCTATCAATTCCCGTTTCCAGACTTCCTTTAGCCCGGATAGTCTCTATATGACAGTCGGTGCTGCCGCTGCTTTATGCTGCTGCTTAAACGGCCTGTCCTGCCCTGGAGATGAATTTATCGTATTTGCACCATATTTCCCGGAATATAAGGTGTTTATCGAGGCGGCCGGTGCATCCATGAATCTGATCCCGGCAGATATCGAAGGCTTCCAGATTGATTTTGCTGCTTTTGAACAGGCGATCAATCCTCATACCAAGGGAGTCATCGTCAACTCCCCGAATAATCCATCCGGGGCGGTTTATTCCGAAGATACGATTAAAAAACTGGCAGAAATCCTGGATGCGAAATCTGCAGAATACCATCATCCAATCTATCTGATCGCGGATGAACCATACCGGGAGATCGCATTTAAAGATACTTTTGTCCCATATCTTCCAAAATATTATAAAAATACTCTGGTTTGTTATTCCTGGTCCAAATCCCTTTCTCTCCCGGGCGAACGAATGGGATATGTAGTGGTACCGGATGAGGCAGACGATCACGAGCTGGTCTATGCTGCGATTGCAGGTGCTGGACGTTCCCTTGGCTATGTCAATGCTCCGGGCTTATTCCAGAGAGTGTGTGCACACTGTGCGGCAGAAACTTCGGATATCTCAGTATATGAGACCAATAAAAATATTCTGGTAAAAGGACTTCGTGATATGGGATATCACGTGGTAGAACCAGGCGGAACCTTCTATATGTTCCCGCGTACTTTGATCGATGACGATGTTGCTTTTTGTGAAAGAGCGAAATTGGACTTCAACCTGCTGATCGTTCCGGGAAGCGGTTTTGGCTGTCCGGGACATACACGGATTTCCTACTGTGTTCCTACCGAACGGGTAGAACGTTCCCTGGATGTATTTGCCAAACTGGCTGCCAGTTATCAATAAGAGGCTATTATGATTATTGATTTCCACACCCACACGTTTCCAGAGAAAGTTTCCGCAAAGATTGTAGATCATCTGGCACACGTCGGGCACATTCCTGCCCATACGGACGGCTCTGTTACCGGCCTTCTCTCTTCCATGGAGGAGGCTGGCATTGCCTATTCTGTGACGCTTCCGGTCATGACTAGGCCTGACCAGGTGAACAAAATACATACAGCTATGCTGGAAGACAAGGAAAATCTGTTTTCTAAAGGAATCATTCCTTTTGGAGGGATGCATCCGGATTATGCGGATTATCGGGAGGAACTTCTCCGTTTAAAAAATGCCGGTATTGCCGGCATTAAGCTTCATCCTGCCTATCAGAATGTTGATCTGGATGATATCCGCATGATGCGCATCATCGATTACGCTTCTTCTTTAGGCATGATCGTACTGATCCATGCAGGAATTGATATCGGAATCTTTGAACATAATTTTTCCCCTGTTTCCCAGATATTGAAATTATTAAAAGAAGTCCAGCCCGAAAAGCTTGTCCTTGCCCATATGGGAAACTGGGGATGCTGGGATGATGTGGAAAGGGATCTCGCAGGAGCTCCCGTCTGGCTGGATACCGCCTTTTCTTACGGCCCGATATTCCCTCTCCCGGGAAGTACTACGGTGCCTTATGCAGATTATAATCTCCACGCGGAAGATTTCGTCCGCATTGTAAGAAAACACGGAACCGACAAGGTGCTTTTCGCTACGGATTCTCCTTGGTGCAGCCAGAAGGATTATGTCCAGAGATTAAAAGATATGCCTTTGACTGAAAAGGAACAGGAGCAGATTCTCTCAGAAAATGCACGTGCCCTTTTACGACAGTTTTAACCCTAACTGATATGCTTTATGTGGATATTCCGATTGCTTTGTCATATCGGGACTTCCACATCCATATCCGAGTACCATTCCACAGTCATCGAGATCCAGATATCTTACCAGGGTCTTATAATGGCTTTCCAAAGCCTCAAAGATCCAGTCTTCCGTTCCCATCGCCACAGTCAGCAGGGCTGACTTCATATGTTTCCCGTGCAAGCTGGAATTATAGGCGCAAAAGCGGTCCACAACCGTTTTTAACTGGGCTGACATACCATAATAATACAATGGTGTGGCAAACACGATCATATCGGCCGATAAGATATCCTCCCTGATCTTCTCATTATCATCCTTTTGGACACACGGTCCTTCAAAGCCACAGCTTAAGCATCCGGTACATGGCTGGATGTGCATCTTTGTCAGATCATACCTTACTATATGATGTCCTGCCTCTTTTGCTCCATCGATAAAATGTTCCACTAAGATATTGGTCGAACCAGACACATTAGGACTTCCCTGCAATACAATAATTTTCATAAAATAATCCTTTCTAATATCGTATCATTTTGAATCATCCCTATTATCATAGTCTCTTTTTTCCAAAGTCTCAAGAGGTATCATACATTCATTTTCCCCGGCAGTGCTTTCAAAGATAAATGTGCCGGATTGCTATTCAGCACATCAGCGATCGTAAAATATTTTCCCCGGAAGTGCCTGCAAAGATAAAAGTGACAGATTGCTATTCAGCACATCAGCGATCATAAAGCATTATCACCCGGCAGTGCTTTTGTATATTTTCGGATCATTACCGCAGCATAGATCATAACCAGCAATTCCGTAATCGGCATAGCAAACCAAATGGAATCTGCACCGGTGACCACCGGAAGAAGTAAAATCAGGATACCGCTGATGAGAAGTCCCCGTGCCACTGATACCACAAACGCTGCCTTCGGCTTCATGATTGCCTGGAAATAATAGGTGGAAAAGATATTAAAAGGCAGCAGCAGAAACGACAGTGCATAGGTGCGGACAATGCTCGGAGCCATATCCAGTATTTCCGGTGTAGGTGCCATGAAAATACGGATATAAAGATTAGGACATGCCATGCTCAGTGCCGTCCAGAACACACCGAAAAAAACAGTGGTCCACAATGCCAGACAGAGCGTTTCCTTAATGCGGCCGCCCTTACCTGCGCCATAGTTTGTGGAAACGATTGGCTGGGAAGCCTGTCCGACACTATATGCACAGCACTGGACAAAGGTGCTGACCTGTATGATCGGACCATAAATTGACAATGCATTTGCACCGAGATACTTCATAATTTGTCTGTTAAATAATACGGTCAGGATTCCCATTGCCACATCGATGAAAAAAGTAGAAAAACCGGTGACCAAAATATCCCCTGTCTCTTCCAACAGATTTTTTGGCCTCACCAGGCGAAGCGTATTCTTTCGGCTTGCAAAGTGCGATAACATCACAAGGAAAGAAATCCCAGATCCGATTGCTGTTGCAAGCCCCGCACCATAGATCCCCATGTCGCAGGTGAATACGAAGAAGTAATCGCCAAAAATATTGAAAATCCCCCCGGACAACACACCAAAGGTCGCAAGCCCCGGATTTTTGTCATTTCGCAAAAAAGCTGCCAGCATCTGGTTAAATAAAAACAGCGGAAAGACATATTTGATGGGACGCATATATTCTTTCGCCAGATGCAGCAAGGATGCATCTGCACCAAAAAATGTCAGAACCGGGTTTTCACAGGTGATGATTCCTATCCATGCGAAAACAGACAGGACCACCGCACCGATTACCGCTGCCGTAAAATATTCATTTTCACTTCCATCGCTTTTTTTACTTCCACCTCGTTTCGCACTGAATATGACACTTCCGCCGATTCCCATCAACAGTCCAAGGCTGTATATGATGTTCCACACCGGTGCGACGACTGCCAAAGCAGCTGTCCCTTCCGGTCCTTGATACTGACCGACCATCGCCATGTCTATGATCGAGTAGACCGATGTAATCAGCGCACTTCCAAATGCTGCCGACAGGTACTTTAAATAGATAAGTTTAATCTTTCCGCTTAAAAAATCCATTATATCCTCCTAATATAATAACGTGTGCGTCCTCGCGGAGCGTTTCTATGTAATCGGAACGAAAATACCCATTACATGAAAAAAAGCCGGATAAGAAACAGACATTTCAGTCCATCTCTTATCCAGCCGTTGTTTCTTCTAACAAACCGCCCTCCGAGATATGATTTAGAACTCCTTTAGATTCTTTATTTATGCAGTTTTTTTAAAGCAAATAACAGTTCCATTTTGGAAACTCGATATACGGTTTATTTTAGCCGTATAACGTTTTTTATTATCCGGATGCTGCTTTAATTGTACCTTAAGATACAAAAAATTTCAAGAATTCTTTTTCTGTCGGATTGCGTAAATTACCTTCGGAAATAATGGTGTAGATTTCACTCACGATGCGTTAAGTATAAAAATTCATCTTCTAATTTTTCAAATTTTTTAATGCATTTTTCTTCAAAATATTTTATACTGTTATACATAGAGAGCCCCTTTCTTTGTGTTGTGTTTTGGGCGTACTTAATACTTTATCACAAAGTGGTGCTCTCGCATATTTTTGTTGCAGTGCGTCCATGTAGCGTAGCCATGCATCATTGATAAGATCTTCGTGCTGGGCTATGTAAAGCTCCAGCCAGTCATCGTCTTTTGCACCCCAAAGGAAGATTTCTTTCTTCTCCTCTGCTTCGATGCATTGTGCGATGTTTTGCAGGTCTTTTTCAAGGTCATCACATAAAATCCCGCTGCAACACGCGAAAATTTATCTTTTGTTTCATAGATAATAGAAGGGTTCTCTAGAGTTCGTTTAATACGATTAATATTTTCTTTAGATATCATATAGTCATGTCTGTTTGCAATGTGGTAAAACCGATCCTTTTTATCATACACTGTCGTGATAGGTGTTTTAATTCCATTTTTAAACATCTCCCTAAAATAAGTTATGCACTCCGTAAACTTTTCTTTGCTTAGGAGACCCTGTTCTATTTTTTGCTCAATATTCTTTTTATCATTTTGAGCAAAAAACTGCAAATTCATCGCCATAAGATTTCTTCCAACGTTAAAGGATTTTTCTGTTGTCTTTGATGTACTATTTCTCTTATTCGCCCATACTGCTTTCTGCGAAACACTTTTGTTAAACCCAACAATGTTCCCTTTGGAATCCAATACGGCGTGTACCTGCGTCCTTGCGGATTCCACGCGTCTCCCTGCTGGCTTCTGAAGGGCTGTCCCTAGAAGAGATCGCAAGGCGTGTAGGGCATGAAAATTCTAACATCACCAGAAAGATATATTTCCACGTAACCAAGAAGCTGAAGGAAAGGGATCATGAACGCATCCGGGAAGTAAAAATTCTTTAAAAAGCCCTATTTTAGCCCCATTTTTTTATTTGAAAACAAAAAACTCCATATATGGCTTGTTTAAGCCGTATACAGAGATTGATGAAAAGCAGATAACGGGAATCGAACCCGCCTCCCCAGCTTGGGAAGCTGGTGTTCTACCAATGAACTATATCTGCGCATTTTAAGTACGTTTTATAGTATACCACTTTTTTGAATAATTGCAAGCTTTTGTTCGTGATTTTTTATGGACATCTTTCACAGAAATATATATAATATCAAAAAAGGTTTTTATATAGATTCTTTTTAGTGAGGTAGTGAATTTGAATATTATATTTATTGGGGCCACAGCTTCTGGCAAAACCACCTTAATTCAAAGACTGAATCATGAGGAACTAAAATATAATAAAACTCAGGTGATAAAGTACATCAGCAGTTTTATTGATACCCCTGGCGAATATGTTCAGGTCCGTGCTTTTTGGACGTCCCTGACAGTTGCCTCCCATGATGCCGATTTAATCTGTCTGGTTCAGGACTCCACGAACAGGGACTGCTGGTTTTCCGGTGGAATACGGAGTAAGTTCTCCAAACCGGTGATCGGAGTCGCCACGAAGATTGACAGTCCGAACTCCGATATTTCACTGGCCTCCCGTTATCTGGAATATGCCGGCTGTGATCAGGTTTTTTCTGTGAGTGCATTGACCAATGCCGGCATTGATGGATTACGGGAAGGGATCCAGACTGCTATCTCTGATTTTAAGGAGAAGGTGAAGGAACATAGCAGGCCCGGTTACTATGATTAAAAAAGATTATAAAATATCAATATGCTCTCCCGCGAGTGCTTTATTCATGCTGCGGACTGCACAGAATTTCCCACACATGGAGCAGGTGTCTTCCTGCTCTGGTTTTCTGTCATTACGGATTGCTTTTGCTGTCTCCGGATCCATTGCACATTCCCACTGCGCCTCCCAGTCCAGTATGCGGCGTGCGTCTGCCATCTTGTCATCCATTTCCCGGGCTCCCCGGACACCTTTGGCAATATCTGCAGCGTGGGCAGCGATTTTCGATGCCATAATTCCCTGTTTGACGTCTTCGAGATTTGGCAGGGCAAGGTGCTCGGCAGGTGTGACATAGCAGAGGAAAGCCGCTCCATTTTGTGCGGCGATGGCACCGCCGATTGCCGAAACGATATGATCATATCCCGGAGCAATGTCGGTAACGATCGGTCCGAGCACATAAAATGGGGCTCCGGAGCAGATGGTAGATTGTAATTTCATATTTGCCGCGATCTGGTCCATCGGCATATGTCCCGGTCCTTCTACCATGACCTGGACATTTTTTTCCCACGCTCTTTTGGTGAGCTCGCCAAGCCTTACCAGCTCCTCTATCTGACATACATCTGACCCGTCGGCAAGGCAGCCTGGGCGGCAGGCATCCCCCAGGGAAATCGTCACATCGTATTCCTGACAGATCTCCAGAATCTCATCAAAATATTCATAGAAAGGATTTTCTTCTCCTGTCATTGTCATCCAGGCAAAGACCAGGGATCCTCCACGGGATACGATATTCATTTTTCTTTTATGCTTTTTGATCTGATCGATCGTCTTTCTGGTAATCCCGCAGTGCAGTGTCACAAAGTCCACTCCGTTTTCGGCATGGAGCCGCACCACATCGATAAAATCCCTGGCGGAAAGTGTATCCAAATCCCTCTGATAATGGATGACGGAATCATAAATTGGCACCGTTCCAATCATCACCGGACATTCTGCGGTTAATTTTTTACGAAATGGCTCTGTATTCCCATGGGAGGAGAGATCCATGATGGCATCTGCCCCCATTTTTACCGCTTCCATCACCTTCTGCATTTCCACGTCATAATCTTTACAGTCCCGTGAAACTCCCAAATTGACATTGATCTTGGTTTTTAACATGGAACCGACGCCCTGTGGATCAAGGCATTTATGATTTTTGTTTGCACAGATTGCCACTTTCCCTTCCGAAACCAGCTTGCGGATCTCTTCCGGGATCATCTGCTCCTTCGCTGCTACTTTTTCCATTTCCGGCGTAATGATATGTTTTCTCGCCGCATCCATTTGTGTTGTATATTTTCTCATCATTTTTCTGACTCCTTTCCCATATGATTTAAAGGACCGTTCCCCTTTCCCAAATCCAAACCTGCCCTAATCGCCTGATTAACATATGCTTTTGCTTTTTGAACCGAATCTTCTATGGAAAAGCCCAATGCCAGGTTGGCGGCAATCGCACTGGAAAGGGTGCAGCCTGTCCCGTGGGTGTTGGGATTACCGATGCGTTTTGCCCGAAACCATGTCATTTTCTGCTCACTCTTCTCATCAAAAAGCAGATCGTCTGCCTCTTCCCTGTCATGGCCTCCCTTGCAAAATACGGCACATTTCCAGCGGTTCCCTATCTCACGAGCTGCCTCTTCCCTTTGATATTTGCTGGTTATTTTCCTCTGGCTGAGTATCTCAGCCTCCGGTATATTGGGCGTGAGAACCGAAGCCTGTGAGAACAGGGATTCCCATATTTTCTTCCGGTCTTTTTGCTTCATCAGGGATGTCCCGCTGCTGGAAATCATGACCGGATCCACCACGAGCTGCTCCACCCCATATTTTTTTACGTATTCCACGATCCATTCTGCCTGTTCCGCAGAACAAATCATGCCTGTTTTGACCACGTCCGGCCGGATATCGGTAAAAATACTTTCCAGCTGTTTTCGGAAGAAGTCTTCCGGAACTGGCATAATTCCTGTGATTCCCAAAGTATTTTGTGCGGTTAATGCGGTTATACAGCTCATCGCATAGACCCCATGTACTGTCAGCGTTTTGATATCTGCCTGAATTCCTGCTCCTCCGCTGCAATCACTTCCTGCTATCGTTAATACCGTTTTCATCTTATCTTCCTTTTTCATGAATCAAGACTCACTCGCGAGTCTTATGCGCCGGGCACAGTCGCTTTTGCGACGTAGTTCCCGCAAATCACCGATTTCCGTCAAACGATTGACATAAAGATCGGCACACTCTTTGATCTGCCTGGAATCCTTCCTGCTGTATTCGTCAAACACCCCGCAAACAGGAAAACCTGCTGCCGCTGCCGTCTGCACTGCATAGAGGGAATCTTCAAAGACCCAGGTTTCTTCTTTCCCGGTTCCAAGAATTTCACATGCCATTTCAAATACTTTCGGGCTGGTCTTTCCTGCCCCGGCTTCCTCACAGGTAACCATTCCCGTAAAAAAATGCCAGATTTCATTTCTTTCCAGAGCCGCCTGCGCCATGTCCCGGTCGGTTGCCGTCGCAATGATCATTGGAATGTTGTTTTTTGCCAGAGATTCAACCAGGGTTTTTGCTCCAGGCTTTAATTGTGCTTCCTTATCATAAAAATCTTTTACAATCTGTTTGATGTTGTCTATCATTTCCTCTTTGGGAAAATGGAGTCCGTATTCCTTTTTGATATAATCGACTCCTTCTGGTAAAGACAGAACGTCCAGCTTTTCTTCCAAATCCGCTTTGGCTTTGATTCCAAGAGACCTCAGATAGCGTCGCCCAACATCCTGCCAAATCGGCATGGAGTCCAAGAGGGTTCCGTCTATATCAAAAATTGCAGCTTTGATCATTGTTTTATCATCTCTTTGGTTCGTGTGCATAATTGCTTTGCGGCCGCTTCAATATCTTCTGCTGCAAAAATCGCACTGACAACTGCAATGCCGCAGATTCCGCTTCCAGCCAGTTTGATCAGATTCCCCTGCGTGATTCCTCCAATGGCAACCACCGGTATGGTTACGGCCTGGCAGATTTCCTGTAAGGTTGCAAAGCTGACCGCATCCGCATCCTGTTTTGTTGAAGTGACAAAAACAGAACCCACTCCCAGATAATCTGCCCCTGTTTTTTCCGCAAGGACAGCCTGCTCCACTGTCTGCACAGACACTCCTAAAATCTTGTCTTCTCCGATGAGTTTTCTTACGGCGGAGGCTTCCATATCACTTTGCCCTACATGCACCCCATCGGCATCGGCCCTGATTGCCACTTTCACATTATCATTGATCACAAAAGGGACACGGTACTGCTGACAAAGTTTCTTTAATGCAAGGGCTTCTTCATAAAAATGCTGGTCATCCAGTTCTTTTTCCCGCAGCTGCACAAACGTTGCCCCGCCTTTGACTGCCTTTTCCACCTGCTCATACAATGTCTGTTCCCCCAGCCAGGAACGGTCTGTGACAGCATACAAAAGCAGATCTTCTTTTTTCATTTTAATATTTTTCATAGTTTGCTTTCTCCTCCAGTTCCTTCCCATCCATATGATAAATGGCATCAATGATTTTGTTTCGGTACGAAGAATTTCCTTCTTCTTTTCGCAGATTCGCATAAGCGATCTCTCCGGCAGCACCCATCGCACATACAGCCGCCGCTGCCGCTTCCAAAGGTGTTTCCGGATTCGCCGCAAGAAAAGCCGTCATCATTCCTGAAAGCTGGCATCCGGTTCCTGTGATTTTTCCCATTTCCGGTCTTCCATTTCGGATGACATAACAGGTATGTGCATCCGCTACCAGATCGATGGCCCCGGTAACCGCAATGATACTGCCCGTTTCTTCCGAAAATGCTTTGATTTTGGTTATCATCTCTTCCAGGTTTTCTTCCGTGACTGCCTCCGCCTGATCCGCATCGACTCCCTTCGTATTTCCGGTTCCTTCTACTAAAGTACGGATTTCCGAAATATTGCCCCGAATGACATCAAATTTTACTTCCCTTAAAAGCCGGATTGCCGTATTTGTCCGAAGGGTACTGGCTCCTGCTCCTACCGGATCTAAGAGTACCGTATGTCCCAGTTCATTCGCTTTTTTCCCGGCAAGGAACATCGACAGAATCGTGTGCTGATTTAAAGTCCCGATGTTGATATTTAATCCCTGGCAAATCGATGTGATGTCTTCTACTTCCTCCGAATCGTCGGACATGATCGGACTTCCCCCACAGGCAAGAAGGATATTTGCCACGTCATTGACTGTGACATAATTGGTAATATTGTGGATCAGTGGCTGCTTTTCTCTTAGATTGTCAAAACATTCTTTTAACATTGTCTTCTCCTTTTTTATTGAAATATTCTGAAATAAAAGCCAAAGTGATGTGCGCATCCTCGCGGAGCGTTTTATGGAATAGGAACCAAGTTCTCTATGAAAGAAAAAAACGCATATACACCAATATATGATATATATGCGAATTATTTTACGCTATCCCTACGTTGGCATTATCCAAATCAGGTTATGGGTCTAAGCATATCAGCTTACTCTCAGCCTGCTCTTGCAAGCTCCCCGTATATGAAATTCAAATTTATCTTACGCCATTCTCGTAAAAAAATCAAGTCCGAATTATGAAAATTCGTGGTAATCTGACTATCCCATTGCAACATCCAGCATCGACATAAAAGTTAATCCCCAAGCAGATCTTTTTCTTCGATTCCTTCCATTACCGGGGCATCCGGAGCTAAAAACTCGATCACTCCTTCCTCCAGCCGTCCGATCCTGGCCTGGGAATATACATAATATCCGGCATCCTCCAGTCGTTTTCTTCCTTTCTGGAAGGACTTTTCAATCAGGATACCGACTCCGCTAAGCTCGGCTCCTGATTCCTTAATGAGGCGGCTGGCACCCATGGCAGCCTCTCCATTTGCAAGAAAATCATCGATCAAAAGAATACGGTCGGAGGCATTAATATAATCCTGGTATAAGGTCAATTCATAGCTGGTTCCCTTTGTAAAGGAAGTTACCCTTGTCTGATATACTTTTCCATTTAAAATTTTGGAAGTCTGTTTCTTCAGGATAACCATCGGAACATCCAGATACTTTGCTGTCATCAACGCCGGGGCGATTCCAGAGCTTTCAATCGTAAAAACCTTTGTGATTCCCATATCTTTAAAATGTTGTGCGAAGTCTTGTCCCAACGCATCCATAAATTTGGAATCTACCTGATGGTTAATAAAACTGTCCACCTTTAATACCGTCTTACTTAATGCTCTTCCGTCCTTTTGAATTCTCTCTTCTAATAATTTCACCTTTTCCACCTCATGTTTTTGTTTTTTTCAGTGAATATATTCTATCCTTTTTTTGACAAAAAAACAAGCCGTTTTCCAGTGATTATGACATATTCCTTATACAACAGGAACAAAATATCTTATCACATAAGAAAGAAGCCTGGTTACAGGATTTTTTTCTATATAAAAAAAGCAAAATTCTTAAAAAAGAATTTTGCTTTTATTTCATCTGTATCAGTCCTTAGCCTTCATCGGAATATTCCGCTCTTATCTGGCATATTCGACTGCTCTCGATTCTCGGATTACATTGACTTTAATCTGTCCCGGATAATCCAATTCATTTTCAATCTGTTTTGAAATATCCCGTGATAATAAAATCATGTCGGAATCACTTACCTGTTCAGGAACTACCATAATTCGAATTTCTCTACCTGCCTGAATGGCAAAAGTCTTATCAACTCCTTTATAGGAGTTAGCTATGTCTTCCAACTGTTTTAATCTTGTCGTATAGGTTTCCAATGTTTCGCGTCTGGCACCAGGTCTGGCAGCAGAAATAGTATCCGCCGCCTGCACAATGCAGGCAATCAGACTTGTTGGTTCCACATCTCCATGGTGAGATTCCACTGCATTAATCACAACGGAAGATTCTCTGTACTTCTTACACAAATCTACACCGATTGAAATATGAGAGCCTTCCATTTCATGATCGACAGCCTTGCCGATATCATGAAGCAAACCAGCTCTTTTTGCCAAACGTACGTCTTCCCCTATCTCACCAGCTAACAAGCCGGCTAACTGAGCTACTTCGATGGAATGTTTTAAAGCATTTTGTCCATAGCTTGTCCGATATTTCATCTTTCCAAGCAGCCGGACCAATTCCGGGCGAATTCCGTGGACACCTACTTCCAAGATAGCTGCCTCTCCTTCTTCCCTCATTGTCTGCTCCACTTCATTCTGTGCCTTCTCTACCATCTCTTCAATTCTGGCCGGATGAATCCTTCCATCAACAATCAATTTTTCAAGGGCAATTCTTGCCACTTCTCTCCGTACTGGATCAAAACTTGATAATATCACTGCCTCCGGAGTGTCATCAATAATCAAATCCACACCCGTTAAAGTTTCCAGTGTCCGGATATTACGGCCTTCCCGGCCAATAATCCGTCCCTTCATCTCATCGTTAGGCAGTTGAACTAAAGAAATTGTTGTTTCCGCCACATGATCTGCCGCACATTTTTGAATCGCTGTGACGACATATTCTTTGGCTTTTTTCGATGCTTCTTCTTTGGCCTTGGTTTCCATTTCTTTCACCATGACCGCCATTTCACGTTTCACGTCATCTTCGACAGTTTTAAGCAGATAATCTTTTGCTTGTTCAGAGGTTAACCCTGAAATTCTTTCCAGTTCCTGCAGACGTTTTTCGTGTAATTCCTCTACCTTTACTTTTTGTTTTTCGAGAGCGTTCTCTTTATGAGCCAGTGACTGTTCTTTCTTTTCCAGTACCTCAGATTTACGGTCCAGTGCCTCTTCTTTATTTAAAACACGTTTCTCATATCTCTGAAGCTCCGATCTGCGTTCTCTACTTTCCTTTTCAAAGTCGTTCTTGGCCTTGATTGATTCTTCTTTCGCTTCCAGTAATGCCTCTCTTTTCTTCGATTCAGCAGTCTTCAGCGCATCATCAATAATCTCCCTGGCCTTCTCCTCTGCACTTCCTACCTTTGCTTCTGAAACTTTCTTATGATAAGAAAGCGTAGCAAAAGCCGATACAACAGCGGCGATAACAACTGCAATAAGGATAGGAATCAATTGATCCATATCTACAGGAGCACCTCCTTATTTTGTTTTCATTATACAAAAGTACAACACTTAGATTTTAAACTTATTTGAACAAAAAGTCAAGTATAATATGAATCCGTTATTAAAAATGCACATATTATCCTAATTTTTAGTGCATATCATATGACTTATGCCAAAAATATTGCAAAAAATGATGGAAAATTTTTGCAGTGCACTACCTGATTCTACCGTTCTTCTACCCCATCTTCTTCATGGGATTGAAAAAAGTTGATTGTCTCACGAATCAGGGATCCCAAATACCCCTTTTGGGCAAAATGTGCATATACTTTTTGCCAGGTGTTCCTGTCGGGATCGGGAAACTTTCTCATGTATTTTTCCATCTGGGGCAGCAGATCTTCCAGCGGCTGTTCTCCCGCTTCGCAAAAAACTTCTTCTAAAATCTGGCTGTCGATCCCTTTTTTCCGAAGCTCTGTTTTTATCATCAGAAAGCTTTTCCGATGCCGGTGGGAAGAGAGATAGTCCCTGGCATATTGTAAATCATCAATATATCCGCAGGATTTGATATATGCTATGGTCTCCTCTAAGGATTGCAAATCGGTAAGAGAAGCCTGGAGTTTCTCCCGGAGTTCCTGTTCCGTCTTATCCCTTTTCGCAAGAATTCCTATGGCGCGGTGTCTGGCCCTCGGAAGCGCATAGGAAATCCGGATCCTCTCTAGCTCTTCTTCCTCAATCTGTGTGCCGCTTTTTAAGCCAAGCTTTTTTATCTCTCCGGGATAGAGATAAATTCCCTCTCTCCCCTGCGGATCGACATAAATCTTTCTTCCTTTCGTTTCCTGAAGAGTGATGATATATTCCATAAACCTGCCTGCTTTCTTCGATTAAAGGATATCGTCAGACTTCCCTGCTGCATCGTTACTTCCTTTGTTCGTCTGCGAAGCCTTGATTTCCTTGACTGCCGCCTCATCGACCGGAAGATGATAATACTCTCTGATCTGTCGGTCAACTTCTGCCATAATCTCCGGATGCTCCCTTAAAAAAGTCTTGGCATTCTCTCGTCCCTGGCCAATCTTCTCTCCCTTATAGGCATACCAGGCTCCACTTTTTTGTACGGCGTCAATCTTCACTGCCAGATCGATCAAATCCCCTTCTCTTGAGATTCCCTGTCCGAACATAATGTCAAATTCTGCCTCTTTAAACGGCGGTGCTACCTTATTCTTCACAACCTTCACCTTCGTATGGTTTCCGATGATCTCACCACCCTGCTTGATCGCCTCCACTCTGCGGACATCCATGCGGACCGAAGAATAAAACTTGAGGGCACGTCCACCGGTCGTCACTTCCGGATTACCAAACATGACCCCTACCTTCTCTCGGAGCTGGTTGATAAATACAACGGCACAATTCGACCGGTCGATCACTCCGGTAAGCTTTCTCATCGCCTTCGACATCAGACGCGCGTGAAGACCTACCTGCTGGTCATCCATATCTCCCTCGATCTCCGCCTTTGGCACCAGGGCAGCGACAGAGTCGATAATCACAATATCTAATGCGCCAGAACGGATCATCGTCTCTGCGATCTCTAAAGCCTGCTCTCCATTATCCGGCTGGGATATGTATAAATTATCGATATCCACCCCGATTTTCTTGGCATACTGCGGATCTAAGGCATGCTCCGCATCGATAAAGCCGGCAATTCCGTCTCTTTTTTGTGCCTCGGCAATCATATGAAGGGCAACCGTGGTCTTTCCGCTGGATTCCGGACCGTAAATCTCAATGATCCTTCCACGCGGTACTCCTCCGACACCCAGTGCGACGTCCAGGCTGACTGAGCCGGTAGGGATTGACTTGATATCTATATTGGCAGTGGAATCTCCCAGCTTCATAATCGAACCTTTTCCATAGCTCTTCTCAATCGCAGCGACTGCATTATTCAGTGCCGCGATCTTTCCCTCTTTATTATCTCCGAGATATTCCACTTTATTCATACTCATATTTTCTTTTTTACTTGCTGCCATATTCTGAATCCTTTCTAAAATCTAAAACTTGTATATCAGTATAGCACATTTGTTCTTAAAAAACAAGTGTTCACAAAAATTTGTTCGCTTTTTTCATCGATTATCAATTTTCTCCGGATATAAGTCATGGTAGGTCAGACGTTCTTTTGCAACATTTTCCCACATTGTCCCTTTTTTCCCATAATTGGTATAAGGGTCAATGGAGATTCCTCCTCTTGGGGTGAATTTTCCCCAAACTTCAATATATTTTGGATCCATCAACTGGATCAGGTCTTTCATAATGATATTGACACAGTCTTCGTGAAAGTCCCCATGATTGCGGAAACTGTACAGATAAAGTTTCAGTGATTTGCTTTCTACCATTTTCATTTCCGGCACGTAGGAAATGTAGATGGTCGCAAAATCAGGCTGTCCGGTCATCGGACACAGGCTAGTAAATTCCGGGCAGTTAAATTTCACAAAATAATCATGGTCCGGATGCTTATTGTTGAATGTTTCCAACATTTCCGGTGCATAATCTGTCGGATATTTCGTCACGTGATTTCCCAGTAATGTGATATCTTCCATTTCTTCTTTTTTTCTACTCATCTTATTCCTCCTTCACCAAATTTCCGGGGAGAGGCATTCTGGTAAACCGTAAAGTGATAAATCAGGTCAAAACAGGCTCTCTCTTCTCCTTCTTCCACTAAATGCCAATTCTGGTCTTCCTCCAGGTTCGGCATCCAGGTATCCGCTTCGTAGCTGTAATCTATCCGGGTAATATAAGCCGTATCACAATAAGGAAGCAGCATCCGGTACATACTCCCTCCTCCGATGACAAAAATATCGTCGGATTTATATTTGGAAAGCTCTTTCCTCAGTTCTTCTTCACTGTGGACAACGACCGTGCCCTTTTTTTTGTAATCTTTTTTGTGGGTCAATACCACATTCACCCTCTTTGGCAAAGGCTGTCCCTGCGGAAAACTTTCCAGCGTTTTCCTTCCCATAACTACCACATGGCCTGTGGTCATCTGACGGAAAAACTTCATATCTTCTGAAATACTGGCCAGTAACCCTCCGTCTTTTCCGATCGCCCAGTTCCTGTCTGCTGCAGCAATTAACTTCATTTTTTCACCTCCTGGTCTGCCTCTAGATCGCAATAGGTATATTTTGAATCTGAGGACCGGTCTGATAGTTTTCTATCTGAAAATCATCTACAGTAAATTGGTAAAAATCCTTTTTTTCCGGATTCAAAGTAACGGTTGGTGCCGGGAAAACCGGTCTTTGAATCAGCTCTTTTACAATATCAATATGGCGGTCATAAATATGGGCATCGGCAATGACATGGACCAACTCCCCTGCTTCCAGCCCGCTGACCTGGGCAAACATCATCAGCAAAGCGGCGTATTGCACGACGTTCCAGTTATTTGCTGCCAGAATATCCTGGGAACGCTGATTGAGAATGGCATTCAAACGGTTGCCCGTCACATTGAATGTCATGCTGTACGCACAGGGATAGAGGTTCATTTCGTGCAGATCCTGATGCACATAGAGGTTGGTCATAATGCGGCGGCTGAATGGGTTTTCCTTCAGATCATATAAAACCCGGTCCACCTGATCCATCTCTCCCTCTTTATACTGATGTTTCTGCCGCAGCTGATAACCGTAGGCTTTTCCGATCGATCCGTCTTCATCCGCCCATTCATCCCATATGTGACTGTTCAAATCATGCACATTGTTGGATTTTTTCTGCCAGATCCAGAGGATCTCGTCAATTGCTGACCGTATGTACGTTTTTCTTAAAGTCAATGCCGGAAATTCTTTCGAAAGGTCATAGCGGTTGACCACCCCGAATTTTTTAATCGTATATGCGCTGGTACCATCCGGCCATTTGGGGCGTACCTTCTCCCCTTCCGTGCTGTATCCATTTTCTATGATATCTTTGCACATGTTTATAAATAGTTTATCTGCATAACTCATTCGCTTCTCCTTTCCATTCCCGAAAAAAATCCAATCATGTTGATTTTCTTTTTAAAAAGTATTAAAATAAAATATGTAAGAACTATAACGACATTTTCATATGAAAATCTTTCCGGGATCCTCCCGGTCAGTTTTTTCCTGTGATGATATGGCTACAGAAAGGATGTAATTATGAAAAAACATCGTATGCTCCTTATCGCATTTTCTGTGATAGGATTCCTCACTACACTTTCTCTCATTTTATATTGTTTAAGGGATCGTCTGAAGGCCTGCCCGTTTTGCAGCAGTTTTTCAGAAGATGAGCCGGAAGAGGATATGTTCGACACCGATTCTGAGGATTCCAAAGAAGAGGCTGCTTCAGAAAAAGAGGAAAAACATGCTTCCCAGGCCAAAATCCGCCGCGGCTATATTCCTTTAAAATTTCATACTCATGATGATGAGGAAGTATAAATATGTGAAACGAATGCTGATGCCTGCGCTGTCTCCTTTTACTGTGCAGACTTCAGCATTTCTTTTAATTCTTCCACAGAAAAATGATAATGGGAATTACAAAAATGGCAGTTGACCTCGATTGGCTTGCCCTCCTGGATCATTTCTTCTAATTCTTTCTTTCCTATGCTGATGACTGCTTTGGAGACTCTTTCTTTCGAACAGTTACAGTAAAATTCGGTCGGATCTTTCTTTTCAATCGTCATATCAAATCCCTGGAAAAGTTCTGCCATCATATCTTCCGGTGTCTGTCCGGCATCCAGATGGGCGGTAACCGACGTGAATTGTTTCAGCCGTTCTTCTAAGGCGGAAATGATTTCTTCACTGGCAAACGGCATCATCTGTATCATGAATCCTCCTGCCTGGCGCACCGTATTTTCTTTATTCATCAATACCCCCAGTGCCACCGATGTGGGAATCTGCTCGGAAGAGGCAAAATAATAGGTCAGATCTTCTGCAATCTCCCCGCTAACCAGGGCAGTCTGTCCGGAATAAGGCTCCTTTAATCCCAGGTCTTTTACCACCGTAAGGACTCCCTGTCCCAGGGCACCTCCCACATCCAGCTTCCCTTTGGCATTTGGTGGAAGCATGACATCTTTGTGATATACATATCCTTTAACCCGGGCTTTGGCATCCGAAGTGGCAGTCAGCCCCCCAATCGGTCCGTCGCAGCGGATCTGCACGGTAATCATATCCGTATCATTTTTACACATGCTGCCCATCATTGCGGTTCCGGTAAGAAGCCGTCCCAATGCCGCAGTGGCCACCGGGCTGGTGTTATGGGTTTGTCTGGCTTTTTCTACCAGATTTTTTGTGCTGGCTGCAAAAAAACGTACCTGCTGATTTGCTGCCATTCCTCTTATGATATAGTCTTCCATTTGTTCTTCAACCTCCATTTTTTATAAACGAATCAAGCCGTTCATTCAGCAATCCTCCATCATCACATGGAATCTTTTGGTTCTGTCTTGCCATGCTCCCTGGCCACAACGACAATTCTGCCGCTCTTTTCCCCGGGTTCCTTTTTCTCATACTCTTCAAAGGCTTTCTCAAACACCAGGCCGCTTTCTTCTAAGAGCTGACAGATTTCTTCCAGTTCATATCCTCTTTGAATATGCTCTTCCTGAAATTTCCGGTATAAACCGTCCTCTTCTTTTACAAATACCGTGAGATCAATAGAATTCAAACGGCTTTTGTCCTCGTATTCGTTAAACCAGATAAAGCTGACATCTTCCCTGTCTTCTGCAATGACCGTCTCCCCGATCATTTCTTTATATTTATACCTGGTATTAAAATCAAAGATAAAAATTCCTCCCGGATCCAGGTAATTATTTACAAGGGAAAAAACTTTCTTTAAATCTTCTTTGTCCGTAATATAATTGATGCTGTCACAGACCGATATCACTGCCTTGACTGTCCCATACAGCTCAAATTCCCTCATATCCTGTAACAGGTACAGACATTCCGGCGGGGTTTTTTCTCTGGCAATCTGGAGCATTTCCAGAGAGTTATCAATCCCGATCATATCATAACCTGCATGGCAGAGAATCGACATAAGCTTTCCGGTTCCGCAGCCAAGTTCCGCTACCAGCCCATCCGTCATCTGATGTTCCTCAAGAATATCCAAAAGGAATCTGCCCCATTCCTCATAGGGAACATTATCCATCAGTTCATCATATACTCTGGCAAAATTCTCATAATTTCTCATCAATCTTCTGCCGCTCCTTCTCTGATCCTTCCTGCTGCTTCCCACAGACAGGAAATATGTTCTGCCTTTTTTTCTCTGTTTCATGTGGCAGCCTATATTTTCTGTGTTTCTTTTCTCTTTGCTTCATGTGGCAGCCTATATTTTCTGTATTATTACAGCAGCGGTGCAAAAATACGCAAAATCCCCTGCAGTAGATGGATCGGCATTCTTTTCCTGCACATTTCTAAGGTGATCTGGTTACACGCTTTTAACGTCTCCAAAATGTCTTTTTTAATATCCATGACCGTATCACAGTCATATAAAAATACCCCGTTTTCAAAATGCAGATACAGACTGCGGTAATCTAAGTTAATGGTTCCCACCGTCGCAATCCGGTCATCGCACACGGCACATTTGCTGTGGATAAATCCCGGGCGGAATTGGAAAATCTTCACTCCCCCTTCCACCAGCTGGGAATAGTAGGATTGGGTCACGAGGAATACCATTTTTTTATCCGGGATTCCCGGTGTGATGATCCGCACATCCACTCCCCGCTTTGCGGCCAGGATCAAAGCCGTCGCCACCTCATTATCAATAATCAGATACGGAGTAAAAAAGTAAATATAATCCTGCGCACTGTTAATGAGATTGATGTAGACGCTCTCCCCGACAAATTCCGAATCCAGGGGATGGTCAGAATAAGGAAGAACCAGACCTTTCTCCGGTTTATCCAACGGTTGGACATCTTCGATGGAAAAATCCTCATAATCCAGTTTATCTGTCGAAAAGGCGTTCCACATCTGCAAAAACATCTGCGTCATACTGTAGACTGCCTTTCCGACAATTCTCACTCCATTGTCTTTCCAGTAACCAAATCTCTGTTTTTCATTGATATATTCATCTGCAAAATTGATTCCCCCGGTAAAAGCCGTATTCCCGTCAATCACCAGGATCTTTCGATGATCCCTGTTGTTAAATACTGTGGAAAAAATCGGGATGTAGCGGTTAAATACGACACATTTGATCCCTTTTTCCTGAAGAGACTCTGCATAGTGGGAGGGCAGGTTAAAAATGCATCCGACATCGTCATACATCACCCGGACATCCAGGCCCTCCTGCACTTTTTGTTCCAGAATCTCCAATACCGTATTCCACATAACTCCTTCTTCGATGATAAAGTATTCGAGAAAAATATATTCTTTAGCTTTTTGTAATTCTTCCACCATCACCCGAAAACAGGATTCCCCTGTTGGATAGTAATCAACCCGGGAATTTCTATATGCCGGAAATCCGGACTGGTTTTGTAAATAATAGATCTGCGAAGCAGATGGCGGATCCTTTTGTTTTAGTTCCTCCCAGATACTGGGGTCTTCTTTAATATGCCGGGCACTTTCTTCGATCATTGGCTCCAGTTTTCTTCGCATATGTGCTATCGGCTTTTTCTCTCCGATTGCCAGATATAACAATCCCCCGAATAATGGCAGTAACAAAATGACGATCACCCAGACCAGCTTCACCGAGGGATTGTCATTCCGGTTCATAATATAAATGACCACCAGGATACTGAGCAGCTTCAGTGCCTCTGTAATGATATGGCTATAGGAGGTGAAATAGAGAAATAATGCCAAAATCCATAAAATCTGAAGAAAGATGATAAAGGTTACGATCACGATACGCTGTGATAAAAATTTGAAAATTTTCCGCATTCGCATCCCTTCTTTCTGTTTTTTCGATGTCCTTCTCTTTTTCTAATGCTTCTTTGTCTGTGTTTCTTCCTTCCAACTTTTGGTGTCTTCCTGCCGCCTACAGGGTGAACGGAAGGAATTTCCTTAACGCAAAAGAATAAATGTATATTTTTTCTACTTTCTTTCCTGTAATTTGTTCCAAAGCTGTTTTATAATATATCATTTGACTGCCATATCGGTCAAGAAGCAGAGCCTCCTGCCCTGGTTCGATCCGATCTGTTTTATAATCAAAAAGCCAGATGGCATCCCCCTTGCTTCCGCACAAATCGATGATTCCCTGGACAACCACCAGATCTTTTCCCTTCGCCTTTTTATCGATCAGAGATACCGGCAGTCCAACGGTAAACGGAAGTTCCTTTTTCAGGTGTCCCTCACGGTCCATCTGGCGGATGATACTGCCAATTTCTGAAAATAAAAATCTCTCGATTCCCTGGTAAAGCCAGCCGCCGGAAACTTTTTGAGCCTCAGGATATTCTTTGGTTACCTGTACGATCTGATCGTAAAGCTGTTTCTTCGTTTCAATCCGGGAAAAAGGCAGCAATTCCATGATTTTATGTATGATCGTCCCCCGTGTTGTCGCGGACATTTCCTTTTTTCCCTCTTTGAGGAAATCGGGAACCAGATTCTCCATTTCCCCCTCTTCGAATGCCGCATTCTCTTTGGTGAGGAATGTCTCCTCCTCACCGGGCACCGGGATTTGGGAAAGGGTCTTTAACTCGGAAACCGAATATTTCCGTTTCCATCGGGCCGCCTCCCGATTCGGATACTCATAAGCAAAGGCTTTTGCTACAGGAGCACTGTCTGCTTTTCCGATATTTTCTTTGATATATTCTCCAAGGGAAAAGGCTTTTTCTGTTTCTTCTTTCGTAAAATCCGGCTCCAGCTCCTTCCATAAAAATGTCCGCAGGAAAAACCATAGAAATTCCTCGGTTTTGTTTTCCGGATTAAAATGCATTGCCATCACGGAAAGGATCCATTCCATCGAACTTTGTACCTGTCTTTTTGAGAAAAACGAGTGCTTACTTCTTTTTTCTTCGATTTCCTTTGTTGTGACAGCCCCTGTGAGAATGAGCTTTTTTTGTGCCCGGGTCATGGCCACATAAAGAATCCGTAATTCTTCTTCGATGGCATCTTTCTCCACTGCCTTCCGGATCGCATTTTTGATGCAAAACGGATAGTGATAGCGGTTTTCTGTATCAACGCATTCCAGTCCGATTCCCATTTCCGGGTGAAAAATGACAGATTTTCTGCCTTCCATCCGGTTAAATTTCTTTGTTAATCCGCTAAGAAAAACGACCGGAAATTCCAGCCCCTTACTCTTGTGTATGGTCATGATCCGGACAGCATTCTCCTCTTCCTGTCCGTTTCCCGCCTCTCCGATTTCCATCTCGTAAGATTTCAGCTGTTCCATGAACCGATGAAAATAAAATAATCCTTTGTAGACTGTTTTTTCGTAATCTTCCGCTTTTTTCAGGAACATCAGAAGATTTTCTTTTCTTTTTCCTCCATCAGGAAGCAGCTGTACATCGTAATAAAATCCGGTTTTCTGATAAATTTCCCACAAGAGAATGCTGAGCGGCTCTTCTTTTTTTCTTTCCCGAAAATATGAAAGCAGTGTGAGGAATTCCCGGATTTTTTCTTTGAGTGCTTCTTCTGTGCCTTTTTCCAGATAAAGCTTGATGCATTCGTAAAGGCTGTAGTGTTCCCGCATGGGACTGTGAAGGATAATCCGTATTTTTACCAGGTCTTCTTCGGTAAATCCCCCAATCGAAGACAGCATGACCGAGGCCATCGGAATGTCCTGGTAGACATTATCTACCACGGCCAGATAATTCATCATCATCGAGATTTCCCGTGTGTGGAAATATCCGGTTTTGTTTTCACATACCACGGGAATTCCCTGTCTTTCCAGAAATTCTGCGATTCTTTCCATTCTGCCTGTCCCGGAACGTAAAAGGACAACCATATCCCTGTACTCATATCCTTGTTTTTTTAATTCTTTCATTCTTCTGGCGATCATGCTGCTTTCCAACATCAGATCGTCCGGCAGATCCGTCGTTTCCTCTTCGCTCCCTTTGATAAAAAGAAGCATTTCCGATATCTCTGTTTCCTCCGCCATCGGTCCGCCTTTTCCAGGACGAAGTGCCGTCTTTTCATCATAATCTACGCCGCCAAAATTTTTCTCCATTAAATGGGAAAATATTTCATTGGTAAACGCAAGTACCCCGGGTGCACTGCGGAAATTGTCTCTTAACTCGATGGCAATTCCCTTGTCTTTGCTGGTCTGTTCTATGTTTTCTAAGGGTTCATACCGGTTTTTTCTTCTGATAAACAAATCAGGCCGGGCCTGCCGGAAGCGGTAGATGCTCTGCTTGACATCCCCGACGGTAAACAGGTTATTTTTTCCCGATGCCATCATCATTTCGATGAGCGTCTCCTGGGTCAGGTTCGTATCCTGATATTCATCCACAAAAACCATTCGGTATTTTTCGGACAGTTCCCTGGCAATTTCTGAAGGATGTGCCTTGCCATCCTCATCATACGATGCCACCAATAGCTTTAGGGCAAGATGCTCCAAATCATCAAAGTCATAGACGTTTTTTTCTTTTTTATAAGAAAAATAGATTTCTTCAAAACGGGAGACGAGGGCGATGTATTCCTGTAACAGCGGATACAATTTTTGGGAATCCCGGCGGAGCTCTTCTCCCGAGGCAATAAATATCATCGTTTTCTGGTCTTCGATCTTTGTCTTGATTGTGCCGCAAAAGGCCTGGAGTTCGTCATGGTATACCCATTTTTCTCCCTTCCTTTTCGCCCTGGGCATGGAAGGAATCGGGGTTTTTAATAAATAAGCATAGTAGGAATCATAGGTTTCCTGGCTGACAAGTCGGTTTAAGAACTCTGCCATCAAAGAAAAGAATTCATAATATCCCGCATGTTCTTCCTGCCACATTTCTTCCGAAAGAACCTGCTTTACGAAGCCGTCAAACTGCTGCTTTAAATCGCTGACTTCTTCCTTCGCATCGGAAAAAAGAAAGGTCAACGCCTTGCAGGATTCCCATTCTTCTTCATTGGAAAGCTTTCTGATTTCTTCCTTGTTTTTTTCGTACCACCAGGCCGCATTGGGAAATCCTCTGGAAAAAGAATAGAGATCTTCTATCATTGTCTCCAGAACTCTATCATTTTTTTCCGGGGCATAGGCTTCCACAAAATGGTAAAAGGATTCGGTTCCCTTTTGATATGCTTCCTCCAGCACCTCTTCGATTGCCTGATGGCGTAGGAGAAATAATTCTCCTTCTTCCCCGATCCGAAACGACGGATCGATATCCAATTCACTGTAATGGGTTCGGATCAGATGGTTGCAAAAGCTGTGTACCGTAGAAATATCTGCCTGTTTCACTTTTCTGATCTGTTTTCTTAAATAAGCATTTTCCGGCTCTTTCTGAAGCCTTTTTTCCAACTCCTCGCTGATCCGGTCTTTCATTTCTGCAGCAGCGGCATTCGTGAAAGTCATCACGAGAAACTGATCGACTTCTACCGGATCATTGGGATCCATGATCATTTCGGCCATTCGGCTGACAAGGACTCTTGTCTTTCCGGCTCCGGCTCCGGCCGATACCATGATGTCCCTGTCTCTTAAAAACACAGCCTGTTCCTGCTCGAACGTATATTCCACTATCTGTCCTCCTCCCTGATCTTCTCCCTCACTTCTTCTGCTGACATTCCCTGAAATTCCCGATATCGGTAGTCAAAAAGCCGCGGGTCAAATCCGCACACATCTACGTAGGGACAATAGTCACAGGCACTTCCCCTCCTGTTTTTATAAGGGGAGGCCTGGATTTCCCCCTGGTAGATCCTCTCGCCAAGCTCCCTCACCTTTTTGTCTACATAATCTCCCATAGCAAAAAAGCTTTCCGTGTCTGCTACCGGAGCATTTTTGTACGGATCTCCATTCTTTTTCAGACGGATTGGTGCCGACAGAAACCCTTTCTCTCCGTTTTCCAGTCTGCTTAAGATTTCTTTTTCACTATTTGCCAGTCCGGACATTCGGAAATTTTTTATCCAGAGATCTTCTTGTTTTTCTGAAGATTTCACAATCGGATCCTTTAACTGGTAATAAAAGACCCCGGCAGGTATCACCGGTTTCTTTTTTTCTTTTTCATAAATTTCTTCTGCCGCATTTAAATAGAGGAACAATTGTAATTCCAATCCGTAATAAAAATCTTCAATCTCAAATTTTTGCCTTCCGGATTTATAATCGATAATCCGTAAAAAAACCTGGCTTTCTTCTTCACAGATATCAATTCGGTCGATCTTTCCCTGAAGAATCATTTTCCTCTCTTTGGAGAGTGGAAAAACGGCAGCTTTTAAGTGTTCATTCCCTCCAAACCGCAGTTCGAACTGATCCGGCTCGAACTTGCTGTTTTGTAAGTGGACACGGAGAATCTGGATCGTCCGTTCTAAAATTCTTTTCACGGTGTTGATTTTATACTGGTTCCTGCTGGAACTGCGGAAAACATCTTTTAAATTATCATCGAACGCCTTATAAAGAGCATCGCTGATGTATTCTTCCTGTATTTCATCCGGAAGATTTTTCCAGTTATAAGGGGATTCCTTTACTTTTCTTGAAAAATATTCCAGGGCGCGGTGGAATACGTTCCCCAGATCCAACGGGCGGATATGATATTCTTCTCTTTCTTTTAATTCCAGACCGTAAGTACAATAATATTGATAAGGGCAGGCCGCAAAGCTTTCCAGCCTGGTCACACTTCCTGTCAGCTGCCTTCCATATAATGCTTCCATCAGGCTTTCCGGAAGCTGCTGCCTTCTCCGCCGTTGTTCCAGAAAATGAAGATACCTGATTAACTGATCCCTGGTTTCCGGTGATTCATACCAGTACTTTAACAACATCCAGAATGCTTTCTGATTCGCTACTTTTTCCGGGTTTTGCTGGATTTCTTTTAAATTTTCCAGTAAAAACTCTCTGCTGTCCTCCAGATGAAAATAATAACGCCGTTCCTCTTTGGGATATTGCCTTTTTTCCATTCCGGGAAAGATATTTTGTAATCTTTTTTGCAAAGATGAGGGCCGTAAAGCCTTCCCGTCACGGTCTGTAACCGAATAAGTAAAGAACAGTTCATCGGAGGGTTTCGAAAAGGCCAGATACATAGAAAATTCATCTTCCATGGATTGTTCCAGCATATTTTGTGAAAGGGAAATTCCGCATTGTTTTAGGACTTCTTTTTCTTCCTCACTTAAAATTCCCCTGTCTTCGAGATCGGGCGGGATTTTTCCATCATTGACACCTGTAACAAATAACACTTTGATCTCATGAAGTCTGGTACGCTTCAAATCCCCTAACACTACCTGGTCCATGGAAAGAGGCGGTACGCCGAGGCCGAGGGATTCCAGACCGGAATCCACCATTTCTGACAGCTCTTTTAATGGCATCTTCTCGTCCCCGAAGATCGCAACAATCTTGTCCATCAAAGAAAGAAGAAGGGAGTAAAGCTGCTCATATTCCCTCGCTTTTCTATGTTCTTCCTGCTCCTGCATTTTCTGTGAAAGTGCCGATAATTTTTCCTGGAATTTCAGGGCCACCATCGTTTCATAAAGTGCCGTCATTTTTTCCCGGACTGTCTTTTCTTTTCCTTTGGCACAAAGATAGAAATTTTCCGTCTCCTGCAGCATTTTTTCCCGAAGTTCTTGAAGCTTTGCCACCTCAGATTCCTCTTTTTGCCGGATGCGCCTTACAAATGGCTTTTTCCACATCGAATATCCACGGATTCCCGCATAAAGCACATAATTTTCCAGATAATCGGTTTCCTCATCGGAAAAGTCAGACATTCCTGATTTCAGATACCGGAAGACACTCTCATAAGAGTAATCCATGAGAACCAGGTGAAAGAGTGCCCTCACGACTTCAATTCCGGAATGATAGGATACCTTCTTCTTGACATCTTCAAAAATCGGGATATCCAGACGCTCCGCCTCCCTGACAAACGAGGAGGAATAGCCGGTTATGTCTCCCGAGAGTACCGCAAAATCCCGATACCGGTACCCTTTCCGGCGGACAAGCTCCTCGATTTTATGCATGACATATTCCGCTTCTCCTTCCGGATTATGGCAGACAGTTAAATGAATGTTTTCTGTTGGTTTGTCCCAACGCTTCCATTTGCTCTGAAAAATATTTTTCTCTAAAAATGCCATTTCCGGATTGTTTGTGAATCGAAGTGGGACTTCCGCATCAAGGACCGTTGATTCTTCGATCTTCGTATTGCTTTCCCGGCAAATCCTTACCAGGGAACGCATCATTTTCTCACTGACACAAAAGAAGTCTTCTGTAGCAAGCGGCCTTCCTGCCTGCGGCACCGGGGCAGTGACTGCAATATTGATCTGTGCGGAAGGGATCAGGAGTTGTTTGATAAATTTCAGCTGTACTGGGGTAAATCCGGTAAAGCCATCCAGGTAAAAGACCGCATCTTTTAACATAGGGGCTTGATCTACAAACTGTCCTGCCACATCAAGAATCTGTTCGGTTACCATGAACCTCCCTTCGATTGTCTTTACCAAATCCTCATAAATCGTCCCTAATTCCCTGCATTTATTCTGTAAGTTTTCTTTTTTTTCCAGCTGGTCTGGCAGCTCTTTGATCTGATTCCAGGACACGCCGTAGCTGATAAATTCGATCATCATGGATTTCAGCTTGTCTATAAATCCCGGATTTTTCATGCTTTTTTTAAAAAATAGCAGTTCGTTTTCCCTCTCAGAAAGTATCTTGCGAAGCACCAGGGAGATCCCCAGGTCTTCCAGAATATCTTTTGGCCGATGGCCGCAGTCCTGAAAAATCCGGTAGGCAAGACGGTGAAAGCTGAGGACATCGATATGAAAAAACCCATGTCTGGGATGTTTCTTTACCATATCCCGCTGCATTTCCAGGCTGAACTGTTCCGGTACGATCACATAAAATTTTTGTTTCGGGCAGGCAGCAGAACGCCTGATCACTTCGTTTACTAAATACTGTGTTTTCCCCTGGCCGCTTCGGCCTGTTATCATTCTAAGCGACATAAATTACCTCCGCCTCTGCTTCATTCAGCCGATGACCTGTCCTATGCTTCTTCTTCCCAGTTTGCCAGTTCTTCATGCAAAACCGCAAGCAGGTCTTTTTCCGGAACTTTGCGAATGATTTCTCCCTTTTTGATCAAAAGTCCCTCTCCTTTTCCGCCGGCGACTCCGATATCCGCTTCTTTTGCCTCTCCCGGCCCATTGACCACACAACCCATCACTGCTACCTTCAGGTTCAGATGGTCAAATTCTGTTACCATCTTTTCCACCTGGTTTGCAAGGCCGATGAGATCAATATTGGTTCTGCCGCAGGTTGGACAGGATACCACTTCAATCCCTCCCTGACGAAGTCCCAGTGTCTTTAAAATCTGTTTGGCTGATGCAATTTCGTTTACAGGATCGCCGGTGAGGGATACACGGATCGTGTCCCCGATTCCCTGGTAGAGAATAATGCCCAATCCTGTTGCCGATTTGATATTCCCCCGAAACAGGGTACCCGCTTCCGTAATTCCCACATGGAGAGGATAAGGACATTTTGGTGCCAGCAATTCATGTGCCTTCACGCACATCAGAACGTCTGAGGACTTGATGCTGACGACCAGATTATCATAATCCATCTCTTCAATCATTTTTACTTTATCCAGTGCACTTTCCACCAGTCCTTGTGCCGTTACTTTTCCATATTTTTCTACGATAGATTTCTCCAGCGATCCGCTGTTCACTCCGACACGGATTGGAATCCCATATTCTTTTGCTTTATCAACCACCGCTTTCACCCTTTGCGGGGATCCGATATTTCCCGGGTTAATACGGATCTTATCCGCCCCGTTTTCTATCGCCGCAATTGCCATACGGTAATCAAAATGAATGTCCGCTACGATTGGGATATGGATTCTTTTTTTAATCTCTCCCAGGGCTTTTGCTGCTTCCAGCGTTGGCACGGTCGAACGGATGATATCGCAGCCTGCCGCTTCCAGCTCCAGAATCTGTGCCGTAGTTGCCTCCACATCCTCCGTTTTTGTATTGGTCATTGACTGGATTAAAATCGGATTTCCCCCGCCAATCACACGATTTCCAATTCTCACTGCCTTTGTATGGTCTCTGTACATATTCCCCTCCTGCACTGTTTATAAAATATATCTTTTACGTGATAAAAGAGCCTGCTACACCCTTTTCATCCAAAGAACTGTTTTTTGAAAAACGACTTCCTTTCCTGAAAATATATCTGTAGCAGCCTCTTTTGTTCCTTCCTCTGAGGATTCGTGACAGTTTCCCATCACGAATCTTTTTCTTTTCGTAGTTTCTATGATTTCTTATGCAAATCTTATGCAAAAAAGATATTTCGGATATCATTTGCCATAATGACGACCATCAATGCCATCAAAATGACCAACCCGGCAAAATGTACCATTCCTTCTTTATCTGGCGACACTTTTTTCTTACGGACCATTTCCACAAGAATAAATACCAGCCTTCCACCATCCAGGGCCGGCAATGGTAAAAGATTCATAAAACCCAGATTGGCACTGAGCATGATCGCAAAACTTAACAGATTCTGTACGACCGTTTTGGCACCATAAGCAATTGACTGGTCATAAGTATTTCCAATCATATGGATGATTCCCACCGGCCCCGACAGGTCATTGAGATGGAAACGACCCATAATCAGGTATTTCAGGCTTAAAAATGCCGCTTTGATTTGATACCTCACTTCTAAAAGACTGTATTTCAACGTTCCGAGAATCCCTACCTTTCGGTATCCAGACATCGTTATTCCGAACACGTAGCTTCCACTGTCGTCCTTTTCCCTGTTTACCGTCACGGTATTTTCTTTGCCATCTCTCACATAGGTTACTTCCACTTCTGCCTTTTTTGTGTGGAAAAAATTAAAAAGGGAAATTTCCCTGAAATTATAAATGTGTGAACCATCCAGCTTTGTAATCTGGTCTCCGGCACGAATCCCCACTTTGTAAGCACTACTTTGTTCAGAAACGGTTCCCACAACTGCCAGATCCGCCCCGCCGTTCCCAATCACAAACAATGCGATGAAAAAAGCCAAGATAAAGTTAAAAAAGGGACCGGCAAAGATAACGGAAAACCGGGCAAGGGGAGATTTACTTCCAAATGCTCTGGGATCCGAGCTGTCCTCATCTTCTCCAAGCATCACACAGCACCCTCCAAATGGAAGACATTTGATGGAATATTTCGTTTCCCCTATCTCCTTTCCCAGAATAGTCGGCCCGATTCCAATGGCAAATTCTTCCACAAAAACCCCGTTTTTTTTCGCCAAAAGAAAATGCCCTAATTCATGAAACAGAACAATAACACTAAATAAGATAATTGCAAGGATTATTTTCAGCATAAATCTTCCTTTCTATATTTCAATAATTATGATCCAAAGCCCACATATTGATCCAAAATTCTAATAGATTGGAATGGTGATTGCCCTTTTAACCCAGTATGGAATATACCCATTGCTCCACTTCCAGAATTTCTTCCAGTTCAGGATGTGCGGACACTTTATGGGCATCCATACACTTTTCTATAGAACGGACAATATCGGTATAGGATATCTCCCCGTTTAAGAACTTGGCAACCGCTCTCTCATTAGCGGCATTAAATACTGTCGGCATGGTTCCTCCGGTTTTTCCAGCTTCTATTGCCAAAGACAACCCCCGGAAGACATCATAGTCCGGTTTTTCAAATGTGATCTGGGAAAGGGCTGCAAAATCAAGTCTCTCTCCCTTTAACGTTCTTCTTTCCGGATAAAATAAGGCATATTCGATCGGTACTCTCATATCTGGCGTTCCAAGCTGTGCTAAAATCGCCCCGTCTACATACTGTACCATCGAATGAATAATACTCTGCGGCTGCACGATCACCTGGATCTGTGAATAGTCCACATCGAAGAGCCATCTGGCTTCCATCACTTCCAGCCCCTTATTTACCATGGTTGAGGAATCGATCGTGATCTTTGGTCCCATCGACCAGTTGGGATGACGCAGGGCATCCTCCAGAGTTACCGTTTCTAAAAATTCCCTGCTTTTTCCCCGGAATGGTCCTCCGGATGCCGTAAGGAGTATCGAATCTACCGCCTCCCGCGGCTCTCCCTGCAGACATTGGAAAATTGCGGAATGTTCGCTGTCTACCGGCAAGATGGATACCTGATGTTTCTTTGCTAAAGGGATGATCAGATGCCCTGCCGTCACAAGGGTTTCTTTATTGGCGAGGGCAATGTCTTTCCCTTTTCGTATCGCTTCCATGGTCGGACGAATCCCCATCATACCGACAACCGCTGTGACCAGAATATCACTGGCATCGATTCCCGCAACGGCGAGCAGTCCTTCCATACCGCTCATCACTTCTATTTTTTCCTCTCCCAGCTCTTTTTTCAGCTCCAATGCTTTTTGTTCATCCGCAAGGCTGACAAGGGCAGGGTGAAATTCTCTGATCTGTTCTTTTAACCGTTCTTTATTTCCACCGGCAGCCAGTGCTACCACTTCTAATTCGTCCGGATGTTCTCTTACCACATCCAGTGTCTGTGTTCCGATCGAACCAGTTGATCCTAATATTGCAATTTTTTTCATTTTAATCCCACCACTAATGTTAACATATAATAAATAATCGGTGCTGTAAAAATAATACTGTCAAATCGATCCAGAATACCGCCATGTCCCGGGATCAGCTGACTGTAGTCTTTGATTTCGTAATTTCTCTTTATCGCAGAAGCTCCCAGATCTCCAATGATACTGATCAGACCGCCAACGGCACATATTCCTCCAAAAGCGAGAGGAAGGTTATACTGGGCCGAAAGCAAATGGCTGGCAAACATTCCATACAGGAATCCAAGAATACCGGCACCGATTACGCCGCCAACGGCACCTTCGATTGTTTTTTTCGGACTTAAGATCGGTGACATCTTATGTTTTCCAAACAGACGCCCTGCGCAGTAGGCCAGTGTGTCATTGCCCCATGCGCTCAAAAATACCAGCACTACCAGGCATCCCCCATCGGAAAGCACGCGGATCCGATAGATGCAGGCAAGCATCATCGTCACATAAAATAATGCAAAATACGAAATCGCCACATCCGCGATTTTAAATTTCGGGAAGGCAAAGACGTAAACGGCGATCAGTATAATGAGTACAAATAAAACCAATGGAATGACATATTGATCCAGTCCCAGTAAAAGGAGAATATAATACAGGATCGTTCCGGTATAGATTATCACTCCCAGGGCGGAGCGTTCCATATGGATGACGCGCAGTAATTCAAATACCCCGCTTAAAGAAACCGCTGCTACCACAAGGAAGGTAGGAAACCCTCCAAAATATAATGTGACAAAGGCTATTATGACCAGCACGATTCCACTGAGCAATCTTTGTTTAAACATGTATTTCCTCCTTTGTTCACACCCCGCCAAACCGACGGTCTCTTGTATTATAAAATTCAATCGCCCGGATCAGTTCCTGCTTATTAAAATCAGGCCACAGTACATCCGTAAAATAAAATTCCGCATAGGCAAGCTGCCACAAAAGCCAGTTCGAAAGCCGCTGTTCCCCGCTTGTACGAATCATCAGGTCCGGATCCGGCAATTCCCTGGTATCAAGATAGGCAGCAAACTTCTCTTCTGTCAGCTCTTCCAGATCCAGAATCCCCTCTTTGCAATCCCTTCCCATCTGCCGCATCGCCCGGATCATCTCGTCCCTGCTTCCATAATTCAGTGCTATAGTAAAATTAAGGCCTGTATTTTGGGCAGACTTGTATTCCAGCTCAAGGATCGTCTCCTGGATATCCTCATCTAATCTTCTTCTGTCCCCAATGACACGAAACTTCATGTTATTGGATTTTTTTGTCATGCAATCCTTTAAGTATTTACGTAAAAGATTCATTAATGCCTTGACTTCTTTTTCAGGGCGTTTCCAGTTCTCCGTTGAAAAAGCATATACTGTCAGGTATTGAATCCCGAGATCCCAGGCATCCTCACAAATCTTTTCCACCACTTTGGCTCCCTGGGAATGTCCATAGTTTCTGGGCATCAGCCGCTTCTTCGCCCAGCGGCCATTTCCGTCCAGTATAATGGCCACATGCTGCGGAATCTTCAGCATCTTCCCGTCAATTTCTCTTTCCACTTAATATATCCTCCATCTGCTCCGGGACATTTCATAGGCCCGGGGCAATCTTTTTATGGTATTAAGATAAATTGAAAATCAGGCAGCCAGTCACACCGGCTGCCTGGACTTTTCCTCTTATACAGTAAGAATCTCCTGAGATTTCTTATCAATTACTTCGTTGATAAGCTTAATATATTTATCTGTTGATTTCTGAACCTTATCCTGCTGCTCTTTCAGTGAATCTTCGGTCAGTTCACTGTTCTTATGCGCTTTTTTAAGGAAATCATTCGCGTCTCTTCTAATGTTACGGATGGCAACTTTGGCTGCCTCGCCCTTTTTCTTTACATCCTTTACCAGATCTTTTCTTCTCTCTTCGGTCAGCTCCGGAAATACCAGACGGATTACCTTTCCGTCATTGGTCGGGTTAATTCCGATATCAGACTGCAGGATTTCTTTTTCAATTGCCTTCAACAAAGAGGACTCCCATGGCTGAATACAAATGATCCTTGGTTCTGGAACGGTAATATTGCCAACCTGCTGGAGCGGGGTCGGTGTTCCATAGTAATCTACTTTGATCTTATCCAGTACGTGCGGATTCGCCCGGCCAGCCCGGATGGAATTATACTCTCTTTCCAGATTCTCAACCGACTTCTGCATCTTGCCCTCAAATTTTTCTATCATGGTATATCCTCCCAATTTCATTTTTTCAATCTAAGTCTACTGTATCATCTAAAAGACATCTTCCACAGGGTATCATACGGTAACATACGTTCCGTCAAACTCTCCATCTAATGTGCGGATAATACTGTTTTCCCCTTCTAATCCGAATACCACGAGCGGCATTTTATTTTCCAGGCATAAACTGGTTGCGGTCAGATCGATCACGCCCAGCTTCTGGTCGAACACGTCTTCCAAACGGATCGTGTCATACTTCACCGCATCAGGATTTACTTTCGGATCACTGTCATACACCCCGTCAACTGCCTTTGCCAGCAAAATGGCATCTGCCTCAATTTCAATCGCACGCAAAGCGGTTGCCGTATCTGTGGAAAAATATGGGTGTCCTGTTCCTCCGGCAAAAAATGTGACACATCCTTTTTCCAGATCGCTCACTGCCTTATCTTTCGAAAAAAGTTCAGTAAATGCACCACAAACAAATGGAGTATAAATACTGGTTTCCATCCCTGCCTGGCGGAACTGGTCAGAAACATAAATACAGTTCATCACTGTGGCAAGCATTCCAATCTGATCTGCCTTCGTCCGGTCCATATGTTCACTGGTTCTCCCCCGCCAGAAATTTCCACCACCAATTACGACGGCAACCTGGACTCCTCTGTCGGTCAGCTTCTTTACCTGCTCTGCCACATTCCGCACCGTTGCTTCATCAAAACCAGTCTTCTTATCCCCGGCCAGTGCCTCGCCACTCAACTTCAGCAAAACCCGGTTTAAATTTGTCAAATCCTTCATGTAAAACCTCCAAAGCTTTGTCCAAAAGAAAAAGCAAAATAATACTTTCTAACATTATAGCGGATTTCCACATGCTTGTAAAGGCATATGCTATTTTTCAACTGCTGTCTTTTCAATCAACTGGATCACCATATTATTCAACACAATCCGGTTGACATATGCCTTGGAATATACCGCTTCATACTGACTGCTGTCCTGCCCGTCAAAATAGTCTTCCACATCCTGGTCTGTCACAGTCAAGTTCTTTTCTTTTGCAATGGCATCTGCGATCAGATATACCTTGACAGTCTTTTTATTATTGGAATAGTAGTCTTCCCTCAGAGCTTTTTCATTTTCATAACCGTAGGCGGACAGATAATCCGAAAAAGAGTAGCCGGATGAGGATGCTTGCTGCTTGAGTCCTTCGACAAGGACATCCGTTCTGTCAGTGATCAATTGTTCCGGAATTTCTTCAAATTTACAATTCTCAAGCAGATAACTCCAGATATAATCTACCTTTTTACTTGTGACTAATGCCGCACGTATTTTCTTTTTCATATCTTTGGCGGAAGTATAGCCATAGCTGTCTTTTAAATTCTTTTTCACAAATTGATCGGTAAGCTCCGGCTCTTCTTCTTTTGCAATATAGTTGATCTTTGTTTCAAAAACCGCATCTTTTCCGGCTAAATCGCTGGTGGAATAATCATCCGGGAATGTTACTTCTACTTTTACCGTCTCCCCCGGTTTTTTCCCGATCAGCTGATCTTCAAAGTCATCAATAAAGGAATTGGATCCAATCGTCAGGTCAGCACCTGTCGCGCTTCCCCCATCAAATTCCTTTCCATCAATCGTTCCGGTATAATCAATATTGACGGTATCCCCACTCTTTACCTTGCGGTTTGTGATCTTCTTTGTCGTCTTATACTGGGACAGGATAGAGCTGATCTGTGTCTGGACTTCACTGTCTGTGACCTTGATTTCTTTTTTGGGAATCTGGATGGAAGAATAATCACAAAGTGTCACATATTTTGACGCATCGACATCTTCCAAAGTCCCATCCTGGTTCAGACCCCTTCCATAATCGACCGTTGTCGTGTCCTGTTTATTTTCTGTTGTTGTCTCTGCTGTTTTTTTACTGGTATTACACCCGGTCAGAAGACAGAGTGTCATTACTGCTGTCAAAACAGCTGCCATCATCTTTTTCATGAATTCATCCTTTCTGCTGCAGCCTCATTCGACTGCCATGATATGTTTCTATCCGAAGCTGCATCCTGGCATGACTGCCATGCTTTTGTCATCATCACTCCGGGATGCTCACATTTCTTTTAAGATCTCCTGCTCTAACGGTTCGGCGATCACGGCTCCCTTTACCAGTGCCTTTCTCGCATAGCACAGGGCATCCTCCAGGGAACGGTCCACTCCCTGTCCTTTCCAGTACATCATAGCCAGGCTGTAGTAGGCCATACGGTACTCTGCCAGCTCTACTGCATTAAGAAAGCAGGCTGCTGCTTCCTCATACTGTCCGGAATGATAATATTTCGTTCCCATCTGGTACATCTTTTTTGCTTTGGGCAGTTCTGCTTCCCGCTCTTTTTCCTGCTCTAACTGAAATGCCCTGGCAATCTTGCGAACTTTGAGTACGGACTTCTCATATTTCGTATTCACTTCGTATGTTCCGTCTTCTTTTTTTAAAAGAAGCGTCTGGGTCGTCAGGCCGTCAAGAAGATAACCCATATAGGTATCCAGTTCGGCTAACGCAACACTGGTGTTCACAATCCGCCTCGTCTGCTCTAAATTCACAATATGGTTCTCCTGTAATGGAAGCTGCCCGACAAAAAAAACAGAATGTTTCATTACATTCTTTTTTTCTTCTGCTCCTGAAGCATTCTGTACCATATCATACATCTTCTTGATGTTCTCTTTCTCCAGGGTCTTCCCCGCCATCATTTCTTTAATCTTTGTTCCTTCTACCGCCATGTTTCTACTCCTAACCAGACCGCAAAACAAAAGCGTCTTCCTCCTGTGGCAGTCTGCGAAAATCAATTACCAGATATATACTTTAAAAGTATATTCTATTCAAAAACAATTGTCAATAGCTGGATTTTCCATCTTTTTACACTGTTCTTTCGGCTGTTTCCACCCGCTGTTTTTTCTTCATCTTTTTTTGAAATCCATTTTTCCAGGAAATCCGAAATTCCTTCTTTATTCAAGACTCGCGGAGCATTTAACTCTGTAGGAGCTTGGACATCGACTGAGTTAAAGAGAAAAATCCCCCTCATCTGTCCTGGCATATTCTCGAAATCTCCCATATCTCTGCCTTAGTGACAAAGAGAGGATGAGAACAGCGATGGCAAATGACGGGGATAAAAAGGATGTATAAAAATCCTAACGAAGAAGCGCAATTACCTGGTTTTTATCAATATATCCTACCGATTGTTTTACTACCTGTCCTTTTTCAAAGACCAGCAAAGTCGGAATACTCATCACGCCGAATCTTGATGCCAGACCCGGTTCTTCATCCACATTGATCTTTCCAACTTTTACGTCGTCCATCTCCTGTGCCACTTCGTCCACAATCGGGGAAAGCATCTGGCATGGTCCACACCACGCAGCCCAGAAATCCACGAGAACTTTTTCTTTTGCCTGTAAAACTTCCTGTTCAAAATTACTTTCTGTTATTTTAACAACTGCCATACTTTATTCCTTCCTTTCTTTTTTTGATTCTTTCACGATACCATGAATTGCCAACGCCGTGACTCCGCCCAGAATTCCTGCCATACCTGCATAATCTGCTGCCTTAAAGTCTTCATGGAGAACGATAACGGTAAGAATCGCAGAAACCAGCGGCTCCACACAGGCATATAAACTACTTTGTACCGGTCCAAGATACACGACTCCCTTCAGATAGCATGTAAAGGAACATACAGTTCCAAAAAGAATGACGATTCCCAGCAAAACCACGGTCTGCCAGCCCCAGATTCCCGGAACTTCCCAAAATTTTGAAAAGGGGAACAAAAAAACCCCACCGAGAAACATACTCCAGCCAATCACTACCTCCGAGCCATATGCTTTTAAAAGCCGGGTCGGCCACATATTATAAAAAACAACGGTCAATGCTGCCAGAAAACCCATGATCAACGTTCTTTTTGACAAAGACAAACTGTGGATATTTCCATGGGTTGACATGAGGAAAACACTGACAATCACGATGACAAGTACCAGCATTTCGATCCATTCCGGCCTTCTGCGATCCATCGCAAGACATAGCAGCATGATGATCACCGGAGAAGTGTACTGAAGTACGGTAGCCGTTGCCGGATTCGAATAATCAATACACAAAAAATAGGTCAGCTGACAGGCCAGCATTCCAAATACTGCAAACATCAGGGTACTACCCGCTGATTTTTTATTTTTCCAAATGTCAAAAATTTCTCCTCTTTTTTTACAAAATGCAATCAAAAGAAGAAGCATTCCTCCAAACAGGAGACGGGATGTTACCAGCCATTGTGCAGTCAGTCCTTTTTCATCAAAAAGTATCTTTCCTACTATACCGGACATTCCCCAGCAAATTCCACCAAACAGTGTCAAAATGGTCCCCTTGATCCTTGTGTTCATTTCGTTTTTCCTCCCGCGTGAGTAGTATATATATTTTTTTAACAAAAGTAAAGGAGGATTCTTTACTTTTCATAGAAAAAAATAAAGAAAAAATCCTGAAACACTGAACTGTCAATGTTTCAGGATAATGGACCTGAGGGGAATCGAACCCCTGTCCGAAAACCTATTCCGCACGGTATCTCCCATCACAGTCTCTATTTTTTCATTCCCTCCGTCCGACGTCTAAAGACAAACTTCGGATTTCAGTAGCTTCATCTTACTTCATACTCCGCAAAGCTTAGGAATACGAGTGTCCCACATATTCGATGCCGGGTTCTTAGTCTGTGGGTATACTAAGGCCGACAGCTGCAACTAGGCAGCGTATGCTAAATTATCTTCAGCGTTTATATTTAGATTTCGAGTTTTTACGTGGTCTCGAACCACGGATGGCTGCCCCACGTTCAAAATCCCCGTCGAAACCAGTACAAGCCCTCATATGAGTTCTTTGAACTATGGTATTCCTATTATATCCTTTTTTATTAAAAAGTCAAGGATTTTTCTTTGATTTCCTATGTTTCATCGGAGGTTTCTTATCTTGAAATCCCGTTCCGCCTCCCTTTTCGCATCTTTTTTCGCAATATCCTGACGTTTGTCATAGAGTTTCTTTCCTCTGGCAAGACCGATTTCTATCTTTGCCAAGCTTCCTTTAAAATACACTTGCAGCGGCATGATGGTATAGCCTTTCTGCTTTGCCTTTTCAGCAAGCTTGTTGATCTCCGCTTTATGTAAGAGGAGCTTTCTTGTACGCAGTGGATCTTTGTTAAAAATATTTCCCTTTTCGTAAGGGCTGATGTGCATGTGCTGGATCAGGACTTCCCCGTTATGAATCGTGACAAACGCTTCTTTGATACTGCATTTTCCCATACGCAGTGATTTCACTTCTGTCCCATGGAGGGCGATCCCCGCTTCATATTTCTCGTCAATAAAATAGTCATGATATGCTTTTTTATTATTCGCTATCCGTTTGATTCCTTCTGATTTTGCCATCTTCGTCCCCCTGTTTTTCTTTCTTTGCGCTATACAGCTGGAGCAGTGCTTCTGCTTCCTTCTCATCGGATGGATACCCTTCCAGACCGGAAAATTCTTTCAGAACAAAATCGATTGTTTTTAATCTTTTGTTCGCAGATTGTACGACAATTTCTACTTTTTCTCCCAGTGTCAAAATTCTGCCTGTCCAACTGCCTACCAGCTGATATTTTTCTTCATCAAAATAGTATTCATCATCCAGTAAGCTGTAGATGGATACCATTCCTTCGATCGTATTCTCTAATTCCACAAAAAATCCCCAGGATTTGACTCCGGAAATCACGCCGGAAAAGCTCTTTCCAAGAAATTTTTGCATATATTCAATTTTCTTTAACTTCTCTACTTCTCTTTCCGCATCCTGGGCCCGCCGTTCCATAACCGAACTTTGCTGTGCTACAGTCGGAAGGATCGACTCATAATGCAGCATCCGTTTCTCATTTAACTTTCCGTGAAGATTTTCCTTGATGATCCGGTGAATCTGGAGATCCGGATATCTTCGGATCGGTGAGGTAAAATGGGTGTAGTACTGGGTGGAAAGTCCGAAATGCCCTATGTTTAAGACGGTATATTTCGCCTGTTTCATAGATCGGAGTGCCAGGCGGCTGATCAACGCTTCCTCCGGTTCCCCTTCCAGGGAAAATAAAAGTTTCTGGATTTCTTTTGGATGAAAATGTTCCCGCCCCGTTTTCATATAGTATCCAAAGTTACGGATAAAGGTATCCAGCCTTTTCATCTTCTCTGCATCCGGAGCTTCATGCGTCCGATATAAAAATGGGATTTCCTGCCAGAAATATTCTTCTGCCACTGTCTCATTCGCAAGAAGCATAAAATCTTCTATGATATCGGTTGCCACATTTCTTTCATACGGATGGATGTCCAGCGGATTGCCATCCCGGTCTACCACAATTTTGGATTCCGGAAAATCAAAGTCAATGGCACCTCTTTTTTTTCTTTTTTCTTTCAGGATAGCTGCGGCTTCTTTCATTAAAAAACACAGCTCCCGGATCTCTTCCCGTCTTCCTTCCGGATGCTCTTTGCCTTCAAGAATTGCCTTTACTCCCGTATAACTCATCCGCTCATCCACATGGATGATTGATTCGGTAATGGTATGATCCAGCGTCACCCCTTTTTCGTCAAAGGTGATCATGCAGCTTAAAGCCAAACGGTCTGTCCCGGCATTTAAAGAACAGATCCCATTGGAAAGTTCCCGCGGAAGCATCGGAAGAACCCTGTCTACAAGATAAACACTGGTCCCCCTGTTTCGTGCTTCCTCATCCAGGAGGCTGCCTTCTTTTACATAATGGGTGACATCTGCGATATGGACGCCCAGATAATATTTCCCTTCTTTTTTTCTCAAGGTAATCGCATCATCCAGATCCCTGGCATCTTCCCCGTCGATCGTCACGGTAAGCAGGTTCCGGAAATCTTTTCGTTTCCCGTTCCCTTCCGGTTCTACTTTCTTAGGGAGTCTTCGTGCTTCCTTTAAGACCGGTTTCGGAAATTGTTCTTTGATCCCGTAGGCTCGGATAATACCAGTGACATCTGTCCTGGGATCTTCCGTTTTTCCAAGGATCTCTATAATTTCTCCTTCCGGTTTTCTGTGTTCTCCCCCAAAACCTGTGAGCCTTACCACTACTTTATCGCCATGGCTTGCGTTGTTTCTTTTTTTCTTTGAAACAAAAATATCCCTGCTATAATGGCGGTCATCCGGAATCACAAATCCAAAGTTTGTATTTTGCTGAAAGGTTCCTACCAGGGTCTTGCATCCTCTTTCGATCACTTTTAAGATGATTCCTTCCCTGCGTTTTCTCCCTGCCCTGTCTTTTTTGACCACTTTTACCCGGACGACATCTTTATGGAGTGCCCCGTTGACATACGGTTCCGGGATGAAGATGTCCTCTTCCTCCCCTTCCACACTCACGAAACCAAACCCCCGGGGATTCGATGTGAAAACCCCCGTGATATGCTGCTGTGTAGACGGGATATACTTTCCCCTTACGGTCAGTTCCACACTCCCGTCCGCTACCAGGGCATTGAGGACATCCTTTAATCTCTGCCTGTCCTTTGGAGGAACATCCATAAGGTAAGCCATTTCTTTGAACTTCAAAGGAATATAATTGGCATCATAAATCATTTCTTTTATGCTGTTTTTCCGCTGCTCAAATAATAGTCTATCATTCATATGCGTAATTTCCTCTGCTTTTTTTAAAAAGAATATCGCGCCGGGTGCGGTCACCTGCGACATGTTTTCTTTTTGTACCAGTGTGCATCCTTTCGGAGCATTTTTTCGTAATAGGAAGGAAGAAGGAACTCCTATTACAAAAAAACCGCCTCAGTTCCTGTATGAATTGAGACGGCAATACAATCATATCTATCTTATGCGTAAAAATTACTGAAAAGCCTTCAGGCTAAGGCCTATGGCTATTACAAAGAATAAAACACCAAGAATTGCAGTAATTCTCTCTAGCTTTCCTTCTTTCGTACGACCACGGTTTTTCTTAACGTAAGAATCGACCTGTCCGCTCAAAGCACCAAATCCTGAATTCTTGCCTTCCTGCATCATTACTATGATTACCATCAAAATACATATTAACATAAAAATAATTGTTACAATCGTCCTAGCCACTTTTCACACCTCCTGCCTAACACAAAAAATCTAAATTATTATAGCATACCTTATAGTGAAACACAAGCAGTTTCTTTTTCATCTTACTTCGCATCCCCGGTTTGTTATGACTGGGAGGTGGAAGTATCTGTTGTTTCCGTTTCTGTCTCCGACAGGTAATTCTGTGTGCTTACAGTAATCCCATCGATTAAGGAATCCAAAACAGGAGCAGATTGTTTTATGGACTCCTGGAAGTTGTTATCTTTGATATAACTCTTATATTTTTTATATTTGCTGCTGTTTTGAAACAGCGTTTCCAGAGAGGAACCTTCGATTGTAAATTTCTCGGTATTAAATACTTTTGCTTTTCCTTCCCGGAGATTTTTTTCTAATTCTGCCACTTTTTCCACTGTCCCATCTGCGATATGCTCGTCATTCAGCTGGGAAACCACAACCGCTCCCTGTGCATATCCCGCTGTCCAGTCTGTTGAGATTGTCTTGCCTTTTTGGATGCATTTCACTGCGTAGGAATAATATATGCTCCAATCCGATACCGCGGAGGTAAGTGCCGCCTTCGGTGCGGTAGAAATCAGGTTGACATCATTTCCGACCAGAGGGATATCATTTTCCGCACAGACTGCCGCAACTGCTGTGGTGGCAGTATACTGCGCCATCATTTTGGCTCCCGCGGCAATCAGCTGCCTTGCACATTTGCCATCCGCATCATAAACACCGGACTGTCCCACGTAGCGTACCAGGATGCTTGACTGGGAACATACTCTTTCCACCCCAAGATAAAAGGCATTGATACAGCTTGCCGTTTTCGCTGTCTTTTTCGAGGCAACAAAACCGATGACGCATTCGCTGGCACTGATGTCTCCCTTATCTAAAAGATGGTTGAGTTTCATTCCGGCGATAAGCCCGGCAACATGGTAGGCTTCATAAAGTCTTGTATCATAATTATGCATGTTGGAAAGCCCGCTTTTTTCTGCTTTCTTCCCGCCTTCCTGGCAAAATTGCACCTCTGGGTATTTTTTGGCTGCTTTGATCACATTGTCCTCAAAAGCCGAATTGATCGAAAAAATAATTCCGCAGCCTTCCTCTACCAGCTCGTCAATTTTTTCTTGACACTTTGCTTTTTTCACGCTCTCTTTTATAATGATCTGCTGATCGGAAAGACCAGTCTCTTCCTGCATTTTATAAATTCCTTCCAGCCGGGAAGCCGTATCGGATGCCTCCGTATCGGAAGGAAAGAGAAAGCCGATTTTCATGTCCGTGCTATTTACCTCACTGGTGCTTTGCTTTTCCTTTCCGGTATTTTTCCCGAAAAGAGATTTTGTACTGCCGCATCCGCAGAGGGATAACGCCATAATGACGGTTAAAAGAACTGCTGTATATTTTTTCACTTTACAGCCACCTCCGTTTCCATATTCTACCGATCTTCTCTGAAATAAGCCAGCCCCAGACTGTTTGGCGGCTGCTGCTCTCTTTTCTTTCGAAGGCTCGTAATAATCAGTACGATAATGGTTACCAGGTAAGGGAGCATTTTGAAAATCTCCTGCATGCTTCTGCCAAGGCCTGGTATATATAGATATAAAATGTAAAGTCCTCCGAAAAGGAAAGATCCCCAAATGGCATTAACCGGTTTCCAGAGGGCAAAAATTACCAGGGCGATCGCAAGCCAGCCTCTGTCTCCAAATCCGTTATTCGTCCAGGTTCCCCCGGAGTACTCCATAACAAAATACAAGCCGCCAAATCCGGAAATTCCTCCACCGATTACGGTTGCCAGATATTTATAAAGGGTGACATTAATTCCTGCGGCATCTGCGGTAGCAGGGCTCTCCCCTACGGCTTTTAAATTCAGTCCCCATCTTGTTTTATTGAGAAAGAAAGCGAGGACCAGTGTCAAAATGATTGCAAAATAGGTTAAAAATCCATAGTTAAACAGGACGTCCCCAAGAAGAGGAATCTTGGATAACAGCGGGATTTTTACCCGGTAGGCCTCTCCGACGGTTGCGACAGAAATCTGTCCCACACCTCCGGCAAGTGTGGAGAGGGATCCTCCAAAGAAGTTACCAAAACCCACACCGAAGGTTGTGAGTGCAAGACCGGCAACATTCTGGTTTGCCCGGAGGGTAATGGTAAGGACACTGAAGATCAATCCCCCGAATGCAGCGACAAGAAATGCCGCAAGGAGAGAGAGTATCATTCCGACCAGCCCGTTTGGATGGGCAGATAATTTTTCATAATAAAAAGCTGCGATCAGGCCGGCAATACCGCCCATATACATCATTCCCGGAACACCCAGGTTCAAATTTCCTGATTTTTCTGTAAGAATTTCTCCATCTGCTCCAAAAAGCATACAGATTCCCTGCATAATTGCTTTTTGTATAAACGTAACAAGTATTTCCATCTGTCTTTTCCTCCCTATGCACTGTGATTTTTACGGAATTCCAGTTTATAATTAATGAAAAACTCACAACCGATAACAAAAAATAAAATAATTCCTGTAATAACATCCGATGCATTTTCATTCAGGTTATACTGTGTTGCGATCTGAATGGCTCCCTGCTGCATAAAGACGAGAAGGAAGGAAATCACTGCCATGACCCATACATTAAATTTGGCAAGCCACGCCACGATAATCGCAGTAAATCCCCGACCGCCTGCTGTGCTTGTAGAAATGGTATGGGAGGAACCACTCACCAGGATAAATCCTGCCACTCCGGAAATTCCACCGGAAATCGCAACCGTACGAATAATGACTTTGGCCACATTGATTCCCGCATATCTGGCCGTATTCTCGCTCTCTCCTACGACGGCGATCTCATAGCCGTGTTTGGTCCGTTTCAGGTAAATGTACATCAGCAGTGTGATGAGGAAAACGATCACGAGATTCCATCCATAATCCAGACCGAAAAGTGCCGGCAGCCATCCTCCTCTCGTACCGGCATTGATAATACCCACGGAATTGGATCCGGCAGGGTTCTCCCAATAAACGATACAGAAGGTTACAATCTGCATTGCCACATAATTCAGCATCAAAGTAAACAATGTCTCATTGGTATTCCATCTTGATTTAAAGAATGCCGGTATGATTCCCCAGATGGCCCCAGCTACAAAGCTGCAGAGAATCATAAGCACAAGCAGTAAAACTGTCGGCAGGGAATTCCCTGCATAAATCATCATGGCCGCAGATGCGGTACATCCCATTAGGATCTGTCCCTCTGCCCCGATATTCCAAAAACGCATCTTAAAGGCCGGTGTTACCGCTACAGAAACACACAGTAATGTCAGGGCATCCCTCGTAGTAACCCAGAAACGACGCCCGGTTCCGACTGCCCCCTCCACGATTCCTTCATATACTTCTACCGGATTCATTCGGATGATGAGATAAATAAAGCCTGCACATACAATCAATGAAAGTAAAATGGCTACAATACGCACCAGCCATTTCTTTCCCATTGACATGTCATCCCGCCTGGAAAGATGTACCAGCGGCTCCTTCACTGTTTTCATTTCCATTACTCTGCCTCCTTATGTGATGTCATCAACAATCCCACTTCTTCTTTTGTGGTTTTTCTCGCATCGACAATTCCTGTAACCTGCCCGTCACACAGTACCATGATCCGGTCACAGAAATCAATCAGCATATCCAGATCCTCTGCTACACAGACGACGGCCACTCCCTTCTCTTTTTGTTTGTTTAAAAGATTATAGATCATATAGGAAGAATTAATATCCAGTCCCCTTACCGGATAAGCGACCAGAAGAACGGCCGGTGAAGAAGCGATTTCCCTGCCGACAAGAATCTTCTGAACATTTCCCCCGGATAATTTCCGTACCGGATAATCGATGCCCGGTGTGACGACGTCCAGATTTTCCTTGATTCTTTCGGCCAGCTCCTTCGGCCCTTTCATCTTTGTAAAAAATCCCTTGCCCCGCCGGAACGTACGCAGGAGCATGTTTCCTGTCATTCCCATAGAGCCGACCAGACCCATTCCCAAACGGTCTTCCGGCACGAAGGAATGCCTTACTCCCAGTTCGTTGATCTGTGCAGCGTTATACTGTGCCAAATCGATATCCTCCCCTTCCGGTGAATGGAAAATCACACTTCCGGAAGAAAGTTCTGTCAGCCCGGCAATCGCTTCCAATAATTCCTTTTGCCCGCTTCCAGAAATTCCGGCCACCCCGAGGATCTCTCCGCCAAAAGCTTCAAAGGAGATATTTTTTAAGGTGTGAAGACCTTCTTCGTTAATACAGGTGATGTCCTGAATGGTCAGTCTCTTCTTTAGATCATGAGGCATCGGGCGGTTGATATCCAGGGAGATCTTCTCTCCTACCATCATCTCTGTCAGGGAAGAGATGGTTGCCTCTGATGTGTTTAATGTTCCAATGTACTTTCCTTTTCTTAAGATGGATACCCGGTCGGAAATCTCAAGTACCTCGTTCAGCTTATGAGTAATAATGATGATCGCTCTCCCATCATCCCTCATATTCCGGAGAACTTCAAATAATTTCTCCACTTCCTGAGGAGTCAGTACTGCGGTCGGCTCGTCCAGAATTAAGATATTGGCTCCCCGATACAACATTTTCACAATCTCTACGGTCTGTTTTTGTGAGACGGACATCGTATAAATTTTTTGGGAAGGATCGAGATCAAATCCGTATTTTTCCACCAATTCCTGGATATCCTGATGGACTTTTTTCATATCAAGGACAGCCTTCCCCTTCAATCCCAGAATAATATTTTCTGCTGCAGTCATCACATCGATCAGTTTGAAATGCTGATGGATCATACCGATTCCCAGATCAAAAGAATCTTTCGGAGAACGTATCGATACTTCTTTTCCATCGACGAAGATCTGCCCTTCATCTGGAAAATAAATTCCGGAAATCATATTCATCAACGTAGTCTTCCCACTTCCATTTTCTCCCAGCAGTGAGAGAATCTCCCCACGTTTCACCTGAAGATTGACTCCATCATTTGCAACTACTTTTTTGCCAAATCGTTTGGTGATATTTTTTAGCTCTATGGCATATGTCTGTTCCAACGTTTTTACCTCCATTATGTACTGTACACTTTACTTTGCAAATCAGGCACATATTTCAAGTTTACAGGCAAATCAAAAAAGACCGATGACTTCTTCTTTGATTTATCTGTAAACAAAGCAATTTATAACAAGAATCAGGCAGAGCCGCCTTATTTTGGCCGCTCTGCCCAGCTTTCATCTTATTTCAATCCTGCAACATTATTTTGTAACAGACTGAATTCCGTCAATAATGAACTCAAATGCCGGTGCGGAAGTCATTCCTGCATCTACATCGGATTCATGGAAATATCCATCTTTGATATAGTCTTCTAATTTCGTAGCTGTTTCATCTCCGGACTCTACTAATTCTTCCAGAGTCTTTCCGCCTACTGTGAACTTGCTCGTGTCAAAAACATGAAGGCTTCCGTCTTCGATTGCTTTTTCTACTTCTTCCACTTTTTCTTTGGTTCCTTTTGCAACAGTCTTATCATTTAAATCAGTGATACAGTCTGCACCGTCTTTCAGTCCTTTGGACCAATCTGTATCGATTGCCTCTCCGTTTACCACACACTGAGCTGCATAAGTATAATAAGGACCCCAGTTGATCGAAGCGGAAGTGAGGGCTGCATCCGGAGCAGTCGGAATCATATCAATGTTATATCCCACACAAGGAACTTTCTTTGCCTCGCAGGCTGTCGGAGCACCTGTCGTATCTGCATGCTGGCTGATTAAGACACAACCATCTGCGATCAGCTGCTCTGCACATTCTTTTTCCAGGTCAAAGGATGCCCAGCTGTTGGTATATTTTACTTCCATCGTTGCGGAATCACATACAGATTTCACACCGAGATAGAAAGAAGTAAATCCACTGATTACCTCAGCATATGGGAAAGCTCCAACATAACCAATCTTGCATTCGTCTTTGGTAATATCACCATTTTCAATCATTTCATTTAATTTCATACCAGCAACCACACCGGAAACATAACGGGATTCATATACATTGGTAAAGTAGTTATGCATATTGGAAAGGCCGCTGCTCTTTGCCTGATAACCGGTTGCATGACAGAACTGAACATCCGGATATTCTCCAGCTGCCTGGATCATATAACTTTCATGACCAAAGCTGTTGGCAAAAATAATATTACATCCCTGTGCTGCAAGGTCAGAAGCGGCATCATAGCAACTTTCATCTTCCTTGATATTCGTTTTGATGATGACCTGATCATCAGAAAGCCCGAGACTCTTTTTCATCTCTTCGATTCCCTTTAAGTGAGCTTCCGTGTAACCTTCATTCTCATCACCCACCAGGATACATCCCACTTTCAGGTCAGAAGCGGCAACTGCTTCCCCTGCAGATGCGGAATCGCTTTTCGCTGCTGTGCTGCTTTCTGTTGCGCTATTCGAAGAACCGCATGCACAAAGAGACACTGTCATGACTGCAGCAAGCATAAACGTCAGTAATTTTTTCATTTCTTTTCCTCCTCTATACTAATTTCTTATGAAAAAATACACTTATTATATTAAAATACATTTTTCAAGAAGTAAAGATGAAATATCCAGAAATTTATCTGTTTTTGATATATTCTTTTACAACGGATACCAGCTTGTCATAACTGGCACTGGCAGTATTCAGACAAAAATCATAATTCCTTGCATCATTCCAGTTTCTTCCAGTATGATATTTATAGTAGTCCGAACGATATTTATCCGTCTTTTCGATTTTGCGGATGATTTCTTTTTCCGTACCGCCATTCTGCTCTTTTACCCGGGCAATGCAGTCTTCTCTCGGGGCATAAAAGAACAGTTTGATCACATCCGGATTATCTTTTAAAATGAAATCGGCACATCGCCCGATGATAATGCAGGATTCTTCCTCTGCCAGCCCTTTGATGATTTTCGCCTGGTAGTTAAACAAATTATCATCCGACACAAACTCATCACTTTCCGGTGGGAAAATCTCCCCTTTGTAAATCTTTTTGCTGATTCGGAATAACGGAAGGTTCTTCAGTTTCTCATCCACTTTTCCAAAAAGAGCTTCATTGATCCCGCTCTCTTCAGAAGCCATACGTAGAAGCTCCCTGTCATAACAATGGATACCCAGTTCCTTTGCCAGAAGCTTTCCAAGAGTTCTTCCCCCGCTTCCATAACTTCTCGCAATTGTAATTACGATATGCTTCATTATAAACACCTACTCTCCCAAATATGCTTTTTTGATGGATTCATTGTTCATAAGTTCTTTTGCATCTCCACTCAATGCGATATTACCTGTCTCCAGCACATAAGCCCGGTCAGCGATTGACAGTGCTTTTTTTGCATTCTGTTCCACCAGCAAAACGGTAGTTCCGGCGGCAGAGATTTCCTGGATAATTGAAAAAATTTCTTCCACAAAAATCGGGGAAAGCCCCATGGATGGCTCATCCATAAGGATCAGCCGCGGCCTGGACATCAGGGCACGCCCCATAGCCAGCATCTGCTGTTCCCCTCCGCTCAATGTTCCGGCAGACTGATTTTTTCTTTCTTTCAGTCTCGGAAAGCTTTGGTATACTTTCTCCAGGGTTTGTGCAATTTCATTTTTATCTTTTCTCGTATAAGCTCCCAGTTTTAAATTTTCCAGTACAGACAGGTTGGAAAAAACACGGCGTCTTTCCGGCACATGTGCCATACCCATCGAGACAATCTTATGTCCCGGTACTTTTGTGATATCCTGTCCTTCAAAAAAAATGTGTCCTTTTTTCGCCTGCAGCATACCGGTAATGGTCTGAAGGGTTGTTGTCTTTCCGGCCCCGTTTGCACCGATCAATGCGATGACCTCCCCTTCATTTACTTCAAAGGAAATCCCCTTGATCGCCTGAATTATCCCATAATATACTTCAAGATCTTTTACTTCAAGCATTGCCATAAAGCCATTTCCTCCTATTCTCCCAGATATGCTTTGATTACTTCCGGATCATTTAATACTTCTTTCGTATCTCCCTGTGCAAGTACCTGTCCAAAGTTTAAAACGGTCAGCTTTTCACAGATTCCGGAAACAAGTTTCATATCATGCTCAATCAATAGTACTGTCATATCAAATTCATCTCTGACAAAACGAATGGTATTCATCAATTCATTGGTTTCATTCGGATTCATTCCGGCTGCCGGTTCATCCAAAAGAAGTAATTTCGGTTTTGTCGCAAGGGCACGGGCAATCTCCAGTTTCCTCTGATCCCCATATGGGAGGTTGGAAGCCAGGACATCTGCCTTGTCTGTCAGCTCAAACACATCCAAAAGCTCCATGGCTTTTTCATCCATGATTTTCTCTGTCTTAAAATATTTTGGCAGACGCAAAATTCCGGTCAGTGCCGAATATTTAAACTGATTGTGCAGTCCAATCTTTACATTATCGAGAACCGTCTGCTCAGTAAAGAGACGGATATTCTGAAAAGTTCTGGCAATTCCCGCCTTGTTAATTTCAATATTTTTTTTACCTACAATATCTTTTCCATCTAATCGGATGATTCCTTCGTCCGGCTTATAGACACCGGTCAGCATGTTAAATACCGTGGTCTTCCCGGCACCATTGGGACCGATCAGACCGTAAAGTTCTCCTTTTTCTATGCTGATTTCGAATCTGTCAACCGCCCGCAAGCCACCGAAGGTGATGCACAGGTTTTTTACTTCAAGCATTGCCATAATTACTGTACCTCCTCTTCTTTTGCTTTCTTGCGGAATAAGTTTTTCAGGGAATGTTTTTCTCTCCATTCAATCGCTTTCGGTGCCCAGTTAAACAGCATCATCACAATCAGTACGATCGCATAGATCAGCATACGGTAATCCGCCAGTTCACGAAGGACTTCCGGAAGCATCGTAAGAATAACGGCTGCGATAATCGAACCACGAAAACTTCCCATACCGCCAAGTACAACGAATACCAGGATCATGATGGACATATTATAACCAAAGTTGGCAGGAAGTGCTGTCAACGTGGAAAGATTGTGCGCATAGAGGACACCGCCGGCCCCGGCAATCGCCGCTGAGATCGAAAATGCCATCAATTTATATTTTGTGACATTGATTCCTACCGATTCCGCAGCAATCCGGTTGTCACGAATTGCCATGATCGCACGTCCCGTCCTGGAGTTCACCAGGTTAAACGAGATAAACAAACTGATCAAAATGATAACGACTCCTACGACAAACGTCGACTGGCTCGGCGTTCCTACAATTCCCTTCGCTCCGTTAATGATCATCTGTCCGTCCGCATCCATGTTTAACGATGCACTGTCTTTGATGGAAAAATGGAATCCATGGCTGTCTTTTCCCAGATACATTACATTGATGACATTCTTGATGATCTCGCCAAAAGCCAGGGTAACAATGGCCAGATAATCCCCTCTTAAGCGCAGAACAGGGATACCGATCAGCCAGCCGAACAGGGCGGACACCAGGGTACCAATGATGATCGCACAGATGAAACGCAAGGTAGGATCCATCCCGGAATTCATCATACATTTAGAAAAAACCGCACTGGAAAAGGCACCGACACACATAAATCCCGCATGTCCCAAACTCAGCTCTCCCAAATAACCTACACAGAGGTTTAAGCCGATTGCCACAATAGAATACATACAAAGAGGAACTAAAAGTCCCTGCATCAAACTGGACATTGCACCCATCGAAACCATCACTTCCACAATAATGAATACGGCAATGACAATCGCATAGGTAATGAACGTATTTTTCGTCTGTTTACTTAATTTTTTTAAACCTGTTTTTTTCATCTTCACTGACACCTACACTTTCTCCTGCACTGGCTTGCCCAGAATTCCTGTAGGTTTAACCAGAAGTACTAAAATTAATACTGCAAATACAATAGCATCGGATAACTGGGAGGAAATATAGGCTCTTCCGAGAATCTCAATAATACCAAGCAGAATTCCACCGATCAACGCTCCCGGAATGGAACCGATTCCTCCAAATACTGCTGCCGTAAATGCCTTAATTCCAGGCATGGATCCGGTATATGGAGACAGGGTCGGATATGCGGAGCAAAGCAGTACACCGGCAATCGCTGCCAGACCGGAACCGATGGCAAACGTCAGGGAGATCGTTCGATTGACATTGACTCCCATAAGCTGGGCTGCATCTCTGTCGGCCGACACAGCCAACATTGCCTGTCCGGATTTTGTTTTTTTAATGAAAGTCATCAAAGCTACCATGATCACCAGACAACTCAAGATCGTTGCAATCGTCACACCGGAAATCGTCAGCCGTCCATTGGCCAGCTTAATTGTCGGAATGCTTACAACGGATGTGAAAGATTTCGTATCTGCCCCAAAAAGAATCAGGGCCAGATTTTGCAGGAAATAGCTGACACCGATGGCAGTAATCAATACGGCCAGCGGTGATGCCTTTCTTAACGGTTTATACGCAATCTTTTCAATCACAATACCAAGTACCGTACATCCGATGATGGCAGCAAGAATACTCACCATAGAATTAATATGAAAACTGCTCATCATAACAAATACAATATAACATCCAATCATTATGACATCACCATGAGCGAAATTCAGCATCTTGGCAATACCGTATACCATAGTATAACCCAGAGCGATGATCGCATAAATACTACCCAGGCTGATACCATTTATCAAATAGGATATAAAACTCATTTTTACCTCCAGTGCCGCTTAACGGCATATTTTTTCCTTACAGAAAACAACTTTTTTCATAATACAGGAGGTTCCTGTACTATGAAAAAAGGGAAAAAGGGTTACCCGCAGGCAACCCTTCTTTGGACTACATGTTGTCTAATTACATTGCCACATATGCACCATTTTTAATCTGGACTGCCTTTGGATCCTTACTTACTTCTCCGCTTTCTTTCCATGTCAGACCATCTTCTCCACCGGTAAGTCCCTGAACATTAATCTTTGTCATCACTTTCTTTAATGCATCACAAATATCAGAAGCACTCATATCCGGAGTAGCTTTGGATTCTTCCAGAGCCGCTTTAATGGTATAAATTGCATCATAAGCATCTGCTGCAAACTGGTTTGGAGTTTCTTCATATTTCTCTTTATATGCTTTTACAAATTTCTGGACCTTCTCATCCTTGGAATCTGCTGCAAATGGAGTTAAGAGCATAACGCCCTCTGCCAGTTTTGTATCAAAGTTCTCTACCGTAAGGATTCCATCCATTCCGTCTACACCGAAGAATTTTGGTTTGTAACCCATGGTATCTGCCTGTTTTAAGATAATGGATGCTTCCTGATAATAGATTGGCAGGAAGAGTAAATCTGCACCGGCATCCTGTGCCTTTTGAAGCTGTGTCTGGAAATCTGTCTTGGAATCTGCAGTAAATGCTGCTTTGGATACGATTTCAAGATTTCTTTCTTTGGCTTCTGCCTCGAATTTCTCTTCAATACCGGATGAGTATACATCAGAACTGTCATAGATAATACCCACTTTCTTCGCCAGTTTATGTTCGGAAATATACTGAGCAGAAGCAACACCCTGGTTAGGATCGGTAAAGCATACCTGGAATACGTTTCCATTTCCGCTGGTGATAACATCGGTAGAAGATGCGGATGGTGTGATCTGGAAGACATTATCCTGTGCAGTCTTTCCTGCAACTGCAATACATGGAGCGGTTGTTACCGAACCCATCAGAATCTGCATACCCCAGTCTTTTAAGGTATTGTAAGCATTTACTGATTTCTCTGCATCATTGACATCATCTTCAAAACGGTAGTTTAACTGTTTGCCATTCACACCGCCAGCTGCATTGATCTCATCGATTGCAATCTGTGCTCCACGCTGAACAGCAGTTCCGTAAATGGCAGTTGCACCGGTAAGCGGTCCAATTCCACCAATATAATATTCATCTGCATTTTTTTTCGATGAACTGGAGCTTGAAGAGCTTCCGCAGCCTGCTAAGCAGGTAACAGCCATAGCTGCTACTAACATAACACTTATAAACTTTTTCATAATACTTTCCTCCTTATTATTTATCATGGATCCAAAAAACCTTCTCTAACTGGTTTTTGTCTGTTATTAATCTTACTACAATGAAATCATAAAAGCAAGATTTTTTCCTTTCTTTCCCTATTTTTTGCATAACATTTGAAAACAGGCTTCATTTTTCTTGCATTACAATCATAGCAGACCCTGTTTTTCGACGGAGAACATTATAAAGACACCATTTACCGGAATTTTTAGTAAGATAAGATTTCTGTCCCGTTTTCCGTTACTAAAATCGTGTACTCCCACTGGGCAGATGGCTGGCCGTCTTCTGTCCGGATCGTCCATCCATCATCTTCATCTTCATAGACATCTGCTGTCCCCATATTGACCATCGGTTCTATGGTAAACGTCATCCCCGGCACAAATAAAATTCCTTCATCCGGCTCTCCGATATGGTTGACCCATGGTTCCTCATGAAAATGAACTCCACAGCCATGGCCGCCAATCTCACGGACCACAGTAAATCCATTTTCTACTGCATGTTTGTTGCAGACATATCCCATGTCTCCCATCGTACCCCAGGGTCTGGTCGCTGCCAGCCCAAGATCCAGGCATTCTTTGGTCACTCTTACTAATTTCTGTTTTTCTTCCGAAACTTCCCCAATACAGAACATACGAGACGCATCCCCATAATATCCCTGATAAATGGTGGTACAGTCTATATTGACAATATCACCGCTTTTTAAAATCTGCTCATCATTTGGAATGCCATGGCAAACGACCTCATCGACAGAGGTACATACGCTTTTCGGAAATCCCTGATAGCCAAGACAGGCAGGAATCCCCCCAATTTCGCGGGTATAATTTTCAATCAGACGGTCAATCTCTCCTGTACTGATCCCTTCCTTTATATAAGGGCTGATATAGTCGAGTACCATCGTATTTTTCTTTCCGGCCTCGCGGATCCCCTCGATCTGCTCCGGTGTCTTAATCATGGAATGGTTCGGAACTTCGTACCCCCTGTTCCAGTAATCCCGGATCCGATTATCAAACGACATATGGCATGTCTTATATTTTTTCCCGCTTCCACACCAGCATTTATCATTTCTTCCAATCTTCAATTTATTCTCTTCCTTTCCAAAAGATCATTTTTTCGCATCCACATTATAACACTTCCCAGCGAAATTGTCATGTAATTTCCGAAGGACTTGCCACGCTTTGCACACCGGCCGCATCCGCGCGAAGCATTTTTACAAAACAGGGATGAACTACAAAAGAGCAGAGGAAATCCGCCATGTGGAGGATTTCTCTGCTCTTTATTTTTTCATTCGATGATCATTATTTTTTCATCAGAAGTGACTTACCTGTCATTTCTTTTGGCTGTTCCATTCCCATCATTTCAATCAGGGTTGGTGCAATATCTGCGAGGCAGCCGCCTTCTCTTAAGGTATATGCAGGGTCATAGTTTACAAGGATAAAAGGAACCGGATTGGTTGTATGTGCGGTATAAGGCACACCTGTTTCATAATCAATCAGCTGTTCACAGTTTCCATGGTCTGCACAGACAAACATCTGGCCGTCTGTTTCTTCAATGGCTTTGACTGCATTTCCAAGACAGGTATCGACGGTCTCGACTGCCTTGACTGCTGCGGCTTCCACACCGGTATGTCCTACCATATCCGGATTGGCGAAATTGATGATGATCACATCATATTCTTTGGATCGGATCGCATCCACCAGTTTTTCCCCGACTTCCGGTGCACTCATTTCCGGCTGAAGATCATAGGTAGCCACTGCCGGAGACTTCACAAGAATTCGATCTTCTCCTTCGTTTGGCACCTCTACCCCGCCGTTAAAGAAAAATGTCACGTGGGCATATTTCTCTGTTTCCGCAAGACGGAGCTGTTTTAATCCATGTGCGGCAAGGAATTCCCCAAAGGTATTGGTGATTTCTTCTTTTTTAAATGCAACCAGTTTATTCGGTATCGTCTCATCATAATCTGTGAAACATACGTAGGTCAGAGGGAAAATACCATTTCTTCTCTCAAATCCTTTGAAATCCGGATCACACATCGCACGGGTGATCTCCCTTGCACGGTCCGGGCGGAAATTATAGAAAATAACCGAATCGTTCGGTTTGATCACACCGACAGGCTTCCCGTCTTCTTTGATGACGGTAGGAAGCACAAACTCGTCTGTAATCTCGTTATCATAAGAAGCCTGGATAGCTTCCACTGCATCTGTCCCTTCGACGCCTTCGCCATATACCAGGGCTGCATAGGCTTTTTCTACACGGTCCCAGCGGTTATCTCTGTCCATAGCATAGTAACGACCTTCGATGGATGCAATCTTTCCGACACCGATCTCTTTCATTTTAGCTTCCAGCTCTTCGATATAGCCTTTTCCGGAAGTCGGTGCCGTATCACGTCCGTCAAGGAAACAATGGACACATACATCGGTAAGGCCATGTCTCTTTGCCAGCTCCAGCAGTCCATACAGATGTGTGTTATGGCTGTGCACACCTCCATCGGACAAAAGTCCATACAAGTGGAGGGAAGAATGGTTCTTTTTACAGTTGTCCACTGCTGCCAGGAATTCTTCATTCTCGAAAAAATCGCCATCCTGGATAGACTTTGTGATTCTGGTGAGTTCCTGATAGACAATACGGCCGGCACCCATGTTCAAATGCCCTACTTCCGAGTTACCCATTTGTCCATCTGGAAGGCCAACAGCCATACCGCTGGCATATCCCTTGGCAAAAGGATATTTCTCAATTAATTGATCAAAATTTGGTGTGGCGGCTTCATACACAGCATTTGCCTGATGTTTGTCATTGAGTCCGAAGCCGTCCATGATTAATAATACAGTTGTTTTTTTGCTCATTGGAATAATCTCCTGTGTACCGGATTATTTATTATAGTTAACGATATGACTGAAATCTTCTTTTAAAGAAGCACCGCCCACAAGGCCTCCATCAATATCTGGCTGGGCAAATAACTCATTCGCATTCTTTCCATTGACACTTCCGCCATACTGGATACGGATTGTCTGTGCGGTCTCTTCATCATAAATTTCTGCGATACATTTGCGGACGCCGGAACAAACTTCTTCTGCCTGCTCGGTTGTCGCTGTTTTTCCTGTACCGATCGCCCAGATTGGTTCATAGGCGATTACTGCGGTTTTGGCCTGTTCCGCTGTCACTCCCATAAAGCCGACCTTTACCTGCTGGCGGACGAAATCCATGGTTACGCCCTGTTCTCTCTGCTCTAAGGTTTCGCCACAGCACATAATCGGAGTTAAACCATGCTCAAATGCCTTCAGCATTTTTTTGTTAATGTCTTCGCTGGTTTCTTTAAAATATCCTCTTCTTTCCGAATGTCCAAGAATGACATATTTCACTCCGGCATCTACCAGCATAGCCGGGGAAACTTCTCCGGTATAAGCTCCGCTTTCCTCGAAATACATATTCTGTGCTCCGATAGCGATCGAAGTACCTTTTACTGCTTCCACTGCCGGGAGGATATCAATGGCAGGGACACAAAATACCACATCCACCTCTTCGCTTGCACAGATTGGTTTTAACATATTGATCAGTTCAACTGCCTCACTAGGCGTTTTGTTCATTTTCCAGTTACCTGCGACAATTTTTTTACGCATAACAATTCCCCTTTTTCTTTCTATCTTCCTTATCTTTTATTCCATTGGCCGTTCTATTTATCGTTTGCTGCTGCAACTCCCGGTAATTCTTTTCCTTCCAGGAATTCGAGAGAAGCACCACCGCCTGTGGAGATATGTGTCATCTTATCTCCAAATCCAAGCTGGTTCACTGCGGCAGCAGAATCTCCGCCGCCAATAATGGTGATCGCATCAATTTCTGCAAGAGCTTCGGCAACTGCAATGGTTCCTTTGGCAAAATTAGGCATTTCAAACACGCCCATCGGTCCGTTCCATACTACCGTTTTGGCGGACTTCACTGCATCTGCAAATAAGGCTCTTGTTTTTGGTCCGATATCCATTCCCATTTCATCCGGGTTCATGCTTCCTTCTACGACACGGCTGGCAGCATCATTGCTGAATTCTTTTGCGACAACCGTATCAACCGGAAGAAGTAAATTCACTCCTTTTTCTTTTGCCTTCTGGATCATTTCATTGGCATAATCAAGATAATCTTCTTCTAACAGAGAAGTTCCGACTTCTTTTCCCTGTGCCTTTGCAAAAGTATAAGCCATACCACCGCCGATGATGAGGGTATCTACCTTGTCAAGCAGGTTATTGATGACAGAAATTTTCGAGGAAACTTTGGCTCCTCCCAGAATCGCTACAAAAGGCCTTGCCGGATTATCTACTGCATTTCCGAGGAAATCAATTTCTTTCTGCATCAGATATCCCACAACTGCGGTATCTACATATTTTGTCACGCCCACATTGGAGCAGTGTGCTCTGTGTGCTGTTCCAAATGCATCATTGACAAAAACTTCACATAAAGAAGCAAGGTCTTTGGAGAATGCTTCTCCATTCTTCGTCTCTTCTGCACGATAACGGGTATTCTCTAATAATACCACTTCTCCATCTTTCATTGCTTCAACTGCTGCCTTGGCATTCGGGCCTACGACCTCAGGATCTGCTGCAAATTTCACTTCCTGTCCGAGAAGTTCAGATAAGCGGACAGCAACCGGTGCTAATGATAATTCCGGTTTTGGTTCTCCCTTCGGCTTACCTAAATGAGAGCAGAGAATAACCTTTCCACCGTCTGCGATCAGTTTTTTGATCGTCGGGAGAGAAGCAGTCAGTCTGTTTTCATCTGTAATCTTCCCATCCTGAAGAGGTACATTGAAATCACAACGCACCAGAACTTTTTTTCCTTTGACATTAATATCATCCACAGATTTTTTATTCAGCATAAATAACTCCTTTATTCAAGTGTTGTTCGATTGGTTCTTTCAAAAGTTTATGTCACAGGGACGGAATTCCCTGTCATACAAAAACGGATCCGGTCCATAAGACCGGACCCATTTTTGAGTCTTATATTCTTAATATTTTATTCAAAAAACTATGCTAATTCTGCAAAGTATTTGATTGTACGAACCATCTGAGATGTGTAGCTGTTCTCATTATCATACCATGAAACAACCTGTACTTCGTATAAATCATCTGCAACCTGGTTCACCATTGTCTGTGTAGAATCGAATAAAGAACCATAAGTCATTCCAACGATATCGGAAGATACGATCAGATCTTCGTTGTAACCAAAGGATTCGTTTGCTGCTGCTTTCATAGCGGCATTAATTCCGTCTACTGTAATATCAGATCCTTTAACTACTGCTGTTAAAATTGTTGTGGAACCTGTAGGAGTTGGAACACGCTGAGCAGCTCCGATCAGCTTGCCATTTAATTCTGGGATAACCAGACCGATTGCTTTTGCAGCACCGGTGCTGTTTGGAACGATATTCACTGCTGCTGCACGAGATCTTCTCTTGTCACCTTTTCTCTGAGGTCCGTCAAGAGTCATCTGATCTCCTGTGTAAGCATGGATCGTGCACATGATACCAGCCTGGATTGGAGCATATTTGTTAAGGGCATCTGCCATAGGTGCCAGACAGTTTGTTGTGCAGGATGCAGCAGAAATAATCTTATCTTCTGGTTTTAATACGGTATGGTTTGTATTGTAAACAACAGTTGGAAGATCATTGCCGGCAGGTGCAGAAATAACAACTTTCTTTGCGCCAGCGTTAATATGAGCCTGTGCTTTTTCTTTGCTTGTGTAGAAACCAGAACACTCTAATACCACGTCAACACCAATCTCACCCCATGGGCAATCGTTGGCATCCGGGAATTTATAAATCTTAATTTCCTGGCCATCTACTGTAATGGAATCTTCTCCAGCGGAAACTTTATCACATAAAGCGTATCTTCCCTGTGAGGAATCGTATTTTAATAAATGAGCCAGCATATCAGGACTTGTTAAATCGTTGATTGCTACTACTTCATAACCTTCTGCCCCAAACATCTGTCGAAAAGCAAGACGGCCAATACGACCAAAACCATTAATTGCTACTTTTACTGCCATGATAATTCCTCCTAAGTTTTAGAATTTTTTAATGATTACCTGTAAATATTTGTACTATTTACGAGTCAGATTGACTTCCCCTGTCAAATCCTTTCCCAATTTTACCTAATTATTACCAAAATATCAAGTAGTATTTTGCATAAAATTAATTATTTTTTTCTCTTACTTTTATGCTATTATGATATCGCTACCATTATTTTCACAATAATTCGTGATTTTTTTTAAAGAAAGGAGCCATTTTATGATTCGTTGTGATGTTCATCTTCACACCGCCTTCTCTTCCGATTCGGAAGCTCCCATGGAATCGATGATCCAGAAAGGAATCGATCTCGGCCTGGAAACTCTATGCTTTACCGACCATTTTGACCCCTGCTATCCTGAGAACCCGGAGGGCCTGGATTTTCTGCTGGATTTTGAAAATTATAAAAGAACTTTATTTGCCCTGAAAGAAAAATACCGTTCCAAGATTACGGTTTTATATGGAATTGAATTAGGGGCACAGCCCCAGATTCAAAGGGAACTGGCATATTTTTATGAACAGTACGGTCAGGAATATGATTTTATCATTCTCTCCACCCATCTGATCAATGGAGAAGACCCCTATGACGGCAATTATTTTAAACATATGGGTGTCAAGCGGGGACTGCAGGTGTATTTTGAGACGATTCTCTCGAATCTGAGAGTTTTTCCCCACTATCATACTGTCGGCCATCTTGACTATGCATGCCGTTTCCTTCCAAAGGATTCCGCCCCGTTTTCTTATGAAGAATTCCAGGAGATCCTTGATGAGATCCTGCGGGAAATCATCTCGCAAAACCGGGGCCTGGAAATCAACACTTCCGGCTTCCGGTATGGACTGGTCCACCCCAATCCACATCCATCCATTTTAAAACGATACCGCGAGCTGGGCGGCGAGATTGTCACCATCGGCAGCGATGCCCATCAGCCGGAACATATGGCATGGGATTTTTGTAAACTGCCAGATTTCCTGAAAGAGTGCGGTTTTAACCGCTATGCCGTCTTCCAGGAGAAACAGCCTGTCTTTTATGATCTTTAATTATCACACTCAGTCGGGGGATGAATTCCGACTGAGTGAAATGCTCCGCGTAGATACACACGGATTCTATAATTTTCTTCTTTTTACTACAATAACGATTCCAATCGCAAGAATGGCAAGCGGCACCAGGAAAACCGTCATGATCAATGACGTTTTTTGTTCAAAGGCAGGCACGACCGCTGTCTCCTGTGTCAGTTTCTTGGTTCGGATGGATATTTTGCTCTCCTGCTGTTCCAGATAATTGATCCCGTTTAAAACGAAATCTGTATTCGCTCCTCCTACGGCATTATCAATCTCATCCAAAAGCATATTGGAGCATCCCGTGACGATCATCCTTCCACCTGTGGAATCTGATACTGCCACCGATATGTTAAACGGTCCTTCAATATCATTTTTTTCTTTTTCCGCTGTTGCATTTTCCGTATCGGTTTTCGAATAGGCATCATCGCTGGTCGTAAGAAGAGGAGTGACGGTATATTTGTCTTTCTTTCCTTTTCCGGTAATCTCTTTAATTCCTTTGGCACTCGGTGCAAGAACATAGATATTGCTGTTATACTGTGCCGATGTCGCATCTGCATTTTCAATATTCGGGAGAAGATAGATCGGCAGCTGTGTATAACGACTGGTATCTGCCTCTACGACAACCCCTTTTTGTGGCTTCAGGTTATATTCTTTCAGGAAAGAATCCAGGTTAGTCATGTCCCCTGCCCCGGTACTCAGGAAAATATACATTTTCCCTCCGTTTTTCATGTAAGTCTTCAGTTTTTTCAGCTCATCCTTTGAAATGTCTTTCTGTGCGCCATTGATCAGCAGGATCGCACAGTCATCCGGCACATTTTTTTCTGTCAGCAGATTCAATTCTTTTACGGTGTAATTATCTCCTTCAAAGCTGCTGGTCACATTAGAAGTAAGATCCTGCTCTGCGTGTCCGGTTAATGTATACACTACCGGTGTGGAATCCGCTGTCACATAATTAATCGCTTCTGTCATGACACTTTCCAGATTCAGGGAATCCGCAGTATAGGAAGAGTACATACTATACGTGTAAGACACATAATCATTCGATGAAATATAGCGGTATTTTTTCCCGCATTTTACAACGACACTGTCATCCGGAACTTCCTGGCTGCTATCCACATATTTTTTGGTAAAATCAGGATAGAGATCCGGGTCTTTATAAACAAACTTGATTTTCGAAGATTTCTTGCTATACTCTTTCCAGATTTGTGCATAGGAAGAATTGACATCTGATTTTTTATTAATGACATATACGGTCACTTCCTTATCCAGATCCTTCAAAATACTTTTCGTCTGTTTGGAAAGAGAGTATAACTTATTCGAAGTGACATCCACCGTATAATTTTTATTTGTCACGAAAATATTGGCTACAATCACTACCGCAATCAGTACCACAACTGCAATGGCAGAAAACATCCCTTTTTGGAACTTTCGGTTCGTAAATTTAAACTTTTTACCGGTATGTTTACTTTTTGTCTTATCACTTTTCATCTTGATCTCCTCCTAATTCCATCTTCTTTTTTCGATTCCCTGCATCGTGAGGAATACAAACACCACAATAAAAGATACATAATATATGATGGAAGAAAGATTCAAAATACCACTGCAAAAATTATTAAACCGATCCATCACTGAAAACCAGTCCACGATTTTCGACAATCCATCATCAAAGAGATCCGGTTTGATTTTGCTGACAGCAATGAGTGCCGCCGCACCGATCACTGCGATGGCAGCGCAAACCCTGATATCTTTTGTCTCGTCATAAAAGAACCATGCGATAAAAATGATAGCCAGAACACATACGATATAGGTATATCTTGCCCTTCCAGGAAGAATGCTGGAAATATTCGGAAGAAGCATACAAAAAAGTACCACCGCAAAAGATAATGCTGCCGCAATCATCTGATTATCTGTCAGAGATGAGACAAACATGCCGACAGCCATCAGGCTGGCACCCAGTAAGAAATATCCAAAGCATCCCGTAAGAACAGTTTTCCAGTTTACTGTTCCAAACATGCTCAAAACACCTGCCTCAACCAAGCTTACAACCATTGACATGGCCAAAAGGGTAATCGATGCAAGATATTTTCCTACGACCACACTCCCTGCCCGGATGGGAGAGGTAAACAGAAGCTGGTCTGTTTTCTGTTTCTTTTCTTCTGCAAACAGACGCATCGTCAGAATCGGCACAATCACAATATACAGAATCGTACAATTAGAAAAAACATACTGTGCATAATCCGTATATCCCTGTGACATACAGATGACAGAAAAATACACTCCAGATGCTGCAATAAACAGTGCAAAATAAATATAGGCAGCCAGAGAGTGGAAATAACTTTTCATTTCTTTTACATAAATTGCTCTCATTTGATTAATTCTCCTTCTTTCCTTCATCCTTTTTTTGATCCGGATTCTTCTTTCGGAAGAAGAATCCCCGATCGCTCTGTTTTTCGATCTGCTCTGTCGCTTTTTCCGCCTCGGATTCCACCTTCTCTACGTTTTGCCCGGTGACTTTCAGGAAGACATCTTCCAGGGACAGATTCTCTTTATCCATTTTTATAATTGGAAGCTTTTTCTCTGCAAAATCAAAAAATAAGGTTTCCCGGATATCCTCTTTGGATGTCGTATTCGCTTCCACCTCAACAATCCCATCTTCCTTTTCTGTCATTTTATAATTTGCAATATAAGACAGGGACTTTAATGTTTCTTCGATTTTCGAACAGCTTCCCTTGATGGAAAGATAGAACCTATCATTTTCAGAAAAACGCTGTGTCAGTTTCACCGGGGTATCCTCTGCTACCAGTTTTCCTTTATCAATGATCAGAATGTGATCGCACACCGCATTTACTTCCGACAGGATATGAGAGCTGAGAATTACGGTATGTTTTTTTCCAAGACTTTTGATCAGTGCCCGGATTTCTATGATCTGATTCGGATCCAGTCCAACAGTCGGTTCATCCAGTATAAGAATCGGGGGATTTCCAATCAAAGCCTGTGCCAGACCCACTCTTTGCTTATATCCTTTGGAAAGATTGCGTATCAGCCGTTTTTCCATATCGGCAATTTTCACCGCTTCCACTACTTCTTTGATACATTTTTTCTTATCTGCCTTCTTATAAATTCCCTTGAGTTCACAAATAAAATTCAGATATTCATCCACCGTCATTTCCTCGTATAACGGGGGCATCTCCGGAAGATATCCAATGAGCTTCTTGGCTTTTAACGGCTGGTCGAGAATATCGTACCCGCCGATTTCCACGCTGCCGGATGTGGCAGAAATGTAACCGGTCATGATATTCATCGTAGTAGATTTCCCGGCACCATTCGGCCCAAGGAGACCTACGATCTGCCCCTCGCCCACGGAAAAACTGATATCTCTGACCGCATGATGATGTCCGTAATTTTTCACTAAATTTTTTACTTCTATCATGAAATAAACCTCCTGTATAACAAATCCTATCACAAAAAACTGGTATTATCATATTCTTCATTTACGTTAATTTTGTGAACACTTTTCTTTTTTCACACTATTTTCATATTTACATAACGCTTTGGACCTCATTCACAAAATCACTGCTACACAGCTTTAGCGATATTAATTGTTATAAAAATATCATTTGTCCACTCTGTTTTTTTAGAAATACTTCGTGTTTTTTTATTATAAAAAAACACCGTCTCATTATCCTATAATAACAAAATGAAATTTATCATCTTTAAAATATCATTTTTTCTTATTTTTGCCTTAAAAAAATAAAGGCAACCTTCCTGTTATGAAATTTTATTAAAAAAAATTGTACTTCTAAGGATTCTTTATATTGAATATATTTTTGCAATATAGTATAATATCCCGTGGCAAAAGATTTCGATAAGAGATTAAAGAATGACAATTCTTTGTCAATTATCAGTAACTAAACACTATGCATAATGCAAATTCAAGGAGGAGCATACTATGTCTTACGTTGATGACGTACTCGCAAAAGTAATTGCAAAAAATCCAAGTGAACCAGAATTCCACCAGGCAGTGACGGAAGTATTTGAATCAATCCGCCCGGTAATTGAAGAAAAAGAAGAATCCTACAAAAAAGAAGCCCTGTTAGAGAGACTGACCGAACCGGAAAGAATGATTAAATTCCGTGTCCCATGGGTTGATGATAAAGGACAGGCTCATGTGAATATGGGAATCCGTGTACAGTTCAACAGTGCGATCGGACCTTACAAAGGAGGATTACGTTTCCATCCATCGGTAAACCAGGGAATTATTAAATTCTTAGGTTTCGAGCAGATCTTCAAAAACTCTCTGACCGGACTTCCGATCGGTGGTGCAAAAGGTGGATCCGATTTTGATCCAAAAGGAAAATCTGACCGCGAAGTAATGGCTTTCTGTCAGAGTTTTATGACAGAGCTTTATCGTCATATCGGTGCGGACTGTGACGTTCCGGCCGGAGATATCGGAGTTGGCGGAAGAGAAATCGGTTATCTCTTTGGACAGTATAAACGAATTGCCGCTTCTTATGAGGGCGTTCTGACCGGAAAAGGCTTGACATACGGCGGTTCTCTTGCAAGGACAGAAGCAACAGGATATGGTGTTATCTATATGGTACATGAACTCCTGAAAGATCATAACCAGGAAATCGCCGGAAAAACGATCAGTGTGTCCGGAGCCGGAAACGTTGCCATCTACGCAATCGAAAAAGCACAGCAGCTGGGTGCAAAGGCAGTAACCTGTTCGGATTCCAACGGCTGGGTTTATGATCCGGAAGGAATTGATGTTGCCGCATTAAAAGAAATTAAAGAAGTACAGCGTGCACGTCTGACCGAATATAAAAAATACCGTCCAAACAGTGAATATCATGAGGGACGCGGTGTATGGCAGGTAGCCTGTGATATCGCATGTCCATGTGCGACCCAGAACGAAATCGATATCGAAGATGCGAAACAGTTAGTGAAAAACGGATGTTTTGCTGTCGTAGAAGGATCGAATATGTCTACCACCATCGAAGCAACCAAATACTTCCAGAATAATGGCACTCTCTTTATCTGCGGAAAAGCTTCCAATGCGGGCGGCGTTGCTGTTTCTGCTCTGGAAATGTCCCAAAACAGTGAGCGTCTGAGCTGGTCTTTCGAAAAAGTTGACGGCAAATTACAGCAGATTATGTCAAATATTTACCAAAAGATTTCTGATGCTGCCAAACGTTACGGCAAACCAGATGACTATGTTCTCGGAGCGAATATTGCCGGTTTCGAAAAAGTATTGGATGCAATGCTTACACAGGGTATTTGTTAATTATATAAAAAAGAGCAGATTTTTTATCGATTCAGTCAGTTAATTTCACGTTTTTTTATTAAAATCCATTTTCTCCTTGAAATTAACTTCACATTAATATATAATAATACCAACGCAAAGGAGTGTTCCAGTTTTTGGAATGCTCTTTTTTTACGTGATACGAAACTTTATTTCTATTATATTAAGAAAGAATCCTTCTTACAGGATTCTCCGCCTGCGAGAATATGCATGATGCATTCCCTGTATATTCCCTCTTTTGCCAATATTGCGAATGACAGGGAAAAACAACAAAGACACAACCATTTACTATTTGGAGGTACGATTATGGATAAGATAGATAAAAAAATTCTTTCCCTTCTTCAGGAAAATGCCCGATACCCTTTAAAACATCTGGCACAAAAAGTGTTTTTATCCTCTCCAGCAGTTTCCACCCGCATAGAGCGCATGGAAAAAGCCGGCATTATCACCGGCTATCATGCATCGGTTGACCCCGTTGCATTAGGGTATCATATTACAGCATTTATTAACCTGACACTGGACCCGAAGCAAAAAAATGAATTCTATCCGTATGTGACCGACTGCTCCAATGTACTCGAATGTAACTGCGTGACAGGCACCTATTCGATCATGTTAAAAGTTGCTTTTCCAAGTACTATGGAACTGGATACCTTTATCGGCCATTTACAGCAATTTGGAAATACCCAGACACAGATTGTATTCTCAACGGCTGTTCCTACCAGAGGAGTCGGCATCGCTGTCGATGAAGAATATTTCGAAAAAGAAAGCTAGGGCAACCTGGATTACTTATGATATGGGTGATGATGCAGAATGCGATAACCACGATAAATCTGTTCACATAAGATCATCCCCGTCATCACCGGAGACATTGAAAAATCAGAGAGGACCAATTCTTCCTTCCCATATTGGTTCCTGATTTTTTCTGCCTCTTTTTTTGGGCAATTTTCTTTTCCATCCTCTCCCTCTTTGTTCCTTTCTTCCGCCAAAACATCTGGTATATAGATTTCCACTCCCTTTTTCCCGGAAGTCTCCCACATTCCCATCATCTCACTTAATTTTTCTGAAGTCATGACCGACTTTCCCGGAACAATGATCCTCTTTTCCATTCCGTTCTCTCTCTCGATCTGTTTCAGCCATTCTTTTTCTTTTTTTACCGTATGGATAGTAATCTTGCAATAGCGTCCCAGTCTTTTCTTATATTCTTCGATTGCCCGAAAATAAAACTTCCCGGATTTTTGTTTTTCTTCTATATATATATCATATTTCATAAATGAAATCCTTTCGTTTGTGATAGGCGGCGGAAACCCACTTCCTTTAGGCGGTGGGTATCTAACGGAGCTTGTGCCGCAATACTTCCTGGTTCAATGAGATTCCTCCATAATTGAAAAAAGCCCCAAAGCATCGTTTCGAATGCTTTGGGACTACGAACCAGAAGGGACTCGAACCCCCGACACACGGTTCCGGAAACCGTTGCTCTATCCAACTGAGCTACTGGTCCAACAAAAGTTCTAAAAAACTTCCGTTGTCTATCATACTATATTTCTACACAAAATGCAAGAAGTTTTTTACCAGCTTCCGGTAAGCTGCTGACAAAGCTGCTGACAGAGAATCAACCTCATCATTTGATGAGGGAAAGTCAGGGCGGAGAAGCTCAGCGTTTCATCCGCCCTTTGGATTACACTGTCTGATAATCCCAGGGATCCTCCCACTACAAAAACGATATTCCCTTTTTTCTGCGAAATCTGTGTGAGGATTCTTTTTTTCCACTGGCTGGTGGAATAACGGCTTCCATCAATGCAAAGGGCAATGACATAGTCTCCGTCTTTGATCCTCTTTAAAATTCTTTTGCCTTCCGTCTCCCGAATCTGGCAGCTCAAGGCATCCGAAATCTGGTCTGGTGTTGCCTCATCAGGACATTCCATGATTTCGATCGGGTATTTCCGACGGATCTTTTTTATGTAATAGTCAATTCCCTCTTTGAAATAGGCTTCTTTTACTTTTCCTACACAAACAATCTTTATTCCCGTCATCATCTTCTAGTCATCTCTTCTTCCAAACAGGAGGAGGAGTCTTAAAAGCTGTAAGATAGATGCCGCTGCTCCTGCCACATAGGTGAGGGCTGCTGCGGTCAATACTTTTCTGGCACCGGACAGCTCATCATCATAAAGAATATGAGAATTCCCCAGAATCTTTAAAGCCCTGGATGACGCATTAAATTCCACCGGAAGTGTGACCAGCTGGAAGACCACCGTCAAAGAGAATAATAAAATTCCAAGCATGATCAGAGTGTAATTGCCTCCCAGCAAAATACCAATCAGGATCAACGGCCAGGAAATCGTAGAACCGAAGTTTACTACCGGAACGATCGCCCCGCGGATGCGCAGGGGTGCATAACTTTCGGCATCCTGTATGGCATGTCCGCATTCATGGGCCGCAACGCCAATTGCCGCAACGGAGGTGGAACGGTATGTGGAGTCTGATAAGTGCAGGACTCTGCTTCTGGGATCATAATTATCCGTCAGATCCCCGGAAATGTGCTGAATGTCCACATCGTATATTCCTGCACCATGCAGTATCCGCTGTGCTGCTTCCGCTGCCGTGATACCGGAATGGCTCCTGACCCGGTTAAATTTCGCATACGTGGTTTTCACTCTTGCAGATGCAATCAGGCAAACGACAACACCTGTGATCACGAGAAAATAAGTTGGATCCCAAAATGCTCCATAATATCCTGTATAATACATATGTTACCGCCTTTCCCGGAATTCTTCCGTTTTTACTGTTCGATCCGGTATGCCGCAATCACCTCTGCTGTGTACATCTGATGATAATCTTTTTGCGGATACCAGTTTTCATCAATGGATGGATCCTTGAAATCTGCCGGATTCAATGGGACCTCCATTAACTTTTTGCAAACCAAAACCATCTTTCCCTCTTCAAAGGTCGGGGCTCCCTCTTCTGTGCTGATGATATGGAAATTTACTTTGCTGATCTTATCTTCGTCCCTGCCGGATACGGTTCCCAGATATCCCATTTCTTCTTTCCGTTCTCCGTCAAAAAATGTCATGGTAAACAGGTCGTTGGCATCCACAAATTCTTTGGTAAACCGCTGTGGACGTATCCCGACAGTGACAACATTTTTCCCCCAGAAAACACCCATCGTTCCCCAGGACGCTGTCATTGTATTTACCGTGTCTTCTTTCTTTGCAGAGATCAACATCCACTCCTTGCCAATTCTTGCAAATGGATTGATGTTTTCTTTTGTAATATCAATTTTTTTAAAAATCATTTCTGTCTTCCTCCTTATTCTGCGATATCCAGCTTTTTCGCTGCTTCGATTACCATTTCTTCTGTCACCTGATATGGATAATGATGCAGATCCTCGTCTGCCACGATAAAGGATGCATATTTGGCAACCTGCTCCACCGTCACACCAATATCCGAAAGCTTCGACGGAAGCCCTACCGTTTGATTAAATGCTGCCAGCTTCCTGTATTCTTCTTCCTGGCCATCCATCAGCAGGAGCAAAAGTACCCCAAATCCAACGACAACCCCATGGAGATGGTTTTCTTCAAATCCTGGCATATTACAAAGGCCATAGAAAAATGCATGTGCTGCCCCGCCATTGTAATCCATCGTATGTTCCCTGGCCATCAAAAGCGAAACCCATCCTGCCGTAATGATGATGTCGAGGGCTGCCTGCTCTAAATCATAGGAGGCAACCCCTGCCTCGTTATCGATCAGGGCCTGTCTGCCGTGTTCCATCATCGTTTCCAGGCACATATGGCTCAGCTGGACACCCATTGCTTTGAAGTGCTCTAATGCTTCTCCCCTGGCTGAAATACTTACCTCATAGTATTTGGCATAGGTATCACCGATCCCGGCCCATAAATATTCCTTCGGTGCCCTGGCAATGATGTCTGTATCAATAAAAATATGCTGTGCCGGCTCGTGCAGATAGACAAATTCACAAAATGTGCCATCTTCCTTATAGACAATAGATAATGCCGATGCCGATGCACAATTCGATGCGATGGTCGGAAAAGAAAAGAAAGGTTTCTCCAGGGAACGGCTCACCAGCTTCGCGGTGTCTACCGCCTTTCCTCCACCGACGGCAAAGATCATATCTGCTTCCTGGACCGTTTTTTCTTTTGTTAAGCGATCTGCCGCCTCAAACGTACTGTCTTTTCCAAACCAGAGAAAATCAAGGATGTCGATCTCTGTATTTTCCACTGCCTGAATCAGTTTCTCCCTGGCAGCAGTCATGGCTCTCTTCCCGCCGATCACCACTGCCTTCGTTCCGTAAATCCGGCAGTACTCTTCTATCTTTTTATAAGCTTCCGGTCCCACAGTATAAGGTGGAACCTGTACTGAATAATTCTCCATACGATTGATATGCTCCCTTCTGTATGATTGTCGCGGTGCGGCTCCCTCTGGCCTTGCCGTCGAATGCGCCTTTACAGGAAACTTCCTACTCATTATAAGTGTAGAACGCCATTTCGTCAATAACTCAGCCAGTGTACATTTTGTGAATTCGGTCTTAACGCTTCCGGGTTTCTTTGTCAAGACTCGTTTGGGAGTCTTACGCGCCGGATTCGGGTCTGCGTTAGCAGACAAATACCTATTCGAATCCGTGCGCATCCTCGTGGAATGTTTTTACGGAGACGCCCTTGTCCTTTTTTTGGCTCTGTGATACACTCAGGGAAATGATTCTAATATAAAAGGAGTGTCTTATTTATGTTAAATAAAGAATACACAGCTATGCTTCAGGAGAAAGATGTCATATTTGAGATTTTCCAATATGCATCCGAACGTGCATCCATTGTCGGTGCCGATAATATCTATGATTTCAGTCTCGGTAATCCTTCGGTTCCCTCCCCCGCGATTGTGAACCAGACAATCGTGGAGAAAACACAAACCCTCGACCCATTATCCCTTCACGGCTACAGCCCGGGATTCGGTATTATGGAAGCAAGGGAAAACATCGCCGCTTCCTTAAACCAGCAGTATGGTTCCCACTATCAGGCAGGCAACATCTTTATGACAGCCGGTGCCGCCAGTGCGCTTGCCCATGCACTCCGGGCCGTCACGAACCCCGGTGATGAGATCCTTACCTTTGCCCCATGTTTTTCCGAATATAAACCATATACCGCCGGTGTCGGATTAAAATTAACCATTCTTCCTGCAGATATTGAGACCTTCCAGGTTCCTTTTGCCTCACTGGAAGAACAGATCAATCCTTCAGTTTCCGCTGTATTGATTAATTCCCCGAACAACCCTTCCGGGATTGTCTATTCTACGGATACGATAAAAAAACTGAGTGCCATTCTGAGACAAAAATCAAAAGAATACGGCCATCCGATCTATCTGATCTCCGATGAACCATACAGGGATATTATCTTCGAAGGGGTGGACGCCCCTTATATTGCCAACTATTATGAGAATACTTTAACCTGCTATTCTTTTAGTAAATCTCTCTCTCTGCCAGGAGAACGAATCGGCTATCTTGCAGTGAATCCGGAATGTCAGCACGGCGATACCATTATCGAAATCTGTCCCCAGATTTCCCGGACGATCGGACACAATGGTGCTGCTTCTTTGATGCAGAGAACGGTAGCAGAGGTATGTGGTTCTACTTCCGATTTAAAGATTTATGAAGAAAATAAAAAAATCCTTTACCAGGCTCTCTCGGAATACGGGTATCATTGCGTCAAACCCGGTGGAACCTTCTACATGTTCCCTCGTTCCCTCGAACCGGATTCCCAGGCTTTTTGTAAAAAGGCAATGGAAAAGAATCTGATGCTTGTTCCCGGAGATATTTTCGGCTGTCCGGGGCATTTCCGGATTGCCTACTGTGTCCCGACGGAGCGGGTAGAAAAATCACTTCCTATTTTCCGGGAGCTGGCTCAAGAATACCATATCTTATAATATTCGTAACGATTCCGCACTCCATTCGCAAAATCGTTGCTTTGCAGCTTTCCTTTTGCTCATGTAGTTACAAATATTCTTTTCAAGTATCTTTCAAATAGAGCCACACATTGGCAATGTATATTGCCGCTGTGTGGCTCGTCATTTTCATCGAATTTATCATCAAATCTGCAATAAAATTTACTGTTCAAAATATCTTTCCAGAAACTGTTTGGTTCTCTCCTCTTTTGGAGCTTCAAATACCTGTTCCGGTGTTCCATACTCTACCACAATACCGTTATCCATAAACAGTACTTTATCCGATACATCACGGGCAAACTTCATCTCGTGGGTGACAATGACCATCGTGGTATGCTGATCAGCAAGTCCACGGATGACTTTCAGCACTTCTCCGGTTAATTCCGGGTCAAGGGCGGAGGTTGGCTCATCAAAACAGAGAATATCCGGCTGAAGCATTAACGCCCTTGCAATGGCTACCCGCTGCTGCTGTCCACCGGAAAGCTGATGAGGATAATAATTCATTTTTTCTTTTAAACCCACGCTCGTTAAAATGGCTTCCCCTTCCTGGTTAATTTGTTCCAGGATTTCTTTTTTATTCTTTTTGAAATCCGGCCGCTCTTTCGCCATTAATTCTTTCGCCAGGGTACAGTTTCGAAGTGCTGTATATTGAGGGAATAAATTAAAGGACTGGAATACCATTCCAAAATAGAGACGGTTCTTCCGAATTTCTTCTTCTCCAAGAGATTTGGGATTGTCCGCATCAAAAATCACCTTGTCATTGACCACAATCTGTCCCTTGGTCGGTTGTTCCAGAAAATTCAGGCACCGGAGAAGCGTTGTTTTTCCACTTCCGGATGCCCCGATCATCGCAAGGGACTCCCCTTTTTCCAGGGAAAAATCAATTCCTTTTAAGACTTCCAAACTTCCAAAACTCTTTTTTAAATTCTTTACTTCAAGAATAGACATACTGATCCTCCCTACACTCTGAAATAATCCATTTTCTTCTCAAGTTTTCCAAGCAGCACAGTGATCACTCCAGTGAAAACAAGGAAAAATACAGCGGTAGAAAACAGTGGCCAGATCAATCCCTGTTTTGTGAATCTCTCCGCACACATAATAATTTCTGCAAGCCCGATAATACGTGCCAGAGAAGTATCTTTTGTCAAAGTGATGACTTCGTTGCTCATTGGAGGAAGAATCCTTTTGATGACCTGAAGCAAAATAACCTGAAAGAAAATCTGTGTTTTTGTCATTCCAAGTACCTGTCCTGCCTCATACTGTCCCACAGATACACTCTCAATCCCGCCCCGGTAAATCTCGGAAAAATAGGCGGCATAGTTGATCACAAAAGCAATCACGGCTGCGGTAAAACGCGAGCTCATCGGCGTCTGGAACAATAATCCCGGTGCATATAAAACAATGAATAACTGAAGCATCAATGGGGTTCCTCTGATAATCCATACAAAAGTCCTGCTCAGCCATTTTAACGGCCGGAACTTTGACATGGAACAAAATGTGATCACCAATCCCAGCGGCAGGGCAAGGAGTAATGTGATCAAAAACAGTTCAATGTTAATAAGGAATCCTGTACTTAAGGATTCCATAGGACTGACTCCCAACATAATCTCTTCCTTCTTTCTTGTAAATAGTTAGAACCGATCCCGCAGAATCTTTCTTTTGTACCAGTTTAAAACACAAGATAAGAATCCGGTCTTCCTGCACTTCTTTCTTTTTAAAGAACGCTTCTGAATTCCGGATTCTTTGCTCTTTTTTGTAATATGTAGGTTATGCCTGCATCAATCAGTCTATTTCTGAATCAGCATATCCTCTAAATCGTATTTTTTCGCGATCTCACTGACAGTTCCCTCATCATATAATTCCTGGATCGCACTGTTTACTTTTGCTGTGATATCGCTTCCTTTGCGGAATGCAATACCATATTCCTGCTGACCAAAGTTGTTATCCATATTGATCACAAGGTCTTCATAATCGGTTCCCTCGCCAACCATACCAAGGGCACATACACTATCCACAAGAGCGACATCTGCTGTTCCGGACTTCACTTCCATCAATGCTTTCGCCATGGAATCCGAAGCAACATAATTACAATCTTTAAAATATTCCTGTGCGGAAACTTCTACTGTGGAATCATCTGCAATACTTCCATCAATCTTTCCTTCTCCGGTAGATCCCTGCTCTGCTGTCACGGTCAAGCCTTTCACGCTCTTCATGATTTCTTTTTCTCTGTCTTTCTTCATTACCATGGCCTGCGTGTTGTAAAGATACGGATCAGAAATACTCATGTTCTGCTTTCTCTCTTCGGTAATACACATACCGTTCCAGATACAGTCAATGTTCTTTGAACTCAGCTCTACTTCTTTGGAATCCCAGTTAATTTCAGTGAAATTAACCGTTAATCCCAATTTCTCTCCAACTGCCTTCGCCATTTCTGTATCAAATCCGACAAGTTCATTCTTATCATTATAATAGTTCATTGGAGCAAACAAGGTAATTCCAACCGTAAGCTCTCCCTTGTCGCTTACATATTCCCAGTCAGACTCTGCAGATGCTGCGCTGGTAGAAGCAGATTCGCTTCCGCTTCCATTCGAGGAACCACAGCCTGCAAGACAGGAAATACACATTACCAAAACTAAAAACATAGCAGTTATCTTCTTCATAGCATACTCTCCTTTTTCTCACATTTCTTTTTGGTATATCTCTATACCGTTTTATCAATGCACTATAGTAAAGTATTATAAACTATGAACAGAGAAAAAGCAAGATTTATTTTGTAATATAACCGGTTCGGTCATCGTGGAGCAATTTATGCACTTTTCCTTTGAGCAGGCCGTCATATAAGTTCTGGATGATCGGGTTGTCATTGGAACGGCGGATCTGTGATCCGTCATCAATCCGGTAAATACTGTCAAACCTGGCTGTTTTTGTACGAGGACCGATCGGCGCTGGCTGTCCGCCTCCGGCCATACATCCTCTTTTACATGCCATGACTTCCACAAAATCATACTGTACTTCTCCGGATTTAATCTTCTGGATCAGCTCATCTGCTTTTTTCAGTCCATTGACTACCGCGATACGAAGTTCCCTGTCTCCATATGGAACGACCGCTTCTTTGATTCCTTCGGTACCACGGATTCCTGTAAATTTAATCGCTTCGATTGCTTCCGATGTGCTGTCCTCCGTCAGTCTACGCAAAACTGCCTCAGTGACACCGCCAGTGACACCGAAAATCACACCGGCTCCGGAAGAGAGACCAAATGGCATATCCAATGCTTCCCATGGCATCTGGGCCAGGTCAATTCCCGCTTCCTTAATCATACGGGTGATTTCTGTTGTGGTTAATACGTAATCCACATCCTGTTCTCCCTCTGTCCGGTGTTCCGGCCGAAGGATTTCTGCTTTTTTGGCAGTACATGGCATGATGGAAACGACAACGGTTTTCTTGGAAGTCTTTTTCTCAAGACGCTCCATACGGGCTTCTTCCTTTAAGACTGCCCCAAACATCTGCTGCGGTGAGCGGCAGGAGGAAACGTTCGGCAAAAGCTCCGGATATTTTTCCTCACAAAACTTCACCCAGGCAGGACAGCAGGATGTGAACAACGGAAGTTCCCCACCGTTTTGCAGCCGGTCCAGAAATTCCTTCGTTTCTTCCATGATCGTCAGGTCTGCACCGAAATCTGTGTCATAGATTTCATCAAATCCCATCCTCCGCAAAGCGGCTACCAGCTTTCCTAAGGCATTGGTTCCTTTTGGAAGACCAAATTTATCTCCTACCGCAACCCGGACTGCCGGTGCGATCTGTACAACAACTCTTGTATCTTTATCCGCCAGAGCTTCCCAGACCGGATGGATGTTCTGTTTGATCGTGATTGCTCCTGTCGGACATACGACACGGCACTGTCCGCAACCAACACAATCTGTTTCTGCCATCTTTCGGTTAAATGCAGGCATCACCCGCATTTTCGAACCACGGTAGGCAAAGTCGAGAATTCCTAGTCCCTGGATTTCCTCACAGGTTCTCACACAGTCTCCGCATAAAATACATTTGTTCCGGTCGATGACAATACAGTCTGATGTCTCGTCAAGCGGCACCTGTTCTTTATTATTTTCAAAACGGATATATCCGACACCCAGCTGTTTTGCCAGATTCTGCAAAATACAGTCACCGTTTCCCTTACAGGTAGTACATTCTCTGCAGTGTGCAGAAAGCAGGAGCTCCAGTATCATTTTCCGGTGATGCTGTAATCTCGGAGTATTGGTATAGATTACCATTCCATCCCGCGGCACTTCGGAACAAGAAGCAAAAATCTTTCCCCGGTCATCCTCCACTACGCACATTCTGCAGGCACCATATGTGGAAAGTTCTGAATGGTAGCAAAATGTCGGCAGATTGATTCCTGCTTTCCGGATGACAGAAAGCACATTTCTTTCATTTTCAAAAGCGACTCTCCGGTTGTTAATCATCATATATTTCATAGCCGTTCCCCTCCTACGCTTCCACATGGATTGCCCCAAAAGCACAGGCACTTTCACAGGCACCACATTTGATACATCTTTCACTGTCGATGACATAAGGCTTCTTAATCTGTCCGCTGATGGCTCCTACCGGACAGTTCCTTGCACATTTCGAACATCCCTTACAGCGTTCCGGACTGATCACAAAACGTCGCAATGCCGTACAGTTCTTTGCAGCACATTTCTTATCTACTACGTGCTCCTCATATTCTTTGCGGAACAGACGGAGTGTACTCATCACAGGGAGAGCTGCACTTTTTCCGAGACCGCAAAGGGCGGTTTCCGTGATCGTTGATGCCAGCTCATCCAAAAGATCCAGATCTTCAAGCGTTCCATTTCCTGCCACGATCCGTTCCAGAATTTCCAGCATCCTCTTGGTACCTTCCCGACAAGGAACACATTTTCCGCAGCTTTCGTTCTGGGTAAAATTCATAAAGAAACGGGCAACTTCCACCATACAGGTTTTATCATCCATGACAACAAGACCGCCGGAACCAATCATCGCACCCATTTTTTTCAGAGAGTCAAAATCAAGGCTGACATCCAGATGTGGTGTCACCAGACATCCACCGGATGGTCCACCAATCTGTACTGCCTTAAATTTGGCATCACCCTTGATACCTCCGCCAATATCAAAAATAACTTCCCGCAGCGAAGTCCCCATCGGCACCTCGATCAAACCGGTATTCTTTACACTTCCTGTCAGGGCAAAGGCTTTGGTTCCCGGACTGTTTTCCGGTCCAATTCCGCGGTACCATTCCGCTCCATTCGTGATGATCATCGGTACGTTGGCAAAAGTTTCTACATTATTTAATACGGTCGGTTTTGCAAACAGACCCTGTTCCACTGTCCGCGGCGGCTTCACTCGAGGCATACCCCGTTTTCCTTCAATGGATGCCGTCAATGCGCTTCCCTCACCACATACGAACGCCCCGGCACCCCGGTTGATATGAAGCTGGAAGGAAAAGCCGCTGCCAAGAATATCTTCTCCTAAAAGGCCTCTTTCTTCTGCCTGTGCGATGGCCAGTTTCAGACGGCTGATGGCCAGAGGATATTCTGCCCGCACATAAATATACCCTTCCTGGGCTCCTACCGCATAGGCTGCGATCAGCATACCCTCAATCATCTTGTGAGGATCTCCCTCCATGATACTTCGGTCCATGAAAGCTCCCGGATCCCCCTCGTCTCCATTGCAGACAACATAGCGGGTTTTTTCTTTTTGTCTGGCAACCTGTTTCCATTTATATCCCGTCTGGAATCCTCCGCCGCCTCGTCCGCGCAGGTTGGATTCCAAGATGACCGAAATGACTTCTTCCGGTTCCATTTCAAAAAGTGCTTTTGCAAACGCCTGGTATCCCCCGCAGGAAATATATTCTTCAATATGTTCTGCATCAATATGACCACAGTTTTTCAAAACAAGCCTGGTCTGTTTTTTATAAAATGGTATCTCTTCCTGCTTTTGATACTCCACGCCATCCTGTTCATACAAAAGATGCTCGATAATCTGTCCATGCTTTACTGTTTTTTCAAAAATTTCGTTGCAGTCTTCCGGCTTCACCTTGGTATAGAGGATGCCCAGCGGTTCAATTCTCATCAACGGACCCATCTCACAAAACCCATGACAGCCACTTCTTTTGACATCTACCGCTTTTCCGCCCTCTGCATGAGCAATTTCTGCTCCAAATTCCACATCCACGTCAGAGCAATCTTTGGTAAGCTCACACATTTTTTCGTAAATCTCTCCGGAACCACCAGCAAGACAGCCAGTTCCGGCACAAATTAAAATCCGGCATTTGGTTGCCGCAATCTTCTTTGCTACACTATCCCGAATACAGTTCAGTTCTTCCCTGTTTTTAATCCTCATCTCTTATTCCTCCCTTAACTTCTGAAGCAATGCCGCTGCATCATCCGGGGTCATGGACGGATGAACTTTATCATTTACCGTAAGTACCGGTGCCAGTCCACAAGCACCAAGACAGGAAACCGTCTCTACGGTAAAAAGCATATCGTCTGTCGTCACCTTGTCTTTTGACAGGCCAAGTTCACTGTAAATCCTCTCCAGAATGGAAGTAGACTTTCTTACATGGCATGCGGTTCCGTCGCATACTTTAATGACATATTTCCCTTTCGGCTCAAAAGAAAAATTTTCATAAAAAGTAGCAACACTGAACGCTTTTGCTTCTGTAATCCCAATCTTTTTGGCAACATAAGCCAGCAATTCCGGCGGCAGATAACGATATTCTGCCTGGATATCCTGGATGATCGGAATAAGAGACGCTTCCACCGCGCCGTGGGATGCAATAATCTCATCCGCTTTGTCATAGTAACGTTTTTCCAACATAAAACCCTCCTTTGCATTATCCACTATTAGATATCGTGAATAATTTCTCATGAAACACACTCTTTCTAACCCTAAATGATAAAAAAATTATCTATATATTATTATTATATTAGAAAATTGTATAAATTACAATATATTATTGATATCTTTTTAACAAAACTATGTACTTTTTCATGAACAATCCTTCGATTTGTCCCAAATTTTCATCAAAATGAAGCCGAATGACAGAATTTGCATGCCAATAGCGGTCGCCTGCGACATGTTTCTTATTCGCGCAAGTGCACATCCCTTTTTACGTCATAGAAACGAAGCTTTCTATGACATAAAAAGAGGGCTGTCGCACGACACATCCTCCATACATCATATAGATTACAAACCAGTTGTTCTATATCATGCATGAATTGCATTTCGTGCGACAACCCTTTCTTTTTTATACGTTTGACGGAACTATTCTTCTTCCCAATTGTGATAGACAGCCTGTACGTCATCGTCTCCTTCTAATAAATCAAGGATCCGGTTCAGATTTTTCACATCATCCGGATTGGAAAGTGCGACATACGTATCCGGAATCATGGTGACTTCTGCGGAAGCCATCGGCACGCCTTCTTTTTCGAGTGCCTCCCTTACTTCCCCAAAGGCATCCGGATCCGTAGTGATCTCATAACTGTCTTCCTCTTCTACGAAATCTTCTGCCCCGGCATCCAGTGCGCTCATCATAAACTCATCCGGGTCCGTTTCATACTCTTCTTTTGAGACGATAATCTGTCCTTTTTTCTGGAACATAAAGGATACACAGCCACTGGTCCCGATGTTTCCATGGCCTTTGGAAAAGGCAGCACGGACATTGGCAGCTGTCCGGTTTTTATTATCGGTCAAAGTCTCTACAATAATAGCAATCCCGCTCGGTCCATATCCCTCATAAGTATTTTGAACATAGTTGACAGAATTAGCATCTCCTGCCGCCTTCTTGATCCCTCGTTCGATCGTATCATTTGGCATATTGTTTGACTTTGCCTTTGCAATGACATCTCGCAGCTTGCTGTTATTGGCCGGATCCGGTCCGCCTTCTTTTACTGCTACCGCAATTTCACGGCCGATCACTGTAAAAATCTTACCTTTTGCCGCATCATTCTTTTCTTTCTTATGTTTAATATTCGCAAACTTGGAATGTCCTGACATCTTTGATTTCCCTCACTTTTCTCTTATTCTTTCTATTATTAATGTCCATACAATGTTACTAAGTTTATCATCGTTTTATTATGCCGTCAAGTAGTACCTCTTGCTTCAGCCGGATTTTTTGCCGTGTTTGAGTATACCGGAATCATGGATGCTCTGCACCGCTTTCCTGATTTCCTCCGGTGGAAAAACAAGGGCAAAACGAACATATCCTTCTCCAAGGCTTCCAAAGCTGCTGCCCGGAGTACAAATGACACCGGTCTGTTCCATCAGTTCCATGACAAACTCATTGGAATTGTGAAAACCTTCCGGAATCGGTCCCCAGGCAAACATGGTTCCCTCGCTGTCCGGTATATTCCATCCGATTTCCCTCAGGCCGCCGCAAAGGGCATCCCGTCTCGCCTGATATTCCATACACTGTTTTTTTACAACCTCCTGGTCCATATTCAAGGCTGCCACTGCCCCTGCCTGCACCGGAAGAAAGATCCCGTAATCAATCTGGGAACGGAAGCGTCGAAACAGTGCTACGATTTCCGGGTTTCCGATGACGAAAGACATCCGCGCTCCTGTATAGTTATAACTTTTGGAAAGGGAATAGAATTCTACGCCCACTTCCTTTGCCCCCGGAAAAGACAGGAAGGATTTCCCTTCTTTTCCATCATAAATAATGTCAGAATACGCATTATCATACAAAATGATAATATGGTTCTCTTTCGCAAATGCAATCAGTTTTTCATAAAATGCATCCGGTGCCGTTTTACAGATCGGGTTTGCCGGATAAGACACCACCATCACTTTGGCTGCTTTTTTGACTTCTTCGGGAATTGCCTCAAAATCCGGGAGATATTGGTTCTTTTCCAGAAGCGGATACAAATACGGATTGCTTTGTGCCAGAAAAGCTCCGGTTCCAAAAATCGGATATCCGGGATTTGGAAGAAGCACCACATCTCCAGGGTTAATCAGTGGAAGGAAAATATGTGCCATTCCTTCCTGTGACCCGTAAATGGACATGATCTCCTCCGGAGCAATTTCCGTATGGTACCTTTTTTTATAATGACGGACGAGTGCTTCGATCAATTCATCCGTTTCCCTGAGGGAATAGCGATAGTTTTCCGGATGAAGGCACGCTTCGGAAACCGCCTGCATAATTTCCGGTGAAGGTGCAAAATCCGGAGTCCCAATGGAAAAATTATAAATTTTCCTTCCCTGTCTTTCGAGTTCTTTTCTCTTTTGATCCAGCACCTGAAAAATCCCCGCCTCAAAATTTTTCATTTTCTCGGCCGCTTCAAAATTCATAGGTTGATTTCCCCTTTCCACATTCTTTTCTCTCTGCTCTTTTTCCTGACAGTGTTTCCCTTAATATTTCCCGCCACATGAAAGAACTTCGTCCAGATATTTGGGCAGGTCCCCTGCCATCAGCCCATAATACCCTGTGTTTCTTACTGCCGCATCACCGGCCAGCCCATGACAGTACACACCCAGGCGTGCCGCCGTAAGCAAGTCCAGTCCACCTGCGAGGAAACCACAGATCATACCGGTTAAGACATCTCCACTACCTCCGGATGCCATCCCATGATTTCCGCTCATATTCAGATAGGCCGGAAAACTTCCATCGGTTACAATCGTCCGCACATCTTTTAAGACCACCACATGCCCCTTGTCTGCGGACTCTGATGCGGTTTTTGGCAGATTTTTCTGTATTTCGGATATCGGTTTTCCGGACAGCCGTGACATCTCCATGAGGTGGGGAGTCAGAATCATTCCTCCCTCATATTCAAGGAATTGGTTTCTGATCACTTCTTCTTTTAAAAGATCGCTCAGGCAGTTGATGCCATCTGCATCGACCACCAGCGGTACTTTCCCTTGTTCTAAGGTCTGTTTTACCAGTCCTTTGGAAACATCATTCCATCCAATCCCCGGCCCGATTCCAATCACCGTGGCCCAGGCCAGGCATTCTTTTAGCAGTTCTTCGGCTTCTTCTTTGGAACGGTAGGTTGTCAAAATGGCTTCCGGCAGTTTTTCCTGTAAAATCACACGATTTTCCTCTGCTGTAAAAATCCGGACAAGCCCACTTCCGCTCTTATATGCCGAAAGTCCACTCAAAAAGGCCGCTCCTGCCATATTTTTGGAACCGGCGATCAGCAGTACCTTTCCGTAACTGCCTTTATTCGACCAGGCTTTCCGTTTTGGAAGAAGGCGCAGATCCTCTTTGGTATAACAGATCATCTTCGGTGCGATCTCCTCCACCGCTTTTTTGGGAAAACCGATTTCTTTTACCATCACTTCCCCGCTGTATTCTGCACCCGGATAAAGCAAAAGCCCTATTTTACCCAGACCAAAAGTAACCGTGATATCCGCGCGGAAAGCGACACCCAGAATCTGACCGGTTGAGGCATCCACTCCGGAGGGCACATCGACGGCAACTTTTAAGCCGCTCATCTGGTTCAGTCTTTCCACGACTTCCTTGTGCCTGCCTGTGACTTCTCTTTTTAATCCCACTCCAAAAATCGCATCCACTACCACATCATAATCATCTTCCGGAAACATCTTTAAAAAATCAATTTCCATCTGCTCCAATATATTTTTCTGGATTTCATGAGATTCAGAAGCATGGTGGATGACTCCCACCTCATAGAAATCCACATCATATCCTTCCTCCAAAAGAAGCCTTCCCAGTGCAAGACCATCCCCACCATTATTTCCTTTTTCTGTGACGATCAAGATCCTGCTGTCTGTCGGAAACCGTTCCAGAAAAACTTCTTCCATCGACAGTGCGGCCTTTTCCATAAGGACAATCCCGGGAATCCCCACGTTCTGAATACTGTACTTATCAATTTGCTGCATTTCATCCCTCGAAGCAATATATTTCATAACACTCCTCTTTTCTCCATTCTCCATCGGTACGGTCTTTTTGGCTTAGTAGAAAAAGAGATGAAAAAAATGTGTGGCCTCCTGACACAGATTTCCATCTCCTTGTGATTCTTCTCTTTCCACTTGTGAACTGTCCACTGCCTGACACCAGTGGGATGATAACTTATTGGCCCTCGCTATGAATTCTGTAAGATAGTGTCATAATGCTTTCTGACAGGTGTACATTCTCAATAATGACATCTTCTGTAAAATGCAGATCTACTGGTGCAAAGTTCCATAAAGCCTTGATGCCTAAATCAACCAGCTGTTCCGCAATCTTTGGTGCTTTTGATTTCGGAAGGGTTAATGCTGCGATCATTACCTCATGATCTCGTAAAAAGGTTTCTAACATATCTATGTCATATACTTCCACACCCCGTACCGTCATGCCGATCAACTTGGGATTTACATCAAACAATCCAACGATTTTAAATCCATTACTGTCAAAATCCTGATTATTAGCTAATGCCTGTCCAAGATTCCCCGCTCCGACAATAATGATATTATTGATCCGATCCAATCCCAGGATCTTTCCCATTTCAGTGTACAGAAATTCTACATTATATCCATATCCCTGTTGGCCAAAACCGCCGAAATTATTTAAATCCTGACGGATCTGGGAAGCGGTGACATTCATCCGCTGACTCAGTTCTTTCGACGAAATACGAACAACATTATTCTTTAACAAGTCACCAAGATACCTGTAATATCGGGGCAATCTTTTTATCACTGCCGGAGAAATCGACTTTTCATTTCCTGATTTCACAATTGGTTTCGTGTCTGGCATAACATCCTCCCTTTGATAAAAAATTCCCATTCTCATGTTCCAATGCTTCAATTATATACAAAAATACTTTTAATGTCAAATAACATTCCCATAAAAACTAACGATTATTTACTTATTTTTTTTTTCGTGATAAAATAAACCAGAAAAAGTAGTACCGGAAAAGAAACCAATCTAATTAATATTACTATTTAATTCCGGGATTTTGAATACTTTTTAAGAAAATGAAGATATACATGGAGGTTACTATGATTTTAGCCTGTCAAAAAATCCAAAAATCGTTTGGCGGTAAATCGGTATTACATAATGTTAATTTTATAATTAACGAAAATGAAAAAGCAGCAGTCATTGGCGTCAATGGAGCTGGAAAGACCACTCTTTTTAAGATTATCACAGGAGAATACGAATCCGATGCCGGAGAAGTCGTTTTCCAGAAAGGCTCCACCTACGGGTATCTGTCCCAGGTGATCGATGTCAGCTCCCACCGGACAGTATATGAGGAGATGCTCGATGCCAAAAAGGATATTATCGAAACAGAGAAAAAAATCCGTCAGCTGGAACAGGATATCAGCCATTTAAGTGGCGAAGCACTGGAGAATGCCATGAACAGCTATTCTCTCCTGACCGATTCTTTTGAAAAAGCAAACGGGTACGCCTGGAAAAGTGAAATTACCGGTGTTTTAAAAGGACTTGGCTTTTCAGAAAAGGAATTTGACACACCGATCCACACCCTTTCCGGCGGCCAGAAAACACGCGTAGCACTCAGCCGGATCCTGTTAATGCGTCCGGATCTTATTTTGTTGGACGAACCTACAAACCATCTGGACATGGAATCGATCCGCTGGCTGGAAACCTTCCTTTCCAATTACCGCGGTGCCGTTCTCATTGTTTCCCATGACCGTTATTTCCTGGATAAGGTCGTGACAAAAGTTATCGAGATTGAATCGGGTAACAGCCAGGTATTTCAGGGAAATTACAGCAGCTACGCCGAAAAGAAAAAGGCACAGAGGGATTCCCTGATGAAACTTTATATGAACCAGCAGCAGGAGATCCACCGCCAGGAGGAAGTGATCACCAAACTCCGTTCCTTTAACCGTGAAAAATCGATCAAACGGGCGGAAAGCCGGGAAAAAATGCTCAGCAAAATCGAGATGGTAGAAAAACCTGTCACTTTAAATAGTAAGATGAGGATTACCCTGGAACCGGAGGTGATCAGCGGAAATGATGTTCTCACCATCAAAGATCTTACCAAGTCCTTTGGGGAAAAGACATTATTCCGCAATCTAAACCTTTCCATCCGGCGCGGGGAAACCGTTGGCCTGCTGGGTGCCAATGGCACCGGGAAAACCACGCTGCTAAAGCTCATTAACCGTCATCTTCGGGCAGATTCCGGAACCATCCGTTACGGATCCAAAGTCTCGATTGGCTATTATGATCAGGAACAGCATGTGCTGGATGATTCCAAAACTATTTTTGACGAAATATCCGATGCGTACCCAAAATTGACCAATACCCGCATCCGTAATGTCCTGGCAGCATTTCTCTTTACCGGTGAGGACGTGTTCCAGGTCATCGGCACATTAAGCGGCGGAGAAAAAGGGCGGGTCTCTCTGGCCAAACTGATGCTATCCAACGCGAATTTTATTATTTTAGACGAGCCAACCAACCATTTGGACATCCAGTCCCGGGAGATTTTGGAAGAAGCGATCAACAACTATGAGGGAACGGTTTTTTACGTCTCACACGACCGCTATTTTATCAATCAGACTGCCACCCGGATCCTTGACCTCTCTCCGGAAGGCATTGTCAATTATAAAGGAAATTATAATTACTATCTGGAACAAAAAGAGGCGGGTAATCTTTCCGCAGACAGCGATAATGTTACGTTATCCCAGGCTGCGGCAGACCAGGCAGCACCTTCGGCCGAAAAAACAAAGGAAGACTGGAAGCGTTCGAGGGAAGAGGCGGCCCGCAGGCGGAAGCGGGACAATGACCTCAAAAAGACCGAGCGGGAAATCACCCGTCTGGAAGAAGAAAACGACCAGCTCAAAGAAGAAATGTCGCTTCCGGAAAATGCAACGAATGTGTCCCGACTCATGGAACTGAACCAGAAGATCGAAGAAAATGAAGCGTTACTCCTGGATCTTTATGAGAAATGGGAGGAACTTTCGGAATAATACTACAGTGATCTTCCAGAAGAAGGAATTCTTTCACAAAAACGAATCCTGCCTGCAGGATTCCAAAAAAACCCGGAAGCTGTGCTCTTCTTTTCATAAGAAATGCGCAGCTTCCGGGTTTTTATCTATGGCACGGTGCAGCTATGCTCCAAGCGGCTGCAGTCCAAGCTTTTCACAACATTCGTTAATCACTGTCTCTAATTCTCCATCGGTGATCGCGGTCACACGTCCCGTCTCGTATTCCTGGTCTACCCATTTCTTCACTTCTGCAACGAGCGGTGTCTTTTTATCTACTGCCTTTTCGCCTTTTAAACGATAGTAGGTATTCATCCAGTGGGCGATTCCGGCAAGGCCACTGGTATTGGAAACGGCAACGAGAACCGGACGGTTCAACAGTTTATCCGTATCAAAAATATTATAGATCTCCTCATTTTTCAAAAGACCATCGGCGTGGATTCCTGCCCTTGTCACATTAAAATTCTTTCCGACAAAAGGAGTTCTTTCCGGAATATGATACCCGATTTCTTTTTCATAATATTCTGCGAGTTCCGTGATTACTGTCGTATCCATTCCATCCAAGGTTCCCCTCAGCTGTGCATACTCAAAAACCATCGCCTCTAATGGGGTATTCCCGGTACGTTCGCCAATGCCAAATAATGCACTGTTGACTGCCGATGCTCCATAAAGCCATGCGGTTGTCGAATTATTGACCGCCTTATAGAAGTCATTATGGCCATGCCATTCTAACAGCTCCGAAGGAACGCCGGCATGCTGGCGCAATCCATAAATAATTCCCGGTACGGAACGAGGAATTACCGCTCCCGGGAAGTTCACGCCGTATCCCATCGTATCACAGGCACGGATCTTAACTGGGATACCATATTCTTCCTTTAACTTCATTAACTCAAGGCAAAATGGAATGACAAACCCATAAATATCCGAACGGGTGATATCCTCCAGATGGCATCTCGGGCTGATTCCGGTTTCCAGACATTCTCTGACCACACTCAAATAATGATCCATAGCCTGCTGCCTTGTCATTTTCATCTTATAAAAAATATGATAATCCGAACAGCTTACCAAAATTCCGGTTTCTTTTAAACCGATCTCTTTTACCAGCTCGAAGTCCTTTTTACTTGCACGAATCCAGCTCGTCACTTCCGGAAACTTGTACCCTTTTTCCAGGCATTTATAGACGGCATCCCGATCCTTCTTACTGTAGAGGAAAAACTCACACTGGCGTATAATCCCTTTTGGTCCCCCCAGACGGTGGAAGGCATCATAGATATGTACTATCTGGTCTGTGGAATAAGGGGTTCGTGACTGCTGACCATCACGGAAGGTGGTATCAGTAATCCAGATCTCTTCCGGCATTTCATGTGGCACAATTCTGTCATTAAACGCAATCTTCGGCACTTCTTCATAAGGGAAAAGATTGCGGAAAACATTGGGCTTATCTGTATCTACCAGGGGATACATATATTCTTCCAATTTTAAAAGATTTGATTTTTCATTCAGCCGAACCGAACGTTGATCCATTTCCATCATCATCTCTCCATTCTTTTATTTTTTGTAACGATAATGAATAATTATCTTTCAAATATTTCATTTTATTTTCTTTTCTATTCTATCACCAATATAAAATTTGTCAAGTTAACCTATTGTATATAAGATTATATACAAAACCCCCTAGCTGACTGCTTTTTATTTTTTTAATGAGAATAATTAGCAAATCAATCCTTCATTTCTTTCGTTTTTCTTTCAATCGAGCCTTTTATTGTGCATCGGTATCGGATTCCTGGTCTTCTTCTTTTTTGTCGATTTTGACCTTCTGTCCCAGCTTACTCTCCGTCCCGGATATCAGCCTTCCTATATTCGCCCGGTGCCGGTAAATGGAAAAATAGGCAAAAAGAACACACATAACGAACAGATCCCATCTTCCCGGATGGAAAATAAGGATTTCTATGACCAGAGCACCACAAAGGAGAATCGACCCTAAAGAGACATATCTCGTCAGAGATACCACGATCACAAAGATGACAAAACTGCAAAGGCCCATTCTCCAGTCATAAGCCATCATGGCAGCCGCTGTCGTTGCCACACCTTTTCCTCCCTTAAATTTCAGGAAAAACGGGTAATCATGCCCCATCACTGCCGCAAAACCCGTTACCAGCTGGATGAGGTCTGCATTTAATTCCGGTACGGCCGGACACAGCACCAATTTTACAATCAACACCGGAATAAAGCTTTTCAGAGCATCCCCCAGGAAAGTGAGAAGAGCACGGCTTTTTCCGAGAACCCGCAGTACATTGGTCGTTCCGGCATTTCCGCTTCCGTAATCCCTGATATCCATACCACATAACTTTCCAACCAAATAGCCGCTCTCCAGGCAGCCACATAAATATCCAATAACAATCACAAGTATATAATACCCTATCATTTATTTCTCCTTTCTTTCCCGGTAAATAAAGTGGATTGGCGTTCCCCGGAAACCAAATGTTGTCCGGATCTGATTTTCAATGTATCTTGTATAAGAAAAATGTGTCAGCTTCTTATCGTTAATGAACATGACAAATGTCGGAGGTTTGACAGAAACCTGTGTAATATAGTAGATTCGCAGGCGTTTGCCCTTATCGGACGGTGGCTGCTTCATTGCCATCGCTTCGGTAAGAATTTCGTTCAGCACCCCTGTCTGTATACGCAGTGCACAGTTGCCAATGACTGCATCGATGACATCAAAAAGTTTCGGCAGTCTCTGCCCTGTTTTTGCCGAAAGAAAAATCAATTCCGCATAAGGCATGTAGGAAAGCTTCTGCCATATTTTTTCGCTGAATTTCTTCATGGTGGTATGATCTTTTTCTACCAGATCCCACTTATTGACTGCGATGATCACGCCTTTTCCTCTTTCATGGGCAATTCCGGCAATCTTTGCATCCTGATCCGTAACCCCTTCTGTCGCATCGATCAGCAAAATCGCCACATCACAGCGTTCTACTGCAGTCACCGTACGGATAATACTGTATCGTTCGATTTCCTCTTTGATCTTGTTCTTTCTCCGCAAGCCTGCGGTGTCGATAAAAACATACTCCTGGCCGTTTCTTGTAATGGTCGTATCGATGGCGTCCCGGGTAGTTCCGGCAATGGGAGATACAATGACTCTTTCCTCGCCCAAAAGCTTATTGATGATTGATGATTTCCCGACATTCGGCTTCCCGATCACCGCAATCTTCGGTCTTTCGTCTTCCTCTTCCTGTGCATTCGATGAGTTGAAATGCTTCACCACTTCATCCAGCAGATCACCGATTCCCAGTTTCCCCTGTGCTGAGATTGGAATCGGGTCTCCCAGTCCCAGATTATAAAATTCATAGACATCCGGCATGTATTTTTCAAAATCATCTACCTTATTTACGACCAAAAGGATCGGTTTGTGGGAACGCCGAAGCATATCGGCCACTTTATGGTCCGCATCCACCAGTCCCTGGCGTACATCTGTCAGGAACAAGATCACATCTGCTGTCATAATTGCCGTCTCTGCCTGCTCCCTCATTCTCGACAAAATGAGATCATCGGATTCCGGTTCGATTCCTCCGGTATCTACCAGGGTAAACTGGTAATTCAGCCAATCGACCTGTGCATAAATACGGTCTCTCGTCACCCCCGGTGTATCCTGCACTATTGAAATTCTGCTTCCTGCAAAGGCATTAAACAGGGTAGATTTCCCCACGTTAGGGCGGCCTACCACCGCAACAACCGGTTTACTCATATCTTCCTCCATTTTCTTTCTTATGATCCATCAAAGAAATGATTTTATTTACAAAATCTCTTCCTTCTGATTGTATAACATTCACTGGTACTTGTAAAGATTCGGAAACTTCCTTTAAGGAAATATCATCCAGGAATACCGGGGCATCCGCCTTCAGTACATTTTCCGGAAGCAACAGCTGCTCTCCCAGATTCTTCCCTTTGAGCTGGGCAATGATGTCCTGTCCGGTCAGTAAACCGGATACCGTAATATTTTCCCCAAAAAACTGATTGGCAATGCAAAACACATCCACAGTAATCTTTGGATATTTTTTCATCACATCGGCTGCCAGCTTTTGGATGGTTGGAAAAGCCAGTCTGGCAGTGGCAATCGACACGCTCTTCTCCCTCTGGTCTCCAGGGAGTTCTTCCAAACGTTCTTTCACTTCTTCCAGCAAAAGTCTCATCATCCCCACTCCGTTTTCTAACTGGCCATATCCTTCATAATATTCCTCCGGCGGAAAGTCTTCCTGTGCAAGAATAAACCATTCGTCACTGGCATGCACAAAGGAAGTCCCACACTTTTTCCGAAAAAACTCCTGCCAGCCGGTAATCTGTTTTAATACCGCCCGGGCCTCCTCTTTGGTAAATAGGCGAAGCGGTGCCAGTCCCTCCCGGTATTTGGTCAGGCCAACCGGGACAACGGACAGGCTCTCCATATAAGGAAGGAACTTCCCGAGATCCTCAATCGTCCGATCGAGTTCTTCCCTGTCATTGATCCCCGGGCACAAGACAATCTGGCTGTTCATGCGAAGCTCTGCTTCGCAAAGACGTGTGATTTTTTCAAGAACATCTCCGGCAAACCGGTTTCGCAGCATCTTACAGCGCAGCTCGGGATTTGTCGTGTGGACAGAGATATTAATTGGGGAAAGATGATAGTGTATAATTCTTTCCAGATCTCTTTCTTTCATATTCGTCAGAGTAATATAATTGCCCTGCAAAAAGGAAAGCCTGGAATCATCGTCTTTAAAATAGAGCGTTTCCCTCATCCCCGGAGGCATCTGATCGATAAAACAAAAAATACATTTATTGCAGCAGGAATGATATTCGTCCATTAAGGAAGAGGTAAACAAAATCCCCAGGTCTTCCTCTTCCTCTTTTTCTATTTCCAGCATGCATTCTTCCCCGTCTTTTGTAAGAACCAAGACTTCCAGATATTCTTCTTCGATATAATATTGATAATCAAAGATATCTTCTATTTCTTTTCCATTGATTCTTACCACAGCATCGCCCGGTTCCAGCCCAAGCTCCCAGGCAATGCTTCCTTCTTTTACAGAGGCAATCTCGTGTCTATTACTGTTCATTCTCGTCTCCCTATTCCAGATATTCAAAGGCATTTCGGATCCAATGGCATGAAAGATCCCTATACACTTCCACGACATCAAATCGAACCGGCACAAAGTCGGTAATCTTCTCTTTCATCCGGTAATAATTGAATGTCTGACAGATTTTCTTTTGTTTTCTTTTATCTACTGCTTCTCCCGGCATCCCTTTTTGCCTGTCTCGCCGTAGCTTTACTTCTACAATGATCAAATAATCTTTTTCCCGGCCGATGAGATCAATCTCCCCAAAACGGCATTGAAAATTTCTCTTTAGTATGCGAACTCCCTGTTTTTCCAGGAAGGAGGCCGCTACGGTTTCTCCAAACCGTCCGACTTCTTTGCGCATGTCCATTTCCAACACTCCTCTTTTTCTTTTCTGATCTTTAGAGAATATTTTTAAGGAAGCTTCTCCGATGAATCGGACAGGGGCCTTTTTCCCGGATGGCTTCCATATGCTTTTTCGAACCATATCCCTTATTGGAAGCGAAATCATATCCCGGGAATATCGTGTCATATTCTTCCATCATACGGTCTCGACAGACTTTGGCCATAATACTGGCAGCTCCGATGGAAATGCTTTTGGCATCTCCTTTGATAATCGGAACCTGGGGCAGGTCCACCTGTGGAATGGTAACGGCATCATTGAGCAAAACCTGCGGTGTAACAGAAAGATTGGCAATTGCCTTTCGCATCGCCTCATAGGTTGCCTGTAGGATATTGATCTCATCAATTCTTTCCGGGGTAGACATTCCAAACGCATAGGAAATGGCTTCTTTTTTGATTACCTCATAAAGCATCTCCCTCTTTTTCGCAGAAAGCTTTTTGGAATCATTGATATATAAAATGCGGCAGTCTTTCGGCAAAATGACTGCTCCTGCCACGACTGGTCCGGCCAGCGGGCCGCGGCCCACCTCATCGATCCCACAGATCAAATCGTATTGTGCATATTTTTTTTCATAAGCACAAAGGGCTTCGATTCTCTCGACTTCCTGAGAATACTGCTCCAGCTTTTTCTTTTCTGCTAACAGAAGTTTCTGGACTCCCTTTCTCCCATCCTCCTGATACGATGCGATTTTCGAGGCAATCTGTTCCGGTTTCAGATTTTCAAATTCTTTCTTTATTTCCTGTATACTTTTCATGGGACCCTCAAGATACCTTTCCGAATTGACTAAGCGGCCAGATGCGGATCCACACCTTCCCTACAAAATCCGAACGGTGTACCGGCCCTACTTCTTCATAGCGGCTGTCCTCGCTGACCGGTCGGTTATCCCCCAGACAAAAATATTCATCGTCCGCGAGTTTCAATGGTTCTTCCGCAATTCCCGGATAATCAATATAATCCGTGATCCCATAGGTATCTGATTTGAGCTGCTTGCCATTGATATAGACTTTCCCCTCTTTAATCTGAACGGTCTCTCCCGGAAGTCCAATGACCCTTTTGATATAATAAGGATGTTTTCCGAATTCTTCCGGACCTGGAAAGATGACGATGTCATACCGTTCCGGGTCGTGAAAACGATAGGACAGCTTGTCCATGATCAAATTCTGCCCATTTGCCAGGGTGGGATCCATCGAATGACCGTTCACAACGGTTCTCTGTCCCACAAAATGTAACACCAAAAATACAACGACACAAACTCCTACAATATATAATAACGTTTCCACAATATTTTTCCTGATACTGTTTTCCTTCATGGAATCGCTTTCTTTTTTATTTTTCATCTGGCACCTCCAACGACAATCTTCCTAAACGCATTGCACGAAAATCTTCCAATATCATCCTGCCTGCTTTCTCCAAATCTTTCTGATTTCCTTTGGTAAGGCATCCTCTTGTCCTGGCAACCTCTTCCAGGAGGAACGAAGCCGTATTGTTTTCATCTAGGGAATATCTCTCCTGAAAAACCCCTTCATACGAAGTTTTCAAAAAATCAATCAGCTCAGTCGCCATCTCTGTTGTATTCAAGAGATCCTCTTTGATCGATCCGATCAAAGCAAGCCGAAGTCCTACCGCCTGATCTTCAAATTTGGGCCATAAAATTCCCGGTGTATCCAGCAATTCCACGTTTTTATTGAGTTTAATCCACTGTTTTCCTTTCGTGACCCCCGGTTTATTTCCTGTTTTTGCACAGGCTTTTCCGGCAAACGAATTAATAAAGGTTGATTTGCCAACATTCGGGATTCCGACAACCATCGCGCGAAGCGGCCGGTTTAAAATTCCTCTTTTCCTGTCTTTCTCCTTTTTTTCCTGACAGGCCTTCTCGATCAATGTTTTAACTTCTTTGATCCCGGTACCTTTTTGCGAGTTGACCTTCGCCACAAAGAAACCTTTGGATTCATAATAACTCTGCCAGGACGCTGTCACCTTGCTGTCTGCCATATCGGCTTTATTCAGGACAATCAGCCGGTATTTATTTTTGGCCAGCTCATCGATATCCGGATTTTTACTGCTGAAAGGGACCCTGGCATCTACCAGTTCCACTACGATATCAATTAATTTGATATGTTCCTGCATCATCCTTTTTGCCTTCGTCATATGACCTGGATACCATTGAAAATGCATCTTTTCTCTCCTCCTGCTCCCTCTTTTCCTGTCACTTTTCCCTGTTTTCGGCAGTTTTTTATTTCTTCCCTCTGCGGATTACCCCGGAAACTTTACCTATAAACTGGCTCTTTTTGATATTTCCGATGTTTGACACCCTGGAATCTTCACTGTTATTGCAATGATCTCCCATGACAAAATATTCATCTTCCTCCAACGTTACACTGTAGGCCGCCAGACCTGCGGAAAGGATTTCTTCCTCTGTGAATCCCTTCAGTTCCTGATCATCAACATAGATCTTTCCATTTTCTATTTTTACGGTTTCTCCCGGGAGCCCGATAACTCTCTTTACCGAATAATAGGTCGTGGAACCGTTTTCCAGTTCCAGCACGGCCGCATCCAAACGCCTCGGGCTATGGAAACGATATTCCAGTTTATTGACCAGGACAACATCTCCGTCATAATATGTCGGTGTCATGGATTCCCCATGGACCGTCACCGTCTGCAAACAAAAAAATATGATGAGGAAGGCCAGTAGAATGACTGCCGCAACCTCCCCGACCCAAAGACCAATCTGACGGATCATGCGGTTTCTTCTTTCCAAATATCGATAGTTTCTCATCCGTTCACTCCCCCTTTCCGCTACCCGCCGGAAAATCTATATGGAAAAACAGGGCAAGTATGAATACTCGCCCCGATTTTTTGTGATATTATTTAACTAATTCTTTTACTTTTGCTTTCTTACCAATTCTGTCACGCAGGTAGTAAAGTTTTGCTCTTCTTACTTTACCTCTTCTTACGACCTGAATCTTCGTAACAATTGGGGAATGTAACGGCCAGGTCTTCTCAACCCCAACACCATTGGAGAACTTCCTTACTGTAAAAGTTTCTTTGGAACCACCGTTCTGTCTCTTAATGACTGTTCCTTCAAATACCTGGATTCTCTCACGGGAACCTTCGATTACCTTTGCAGAAACACGTACCGTATCTCCTACACGGAAACTGTCAACTTCCGGTTTCAACTGTGCATCTTCAATGCTTTTAATAATATCTTTCATGTGTGACCTCCTATATATTTTCGGCGTTCTTAATACCTTTCGTAACAGCGGACCACCTTTTTCTCACAACTGTTCAATCATAACATACTATCTTTATGCTTGCAAGTGTTTTCCTGATTTTTCTTTTCCAACAGCTTGCCTTTTTTATGCGTTCCATGTTTTGCGGATATGGCTTATTCTGTGCTTTCCAGCTTTCTCAGATATTTCTTATCTTCCTGTGTCAGATTGGCCTGTTCTAGTAAGTCCGGACGCCTTTCCCATGTCCTTTGTAACGACTGCTCCCTGCGCCACTTTTCAATATTTCTGTGATGGCCTGAAAGGAGGACCTCCGGAACCTTCTTCCCGTGAAATTCTGCCGGGCGTGTATACTGAGGATACTCTAGCAAATTATCATAAAAGGATTCAAATTCCGCAGATTCTTCATTATTTAAGACCCCCGGAACCAGACGGGAAACAGCGTCGATCATCACCATGGCGGGCAATTCCCCACCGGTAAGTACATAATCGCCGATCGACACATAATCGGTAACGATCTCTTCCAAAATCCTTTCATCCACTCCCTCATAATGCCCGCATAAAAAAATAATATCCTCTTCTCTGGAAAACTCTTCGGCCATTTTCTGGTTAAAAACTTTTCCCTGAGGCGTGACATAAACCACTTTGGGAGTCGTATCCAGTGTTTTCGCGATCTCCTCATACGCCAGGTAGATTGGTTCCGGCTGCATAACCATTCCGGCCCCTCCACCATAAGGATAATCGTCAACATGCCTGTGCTTATCTTTGGAATAATCCCGGATATTTACCGTATGCAAAGAAATGGTTCCCTGCTGTAATGCCCTTCCGGTCACGCTGGTCCCAAGTCCCTCCTCGATCATCTCAGGAAAAAGAGTTAATACGTGAAAATTCATCCGTCGATCAGCCCTTTCAGCATATGTACCAGAATAATCTTTTCTTCCATATCCACATCCAGAATACAGTCTTTGATCGCCGGTAAAAGAACATGTCCACCATCCGGTGTTTTCACCTCATACACATCATTTGCCCCTGTTTCTATGACATTTTCCAGGGTACCAATTGTAATTCCACTTTCGTCCACAATCGTCAAGCCCAAAAGATCGGCAATATAATATTCATCTTCTTCTAAAGGTACTGCATTCTCCCTGGTTACTTTCAAAGGACATCTTTTATATTTTTCCACATCATTGATATTGTCAAGTCCCTGGAATTTAAGAAAAACAAACTGTTTAAAGAACTTGCAATATTCTATTTTCTTTTCCACCAGCTCTGCACCAGTATCGATCAACACGGTTTCCAGATCAAGAAATCTTTCTTTGTCATTTGTTGTCGGAAAAACTTTCACTTCTCCTTTTAATCCGCGAGTCCCTGTAATGATTCCAACCTGCAATAAATCTTCCATCGTATCTTCTCCATTCTACAGTCCTGTATACCTATTGATTGTATACCTGTCTATATAGAAAAACTATATATATAGAAAAAACGGGACCGTCGCAAAATCAAAATACTTTTACGACAGCCCTGTTTTCCATGCGATTACTGTGCGATATCAACGACCACTTTCTTATCTTCTCTGGAAGCTGCTGCTTTTACTACTGTACGGATTGCTTTTGCGATCCGTCCCTGTTTTCCAATTACCTTGCCCATATCATCTGAGGCTACATGTAATTCTAAAACAATGGAGCTTTCTGTTTCTCTTTCTGTGACGACAACATCTTCCGGATGATCAACCAGAGAAACTGCGATAACTTTTACTAACTCTTTCATTATATAAGCCCCCAGTAATTATTTTTCAATACCAGCATTCTTTAATAATCTTGCAACAGTATCGGTAGGCTGTGCTCCCTTAGAAAGCCAGTCTTTTGCTGCCTCTTCGTTGATTTTTACTACAGAAGGTTCCTGATTTGGGTCATAAAAACCTATTTCATCGATGTTTCTTCCATCTCTTGGAGATCTTGCATCAGCAACGACAATTCTATAGATAGGATTTCTCTTTTTACCCATTCTTTTTAATCTCATTTTTACTGCCATGTGATTCACCTCTTTCATCTTTCATTATTTGTTATCTATATTGGAACCGGTTACCCGGATATCCTCTTTATGAAAAGCTAGAACGGAAACTTCATTCCTCCCAGGGAAAATCCGCCTTTTCTCCTGCCGCCTTTTCCCATCATGCCGCCCATCTGCTTCATCATTTTGCGGGACTGCTCAAACTGTTTGCAAAGCTTATTGACATCCTGAAGCTTTACGCCAGCCCCCTGCGCAATTCTCTTTTTTCTGGACGGGTTCAATATATTCGGATTCGACCGTTCGCGGGGAGTCATTGAGTAAATGATCGCCTCAATGCGCTCCATTGCCTTATCGTCTACTTCCACATTCTTCAGCTGATTTCCAACTCCCGGGAGCATCGAAAGCAAATCGGATAATCCTCCCATTTTTTTAATCTGCTGCATCTGTACGAGGAAATCATCAAAACCAAATTCTGCTTTCCGAAGCTTTTGCTCAAGCTTTTTGGCTTCTGCCTCATCGACTGCACTCTCTGCCTTCTCAATGAGGGTGAAGACATCGCCCATTCCAAGGATCCTGCTCGTCATACGATCCGGATAAAACTTCTGTAAATCCTCCAGCTTCTCTCCCATACCTGCATACAGGATCGGCTTTCCGGTTACCGCACGGATCGAGAGTGCCGCTCCGCCCCTGGTGTCTCCGTCAAGCTTCGTCAGGATGACACCGTCAATTCCAATTTTCTCTTCAAATGTTTTCGCCACATTGACTGCATCCTGCCCGGTCATCGCATCCACGACCAGCACTGTCTGTGTGACATCTACATTTTCTTTTATATTCTGAAGCTCCTCCATCATAGACTCGTCTACATGAAGTCGGCCTGCAGTATCCAGTATAACGATATGGTTGCCATGTTCTTTCGCATATTCTATCGAAGCCTTCGCAATATCCACCGGGCTCTTTTTATCACCCATGGAGAATACCGGAACGCCCTGCTTCTCTCCATTAACCTCCAGCTGTTTGATCGCAGCCGGCCGATAGATATCACATGCGACCAGCAGTGGTTTTTTCCCTTTCTTTTTCAACTGACCGGCAATCTTGGCACAGGTGGTTGTTTTACCAGCACCCTGCAATCCTGCCATAAGGAAAACGGTAATCTCATTTCCCGGGCGGATGACCAGCTCCGTCATCTCCGAACCCATAAGGGCTTCCATCTCTTCCTTTACAATCTTGATTACCATCTGCCCCGGATTCAGTCCGGTAAGCACATCCTGACCAACCGCTCTGTCTGTGACTGTTTTTACAAAGGACTTCACCACACGAAAGTTTACATCCGCCTCCAGCAAGGCCCGTTTCACTTCTTTCATGGCTTCTTTTACATCGGCTTCTGTCAGGCGTCCTTTGCTCCTTAAATTCCGAAAGACGTTTTGCAATTTATCTGTAAGACTTTCAAATGCCATAAACCAATCTCCCTGCTCTTAATATTCTTCTAATATCTTATTCGAAAGTTCTGCGATTTCTTCTATTTTAATATGGATTCTTTCCCTGTCATCACACTGTGCCAGTTCTTCTGCACAATGATGGATCGACGCCACAATCTTTTTCACCTGCTGAAAATGTTCTACCAGGTGAAGTCTGCTCTCATAATCTCCCAGGATCTTCTCACAACGACGAATCAGATCATGGGCTCCCTGCCTGCTGATTCCCATACATTCTGCCAGTTCTGTGAGTGAAAGATCATTCTGAATATAATCTCCATATGCATTCTTCTGATGTTCTGTCAGCAATTCTCCATAAAAATCATATAATAGTGACTTCTCTACGATCTTTTCCAAATAACATCACCTCGTGTAAAGTATTTTTGCTTTACATTGAGCCATTATAATCAAAAGCAAAGAGTTTGTCAAGTAAAAAATCATTACTGAGAACAAAGTTTTCTATGACATAAAAAGAACACCGGTACGTTCCCGGCCAAAATACCCTGTGGAATCCTGGCCTTCGAACCGTTACCCGATGTTCCTGTGTCTTTTATATCGGTAAAATATCTTCGATTCTGTCCACTTTATTTAAGAAAAGATTAGTTTAATAATTATCCGGCTTAATCTGGAAATAAGACTGCGGATGGTCACATACCGGACAAACTTCCGGTGCTTTCTTTCCAATGCAGATATGTCCACAATTAGCACACTGCCAGATAGTATCTCCATCTCTTGAGAAGACGACTTCTTTCTTTACATTATCAAGAAGTTTCAAATATCTCTCCTCATGTTCTTTTTCAATCGCTCCTACCCCTTCAAACTTTTCTGCGATCTCATCAAAGCCTTCTTCCCTGGCTACTTTGGCAAATTCAGCATACATATCCGTCCACTCATAATTCTCACCATCTGCAGCAGACTGAAGATTCTCGGCAGTAGAACGGATCGCCCCGCCTTCTAAATATTTAAACCACATCTTGGCATGTTCTTTCTCATTATTCGCAGTCTCTTCAAAAATCTTTGAAATCTGAACATATCCCTCTTTTTTCGCCTTGCTTGCAAAATAATCATATTTGGATCTGGCCTGAGATTCGCCGGCAAATGCAAGCATTAAATTCTTTTCTGTCTTTGTTCCTTTTAATTTTAAACTTATCATGATATTCCCCTTTCTTCACTGCACTATATTATTTTTCATTACAAACTGTCCTTGTGCAGTGCAACAATCATATTAATAATTGTTACTGTTATCAGTATAGGGCATAGATAAAAATTTGTCAACAATTTTTTTAAACTATTTTTCCTTTTTCATAATGCGGTAGATAAACAGGTAGGCATAAATGAGGAGCGGGAGCCCCAGCATGACAAATAAAGAGGCCATAAAATAAGGGCTTCCCGTGACCGCAAAGTATAATGTAACAAACACCATAACAACCAGAAAAATCACTATCAGTAACGCTGCGATCTGTTTTATTTTTTTCAATCTTCTCTTCCTCTCAAATGTTCCAGATGTTGTCTGATTACTTTCTCATATCCGTTTTCTGTTGGCTCGTAAAATCTTTCTTCTTTGATTTCATCTGGCAGATACTGCTGTTTTACATAATGTTCCGGATAATCATGGGCATATTGATAGCCAATCCCGTGTCCCAGCTTTTTCGCCCCTTTGTAGTGGGCATCTCTTAAATAAGGCGGCACCTGTCCGGTACGAGAGTGCTTTACCATCGACATCGCTTTATCCACTGCCATAATGCAGGCATTGCTTTTTGGCGCGCTGGCCACATATGAGGCAGCCTGCGACAATAGAATCCGCGCTTCCGGCATGCCGATCCTCTCCACACCCTGGGATGCTGCCACTGCCACCACCAGTGCCTGGGGATCTGCATTCCCTACATCTTCCGATGCACAGATCATAATCCGTCGTGCAATAAAAAGGGGATCTTCCCCCGCATCCAGCATTTTTGCCAGATAGAATACGGCGGCATCCGGATCCGTTCCCCTCATACTTTTGATAAATGCAGAAATGACATCATAATGGTTATCTCCATCTTTATCATAATGGACGGCCTTTCTCTGGATGCATTCTTCCGCCGTTTTTAAATCGATCAGAATCTTTCCCTTTTCGTCCGGCTCTGTCGTCAAAATTCCTAATTCTACGGCATTTAAAGCGGCTCTGGCATCGCCCCCTGCCATCTCGGCGATAAAATGCGCCGCTTCTTCTGTCATATCGGCTCCATAAGCCCCCATCCCTCTTTCTTTATCTTTCACGGCAATCCAAAGAAGGCTGCAGATATCTTCTTCCTCCAAAGGCTCCAGGTGGAAAATCTTCGACCGTGAAATAAGGGCACTGTTTACTTCAAAATATGGATTCTCCGTGGTCGCTCCAATCAAAATCACGGTTCCATCTTCCACAAAAGGCAGGAGGTAATCCTGCTGTGCTTTATTCCATCGGTGGATCTCATCAATAAACACGATGGTTTTCGTCCCGTACATTCCCAGGGCTTCCTTCGCCCGGGTCACCGCCTGTTCCATATCTTTCTTCCCGGACATGGTCGCATTGATCTGGACGAAATTCGCACTGGTGGTATTGGCAATCACCTTTGCCAGTGTGGTTTTTCCCGTACCTGGCGGTCCGTAAAAGATCAGGGAGCTGATCTGGTCTGCTTTGATCGCCCGGTATAACAGTCTGTCCTTTCCAATGATGTGTTTTTGTCCCACGACCTCATCGAGCGTTTTCGGGCGCATCCTCACTGCCAGAGGGGACTCTTCCTTTTTTCTCTGTTGTTCCATATATTCAAACAAGTCCATAATGTTCTTTTTTCATCTCCATTCTGTACCGTTGCCCATCCCACAGTTTAATTTTCTAAAAATTGCATAACCATCTTCCAGATCCACCATACTGTAGCATCCCTGTTCCAGAACAAAGTTCCAGTATCCTTCCGGCGGAAGTCCGATCATGGCTGCCAGCAAATGTCCGAGCGTTCCTTTGTGCGCCACCAGTAAAACAGTTTCCTTTCCTTTTGCAAGATGATTCTTTGCAAGATCATCCAAAAAATCTTCCACCCGTCTTCGCACATCCAGAAAACTTTCTCCCCCGGGAATACCGTAATGGGTAAAGTTCCGGTTCCATTCTTCCAATTCATCGGGATACTGTTTCTGAAGCTCCGGATAGGTATATCCCTCAAAAATCCCAAAATCCTGTTCCATTAAACGGCTGTCACAGATCATTTCCTGATTTCGCCCTTCCATCACGATTTCTGCCGTATGGTACGCCCTGACCAATGGGCTGGAGATCACACGATCAAAATGGACGTCCCGCAATAAACCTTTTAATTGTTTGGCCTGCCTCAGGCCATTCTCTGTCAGAACGGCGTCCGTTTTTCCATAATAACATCCCTTCCGGTTCTGATCTGTCTCTCCGTGACGCACCATATATATTCTCATGATTTCTTCCTTTCTGGCTAGATGATCCCCAAAATATACCGTTTCCATACCCTTTGATTTTCGTCCCTGAATCATTACTATAATATAATGAAAAAACACCAGGGTCAAATGCTATTTTGCTCCCGGTGCCTCTCACATATTTTCACTCAATCAGAGAAATCCCCATCTTCTAAGCTTTCTCGCAGATGGGGGTTATGTCTAAATATATTCTTCTTGTTTTAAAGGAATAATCCGATTCTCTTTCCTGTCGTAATAATAAACCGAATCCGATAAAATATCTCCTAAAGACACCATTGTCTCATTCACATCTCTTACCATTTCAAAAAAACCGGAGGGACTGTCTATATTTCCCGCGGGAACCAGTATCATTTCATGGATACTGCTCGGCAGAATATAAAAATCCTCATCATGTTCCCTGGCAAAGTTCTTCAGGTAATCATCATATAAGATGACTCCCGCCCCATTCACACCCTGCTCATTTGTCATGATATACATTTCTATGTCCGAATCCGGTGTAAATTCAGGGAAAGACTCCATTCCCGATTCCATAATGGAGCGCATTCCCGATGCCATCCTGGATTGTGCTCTTTTTTCTGCGATTTTCTGGAAAACCTCCGCGATCTCCATCACGCAGGGCGGAAAGAGCCTTTCCGTATTATCTTTCGCTGCGAGCAAAATATCATGCATCGTCACTCCCCATGCATCCAACTCCTTGTTGGTGATCAGGGCAGTCGAAATGCCAATCTCATCACTGTGTGCTACCCAGCGGAAGGTTAATGCCAGATCATGAAGTCTCAAATACGGGCATTCTTCCAATATCTCTTTATTTTTTTCATAATTGACAAGACGGTATACAATCCTGTCCCTTACACATTCAAAATGACTCACATTCAACTGTCCCGAAGGAAGCTGAGGCACCATCCAATCATATGCCTTCCGGATCTTTTCAATAATCTTCTCCGTCCTCTCCCCTTTTAAATGCCAGGGATAATAATCCTCCAGATAGATTGCCGGGGCAGTAAGATCCCCTTCTTTCCTGATAAACATCCCGCAAAGTTCTACTCCGTTATTCTTCCTTATCTTCCGGAGCTCCACCTTATAATCTTCTTTCCAGCCTTCGAGGATATGTGCTTCTATGTATTCCTGAAACTCTTTAAATGTCATGCTTCACAGACCATCCTTTCCATAATATACATAATTTATATATTTTTCTTTATTATGGAAATTATCATATCACACCCCTTAAATAAATTCCAGTGTTTTTTCAATGTTTTATATATTTATTGTTATATATGCTTTTATCATATATATTTATCTTTTCTATTATAGTAAGAATTATCATCCGAATACACTGTACTGCATCCTTGCCAACGCCATATATTTATGATATATTGTAACTATTCAGAGCCATGCAAAACTGCGATCTGCGAATGCTTGCATTCTGGCAGATATGCAGTTTTATATGGCGAAGTAACCACATGAGCAAAAGGTAAGCTGCGTAGCAGCGTTTTTGCGAATGGGGTACTGAATAGTTACACTTTTTATGTATCAGAAACTGCGATCTGCGAATGCTTGCATTCTGGCAGATATGCAGTTTTATATGGCGA
>CAVFXN010000005.1:0-18864 GCA_963626755.1 Bacteroidaceae bacterium
TATGCCTTTTTTATTGGCTGAAATATTGAATTTTCAAGGCTCAACACACCTTATTAGTGTGGGAAGTTTGAGTAGATAATATGTTTTTTTCATAGATATTTTCCTTTCTCAACCCTGTCCACAGCATGATTTACCTTTATTATACATCCTTTTTATGTAATCGGCACATAGTTTGCTATTTCATAAAAAAATTCTCCCAAAATAGAGTTTTTCTATTTCAGGAGGATTCCGTTTTTCTTCTTCATTTTCAGTATTCATCTTGTAAATCACTCTCATCCCAGACAAAAATCAAAAAATTAACTTTTCCTTTTCTAACATTTCTGCCTGGGCGTAATCATCTTTTGGGTAGTAGAAGAGAGAGGTTCGATTGGTTTTAGACCCCTGCTGTTTCCAGTGGGGTGTAGTTCGAGTCAGAGTTTATATTTCCCTCAGACTTAATTTTATTATACTTTTCACTGCTCCTTATGTCAAACGAAACCGACGCGAATCGTCCAATTTCCTGTTTTTTTACTGTTTGTGTTCATTGCGCAGCATCTTAATCTATGTGATTTCACACCAATTACCTCTGTAACAATGCACACAAAAATATTAGAATTCTATGCCGCTTGCGACATCTTTTCCTCGCTTTCTTCTTTAAAAAAACATTGACAGTCCCCTTTTTTCATGTTAGATTAGGATTGTAAATGCATTGACGAGGAATAGTAAGATGATTGAAGCTTTCAGAGAGCGGCCGGATGGTGTGAGGTCGTAGGGGATCTGATCTGAACTCGCCTCCGAGCAGCATGCTGAACCGTAGGTAGATACAGTAGGCAGTGCCGGAACCTGACCGTTACCGCAGGAGGATATAAGGCTTTCATGAGTCCGTATCTGTAATGAGCGCATACTGCTTTCCCAGTAGGGAATCGTATGAATAAGAGTGGTACCGCGGATGTTTTCTCCGTCTCTTTCTTTTGAAGAAAGAGGCGTTTTTTTATGCATTTATTATGCATTTGTAATGATTTTGAGCTTGTGCCTGTGGATCGTGCCTATGGGATCTATGGCACATCACACTGGGCAGCTTGACAGGCAGATGTAAATCATGCCTGCATGAATGAGTATTGTGATTTATTTTCAAGGAGGATGAATTGATTATGAAGTATGCAGATAAGTATAAGCCGATGTATTTCCCGGCTCCTGCCGGTTATAACAAGTGGGTTGAAAAGGATCATATCGAAAAACCGCCGGTATGGTGTTCTGTTGACCTGCGTGACGGGAATCAGGCTTTAATTATCCCGATGAGCTTGGAAGAAAAAATTGAATTTTTTAAGCTTTTGGTTCAGATTGGTTTTAAAGAAATCGAAGTAGGCTTTCCTGCTGCTTCCGAAACAGAATATGAATTTTGCCGTACACTGATCGAAGAGAACATGATTCCGGATGATGTCACGATCCAGGTTCTCACCCAGGCCAGGGAGCATATTATTAATAAAACCTTTGAGGCGATCGATGGGGCGAAAAATGTAATCGTCCATCTGTATAACTCTACTTCTGTTGCGCAGAGAGAGCAGGTTTTTAAAAAGGATAAAGAGCATATTATCCAGATTGCTGTGGAGGGTGCACAGCTTCTTCAGGAGCTTACGGAAAAAAGTGGAAGAAAATATCGTTTTGAATATTCACCGGAAAGTTTTACCGGAACGGAAATGGATTTCGCGCTGGAAATCTGTAATGCGGTGCTGGATGTGTGGAAACCGGAGAAAGAATACCCGGCGATTATCAATCTCCCGGCTACCGTCTCCCACTCCCTCCCTCATGTTTATGCCAGCCAGATTGAGTTTATGAGTGAAAATTTAAAATACAGGGATAATATCGTTCTTTCTGTCCATCCTCACAATGACCGTGGAACCGGTGTTGCGGATACGGAACTGGCAGTCCTTGCCGGGGCAGACCGTGTGGAAGGGACATTATTTGGTAATGGAGAGCGTACGGGAAATGTAGATATTATCACACTCGCCTTAAACATGTATGCACATGGCGTAGAGCCAGACCTGGATTTTACCGATCTTCCTCATGTGGTCGATGTCTATGAAAAAGTGACAAGGATGCACGTATATGAAAGAGAACCTTATGCAGGACAGCTTGTATTCGCTGCTTTCTCCGGTTCGCATCAGGATGCGATCGCAAAGGGAATGCTCTGGAGAGAAACGCATAATTGTGATAAATGGACCGTGCCATATCTGGCGATCGATCCAAAGGACCTTGGAAGGGAATACGAGGCTGATGTGATCCGTATCAACAGCCAGTCCGGAAAAGGAGGAATCGGTTATCTGCTGGAAAAAGCTTACGGTATCCGTATTCCGGCAAAGATGCGGGAAGAGGTTGGCTACTCTGTCAAAGATGTTTCCGACCATGCCCACAAAGAACTGCAGCCAGAAGAAGTGTACCGGGTTTTCCAGGAAAAATATGTCAATGTCTGTGATCCGATTGAACTTCTCCAGGTTCATTTTGAGCAAAAAGATGGGATTCGCACAGAGATTATTTTGAATAAAAATGGAGTATATAAAGTTTACCATGGCGTAGGCAATGGTCGTCTGGATGCGGTCAGCAATGCCTTAAAGCGTCATTCCCAAATTGATTATACGATTTCTACCTATGAAGAGCATGCATTAAAGATGGGCTCGAATTCCCAGGCTTGTGCCTATGTTGCCATTGACGGAACCGACGGCCAGACCTATTGGGGAGTGGGAATTGACGATGATATTATCAATGCTTCTGTGAAAGCACTGATCAGTGCCGTAAACCGCTACTCCTAATCCCTTATTCAGATATTCTATGACCAATCAGAAAAGCAAAAACAGCTTCCTGTCCTTCGCATTTCAAGAGTAATGCGCCCATGGACACGGAAGCTGTTCTGCTATTTGTATTTAGGATTGTTTATGTTCCACAGAGGCGGTGAGTGCTCCATTTTGTTCATCAATGGCAATGACGTCCTGGGAGTAGACATCTCCGGAAAGGATCATTTTCGCCGCCAGGGTGTCTACGTGTTTCGTCAGGTATCTTTTGAGTGGACGGGCACCGTAAGCCGGTTCATATCCGTGATCGATGATATATTCTTTTGCGCGATCTGTCAGGCGGATGGTCAGTTCTTTGTCTTCCAGCCGCTTGTTTACATCAGCGAGAAGCAGCTCAATGATGCCGCCGATGTTTTGTTTGGTCAGAGGCTTAAACATGATGATTTCATCCAGCCGGTTCAAGAATTCCGGACGGAAGTGGTTTTTCAAATCATTTCGAACCATGGCATCCGTCTCCGGCTTGATGTTTCCGGTTTCATCGATTCCTTCCAGCAGATACTGGGAACCAATATTGGAAGTCATGATCAGGATGGTATTTTTAAAATCGACCGTCCTTCCCTGGGAATCGGTGATACGTCCATCGTCCAATACCTGCAATAATACATTGAAGACATCCGGATGGGCTTTTTCTATCTCATCAAACAGAACAACGGAATATGGTTTTCTTCTGACTGCCTCTGTCAGCTGTCCGCCCTCCTCATATCCGACATATCCTGGAGGTGCCCCGATCAGACGGGATACGGAAAACTTCTCCATATATTCACTCATGTCAATCCGCACCATATTTTGCTCGTTATCAAACAGGCTGGCCGCCAATGCTTTGGCAAGTTCTGTTTTTCCTACACCGGTCGGCCCTAAGAACATAAAGGATCCAATCGGTTTATTCGGGTCTTTAATGCCTGCTTTGGAACGTATGATGGCTTCTGTTACTTTTTCCACTCCTTCATCCTGTCCGATGACACGTTTGTGGAGTTCTTTATCCAGATTCAAGGTCTTATTTCTTTCACTTTCTGTCAGTTTTGCAACCGGAATTCCGGTCCAGCGGCTGATGATTGTGGCAATCTCATCTTCTGTGACCGATTCATGCACAAGGGAAGTATCCCTGTTCTTTGCTTTCTCCTCTTCCTGTGCCAGCTGTTTCTGAAGCTCCGGCAATCTTCCGTACTGAAGTTCTGCCGCCTTGTTCAGATCATAATTTCTTTGGGCGATCTGAATTTCATTATTCAGGCTTTCAATTTCCTCTTTTAGCTTGGACACCCGCTCTACCGCAGATTTTTCCTGATCCCAGGTGGCCTTTCTGGAATTAAAATCTTCTCTGAGTTCTGCCAACTCTTTTTGGAGGGCTTCCAGCCTCTCGACGCTTAACCGGTCGGTTTCTTTTTTCAAGGCCGCTTCCTCAATCTCCAGCTGCATGATCTTTCTTTGCACTTCGTCCAGCTCTGCCGGCAGGGAATCGAGTTCTGTTTTAATCATCGCACAGGCCTCATCCACTAGGTCAATTGCTTTATCCGGCAGAAACCGGTCTGTGATATAACGGTTGGATAATACCGCAGCACTGACCAGCGCGCTGTCAGCAATTTTTACTCCATGATATACCTCATAACGGTCTTTTAATCCCCTTAAAATCGAAATCGTATCTTCCACGGTAGGTTCGTCCACCATAACCGGCTGGAAACGCCGCTCCAAAGCAGCATCTTTTTCAATATACTGCCGATATTCATTTAACGTGGTCGCTCCGATACAATGCAGCTCCCCTCTGGCAAGCATTGGCTTTAACAGGTTGCCTGCATCCATCGCCCCGTCCGTCTTCCCGGCACCAACGATCGTGTGCAGCTCATCAATAAATAACAGAATCTGACCATCGCTGGCCTTAATTTCTTCCAGAACTGCTTTGAGACGTTCCTCAAACTCCCCACGGTATTTCGCGCCGGCAACCAGGGAACCCATATCCAGTGCAAACAGTTTTTTATCCTTTAGGGAATCGGGCACATCCCCTTTGACAATACGCTGGGCAAGACCTTCTACCACAGCGGTCTTCCCGACGCCAGGTTCTCCGATCAGCACCGGATTGTTCTTCGTTTTTCTCGAAAGAATACGGACTACATTACGGATTTCACTGTCACGGCCGATGACCGGATCCAGCTTTTGCTGTTTCGCCCTTTCCACCAAATCGTATCCGTATTTCTCCAGCGTCTCATAAGTCGCTTCCGGATTATCACTGACCACTTTCTGATTTCCTCTGACTGTGGACAAGGCCTGCAAAAAACGTTCCCTCGTAATTCCGTAAGCCTGGAACAACTTCTTAAGTTCTGTATTTGGATACTTTAGCAGGGAGAGGAAAAGATGTTCTACGGAAACGTATTCATCTCCCATAGCTTTTGCCTCATCCTCCGCACTGACCAGCACCTGATTCAAAGATTTACTCAGATAGGTCTGTCCTCCGGAAACTTTTGGTTTCTTCTCAACCAGCTGCTGTACCTGAGACAGAAATGCTTCTTTATTGATTTCCATCTTCTCGATCAATTTAAAAATCAGACTGTCTTCTATCGTCAGCAGGCTATATAAAAAATGTTCCTGGTCAATCTCCGGACTGCCATATTGGTAGGCAAGCTTTTCACAAGAATTCACTGCTTCTAATGACTTTTGCGTAAATTTATTTATGTTCATAAAAGTTCCTCCTCACTCGAAGATGCTTTATTGTTATACTCTTCGTATAACACAGGTATATCACAAATTGTTAGCCACGTCAAGTGTTGAGTGCTATTTTTTGCAAAAAATTTGTGAAGCCTTGATTTTACGGGCTTCACAGATCTTTCCCATTTGCTTTTATTTCATTAACAGGACAGGCTCCTTTATCTTATTTTACATTTCTTCTGCCAGACTGCAGATGATTTTGGCACAGTTTTCATAATCCAGTTTACTGCTGTTCAATAACAAATCGTAATTATGGCGGTCTCCCCAGGTTTTATCCGTAAATGTATTATAATGACGGCTTCGTTCTTTATCGGATTTTTCAATCTCTTTTCTGACCGTCTGCTTCGCCATTCCATATTCCTGTATTCCCCGCAGAACACGCTTATCCATATCTGCATAGATAAATACCCTGAATACATCTTCTCTCTCCGCAAGAATCTGATCTGCACAGCGTCCTACAATGACACATCTTCCCTGATTTGCAAACTTTGTTATCACTTCCCTCTGTGCTTCATAAATCTGTTCCGACAAAGGCAAGGTCTGACGGTTTGCATTTTGTAAAATTCCGTATCCATAACTGGTTCCCATTGCCAGATTATATAGCAAACTATTGGTGATCCGTTGCTCTCTGGATTCAATATATTGTGTTGCCAGACCAGACTTCTCCGCCGCTTCATCTATCAGTTCCCGGTCATAATAAGGTATCCCCAGACGGTTTGCTACCATCTTTCCTATTGTTCGTCCACCGCTTCCAAGCTCCCGTCCTATCGTAATAATTTTCTTCATGTTTTTTTACCCCTTTCTTCTTTTTCTTATCTTCCATCGGAAGATCTCGTTATATATGTAAAGTTCCTATGTTCACTTTTTCACACTTTTCTTTTGATCCAAGCGATTTATTTTCTTAATCTCCGCAAGAATTAACACAAAGGCAAAAACAAACGCCAGACCATCTGCTACAGGACCAGCCCACAACACACCTTTGATTCCCATATAATTGCACAGAATCATTACCGCAGGAATCAGGAACACAATCTGACGGCTTAAAGAAATCGCACCGGATAATACAGGTTTTCCAATTGACTGGAAGAAAATTGCAGCGACTGTCTGAAATCCATTCAGGATACACAGCAGCGTAAAAATACGAAATGACATAATAGAAAATTCTGTATACAGCTCTCCCTGATTTCCAAACATTGCTGTAAGAGTTCCCGGAAATACCTGAAAAACGACAAAGAAAATGACTGCGAACAAAGTTGCTGATTTTACTGCAATCCCAAACGTTTTCTTTACCCTTTTATAATCGGCTCTTCCATAATTGTATCCCACAATTGGCTGTGCACCTGTCCCAATCCCTGTGACAATAGATATCAGAATTGTATTAAATTTCATAACAATACCAAATGCTGCCAATGGAATATCCGCACCATATTCAGAATCGATACCACAATGAACAAGATAATAATTTATCACCGTCATAATAATTGCAATTGCAATCTGAGATACAAAACTGGACACTCCAAAACCTGACATTTTCTTTAACATACCAAATTCCGGTTTCATTGCCTTTGCAGATATTTTTACTGTTTTGAATCTTGGAACATACCACATACTGATCGCAAAATTTAAAATCTGGCCGATCACTGTTGCAATCGCTGCCCCTTTCATTCCCCATCCAAAACCAAGGACAAATAATGCATCTAACACTACATTTGACAGGCAGCCTACAATCATCGCAATCATTGTAAGCTGAGGAGTACCATCTGCACGAATTAGAGAACACATACCGCAGCCAACAATAACAAAAGGAAATCCCAGAACAACAATTTTTCCATATTCCAATGCATAATTCAGGTTATCCGGTGTTGCTCCAAATAAAGCTGTCAACGGTTTCAGAAATACGACACAGATGATACAAAAAACAATTCCCACAATAATCAACCATGAAAATGTATTGTTTACACCTTTTTCTGCTTTCTTTTTGTTTCCTCTCCCAAGTTCCAGACTTAAGTAAGCCGCACCGCCATCTCCAAGCAGCAATGCCAGAGCCATAACAACCATATTAAGGGGAAATATTACATTCGTTGCACTGTTTCCTAAGGTACCAACTCCCCAGCCTATAAAGATCTGATCGACGATGTTATACAATGCATTCACAACCAGTGCAACAACACTGGGAATCGCATATTTCATCATCAGGCTGCCAATCGGAGCTGATACCAGTGGATTCTTTTCCGTTTCCTTTGAACTCATAATTTTCTAACCTCCATGATTTTTAATTTCGTACTGTATTTTAAACTATATGATTATCATAGAGTCAAGTGCATAATTCAAAATATTCTTTCAGATTCTCTTGATAAAACGTGTATAGTTTTTTATAATATCTACAAACATTATTATTTATATATAGTTATGGAGAATCATTTTGAATAATTTTTTATCAATTGGAGAACTTGCAAAGCTCAGGAATGTCAATGTCCAATCATTACGCTACTATGAAAAACTTGGAATTTTAATCCCGGCATATATTAATCCGAAAAGTGGATACCGTTACTATTCTTTAGAACAGATCATGATACTGGATACAATCATTCTCTGTATTGATCTTGGTATTCCACTCAAAGATTTAAAAAATTATGTGAATGCTGATGGAGAACTTGAATTTGAATATTTATTAAAAGACGGCAAAAAACTTGCCAAAGAAAAAATCCGAAAAATAGAATCCAGTATTGATTCTATCAATCGGACATTACAACACATCAACGCCCAGAAAACCTTTCTGGGACGTGATGGCTATTATTCTCGTTATATTTTTGATCGGTATTACATTACGATTCCCTGTGAAACAATCATGAGTGCAAAAGAATATGAAAAAAATTTAAGTCATTTGTTTTCTCTCGCCAAGGAAGAAAATTTACAGGCGTCTTTTCCTCATGGCATCATCTTTGCTTACTGCAACGGAAAATTTACAGAATCAAATATGTTTTTGGAAGTTCTGCCTGCGGATTCTTCCATTGTCCAAAAGCTCAATGCCGGAAATTATTTGTGCTTTCAGGAACCCCGGGAAACTCACTCGGATCCACTGGAAATATTCCCTCAGAAATTGATAAACCACAGCAATCCAAAGGTCATTATTTCCAGCATGTCACCTGATACCTACAAATATAACAAAGTAACTTTAGAATTTCAGATACGGACATAAAATGGAATTCCTACACATGCATCCCCATCTTTACGGCTTCTTCCATATATTCCGGATGATCTACCAGGGCATCCTCTCCTGCCAGACCATAACAGAGCAGATTGCCGCTCATTGTAATATTTAACAATCCACAGACATGTTCATAGCAATGAACCATATCATCAAAGGCTTTGATATCCGGCATGGCAGCTGTTCCGATCAGATATGCTTCTTTTACGCCAAGCGTCTCTCTTCCTTTCGGGAAATTAAACTGATAGAACCGGTCAATTACCGTCTTTATCTGAGCGGTAAATCCACCCCAGTATACCGGAGAGACCAGTACCATGACATCTGCCCACCGCATCAACTCGTTCATTTTCTGTCCGTCATCTGGCAGTCCACAGCATCCGTTTTTTTCACAATTTCCCTCGCCGTGACACCCGGACATGTTTGCAGTTGCCGCCTCAAATAACTTAACCTCATTGCCAGCTGCAACTGCCCCGCTGGCAAATGCTGCCGCCAGGGAATTGCTATTTCCCTTTGGACGCGGACTTCCCGTAATAAGCAATACTTTTTTCATTCAACTACCCCTTTCCGCACACAGAATGCATCTTTTTTATATATTGCTATTATATCACCATGTTTTTTCGAGGGCAATCTTCCACAGAAAATGTACCGAATATCCCATGAAATCTCGCAGAATATTCCAAAAACCACTTTGGACAATGGAGAAGGAAAGCATAGAAAAACCGGAGAATGATTTCCATCCTCCGGTCTTTGTCCGGCATTCGGTCTCTATGATATCTCCTGTTTTTGTTTGTCCCACATTTTTTTGTCATAGGAAACATGCCACATTTTATTATAACATTTCTCCGTTATGAGACAAGAACAGGTTTTGAGAAAATTTCTTGATTTCATCTATGACCGTAAACGATTGTTTCCATCCTGCCTTTGTTACCAGAGAATTCTTTAATCAAATTCATAGTGGAATTTTTTTTCTAAGTAATCCTCTAAGCTGTCCAGATAATCTTCCACAGCCTCAGTCTTGCGTTCTATGCACAGATACTGCTTGCGGCTGGCTTTCCTGGCTTTCCACCAATGTTCCCATTTGTCTTCGATCGCATCCAGTTTATCTTCCAGACGGTCCAGTTTCTTTTCTAATGCTCTGTACTGTTTCGCCCTGCCTGATCTGCTATCTGCCAGTTTTAAATCCTGGATCTCTTTTTTGATCTTCTGCGCTTCTGTTTTATAGCACGCAATCTTTTTTGCATCGGAAGTGGTGGTCAGTGATGTCTTTTTCGACGATTTTGATGCGGCTTTTACAGTGATTGTCTTTGTTGCTTTTAATTTTGTACCTTTGATTCTCACGGTGATCGTTGCGGTACCTGCTTTGATCCCTTTAATTTTGGTATCATCATCCCTGTTTTCAAGGACTTTTACCACGGAACATTTGCTGCTGCTCCACAAGATCCTGTCGTCGTCCACATCCGATCCCTTCGGCAACAAAACGCTGTCCAGCTCGATTGTCTTTCCTGCAGTCACCGTAGATTTACCGGTGATCTTCATACTGGTCGGTGCTTTCGCTGCCACGGCCATCGGCATTGCCGCCTGTAACATGATTCCTGCTGCTAATATGAGAGCCATTATTTTCTTTTTCATCCTTTATTCCTCCTTATTCCCTTCCTTTATCCCAGATCGTATCGGGATTTATATTTTATGTTTCCCAAGGGATATCCTTCCTTGACTGCTTTGCTTCCCTGTTTTTTCAGATATCATCTTAGGTTCTTTTAGGATAGTGTTATTATAAAAAGGAGTTTTAAAGTCTGTATAAAGTAAAGTTAAATAATTTTTAAACTTTTGTAACTCTTCCGCACCTCATTCGCAAAATCGCTGTTTTGCTGCTTTTCTTTTGCTCATGTGGTTACTTTTTCCGAAAACGGTATCCTGCTCCCCATACCGTCTCGATCAGTTTTGTATTTTCTCCATCCGTGCTGATTTTTTCGCGGATCCGGTTGATATGGACGGCAACGGTCGCTACATCACCGATGGCATCCATCCCCCATATACGGTCAAACAGCGTTTCTTTGGAAAAAACGATATTCGGGTTCGAGGCAAGAAAATAGAGTAATTCAAATTCTTTATTTGGGAGCTCGACTTCCCTGTTCCCTACAAAAACCTGTCTGGACATTGGCAGGATCCGCAGATGTGCTACCTCAATGCTTCCCTTTTCGTGAAGATCTGTCTCTGTTTCTTTTGATATCGTCTTTTTTTGCAATCTTTCATGGATATGGATATGCCCCTTCACCCTGGCAACCAATTCTCCCGGGCTGAATGGTTTGACAATATAATCATCCGCTCCCAGCCCCATACCGCGAATCTTATCGACATCGTCTTTTTTGGCTGTCACAAGGATGATCGCCACATCTTTTTCCCGGCGGATCTCCCTGCAAATGGCAAATCCGTCAAGCCCCGGGAGCATCACATCAAGAAGGATCAGGTCATATTCTTTTTCCAGTGCTTTTTTTAAACCTTCCTGTCCATTTTGGCAGATTTCCACCTCGAACTGTTCTGCTTCCAGGTAATCCCGTTCCACTTCCGCTATTAAAATATCATCCTCAACAATTAATATTTTTTTCATTCATTCCTCTTTTCATCCGGCGGTATACAAAGGAAACTCAATCTGTATTTGAAAACCGGTTCCCTCTTTGCCGCAGCCGGCAAAAATTCTGCCCCCGTGATCTTCGATAATTCTTTTTACGATGGAAAGTCCCAGACCGCTTCCGCTCCCCGGATCCATTCTGGCTTCATCACCTCTGTAGAATGCATCAAAAATCCTCCTGGTTTCTTCCTGCGAAATGCCCGGTCCGTCATCTTCCATTTCCAGTATGACTTGTTTTCCTTTTTTATATAGAAAAATTTTAAAAACTGTCCGGTCTTTTTTCCGATATTTTATGGTGTTTTCTGTAATATTTTGAAGTACCCTCGTAAGCTGTGTCCAGTCTCCATTGATAAAAAGAGGCTCTTTGGGCCATGTCCCCCATTCCACAGTAAAATGCTTTTTTTCAAATAAAATTTCATGATCGTGGAAAAAAGCAGTCAGTAGATCATTGAGTTCCATTTTTTTCATGGTATATGAATTTTCTCCTTTATCTAATCGAGAAAACACACTCAGATTATCAACCAGGCCTTCCAGGTCACGGACTCTTGTTAAAATTGCTTTATAATATCTTGTTTTCTTTTCTTCTGTATTGGCAATTCCGTCTTTCAAACCCTCTGCATAGGCCCGGATCGATGTGAGTGGGGTTCGCAGGTCATGTGAGATTCCTGCCAGCATCTGCTTCCTGCCAGCCTCATAGTATTCTTTTTCTTCCACAGATTTTTCCAGTACCTCTGCCATCTCATCAAATTCATTGCAGGCGGCACCGATCTCATCTTTGCCCTCACTGTGAATGCGATATGACAGATTTCCCTCTCTTATCTGGGCAACACCCTGTGAAAGCTCTCCCAATGATTTTTTGATTCCGCCGCTGAGCCATTTGGTAAGGAAGAAAATACTCAGGATCATGGCAATCGTAAAAAATAATACAAATGCCCCAACGATCATGAGAAGTTCCCGAATTAGCGAGGTCTCCGCTCCAATCCCGCTGACATAGCTGCTGCAATAAGCCAGAATTTCGATATAGTTTCCTTCCTCTTTATAGATTCTTTTTACAACCGAAGATTCTTCTTCCGAAATCATAAAGTTGCCAAGTTTTTCATAATTTGTCCCGGCAAGGCTCAGGATCTCCTGTTTATCCTGCTCGGATAAATTCGTGACCAGAACCTGCTGATTACAGGAAATCTGATACCGATATCCAAGTATCGTCAGCTCCTTGATCACCATCCCAAACGCTTCTTCTTTCTCCTCCTCACGATCTTTGTCATCATGATCTTTATCATCGTCTTCTGGATTCTCATCCTCCTCTTTGTCATCTGTTTCTTCGTCCGGGTCGTAGGAGAGGATATCTTCCCGGTAATTATACAAAATGGTCTGCACATTGAGCAGGCCATTGTCATTTTCGTATAAAGTTTTTATCTGTGCAATGTCTTTCTCCCCTTTATAAAGAAAAAGGAACAGACAAAGAAAGGAGGAGACGATGATAGGAATTAAAATCATAAGAATGCTGGCAATTGTCAATTTTTTTTGAAAATTCATCTGTCCCTCCGTTACGGAAAACTTCTAAGAAGGTTAAGACTCTCAAGGCGTTTCACTCCGTTGGAGCCTGTATCCCAGGTGAGTTAAAGCTGTCCCAATACTTCTCCGATGTTATCGTTGATCACCAGATCTGCCTGCGTATCTCTTCCCGTTGAAGATTTATTGATCAAAATCAGATGGCTTCCTTTGAAATAATCAATCAGGCCTGCTGCCGGATATACGACAAGAGAGGTTCCTCCGATTATCAGTACATCGGCCTGGCTGATATAATGGATCGTTTTCGATATCACTTCATTATCCAGTCCTTCTTCATAAAGAACGACATCCGGTTTGATCACTCCGCCACATTCTTCACATTTTGGAATTGATTCACTGTTTTTTACATAAGCGGCATCGTAAAATTTTCCGCATCTCATACAATAATTTCTATGAACACTTCCATGAAGTTCCAATACATTTTTACTTCCGGCCAGTTGGTGGAGCCCGTCGATGTTCTGGGTAACGACTGCTTTACATTTTCCTTCTTTTTCCCACTGAGCCAGCTTATAATGGGCAGCATTTGGCTTGGCATCCAATATGATCATCTTGTTTTTGTAAAACCGGTAAAACTCCTCCGTATATTTGGCAAAAAAGGTATGGCTGACAATCATTTCCGGCGGGTAATCATACTCCTGGTTGTAAAGGCCATCGGTACTTCGAAAATCCGGAATCCCGCTTTCGGTAGAAACACCGGCACCCCCAAAAAATACCAGATTATCTGTTTTCTCTACAATTTCTTTTAGTTTTCTTATTTTCTCATCCATGGAACACTTCTCCTTTTTTTGATCTAATCGCATTACTGTCCACAGTAACCAATCCCGTTTCTTTTATCTCAAATATAACACAGTCTCTTGGAAATGCAATCTTTATTTCTTATACCCTTTTTAATATGACAATATAATCCAGCTTTCCTTTCCGAAATCAGATGTCCGATAATTTTTTGTCTGTATTTCTTCTACCGCTAAGAATTGTTTATTTTTCTATACATTTTTCTTTACAAACGAAAGAATTTCATCTTAAAAGAAAACAACGCAACCAATAATAGGAAATTTTTTCTTTTATTTTATGGTTTTCCGCAAAAAGAAAATGCCCACAATGAGGGGCAAAACTCATTGTGGACATTCTCTGTATAATACTAACCTTTAACTTAGGGGATTACTTTAATAATAATACACCATTTTTTTTAAAATTTCATGTTTTAATAGTGTAATTTTTTGTTCATTTTTTTAAAAAATATTGTTCTTCCTATTTCCTTGACAATAATCTTTCATTTGAAACTAAATAATCCACGATTGGTAACCATTCAGAGCCATGCAGCACTGCGATCTGCAAATGCCTGCATTCCCTTGTGCATAACTTTTCCAGGGATAAGGTCTACGGCAGCTGTCCGAGAATTGCCGGTATTAACTGTTTTTTCCTGGAGACAACTCCTGGAAGCTCTGCAGAATTGTTTTCTGAATCGACCTGGAAGGCATTGTCAATGACTTCTTTACACATATCTCCCACCATCAGCAGCTCTGTTGATTCATTGATAATATCCGTCATCATAAAAAATACCATATTTAATCCATAGGATGTTCGTACTTCTTCCATATATGGAAGGAGCTTCCCTTTGCAGGCGGAAAGTTCTTCTTTGTTCATGGAGCTGATCTGCCCTACGCCGAAATTAATCTTCGAATCATTAAATTTTTTAAAATCCTGATAGAAGATCTCTTTGGCTGATTTTTCTTTCAGATTACTTCCAGCATCAAACATATCCTTTGCGTATTTTTCGATGTCGATTCCGGCAACCGAAGCCAGTTTTTCTGCAATCAAACGATCCATGGTGGTGCAGGTCGGTGACCGGAACATCAGAGTATCCGATAAAATGGCGGAACAAAGCAATCCGGCGATGGTTTCCGGTATCACGATATCATTTTCCATATACATCTGGGAAATAATCGTTGCAGTACATCCCACCGGCTGGTTTCGGAAGAAGACCGGGGAGTTGGTCTCAATATTTCCCAGACGGTGATGGTCTATAATTTCGAGAATCTCCGCCTCCTCAAAGCCGTCTACTGCCTGCGTCTTTTCATTGTGGTCTACGAGGATGAGTTTTTTTCTGTCCAAATCCAGTAAATTTCTCCGGGATATCATTCCGATATAGTTCCCCTGGTTGTCTGTAATCGGGAAGTCTCGGAATCTTTTTTTCGCCATAATTTCCTGGATATCATCGACATAATCTGTGGTGTGAAAAGTAATCAGATGTTCGGTAGTCATAAAATATCGTATCGGCATACTATGGTTGATCAGCCTTGCTACTGTATAGGTATCATATGGACTTACGATGATACGACATCCGTGCTCTTTGGCTAATTTACGGATGGTTTTGGATACTGCAGCTCCCATGCAGACTACAATACACTGTGCATCCATTTCGATCGCGCAAAGCTGTGACTCATAGCGGTTTCCCAAAATGACCATATCCATAGGTTCGATATAACCTTCCATCATATCTGGATTTGCCGCTGCGATCAAAACGTGTCCTTCTTCGAAATATCCTTCCATATCCCCGACGATCATTTCCCCGTCAATCGTTTCCACAATATTTTTATAACTTGTACCGGCTTTGGACAAAATCATGTTGTCATAGACATCCATATCAGAATAGGCGATATCTCCGACTGTAATAATTCCGGACAGTTTACTGTCCTCTAAGATCGGCAGTGATACGATTCGTGCAGCCCGCATAATATCCCAGGCTTTTTTTAAAGATAATTCCGGATCCACTCCCTGTGTTTTCCGGATATCAATATCTGTCACCTGAGGCCGGATATCACTGACATATGCCGGGGCCTCTGTTTTGAAATAATCCAGTACGTATTGGGTTTCTTCATTGACATGTCCGGCTCGCGTTGCGATATATTTAAAATCTCCGCCTTCTTTCTGATTCATTTCATTTTTTAAATGTGCATAGGAGATTGCGGAACAAATGCTGTCCGTATCCGGATTTTTATGTCCAATGACATAAATGTTCTTTTTTGTGCTCATATTTTTTATTCCTCCCTTTTTAATCTTTTCCTCCCTCTATGATTGTAAATAATTTCCGCTTTTTTTTCAATTCTTTTTCATAAAACATTTGATGGTATTCTTCACGGGAATGTCCTTTATATTCAAATACCGGCACATGATAATAAAGCTGTTCCAGTATTCTTCCCATTTCTTCTTTACAATCTTGCGTCTGGAAAGAAAGGCTTTTTACTTTTCTTCGCAGTTTATTATAACTGCAGCCGTTTTGTACCATTGAAATCAGGGTTTTGATCAAAACGGTTGCCCTGTAGTAATGGAGCCCCATTTCGTTTACGAAAAGGTTGCCCAGTTCAGAGACTCCTTCCCATCGGTTGTCGATCCCTGATGCCTCACTGATATAAATTAAATCTTCCGTGGATATTTTTTTATATGGCAATTCCTTCTCTTCGTTTAGCAATACCAGCAGCATTTCCGGATTATCCACATTGACATATTGAAAGTACTCTTTATTTCCATTGGTTTCCTGCAGGAATGCCCCAAAGACCCATAAAGAACAGCGGCATTTTAAAAAGGTGATAAATTCCTGATAGGATATTACATTGCTGGCATTTTTCTGAAACTGTTCATATAGAGATTTGATTTCAATTAAACCATAATAATACATCAGTCCCGTTATGTATTTTTCCCATTCTTCATACTGCCACATCAGCTGCCTGTTTTTTTTGCTTTTCAGAAGAAAGTAAAAATTATCTTTCATTTCCTGTACAACAAAAATTTTATTGGGGCTATCCTTTGCCGCACTTCCCCGCTGGCAGGAAAGCATTCCAAATATTTTTAAATACTCTATAAAATTCCATCTCTCTTCGTTCATTTCCACAGAAGAGTTATCCCATATTTCTACTAAAAAATCAAGGATGATTCCAGGTAGCATGATCAGAATCCATTTACTGTCTGAACAGAATTCTTCTTTAAAAGCGGAAAGATATACTTCCTTCGGCAGACCTTTTTCGTATTCTATCCCAATCCGTCCAAGGATCGACTGAATTGTTCCTATAGGTGTACTTTTCATTGCAGTAATTGCGTCTATTTTTCCCTTACTGACTATTGCTCTGTCACTTACATATCTATCCTTCATTTTTTCTCCTAGGTCAAGATGCATCGTAGCCCCACCTGCGCGAAAGCTTAGAGGATGGGGATTTTCCGACTGAGTTAAATAAAAACAGCACCCTGCAGAACACAGGATGCCATACACAAGGCAGACGATACCTTATATCTGTTTCTATTTTATTAGTTCCTGCCGCAGCATTTTTTATATTTCTTTCCACTGCCACACGGACACGGATCATTTCTTCCGATTTTTGGAGGCTTTACCACCGTAGCAGAACTTTTCTGTTCTTTATATAACTCTTTTCTTCTTTCTGCGCTCAGGAGGGAATCCCACTGTTCCAATCCATATAACCAGTCTGCTTTTGCGGCTACCATATTATAATATAGCTTCTCTTTATCATATGCTAAAGATACGACTGTATTCTCATCCATCTCTTCAATAGGATTTGCAACCAGCAGGCTGTCGTTAATTCCGTCCAGAAATCCGACAAAGTAGGTTAATTCCATATGGTATTTCTCTGCTAACTGTGCAACCGTTCCACTGACCGGTTCTTCCGGTGTACTGAGGATCTGCTCATATACAGCTTTCTCCTGATTAAAGTATCCAATCCAGAATTCCTGGCCTTCTCTTGTTCTGTCATCATGGCCGTATGCGAATTCTCTCCAATCTGTTAATAAAGACATGTCTATTCCCTTTCTTCTTAATATCTTCTACATATATCCCAAAATCAGTATCTAGAAAATCTATGCGATCCATTGATATCTACAGAGTGAATTTCAAATATAATATTAGATATATGATAAGTCAGTATATCAGATTTTCATGTAGAATTCAATAACCTGGCAAAAAATGTTATCCCTGTGATTAAAACAGGCAAGAAATCCTGCTGTACAGGAGCCTTGCCCACAAGTTCATTCCCTAAAATAAAAATACTTTGCCGGAATTATTTCCATTGATGACATAATATGCAGAAGCATCTTCTGGCTTCAGATAAATATTCAAAGACTTGATCTCTTCTTTATTTCCTTCTGCCGCATACTGCTCTTTAATCCTCTGCACTACGGTTTCTAAATCGGATTCGTTACCCTGGTATTGTACATAAACTTCCTGGGTATAGGAAATGGATGCTTTGATTTCTGCCGCCTTTTCTTTAATCGCCTTTTCCACCTTGTTTGTAACTTTCTTCGCACGGCTTGCAGTTTTTGCTGCTGTTTTTGCCCCTGTTTCTTTTACTTTACTGACTGTGGCTGCTGTTTTTGCCCCTGTTTCTTTTACTTTATTGATCGTTGCTGTGGTTTCTTTTCCATCGCTTTCTGTTACTTTGTCAATGGCTTTTTCTGCCACTTCCTTTACTTCTTCTGCTGCTTCTTTCATATCTTTCACAACAGTATCTTTTACTACACTTGCTTTTGTTGTTCTCTTTCTTGCCATAAGTTAAACTCCTTTCTTATACACAGGCATTATACACCCATAAACTCTTTATTGTCCAGAGTTATTCAAATAATAGAAAAATTTTTTAATTATATAAGTAGCAGGAACGAAGTTTCCTGTTGCATAAAAAAAGAAACAGCATCCTTAAATACTGTTTCCTAAGCACGAGACGGGATTCGAACCCGCGACCCTCGCCTTGGCAAGGCGATACTCCACCACTGAGCCACTCGTGCATCGATATAATGAAATATACCTTGAAAACCGCACACATCATACTACAGATCCCCATGAAAACCAGGCTGCTTCTGCCTGCTCCCATTTTCGCTTTTTTAAGGTCAAGCGATCGGCCGATTAGTAACAGTCAGCTCCATACATCACTGTACTT
>CAVFXN010000006.1:0-10353 GCA_963626755.1 Bacteroidaceae bacterium
CTCCCAAGGGAAGTGGGTTTCCGCCATGACAAACGAAAGGATTTTAATTATGAAACACTCCACGTGAATGCACACGAAAGACTCTCAAGCGAGTCTTGGTTTTTCCATCTTAGTGATGTTATAATTTATGATATCAATGCAGCTGTCCCATAAAAATCCCTTCTCCTATCATCGCTTCCTGATATGTCGCCCGCCGTTCCCGTTTCATTGCCTCTTTGAGTTCGTCGAAGTCTTTTAAGACCACTCCATCCAGTTTTTTTATTCGGGAATCGTTGAGAGCTACCTCCGAGAGATACTTTTGATACCACTCTGCTTTATAGTTTCCAAAAAACAACCTGTCCTGATATCGCCGTTTTAAATCCTGGGCGATCAGCAAACCTTCCGGGTCGTAGTCCCCGGCATAATACAAGATGCTGTTTTCTGCCAGCTTGTCAAGGAGAACGTAAACGGCAAACGTGATCTGCCCATATCCGCAGACAAAGGTGTGTTCCGGATATTTTTCCAAAAGCTTGGAAAAAACTGCCGGGTTTTCTACAATATATACTTTCCGTGTCTGACCTTTTATTTTTTCCAGACTGCCGAGTGTCTGTAAGGTCAGACGCATTGGTTCCCGGCATTGCAGGAAACCTTCAATCCCTGCGTGGAGTTCTCCACCGTTTTTCCATGCGCGAATTCCGTATACAAGGGCATCGTTGGAGAGGTCATCTTTTAAAATGCCTGCCTCGTATAGTAACCGTATTTTCCACTCTGCCGATGCCTTTTTCGGCTTTTCTTCCAGTTTGAGATAATAGGTTAAGAAGTCAAGGCACAGTTTCTGCTCTGGCGTTCCGTCATCAAATGCGTGGGGATTGCCTGTGATTTCCGCCGCATAAACCGCAAGCAGTTTTTTCTTTTTCTTTTTTTGAAGAAGGGGCAGGGATTGGATTGCCCGAACGGTTCTCGCAAGGATTTCTTTCAAATTTTCCGGACTTTCTTTGTATTGCTGCATCAGCAAAAGGTATCCGTCTGCCCGGTTTTCCAATACGTATTCCAGCCATTTTCCCGCTTGTGTATTCTGGTTTTGATCGATGATCTCTGCAAAAAATTTCTGTTTTCTCAGTCGTTCTTTTTGCTCCTTTTCTTTTCTTGCAGTTAAAGGCTCTCCAAAATACTCCTCCAGGATTTTTTCAAAAGAACAGGTGGAAAAACGGCTGGAAGCCAGTGCCTTGTTCATCAGGGCTGCCGACAGGGAGATTCTTTTATTTTTCGTGTAATCCTTCTGGACAAAGCCGCCAAGCTGCTCTTTTTCCAAAGGCGTCAGTCCCTGCAGGGTGACTGTACCTCCAAAATGCCCTAAGCTGATGTATTTTTCCCGGAATTTCTCAAATACTTTCCGGAAAACCGGGCGAGCTTTAAAGTAGCATACACATTCGTTTTGCACCTTTTCCTGGTATCCGTTTTCATCCATTGTTTTTCCTCATCTGTTTCTTTTTTCATAAATAAAATACTTTCGTTTGTGATAGGCAAAAACCCACTTCCTTTAGGTGGTGGGTTTTTGACTGATTATATTGCTGCTCTGCGTTCTTGTTTCTCTCTTTCTGTTTCCGGTCTGTCCGGTTTTTCTTCTTCAGGTTTCTTCTCTTCAGACTTCTGCTCTTCGTCCGCCGTCTGCTTTCCGACTGCCATCTGCTTTACTTTTCCATTCCATTCATACCGGATAACCGTAACATATTTCGCATTTTCCGGACGGATCAGCTGATAGATGGCCAATCCTGGAACTGTGTCATAATCACCCCATAAAATCTGGGAATTTATCATGAAATTGAAGTCAAATTCTACCATAAGCCGGAACATGTCCCGGATATTCATTTCATCCACTCCGGCGAATGCCTCGTCCAAGGAGATCAGCCTCGGAGCATCCTTTCTCGCTCCGGCATATTTTGCCACGACTGCGGAAAATAATGGTACATACATTGACATCGCTTTCTCTCCGCCACTGAAGGTAAAAAATACCCGGTCCGTCAGTTCTTTCTTTTTTTCGCCAGCCTTCTGGCATTCAAGCTGGAATTCAAACCATTGGCGGTAATCTAACACTTCCCTCATGATGGCATGGAAAGACTGCAGATTATTCTTGTCGCCAGCTTCTTTCCTTGCTTCTTCCATTTTGGAACGAAAATGGCGCGAGAGCTGTGCTGCCTCTTCCGGACGCATAATTTCCGCATCTTTTTGTAAAAGTTCTACCAACTCCCTGGTTCCAAGCTGCTCTTCCTTGTCTGCCTGTTTATTTTTCCACCGAAGGCTTAGAGTTAAACCGCTGGATGTTTGCATAGCCCCCATCAAATGGTTCATTTCTTCTACCCACCGTTTACTGCCATAAATTTTTGCCCGTATTTTTTTGCTGATGGTATTGGCCAGGATATCTTCAAATAATTCCCGGTCTTTCTCGCTGAGAAGTCTTTTTAATATCTCCGCATCTTCTTTCATTTTTGAAATCAGCTCTTGAAAAGTCAGCGAAACTCCATGGTAATTGGTCGCAATATCAATGCGCTTCATGCTTCTTTCCGCAAAAGGACTTCCCTGATCGAGTTCTTCGAAAAGCGTTTTCAAAGTCATCTGGTATTCCAGCAAATATCCACGGTTTTTATGATATTCTTCCTGCACGCTGCCCATGAGATCCATCTGCTTTTTATTCCCGAATTGTCCGGAAAACAGATGGCAGATCTGTCCCGCCAGTTTTTCTGTATCCTCTTCCGTCCTTTTTTCCAGTGTTTCTTTCACATAGCCAAGACGGTATTCCCGGACAAAGGCTTCCCTCAGCCATTCTTTTTTCCGGCTGGCCTGCTCCGCCTCTTTCCCGTCTGCCAGAATCTTTTCTTCCAGCAGTTCTTTTTCCATTTGCATTCTTTCCGTATTTCTCGCTGCGGTTTCCTTTTCGCCAGGAATCAGTGAAAGCCGTTTGGTACAAAAGTCGAGCCGCTCTCTGATTTTTTCATAATCCGTCAGCTCTAATTGCCTGATCACAAGGGCAAGTGAGGCTTCCCTCTCCTTTTTCTGTTTTTGCACCCGTCCCAAGTCATAGCGGATATCATCCAGATCCCGGTCGATGTCTTCCAAATGTTCCTTTAGCACACGGAGCGACTGTATGCCATTGACATATTCCCCATGGGAGATCTGAAGCTTCGTCAGGATGTCCCGATACTCATGGAGATGCGCCAATACCTCAACAAAAAGATCCAGCCTCTTTGACAAATAGCATTTCTTACAGATTTCCTGTACCTGAAGGCGAATTTCATCTAATGTTTTCCGCTCCTTCTCCACCCGATCTCTCTGCTCCCTGACCCTTTCATTGATGCCCGTTAATTTTTCTTCCTGTTTTTCATATTCTTTTGCAGCGATCTTGATATCCTGTTCTGCTGGAAAATCATTCCATTCCTTCTCAAGCTGTTTTATTTTTTCATGTATTTCTTCCAGCACCCGCTCCTCTTCACTGATTTCTTCTTCTTTTTCTTTACAAAGGTTCGTAAACTCTTCGATTTTTTGTAAGCGATACTGCTCTCTGGCCCCTGCCCCGATCAAACATGCGGTATATTCTTTTGTGATATTTCCTTCCAGCACACCCATTCCAAAATTTCCGTTACTGTCCATCCAGGAGCCGGAAAACCCTTCTGTCTGCAGTTCTATGCTTTCGTTTTCTTTTCTTACAGCAATCGCGCCTAAAACACGGGAAACATTCTGATATCGGAAGATATCATTTTCCGGATTGTCCACATCAAGAAATTCCAGCAAATTGTCTCTGGTCTTTTCCGCATCGGTGAACAGATACCGGTCTCTTACCCCTTCATCCAGTGCCAATACCTTCTCCCGGTAATCTGCCGGGATAATCAGAGCGTCTAACAATCCCATCTGAAGGAGGGTCTCTTCCAGCCTTCCTCTTTCTATCTCGTTCATTTCCTTTTTAAAATCTACCGCCTGATAAAATGGCAGAAAAGGAATGTTCCTTTCCTCCAGTTTTTTTCTGTTATTGATAATCTCTTCGCTTCGCTGTGGCTCAGCCTCTTTTTCTTCTTGCCATTGAACAAGCTCCTGTTTCAAATCCCTGTATACTTTTCTTTGTTCTTCTAACCGCCATTCCGTATTCATTTTCCTGGTGAACAGCTCCTGCTGGCTTTGCTCATACACTTCTTTCCCGAGATTGCGGATTTCCAGGTAATCCATTTCCGTGCTGTATCCCTCGATTCTCCTGGACATTTCCTGTAAAACCTCTTTATCCAGATGAAAGATTTCCTTTCCCTGTTCCCACTGATAAAGCTTTTCTATCAGTTCCTGTCTAATCTCATGGAGCTGGTTTTCATATTGCAGCAAATCTCTTTCGACTTTACTTTTTTCATCACGGTACCGGTCTAATTCCTGTGAAAGGCGGCTGTATCGTTCCTGGCAGTTTTTTTCCTCGGTAAGGATTTCTTTCCCCTTTTCTACCTTCTGCGTGTATTGTCTTAACAATCCGGCATGGGAGGCAAAAGAATAGGCTTCTTCTTTATGTCCGCAAAGTTCTTCTTTCATAAAAGCAAACTCCTCAAACGGAACATCCTCCATCTCCTCTTCCATCTGTTCCAGACATTCCTCAATCTGCTTCCATTTCCTTCGAACGGCTTCTTCCTGCATACGGAGTTTTCCCTCCGTATCCAAATATTTTTCTTTTTTATCATTTTCCTGCTGCAGCTTTCCATTCATTTCTTTTCGAATTTCTTCCAGCTCTGCCCGGATGTCCATTTCCTGTTCTTTTAATTTTGCTGCATCACTGTCTGAAAGCGATTCCCTTTCTTCCTGAAGAATCTTTCTCTCCTGTTCCAGGTCTTCATATCGTCTTTTTTCTTTTTCTGTTTCTTCTTCATTTTTTATCCGCTTTTCTTCTAAATTTTGTATTTCCTTTTGTAAGGCGGCATATTGTCTGACTGCCTCCAAATACCAACGTGCCTTATCATAAAGAACGATTCTGTTATATTGGTCATAGACTTTTTCAATCTGTTCGGCCGCTGCGATTCCTTCCTGTAAAGCATCCAGGTTGGTTTTGGTTGTGTCCATATTTTCAATAGCTTCTGACAGGGGACGCAGGTCATCTTCTGACAAGGTTTGGAGGGAACTGCTTAAAATTTCATTGATCACGGTAGGTTTAAAATCTTTCGAAAGCTTCGGCGTGCGCAGCTGGATTAAAAGATCCAGCAGTTCTTTATACTCTTCCTGCGTTTCAAAACCAAACAGCAGGCGGTTGACGCACTGGGCATACTCGCTTTGCGTTTCCATTACCTTCCCGCCTTCTCCAATCCGATTTTTTAATTCCCGCATTGTATATGTCATTTTGTTTTGTAGTTCTTTATAAAGATAAAAATCTTTCCCGATCCTTCTTCCGTCCGTGATACAAAAATACCAGGAATCCATCTTCTTATTTCTCCGTGCCCGCATCCCGATTCCCAGAGTTAAAAACTCATCGCTTTCCCTTCTTTTGAGTTCCATGTAGAGATATCCCGTCCGTTCTTCTCTTCCATCTCCCTCTTCCAGCAGGTAATTTTCCATTTTTCTGGCTCTTGAACCAAACGGGTCCAGACGTTCCGGACGCATATTTCCATCTAAAAGAAGGGGAATGAAGCTTTGCATCGTGACAGATTTCCCGGAACCGTTGGCTCCCCTCAGGAGCATTCTCCCATCAAGAAAATAAAATTCTTCTTCATCATAATACCAAAAATCTACTAAACCCACCCGGTAAATCTGCCACTTGCTATTCATCATTTTCCCCTTTCTTTATTCAAAAGTCTTCCGGATATTTTCCTGTGATCTTTCCTGCTGCCGTGCTGATCTGGATATCACCCTCGTTTTCGCTGATCAGACCGAGTTCCTTCATATACTCGGTCGCCATTTCACAAAATTCTTTTGTTGAACTCGTCCTGTATTTTTTAACAAAACCCTTTCCATAGTTTTCTTTACACTCTTCCAAAAGCTTCATAAAATATTCACGTGACACGAGGATTCTCTCCTCTGCTCCCGGCTGGATCTCCCCGGCTATGATTTTTTCCCTGAGAATCCCATTGAAAAGCAATACTATGTCAGATAACGTGTTTTCTTCCGGAAAACTTCTTCCCAGTCTGCAATTTTCTCCCAGGATCAGGAAGGCACTCGTCCGGTGAACCTGGAGATCACAGTCAAAATATTCTTCGAGTTCATTTTGTATCATATTTTTATAATGCCGTATGTAAGCAAAATCCTCTTCCGTTTCAGGGGTTTTATAGATTCCCATCGTCATCAGGAGCTGGCGATATACCCTCTGTCTCCGCACGATTCCCCTCTCTTCGTTTAAATCAATCCATTCTTCTTTTCCAAAATCCTCCGGCGTTTCATATTTCATGATATCCTGGGTGAAATTTTTCATAAAATACCGGGAAACTCCTGTATTTTCATAAAGGACTTCCCGCCTGTCATCCCTGGCAAACTCCTCGGAATCACCGTCATCTACATTTAAAATCCCTGTATTCACACAATATTTGATTACTTTGATCAGATGTCTGCGGTAATTGTATACAGTCCAGTCAATCTGCTCTTCTTTATACTGTACCTGGACATATTCCGTAAGCTCCGACAAGACAAACTGTTCCTGTGCTTCTTTTTCTTCCAAAAACATTAAGATCAGGCAAAAAAAGACATATTCAATTTTCTGGTTAAAATCCATAATGCCCATCCAGTTTTCCGGTTTTGCCGGTATTTTTTCCACTTTCACCAGATAGGGATTGACGATGACCTGATATCCCAGCTTTTCTGTAAGAAACTTTTTTACCTTGGGTAATTCATCTTTGACCTGATAATATAGCTCCCGGTCCCTACTTTTTAAAATCCAGCGTTTCCCCAATAATATTTCCAATGTTTTCATGATGTTCTCATCCTTTATTCTGCAGGCACAAAATGGATCGTATAGGCCGGCATATAAAAAGTCCCATCCGATGCCCTGAGCGCACAGGTTTCTTTTACCTGTGGATTTTCTATATAATAGACCTGTCCGTCTTCCGTTTTCCCACGGAAATTTTTATTCTCTAATGCTTTGGAAAGCCAGGTAAGAAAAACATCCCTCACATGGGGCTCTATCCTGGACAGTGAGGAAAACTCCAGTCGATCCTCCCTGATATAGCTTTTTAAAAGCTCCCTTTCCTCTTTCATTTTCCGGATTGTCTCCAGCCGCATCTTCTCTTTTTCTCCAGAACGGTCTATCACCCCACTGCGTTTTGCTTTTTCCCTGTAAGTCCGTACTCTTGGAACAATGGTTTCCACATGGGGATTCTCTTCAAAAACACCACTATTGATACTTTCGGTCTCTCTCCCTGCAATCCCCTTTAAATGAAGTGGTTTTTCCATTCCAAAGACCAGCGCAGCCAGACGGTGCGCCTCATAAATATCCTCGCATTTGGAAAACATCACCGCCAGTTTCCCATATTCCGCCCTGCGGTTGGCACCAGCATTACTCAATTCACTAATTCTTACAGCATATCTGGTAATCTTCCGGATAATCTCATTTGTCGTATCGAAAACTCTCGCCACTTCAGACTCTTTTCCATTTTCTCCCACAAACCATTCCTTCAGACTCTGATATCGTCCCTCTATCTTATCATTAAGCATCTGCCAGTTCACTTCTGCATCGATTCTCGGGACGGCCATCTCATAGTCTGTAATCTTCCGAAGAAGATCAGCAACCATTTCTTCATCCATTTCCCTCAGACACTGTTCAATCGCAGGTGCATTGTTTTGCAGACTCTTGACAAAACTTCGCAGATACTCAATCAGCCTGTCTTTAAAAATCAGAAACTCTTTTGTCCGCATCATCTCTTCTGCTTTGATACTATTGAGCTCTCTCATATAATCCTGATAATTCTGATTCAGCCGTATAAAATCATTATTCAGATCATTCCACCAGGCATACATCCGCTCCCCGGGCTCACTTACCATCTCTTCCATCTTTCCAAGCTGGAAACGGATCCTTTCTAATAATGTTGGCTCTAAGGAAGAACTTTCAATCAACAGATTCTCCACACGTATAACCATTCTCTCGATTTCTACCGTTGCCTCCGAAAGCTGATAACGAAACTTTTTATTTTTAAATTCCTCAATCGTTGCCGCCCTTTTCGTATCCTGGATCGTCAGAAGATTTCCCCACGTTGTCAGCGCACCAAGATCCTGCTGGCATTGCTCCGGCGTATACTCCTGGAAATAAGGATCCTCTTTCAATGCTTCATAAATCTCTTCCTGGTACATCCAGTATTTTAACTTTTCATAATTTAAATAAAAAAGCCGAATGATCGGACGATATCTGTCTGTATTATCTACATTCAGATATTTTGCTTCGACCATTGGCTTTCTCACAATTTCCTTCATTTTCATCAAATTACTCTATCTCTCATTTCTACTATGGTTCTGTCTTTATTGATGTGTTCAGCAACTCCCATCCCTGGCATCATGTTAGCACGCATCTATAGAAATGTCAAAAATTTTTAATTCTATTTTATCTCATATTTTTTTATATTGCACCTGTAATTTTTAACTGTTATAATCAAAATATGGGTGCTACCCATAACGGTAGGTGGTTAGTCCTTCTCCAGAGGGACTGTGACCCTCTGATTACATAGAAACCTGTAGAGGAATCCAGTGGAAAGGAGGGCTAAGCCAATGAGTATTATGGACTTTATTGCAATCGTGAGCTTCGGCATTACCTGCTTTTGTGCCGGATACACATTTGGCAAAGATACTAATAAAACACAAAAATAACCGCCCCGTCTGCAAAACTAAGCGGTTACTTTTGTAACGAATAATTATGTGGACTAACCGTCTATCGGTAGCACTCTTTTTCTATAATCATATTAGCACGCATCTTAGGAAATGTCAAAAACTTATTCCCCATTCAGGTATGCCATCTTGTTGCGCACAATGCCAGGACTGCTGCAATCATTCTGGCGAGGACTGTACTCCACCAGATCATCACCTGTCCTCCGAAATGCGGTAAAATCAGCATAAAGATCAACATCAGCACCGGTTCAATAAATGTCAAAATGTATGAGAGTATGCTTTTCTCCGTTGCATAGAAAGTGGCTGTCGCAATACGTGTAATCGCCACAAAGGGCACGGAAATCAGAAAAATTGGCATGATCTTGGCAATACTCGTATTGACCTGTGTGGATGACCCAAACAAGGTTCCAATATAGGTACGTGTCAGAAACATAACAAATGTACCGATAATGGCAAGAAAAATAGCAAAGAAATATGCCATCTTCTGGATCTTCTTTAATCCGATTGCATTTCCTTCTCCATAATACTTACTCATCAGAGGCTGACTTCCGTCTCCAACTCCCTGTAAAATCAGATAGACAATACAGATTATATAGGAAATACAGGCATAGGTCGCGATTGCCTGATCCCCACCGTAAAGTGCGGAAAACCGATTGACCAGAACCAGGGAAATATTTGGTGTTAATGCCAGACCAAATGGTGCAATTCCTATTTTAAAAATATTTACACAAGCTCTTCCTACATATTTTTTCGATAGACGAAGGAAAAATTTTTTCTTCCATAATGCATACCCCACAGCAATCAACATGGTCACTGCCTGCCCGGTAAACGTCGCCACTGCAGCACCTTTCATACCCCAATGAACAACCCATACCAATAGGAAATCCAGCACAATATTTGTAATAAATCCGCTCATCATTGCAGCCATAGCACAGACAGAACCTCCATAATTCCTGATCAACGGAACCAATCCTGTACCAAGGATCTGGAACACTGCCCCGAATGCAAGAATCCGGATATATTCCGTGGCATACGCAAGGATAGCATTGTGGGCACCCAAAACAATCAGCATATCTTCACCGAAGAGAAAAATAACTAAAGTAAGAATTACGCTGGACACAATCAACAGCCACCATCCGACTGCCACGTATTCCTTCGCCTCTTCTTCCTCATTGCGGGCGGTATAAATTGAATAATGTACAGCTCCACCCATACCGATTCCAGTACCAACCGCCTGCAGGGCAGCCTCAATTGGATACGCAATGTTAATGGCGGAAAGCCCGGCATCTCCCATAGTGTTTCCTAAAAAAAACCCATCCACGATTGCATACACCCCAGAAAGGGCAAATGCAATGATCGATGGTATGACAAATTGAAAAAACTCTAACCGTTTATTCATGTTTCACCTCGTGTTTCCCTTGGATAGTATGATTGCTTTTATAGTGATCGTGAGCTTCGGCTTAGCCTGCTTCAGCATCGGATATCCATTCGGCAAAGAGAATCGTGATACACCGACGGGCAACCAAAGTTGACCGCGGCTTCTTTACGAGACTTTCG
>CAVFXN010000007.1:0-51770 GCA_963626755.1 Bacteroidaceae bacterium
TGTTTCTGGCATCCTTTCCTGTCTGCCTCCAGTATCTCGACACATTTTTCCCGGAAGAGGGTGACGGCACGGCATGCCAGTTTCAGACTTTCCAAAAGGCTGTCCGCGATCAATGGCAAAAATGCATTTAATTCCAGTTCCCCGTGTGCTGCCGCCATGGTAATTGCCGTGTCATTGGCAATGATCCGCATAGAACACTGCATCACCATTTCCGGAATGACCGGATTCACTTTTCCAGGCATGATGGTGCTTCCCTGCTGCATCGCAGCGAGACGGAGCTCCCCAAATCCTCCGGCCGGTCCGGAACTCATGATCCGGAAATCTCCGGCAATCTTCATGAGATTGACTGCCAGGGCTTTTAGTAAACCGGAGACTTCCACGAATACATCATTATTCTGTGTCAGATCCATCGGATATTCCGCTGCGGCCAAACCAAGACCCGTCAGCCGCCTGAGCTCCTCAATCACACGGAAACGGTAAGCCCGGGCAGCCTGATTCCCCAGACCGACTGCCGTACCTCCTAAATTTACCTGTCGAAGCCGTTCTTCGACTTTATAAATCCTCCAGCGATCCCTGGCAATTGCCTGGGCATAGGAACCAAATTCTTCCCCCAGGCATACGGGAACCGCATCCATCCACTCTGTGCGGCCCAGTTTGTTGATGTCCTGAAACTCATTTTCTTTTTTCTGGAGAGCTTCCTGCAATTTCGCACACGCATCACTTAACTTGCGTATCAGAAAAATGGCTGCGATCCGCAGGGCTGTCGGATACACATCATTGGTGGACTGCCCCCGGTTGACATCATCCAACGGATGGATCCATTCGTAACCTCCCGGTTTTTTTCCGTATAATGTTAAAGCCATATTGGCAATGGCTTCGTTGACATTCATATTCGTTGACGTTCCTGCCCCTCCCTGCAGTGCCTCTGTGACAAATATGCTTTCTATAAGACTGGTATCTTCTTGTGAAAACAAAGAAAGCAGTTCATCACAGGCTTTGGAAATCAGCTGGAATTTTTCCTGTTCGTTTTGATCGACGAGCGTTTCATAGGTTTTTGCCGCGGCTTTTTTTACAAGAAGCATGGCATAGATCAAATCTTTCTCCGTCTTTTTATGCTGCAAAGAAAAATTCTCCACAGCTCTTGCCGTGTTAATTCCATATAATGCCTCTTCCGGAAGAGAGATCTCCCCAAAAATATCTCTTTCTGTTCTCATCTTCTTCGTTCCCCCCCCTCAAAATCTTCCTGTCTTCATGCTTTCTCACTGGAATGCGGTATCCATGATACCCTGCACCAGCGTCAGTTATCTCTCCTTTCTTCCATCTGTTGGGACAGATAAGGAAAGATCCGGATACTCCGTTCCAGGATGCCCTGCATGTAGGCTATGGCTGTCCCGTAGTTCGTGAAAGGAATTCCCTGATCTTTTGCACATTTCATACGGTAACGGACTTCCCGCTCGTTTAGCATACAGCCCCCGCAGTGAATGATCAGGGAAAAAGGCGATAAATCCTCGGGAAATTCCCGGCCAGAGGAAGTTTCGATCTGAAATTTTTTCCCTGTATAATTTTTGAGCCAACGTGGAAGCTTCACTGTTCCGATATCATCACATTGCCTGTGATGGGTACACCCCTCAGCGATCAAAATTCGATCCCCATCGTTCAATTGCTCAATCGCTGCCGCTCCCAAAACTGCCTCTTCCAGGAATCCCTTATAGCGGGCCATGAGAATGGAAAAGGAAGTCAGAGGAATCTCTTCTGGGACATCCGCGCTAACTTTCGCAAATACCTGGCTGTCAGTGATGACCAGTGTCGGCCGGGTTCCTATCTTACAGAGAATTTCCCGAAGTTCATATTCTTTAACACAAATCGCCGCCCCATCCGCCTCAAGGACATCACGGATGACCTGCTGCTGAGGCAGGATCAGTCTTCCTTTCGGTGCGGCTTTGTCGATCGGGATCACTAAGATGACCAAATCTGCCGGATGGATCAGGTCTCCCACCAGGCAAAGCTTTTTTTCATCCGTGCGTACGAGATGCGCCATGGCTTCTTTTAATGTCTCTATCTGATATCTGGTAAGAGCACTCACATAGATCTCCTGCTTGGAAGACTGTTTTTCTTTTTCTTCCCTTTCTTCTTTTTTTAACTGATCTGCTTTGTTATACACTATCAAATAGGGAATTTCTTTTTTTTCGAAGAGTGCAATCAATTCTTCCTCACACTCTTTTTTTCCGATGGTCGCGTCAACGACTACAATTGCCATATCTGCCCGATTTAGCACCTGCTTTGTCTTACGAATCCGCAGTTCTCCCAGGCTGCCCTCGTCATCAAATCCGGGGGTATCAATGATCATGACCGGCCCCAGAGGCAGAAGCTCCATTGCTTTCGAAACCGGATCGGTCGTTGTCCCTTTGGTAGCCGAAACTACTGCCAAATCCTGTCCGGTAATCGCATTAACCAGACTGGATTTCCCGGCATTTCGCCTGCCAAAAAATCCAATATGTACTCTTTCCCCTGAGGGCGTATCATTCATTCCCATCATTTTCCTCCCTGTCGCTATATTTTTCAAAATTTTTTTCAATATCCTCCAGCATATATGCATAGGTTTTCAATTCTTTGGCGAGCTTCTCCCGGTCTTTTCTTTCTTTTTTATAATTAATCCGGTGTTCCATGCTTGCCCAGAAATCCATGGACATCGTGCGGAACTGGATCTCCACCGGAAAATATTCCATTCCATCCAGACAGTATACCGGAACACCGACGATCAAATGATAACTCCGGTAACCGTTTGGTTTGGGATTACATGAATTACATAGGAAAGCAGAAAAAGGACGGGATCCTTCTTCCTGTCCTTTTCTCCTGAGAACTGACCGGAATCTCCGAAAAGTTCTTCTGTATGTATGAAGGAAAGAATCTTCCGTCCTTCATTCTGTTTTGGATTTAGTTTTTAAAACTGTGGATCGGTGCCGGAATTCTTCCTCCCCGATTAATAAATTTGGAACAATCAAACGGATTCACCGGCATGATCGGTGCATAACCGAGAAGGCCTCCAAACTGAACCGTTTCCCCGACTCCTTTCCCGATGACCGGAATAATGCGGACAGCCGTCGTTTTCTGGTTCACCATACCAAGTGCCATCTCGTCAGCGATGATTCCCGAAATAGTGCTTGCTTTGGTATCTCCTGGAATTGCGATCATATCAAGACCGACAGAACATACGCAGGTCATGGCTTCTAATTTTTCCAAAGAAAGTGCCCCGGCTTCTACTGCATCAATCATTCTCTGATCTTCACTGACTGGAATAAAGGCTCCGCTCAACCCTCCGACATAGGAAGACGCCATCACTCCTCCTTTTTTCACCTGGTCATTTAAGAGGGCAAGTGCCGCTGTCGTTCCCGGTGCCCCTGCATACTCCAGTCCAATCTCTTCTAAGATCTCTCCAACACTGTCACCAACTGCCGGTGTCGGTGCCAGGGAAAGATCGATGATTCCAAACGGAACTCCCAGTCTTTTCGAAGCTTCTTTTGCTACCAGCTGTCCGACACGAGTTACCTTAAATGCCGTTTTTTTGATCGTTTCACACAGCTCCTCAAAATTTTTACCATGGACTTTCTCAATGGCACGTTTAACCACGCCCGGCCCGCTGACACCGACATTGATGATGGCATCTGCTTCCGTCACACCGTGGAATGCCCCTGCCATAAAAGGATTATCATCCGGAGCATTGGTAAAGACTACGAATTTGGCATTACCGATACTGTCCCGGTCTGCCGTCTTCCGGGATGTTTCTAGGATGATCTCCCCGAGCATCCTGACTGCATCCATATTAATTCCTGTTTTTGTGGAACCGACATTCACAGAGCTGCATACCCGGTCCGTTACCGACAAAGCCTCCGGAATCGACTGAAGGAAATATTGATCTGCCTGTGTCATTCCTTTATTTACCAAAGCGGAATATCCGCCAATAAAATTGACACCCACTTCTTTTGCACAGCGGTCAAGCTCTTTTGCAATCTGGACAAAATCTTCTGGTGATTTACAGCAGGAGCCCCCAACCAGAGCAATCGGTGTCACGGAAATTCTTTTGTTTACAACAGGGATTCCATACTCCTGCTCAATGTCTTTTCCTGTTTGAACCAGGTCTTTCCCTGTGGTCGTAATCTTTTTATGGATTTTCGCACAGGTTTCCTCCAGAGATTCGCTGATACAGTCCAGCAGACTGATTCCCAGGGTAATCGTACGGACATCCAGATTCATTTCATGGATCATCTCATTGGTTTCAATGACTTCATTTAAATTTAACATGACAGCCTCCTACTAGATACGGTGCATTGTTTGAAAGATTTCTACACGCTGTGCCTGGATCCTGACTCCGATTTCTTCCCCGATTTGCTCCAGTTCTTCCGCCATCACAGGAAATGTCTTTGTAATTTCTTCTGATTCCACCACCATCATCATGTTAAAATAACCTGCGGTAATGGTCTGGTTGATATCCAGGATATTGATATCATTATTTGCCAGATAAGTACATACTTTTGCAATGATTCCTACACGGTCCTCACCCAGAACGGTGATGATCGTTTTTTTATAATTTTTCTTTTCCATAATCTACTTCCTCCTGCGTTTTGTTTTATTCATCCTGCTTTGCGGTGCCTGTTCCCTGTCATACACTGCAAGTTGGTGCCGTCCTGCTCGCCACCTGCAATGTCAGTCCTTCTTTTTCGATATCAATATTATGGAGGGAAAGCTCCAATTTGACTGTCTCATAGGCGAGCTCGCTGTAATTATTCTCTTTACTCAAATGTCCTAAAAAAATATGACGGCATGTTTCACCGATCACTTCCGAGAGGAATTGACCTGCTCTGTCGTTTGATAAATGGCCTTTGTTTCCCAGGATCCTTCTTTTGAGCGGATAAGGGTATGGCCCAACCATCAGCATATTCACATCATGGTTCGATTCTACTAAAAGAGTCTCACATCCCTGCATTTTCTCCACCAGATACTCATCATACGTTCCAAAATCGGTCGCAATCCCCACCTTGGAATCCGAATCACGTAACGTATAGCAGACAGGATCTGCCGCATCATGTAAAATACGGGATGCTTCAATCTGGATTTCATCCATAACCATCGGCCGATCTGGTTCAATGACCTCAAAAAGATTTTTATCTATTTTCCCCAGGGAAGGAGTATGTAAGATCTCATCAATCGTCTTTGCGGTTGCAAAAACCGGCACGGGATATTTGCGCAGAAATACGCCCAGACCGTTAATATGGTCTGTATGTTCATGGGTGATAAAAATCCCCTGGATCATTTCCGGCTCTACTTCGATCGAAGACAGTCCTTCTACAATCCTCTTCCTGCTGATACCCGCATCAATCAGAAAGTGTGATTTTTTATTTCCTACATAAATACAATTACCGCTGCTTCCACTGGCAATACTTGTTAAATTCATCGATACCATCCTTTTAGCCAAAATATAAATCATTATATAACAGTTTTTTCTTTTAGTAAAGGGAAAGAAGTTCTTTTACTGCCTGGTCAAGTTCTTTTCTTGTTTGGGAAAGCGAGGAATGGTTATCGATGACCACATCGCATTCTCTGCGGAAGTTTTCTTCAGGGAGCTGTTTTTTCATAATGTCCCGGCTTTTATGGACCGTATATCCCCGCCCTTCCTGAAGCCTTTTGATCCGCGTTTCTTCGTCGGCATAGACATACCACATCGCATCAAAATCATTCTGATATCCTTCCTCTAAAAGCAGGGCAGCTTCTACGGCAATAAAGGCTGCTTTTCCCTTTTCCCTGATCTCGGCAATCCTGCGGAAAATTTCCCTGCGGACATTGGGATGAGTAATGTTATTTAATGTTTTCAGTGCTTCTTTATTTTGAAATACAATCCCAGCAAGGGCCTGCCGGTCGATTTTTTGTTCCTGATCGAGAATGTCGTTCCCGAAGGCTTTGATAATCTGCCGGTAGCTTTCCTGGCCCGGATCCATCAGATCATGAGCAACATCATCCGCAAGAATAGTTTCCGCACCATATTCATTTTTTAAAATATCCATGATGACACTTTTTCCAGAGCCGACTCCCCCGGTAATTCCGACAATTTTCATATGGTCTGACTTCGCAGCATAGCGGTTTGTACTCTTTGGTGTCATCTCATTTTGATCTCTGTCGTTTTGTCCTATCTTATTTTGCTTCATACCACGTCTTCCCTTTTTCTATGTCGATACATAACGGTACTTTCAAATCCGCTGCGTTTGGCATTTCTTCTGTGAGGATCTGATAGACCTTTTCCAGTTCTTCTTCCTTTGTCTCGATCAGCAGTTCATCATGAATTTGCAAAATCAGCCGTGAAGAAAGTGCTTCCTCCCGAAGCCGCTTACTGACACGGATCATGGCAATTTTAATAATATCCGCAGCAGTTCCCTGGATGGATGAATTCATGGCTGCCCGCTCCCCAAAACTTCTTTGCATAAAATTACTGGAAAAAAGTTCCGGGATCGGACGAATTCGTCCAAACATGGTCCGGACATATCCGTGCTGTTTTGCAAATGCCACATTCTGATCCAGATAGGTCTTGATCTCCGGATAAGTTTGAAAATATTTTTTGATATATTGTCCGGCTTCTTTTCGGGAGATATTCAGATCCTGTCCCAGTCCGAAAGCACTGATGCCATAGATAATCCCAAAGTTTACCGCTTTCGCGCTTCGCCGCTGCATGGGCGTGACTTCTTCAAAAGGAATTCCAAATACCTGGGAAGCGGTGATCCGATGGATATCGTCTCCATGCTGGTAGGCCGCAATCAGGTGTTCATCCCCTGCCATATGGGCCAGAATCCTCAATTCAATCTGCGAATAATCCGCACTGACAAACAGATATCCCGGTTCAGGAATAAATACCTTCCGGATCGCCCTCCCGAGAGGCATTCGGATCGGAATATTCTGCAAGTTGGGATCGGAACTGGATAATCTTCCGGTTGCCGTTACTTTCTGATGTAATACCGTGTGGATTCTCCCATCCTCCTGAATAAAAGACGAAAGGCCATCTGCATAAGTAGATTTCAGTTTTGCCATCTGTCGGTATTCAAGGACTTCGGAAACAATGGGATACTCCGGTGCCAGTTTTTCCAAAATATCGGCACTGGTAGAATATCCGGTCTTGGTCTTTTTGGCAAAAGGCATCTTTAAATCTTCAAATAATACAATCCCCAACTGTTTTGGTGAATTGATATTAAATGTCTTTCCCGCTTTTTCACAAATGCTTTGCTCTAACTCCTGGATTCTTCCTGCCAATTGGTCACCATAGGCTTTTAAGGCGTCTTTTTCTACAGAAATACCATATTTTTCCATATCATAAAGAGTCGGTACGGTCGGCCTCTCTATTTCTTTATACAACGCTTCCAGCCCTTCTTCGTTCAGTTTTTGGGCGATCACCGGAGCAGCCGCAAGGCAGACAGCTGATAAACAGGCGGCAAGCTGTACCGTACTTTCCTTTTCCACAGAAAAAATCTCTTCGATCGTGTTCTTTCCGCAGATTTCTTTTCTGGAAGGAAGCGTGAGCTGAAGATAATCCCTGGCCAGGTCGTCATAATCATACGATGACTGCAGCGGATTCAGGAGATACGCCTGGATTCCCACATCCTCTATCTGCTCTTCATATTCCCGTATCCTTTCCTCAAAATGCAGGCAGGCCTTATAATCCAATACAAAAAGTCGCACGCCAGCTTCTAAGAGTTCCAGGATTCTCTCTTTGAAATATTCCTCGGTAAGAAAGCCCCCCGCAAGCAAAATGGCTTTCTTTTTATCCCATGCAAGAGAGAGGCCACAGCAATGTTCCCGTGTTCCGATGATCCCAAGTCCTGCTTTCTTTTCCTGTTTGATTGCGGAAAAAACGGATTCTGCTTCTCCCAAATCCGATACAAGGGTCACATCCAGGGAAATCATCTCTTTTTCTTCCTCTGAAAAATATCGGAGCAGGCTTTTTAGCTCCAGTCTTTTAAAGAGCTGATAGGCATCTTTTGTAAATAAAGAGCCAATTTTTGCTTCTTCAAAGTGATAAGATAGATCACAATCCTTCTTTATCGTGGCCAGCTCTTTACTCAAAATGGCCTGTCCATAATACTCTTTTAAATTATTTTTTGCTCTTGCCGGTTTGATTTCATCCAGATGCTCATAGGCATTCTCAATCGAATGAAATTCTTTGATAATCTTGGAAGCAGTTTTTTCTCCGATTCCCGGCACACCGGGAATATTATCAGAGGCATCCCCCATCAATCCTTTCATATCAATAAATTCGACTGGAGTTACCCCATATGCTTTTTGGACATCTTCCGCAAAATAGTTCTCCGTGACGGTACCGGACATCTTGGTTTTTGGTATTTTTATTTTGATTTTGTCGGTTGCCAGCTGCAGGAGATCCCGGTCTCCCGACACAATTGCCACCAAAAATCCGCTTTCTTCTGCTTCCCGTCCAATCGTGCCGAGGATGTCATCTGCTTCGATGCCTGCCTGTGTGACAATGGGAATTTCCATTGCCTTTAAAACCTCTTTCATCAACGGCACCTGCTCTGCCAATTCCGAAGGCATCGGTTTTCTCGTGCCTTTATATTCTTTGTATTTTTCATGCCGGAAAGTCGGTTCACTCCGGTCAAAAGCTGCCAGCAGATGGGTCGGTTTTTCCTCTTCTATATAATGTAAAATAATATTTAAAAATCCCAGTACCGCATTCGTATGTTTCCCTTCTGCATTGGTCAGGTCCGGCAAACCATAAAATGCCCGGTTTAAAATACTGTGCCCATCCAGCAGCATAATCTTATCGGCCATACATATCCTCCTAAAATTTCAGAACAATAACAAAATAAGATAGATCAACAGCCACATTCCCACAAGAAAGGCAGCCAAAGAGAAGCAAGTCTTTATGATATGTTGTTTTCTCTCTTCTCTTTCAATCATTTCATACTGGCAATCGATTTCTTTTTTCAGTCTTTCTCTGAAATCCGCAATGATTTCTTCCCGCCCATCCAGCTGGCGCAGTCCAACAAGAATGACATAATAAATTTCCAGTTCTTCCCAGCAATCGCTGCATTCCCGGATGTGTTCAATAAAACTGAGGGTCTCATCTTGTCCCATTTTATGATTTATAAAATTCAGAATGTTTGATTGTGCTTCCTGGCAATCCATATCTTATCTCCATCTGATCGATTTCCCCGGACATTCTCTCAAGCATTTTTCAAAAATGCCAAATATCCTTTTCTCGCCTCATATAAATCGGATTTACTGATAATCTCCCACGGCGCATGCATACTCAGGACAGCAACACCACTGTCTACGACCTGCATTCCGTAGAGTGCTGCAATATAAGCTATGGTTCCTCCACCGCCATAGTCTACTTTTCCCAGTTCTGCTGTCTGAAAAGCGACCTTATTGTCATCAAAAATCCGACGTAACTGTGCCAGATACTCTGCATTCGCGTCATTCGAACCGGATTTCCCCCGGACTCCGGTATATTTATTCAGAACCATTCCCTTTCCAAAATATGCAGAATTTTTCTTTTCAAAGGCCTCCGCATAAGCCGGATCGTAAGCGGCACTGACATCGGAAGAAAGCATCTTTGATCGTGCTAACGTTCTCCTGAGTGCCAGATGGGAATCTTCTCCCATCAAGGCAAGAATCTCTGCTACCGTATTTTCAAAAAACATGGACTGCATTCCCGTTGCCCCCACGCTTCCGATTTCTTCTTTATCGACAAGGAGACAGCATGACGTCCTCTCTACATGGCTGGTTTCCATCATGGCACGAAACGAAGGGTAGGCGCAGACCCTGTCATCATGGCCATATCCGGCAATCATGCTCCGGTCTAAGCCGCAGTCCCTGGCCGGTCCGGCAGGAACCACTTCGATTTCGGCTGAAAGAAAGTCTTCTTCTTCGATTTGATATTTTTCCTGAAGAAGATGCAAAATATTCGCTTTGACCGCCTCTTTTTCTTCTCCGACCAGAGGCCGGCTTCCGATCAGGATGTCCAGCTGTTCCCCTTCGATGAGTTCCACACCTTTCTTTTGCATCTGTTTTCCTGCCAGATGGACCAGGAGATCGGTCACATAAACAACGGGATCTTCCGGATCTTCCCCTATATTCACCGTGAGCATTGTCCCATCTTTTTTGGCTACCACTCCGTGAAGGGCAAGAGGAAGTGCTACCCACTGGTATTTTTTAATTCCTCCATAATAATGGGTATCGAAAAATGCCAATTCCGTATCTTCATATAAAGGATTCTGTTTCAGATCCAGCCTTGGGGAATCGATGTGTGCGCAGAGAATGTTCATCCCTTCGGTAAGAGGCTTCTTTCCTATCTGAAAAAGTGCAATGGTTTTTCCCATTCCCACGCCATACACTTTATCTCCTGCTTTTAAACGTGTATTGGATGCGATCAGCTGATTCAGATCCTGATATCCATACTGTTCGGCCTCTTTGGTAAAATAAGCGGTACATTCCCGCTCGGTTTTGCAACAGCTTAAAAATTCTTTATATTGCCCGGCAAGAAGCTCTACTTCTTTTTCTTCTTCACCGGTATAGCATAACCATGAGTTTTCTCTCATTTATTGTACCTCCATAAACGTTTTCATTATATCCCATGACAGGCTTTTGGTCAATCAGAGCTCTGGCTGCTCTTCTTTTTCTTTGATCTCTTCCGTGACAAATTCATCCTGGTCTAAAGTATTTAAATCGATGTCCGGCAGCTTTGGATGCTCCTGTTCCACTTTTTCCTCTTCATCAATAAGAAAGGAGACGAGAAGCGTTCCCTCATTGACTTCCTCCCCATCTTGTACATAAATTTTATCGACCGTACCATTGACCCGAGAAGTGACGGTTGTCTCCATCTTCATCGCTTCGATTACCATAAGCGGTGAATTTCTCGTCACATGGTCTCCCTCCTGCACGCGGATATCACAGATGGTTCCTGGAATAGTCGCCCCAAGATGTCCCGGATTTTTCGGATCGGTTTTTAATTTCCTGTCTGCCTTGACCTCAAAATGTTTATCCAGAATTTTCACTTCACGGAAGAAACCGTTTACCTCAAATTGAAGGGTGCGGTATCCTTTCGCATCGGGTTCTGATTTACGGATAAACTTAATGAGGGTGTCATTGCCTTCCTCGATCTGTATCGTAGTCTCTTCCCCCGGGCGCAAACCGTAAAAATAGACATGACTTTCCAGTTTGGATACATCATTGTATGCCTGGAAATGTTCACAGTAATCTTCATAGACTCTTGGATACAGCGCGTAACTTAGCACCTTCTGTTCCATAACTTCCGGCTGTTCCATGGAGTCCATATAATAGTTTTCCCTAAGATAAGAAGCAATCTGGTCAAAATCCACATCCGGAAGAAGACTGCCCGGCCGTACATGGATCGGTTCCTGATCTTTTAATACAATTTTTTGTAATTCTTCCGGAAAACCATTTTCCGGCTGTCCCAGTTTTCCAAGAAAATACTGTACAACCGAGTCCGGATAGGAGAGATCCCTGCCTTTTTCCAAAATATTTTCTTTGGTGAGATCATTTTTTTGCATAAAAATTGCCAAATCCCCCACAACTTTTGAAGTCGGGGTTACTTTTATGATATTGCCAAGCAGCTCGTCTGCTTCTTTATAGAGACGTTTGACCTGATTAAAATTATTTCCGGCACCCATCTCTTCCACCTGCCTTTTAAAGTTCGAATATTGCCCGCCCGGGATCTCGTATTGATAAATTTCCGGATTCGGGGAATGGATATCGCTTTCAAAAGGTTTATAGACTTTTCTCTCGTGGGCATAATATTGATTCAATTCCAACAGACCTTCCGAATCGATCAAAGTGTCCCTTTCAGTCCCCTTTAAGGCCTCCACCAGTGCGTTAAGGGACGGCTGGCTGGTAAAAGAACTCATCGAACCGATCGCACAGTCCACGATATCCACGCCGGCTTCCGCTGCCATAAGATAGGTGGCAACCCCGTTCCCTGTCGTGTCATGTGTATGTAAGTGGATCGGGATCCTCACCTCTTCTTTCAGTGCGCTGATCAGTTCTTTTGCCGCATAAGGCTTCAAAAGCCCGGACATATCCTTCAGGGCGATCACATGACAGCCAAGCCGTTCTAGCTGCCTTGCCTTTTTACAATAGTAATCTATGGTATACTTGGTTTCTTTCGGATTCAAAATATCTCCGGTATAACAGATCGCACCTTCCACGACTTTTCCTGTGTTCAAGGCTTCCTCTATCGGAAGTTTCAGGTTCTCCATCCAATTCATACTGTCAAAAATTCGGTAAACATCCACGCCATGATCACTGGACACTTTAATGAATTTCTTAATGACATTGTCCGGGTATGTCTGATACCCCACCAGATTGGAAGCGCGGATCAACATCTGGATCATAACATTCGGCATACGCTCTCTTAAGATATCCAGACGTTTCCACGGAGACTCTTTCAAAAAACGATATTCGGTATCGTAAGTGGCACCGCCCCACGCTTCAATGGAATAGGAATCTTTGAGATAAAGGTTCGTTGCCCTTGCGGCTCCGGCAACTTCCTTCGTCCGCATCCTCGTGGCGAGAAGAGACTGCTGTCCATCCCGCATGGTCGTGTCTGTGACATAAAGTTTTTTACTGCGGTACACTTTCTGGGTAAATTCTTTTGGCCCCAGTCGCAGAAATTCATCTCTTGTCCCATAAATTTTTTTGCTTGTATCAATCATCGGAAGCTTTCTGCCTTCCAGATAAGGTTTGGATCCCGGATTGACATTTACCATTTTATTGGAAAGGAACTCTAATATCTTGGTTGTCCGATCTAATTTATAATGCAGCTCAAATAATTCTGGTGTTTCTTCTATAAAAGTAGTAAAACATTTTCCTTGATGGAAGGCCTCATGGTTGAGTACATTGATCAAGAATGTAGCATTCGTCTTGATCCCGTACACCCTCATTTCTTTCAGCGTCCGCACCGACTTGTGGATCGCATTTTCAAACGTGCGATCATGGGAGATAATTTTGACCAGCAGGCTATCGTAATGAGGTGTGATCACAGCCCCGGTATAAGCCATTCCCCCATCCAGGCGGATTCCGCTGCCCCCGCCCGGACGATACATGTCAATCTTTCCGCTATCCGGAATAAAATGGTTGGCCGGATCTTCTGTTGTCACCCTCACCTGAATCGCATATCCGTTACATTTCACCTCATTTTGAGAATAAATATGAATGGTCTGGGAATTCAGGGGATATCCTTCTGCGATCAGGATCTGGCAAATGACAATATCAATCCCGGTAATCATTTCCGATACCGTATGCTCTACCTGGATTCTCGGGTTCATCTCAATGAAATACGGATTTTCCTCTTTATCCACGAGGAACTCCATCGTTCCGGCATTGGTATATCCTACACGGCGTGCCAGACGTTTGGCTGAATCGAGAATTTTTTTCCTGGTCTCTTCCGAAATGGACCATGCCGGTGCAAATTCCACAATTTTGTGGTTATTTCTTTGCAAAGAGCAGTCCCTGTCATAGAGATGGACAATATTTCCATAATTATCCCCCAAGACCTGTACTTCAATGTGTTTCGGATGAATGAGGTATTTTTCCAGGAAAAGCTTTGCTTCCCCAAACACTCTCTTGGACTCATTCCTGGATTTTTCAAAGGCTTCTGGCATGGATTCCCTGTCTTCGACAATACGCATTCCCCGTCCGCCGCCGCCGTTGCTGGCTTTTAGCATGACCGGATATCCGATTTCGTCTGCAATCTTTATGGCAGTTTCCACATCATGGATTGCAAAATCACTTCCCTCGATAATCGGTACCTTGCTTTCCTGCGCGGCCTTCTTTGCGGAGATTTTATCTCCCATAATATTCATTGCTTCTACGGTAGGTCCGATAAAGACAATCCCGTTCTTCCGGCAAGCCTCGGCAAATTCCGGGTTTTCCGACAAAAATCCATATCCCGGATGAATGGCATCTGCCTTTTTTTCCTTCGCAATCCGAATAATGGTCGGAATATCCAGATAGGCATCCACCGGTCCTTTCTCTGAATCTAAAGGATAGGCCTCATCGGCCTTCGAGCGAAAAAGGGCATATCGGTCTTCCTTTGAATAAATGGCGATTGAACTGATTCCCAGCTCACTCAACGCCCGAAATACCCTGATTGCAATCTCTCCTCTGTTCGCAACCAGGACTTTTTTAAATTTTTTTACTGCAATATCCATAAACTTCCTCCATAGTAACAAATTTTTTCGTGCAAAATTTCTATAATCTTGAAAACAACTTGAAATTTTTGTTATTTTTTATTGCAATCTTAAGTATATATGTAAATTTCTATAAAAACAAGATGATTTTCTGGCATTCTCTATACTTTTTTTCAGAATAATGGTATAATTTTGGAGAAGTATTGCATTCAAAATCGTATTTTTACGCTTTGAACACAGGAATCATCAGCATATCATTGGCTATGATCGATAAAAAGAAAGGATTGGGTGTTTTTATGAAAGTATTACTTTTAAACGGAAGTCCTCATCCACGAGGCTGCACTTTCCGGGCTCTTTTTGAAGTGGAGAAGGCACTCCACATGAACGATATTGAAACAGAATGGATCCACATCGGTCCAAACCCAATCCGGGGATGTATGGGATGTGGCATGTGCCGAAAAAATAAACTTGGCAAATGTATTTTTGGTGACGATCCGGTCAATATCGCGATTGCCAAAATGGAACACTGTGACGGGCTGATCGTCGGTTCTCCTGTCCATTATGCGGCAGCCAGCGGAGAGATCACTTCTTTCCTTGACCGCATGTTTTATTCCAGTGCAGGTTTTCCTTATAAACCGGCAGCCGCAGTTGTCAGTTGTCGTCGCGCTGGTTCCACTGCTGCCTTGGAACAGCTGAATAAATATTTCCTGATGAGTAATATGCCTGTCGTCCCTTCCGCCTATTGGAATATGGTTCACGGGAACATTCCGGAAGAAGTGGAACAGGACCTCGAAGGTATGATGGTCATGAGGACGTTAGGTCGTAACATGTCATGGCTTTTAAAATCTATCGATGCCGGAAAGACATCCGGCCTTCTGACCCCTCTTCCTGAGAAAAAGACACGGACGAATTTTATCCGGAAGTTAGACTCAGAAGAGTCAAAGCAAAAAGACTTTGCACCATATTTTACTTCTTATAATAAAGTCGATCGCCGCTACCAGGAAGAAGACTAGATCTTTTTTGACATAAAAACAGTGATGCTTTTTTGCATCACTGTTTTTTCATCATCCCAATGCAATGATTTTACTGTTCTCCCGCTTCTTTCGCTTCTTTTAATGAAACCATCTGCTTGATCAAATCTACGGTTCCATCGATGCCCAGAATACTGCTGTCGATGCAGAGATCATAGCTCTTTAAATCACCCCATTTTTTGGAGGTGTAGTAATTATAATAGCTGGCCCTTTGTTTGTCTGTCTTGACTGCAACATCTTTTACTTTTTCCAAAGGAATCTTATATTCTTCATGAATTCTCAACTTTTTAAAGCGCATCGGTGCATGGATAAAAAGATTGATTCTATTTTCATATTCTTTCAATGCATAGTCTGCACAACGCCCTACGATAATGCACGGCCCTTTGTTGGCCACTTTTTTAATCGCATCGAAAGAAGCCAGAAATACTTTCTGGTTTAAAGGCATATCGAAGGAAGCTGCATTATATCCCAACGCGTAAGGATCCATCACCAGGGAATAGAGAAAACTGGTTGTTGGTTTCTCATCAAAATTTTCAAACATTTCCTCACAGATGCCGCTTTCCTTTGCTGCAATTTTTAACAGCTCTTTGTCATAAAATGGTATGTTATAATACTCAGAAAGTTTTTTACCGATTTCTTTTCCGCCGCTGCCATACTGTCTTCCAATCGTAATGATTGTATTCATTATACCACCCCTTTGTTCTTTTTCTATAATATTTGACCCTGATATCATTATATCCCATTATTTCGATATTTTCTATAGCTGATTTGACAGGACATATTGTTTTCCAAATTCCACATCTTTCAATAATTGTTCCTGCAGCAGTTCTATCGATGTAAAACGCTGCTCCGGACGATGAAAATGCAGCAGTTCTACTGTGACTTCCTCACCGTAAATCTCTTCATCAAAAGCAAAGATATTGGTCTCCACTGTTTTTTCTTCGGTTTGGTTTACCGTCGGTTTTACGCCTATGTTTGTTATTCCATAATAAACCTGTCCTTTGACATGGATCCTGGAAACATAAACTCCGTTTGGAGGCACTAATTTTACCCTGTCAACCTTCTGGTTCACTGTCGGTACCTGGATCTTTCGACCGAGGGCATTTCCGTGGACTACTTCCCCACAAATGCTGTAATCCCTTCCCAAAAGATCTCTTGCCATTTCCATATTTCCCTTTTCCAGGCAATTACGGATTCTGGTACTGCTGACATCTTTCCCGCCATGCTGGAGCTTTTCTACCACAATGAGATGATATCCGCATTCTCTTTCCAGATCTTCCAGATTGTCAATCCCTCCGGAACGATTTTTGCCAAAATGAAAGTCTGTCCCGACGACGATCACCTTCGCTCCCGCTTTTTGCACCAGTACTTCCCGGATAAACTTTTCCGGGCTCAGGGCTGCAAATTCCTTTGTAAAAGGGTGCTCGATCAATATATCAATGTTTCTTTTCTGTAAAATCTCCCTGCGTTCTTCTTTGGTGTAAATCTGTTGATATGCAGTGTCTCCGGAAAGAGTAAATCTAGGCGGACGGTCAAAAGTAAAAACGACACTGCGCAGACCATTTCTTTTTTGTTGTGTTACTTTGTCCATCAAAAGCTGATGCCCGCGGTGAATTCCTTCGAACTTCCCCAAAGCCACCGCGGTATCTTTAAAATGAAAGTCCGGACTTGTTATATATTCCATTTCTGCCTCCAAAGCCGTCTGCCACAGTTTGCGTATATCACAAGAATAATTTATGTGGTTTCAGGATATGATTTTCTTCCAGCTGGTAAATCCCAATAAAATGTTTTTCTTTATCGTACACACGATACATTTTACTTTCTTTTGTCAAATTCTGTTCTTTTACAGGCTGTTCCCCTGTTTCTTTGATGTCATTTGCTGCCATTTGCTTTTCACACAGATCCATTGAGAGCGGATTCCCGTTATACAGCTTTTTCTCCCCTTCTTCTTTGACTGTCAGTGCCGGGAAATGACAAAAAACCGTATCCACCGGGATGATGTGCTGCCATAACGTTCCTTCATCGCGCATTTGTTCTATCTCCGAAAGGGTAAAGCAATGGTTGTCTATATGAAACGAAGCAACCCTGGTACGAACAAGCTTTGCCATGCATCCGCCGCATCCGATGTCCTTTCCGATATCCCTGCACAGGCTTCGGATATAGGTTCCCTTTGAACAGGTGACTTCCAAGGTGACCAAAGGCAGCTCCATCTTTTTTATAATAATCGAAGAAATGTGGACAAGACAAGGCTTTCTCTCGATGACGATTCCCTTTCTTGCCAGCTCGTATAATTTCTTCCCCTGTACTTTCTTCGCAGAATACATAGGAGGAATCTGCGGGTAATCTCCCACATAAGAAAGGATGGCCTCCCGGATCTCTTCTTCCGTCTTCTCCACTGGAGCTTCACGAATCACTTCCCCACTGGTGTCTTCCGTATCGGTTTCTTTTCCAAGAAGAAGGACTGCTTCATATGTTTTGTCCCAATTTCCGATCAGGTCACACAGTTTGGTTGCTTTCCCAAGACAGACGGGGAGCACACCGGTGGCATCGGGATCAAGGGTTCCGGTATGTCCAATCTTTTTTTGATGTACGATTCCACGGAGCTTGGCCACGACATCATGGGAGGTAAAACCTAGTTCTTTTTTTATATTAAGGATTCCGCTGATCATATGGTACTCTGTTCTTTCTTTTCTGATGCACGATTGGTTTCTTCGCTTTCTTCCGAATTCTTTTTTTCCGACTCTTCGATCTGTTCTTTTACCATTTGGGAAATCTCTTCCACAATCTCCATCGGATTCCCTTTCACCGTGCATCCGGCTGCTTTGACATGTCCGCCTCCCCCAAAGACGGCAGCAATGCTGCTGACATCCACAGCATCTTTAGCCCGCATGCTCACTTTATAACTACCCTCTTCTGTTTCATAAAGCAGCAGGGCACATTCCACACCTTCCGTAATACGGAGCTGGTCAATGATCCCATCTAAGTCGCTGCTTTCTGCCTCATAAGATGCCAGGTCTTTTCTGGTAAGAATAGAAAAGATTACCCTGCCCTGTAACAAAAGCTCGCTTTTCATTAATGCTTTCCCAAGAACCTGGTTTTGTTTATAGGTTTTCCTGTAAAATGTCTGATCAATGATTTCTTCCGAATGCAAGCCTTTATCTAAAAGTGCCCCTGCTGTATCCATGACCTTTCTGGTCGTGTTCGTATGCTTGAAAACCCCGGTATCATGGACAATCCCCATATAGAGATCTTGGGCGCAGTCGAAGGATATGTTTTCCCAGGAAAAGATATCAAATAAGATCTCACAGGTAGAGGAAGCCTCCGGACAGATGAATCGCAGATCTCCAAATCCCTGGTTGGTAAAGTGATGGTCCACACATACCTGATTGTTTGCCCTGGTAAACAAATCCATAAAATGATGGAGACGTTCCGGCTCTGAACAATCCAGTGAGAAAAACAGGTCATAAGGCTCCTCCTGCTTTTTTTCCTGGGAAATCACTTCTACATATTTTAAAAAGGAGAACTTTTCCGGGATCGGCTCCAAATAAAGATCTACTTTTTTCTTTGGATACTGATCTTTGATATAAGTATATAAAGCAAGACAGGATCCGATACAGTCCCCGTCAGGATTTTGATGTCCTGAGATACCAATGGTCTCCGCTTCCTTTATTTTGCTTTCCAATTCTTCTTTTTTCTTTAAAAATGACAGGCCGATTTCCTTTTTGAGAGTCATTCTTCCGACTCCTCCTCCTCTCGTCTGTGCATGTCCGCATTGATCTCATCAATTTTTTTCGACATGTTTACCCCATATTCGATCGATTGATCCAGGATGAAACGGATATCCGGGGTGTTGCGGAGATTCAGGCTGTGAGCCAGTTCACGGCGGATATAACCATGGGCACTCTGCAGTCCTTCCAGAGTCTCTTTTTGCTCTTCTTCCTTTCCAAGGATACTAATGTATGCCTTGCAGGTTTTTAAGTCCGGTGCCACTTCCACGGAAACAACGGAAGTCATTGGAGAGATTCTCGGATCTTTGATTTCCCTGGAAATAATCCGGCTCAGCTCTTTTAATACTTCAGAGTTAATCCGGATATTTTTTACACTGTTCTTACGCATAGGTCCTCCATTCTGCCGCCAAAAAAGGCGGCATGTATGATAGGGAAAACTCTTCTACCTCATGTCTGGAATCTATCTTGGAATTTCTTCCATTACAAAGGCTTCAATCTGGTCTCCCTCTTTAATATCGTTATATTTCTCAAAAACAATTCCGCATTCAAATCCGGATTTTACTTCTTTTACATCGTCTTTAAAACGTTTTAAAGATGCAAGCTGTCCTTCATAGATGACAATACCGTCCCGCACAATCCGTGCCTGGGCTGTCTTGGTGATCATACCGTCTGCCACATAACATCCGGCAATCGTACCGACACCGGAAGCCTTATAAATCTGACGGACATCAATATGACCAATGACTTTCTCCCGGTAAACCGGATCGAGCATACCTTTGATCGCCGCCTCAATATCCTCGATGGCATTGTAAATGACACGATATAATCTCATATCGACTTTTTCTCTCTCTGCCACCGATTTGGCCATGGCATCCGGACGTACATTGAATCCAATGATGATCGCATTGGAAGCTGAGGCCAGGATGACATCCGATTCATTGATGGCTCCCACACCTCCGTGGACCACCTTGATCATAACTTCCTCATTAGAAAGCTTGGTAAGGCTCTGTTTTACCGCTTCTACGGAGCCCTGGACATCGGCTTTGACAACCAGGTTCAGTTCCTTGACATTTCCTGCCTGGATCTGGTCGAACAGATCATCCAGAGATAATTTATTCTTCGTATCTTCCAGCATCTTTTCCCTGCCATAGGCGATAAAGGCATCGGCAGTTGTCCGGGCTTCTTTTTCGTTGTCATGTGACATCAGCACTTCACCGGAAAATGGAACATCATTTAATCCAAGGATCTCTACCGGTGTAGATGGTCCTGCACTTTTGACACGGTTTCCCTGGTCGTCAATCATGGCACGGACACGGCCATATGCATGCCCGATATTAATGCTGTCCCCAATGCGGAGCGTTCCTTTCTGGATTAAGATGGTTGCTACCGGACCGCGTCCCTTATCAAGCTTGGCCTCAATTACAAGTCCCCTTGCCTTTCGTTTGGCATTTGCTTTCAGTTCCAGCACCTCTGCTGTCAGGGTGATCATTTCCAAAAGCTCACTGATTCCCTCGCCGGTCTTTGCAGATACCGGAACGAAAATGGTACTTCCACCCCAATCTTCTGCAATCAGACCGTATTCGGTAAGTTCCTGTTTTACCCGGTCTACATTGGCACCTTCTTTGTCAATTTTATTGACAGCAACGATGACTTCGACTTCCGCAGCCTTGGCATGGTTGATGGCCTCAATGGTTTGCGGCATAACTCCGTCGTCTGCTGCAACGACCAGGACAGCAATATCTGTCGCCTGTGCACCACGCAGACGCATGGAAGTGAACGCTTCATGCCCCGGGGTATCCAGGAATGTGATCTTTTCTCCGTTAATTTCTACCACATAAGCACCGATATGCTGGGTAATTCCGCCGGCTTCCCCGGCTGTAACATGCGTAGAACGGATGGCATCCAGAAGGGATGTTTTTCCATGGTCAACATGCCCCATAACACATACAACCGGCGGCCTGCTGGTCATATCTTTTTCGTCTTCTTCCTCTTCTTTTAACAGCTCCTCAATCACATCCACCTTGACTTCTTCTTCTGCGATGCAATTATATTCCAAAGCAATTTCTGCCGCATCATCAAAAGAAAATTCGGTATTGATCGTCACCATCTGTCCGGCCATGAAAAGTTTTTTAATGATGACTGACGGCTGTACTTTACATGCTTCTGCCAGTTCTTTTAAAGAGACCGGATCCGGAAGCGTGATATTGCGGATCACCTCTTCCTTCGGTTCTGCCGGCTTGGCTGCCTGCACCGGCTGCTGCTGTTTGTTCTTCCTTTGCTTTTTCTGATTATTATAATCATTGTCCCGGTTGTTATTGCGGCGGTTATTCCGTCCTCCCCGGTTATCATTCCGATTATTTTCTTTGTTATCCCGGCTGTATTCCCGGTTGATGGTATGGCGGTTTTCTTTGCCGTTTCTTGATTCCTTCGCATTCACTAAGGTATCTCCTAAAGAAGACTTATTTCTGCGGTCATCCTTTTCATTACGGTTGCCATTGTTGCGGTTATTATATCTGGTGTCATTATTCCGTCTTCCACGGTTATCGCGGTTTCCGTCATTTCGGTTATTTCTATCATTTCTTCCATCATGGCCACCCCGGGCATTCCGGTTCTCACGATTCTCACGGTTCTCACGGTTTCCGCGGTTTCCGTCATTTCGGTCTCCCCGCGCACTGCGGTCCCGGTTATTATATCGGGTATCATTATTCCGGTTTCCCCGGTTGTCTTTGTTTTCGTCCGTCCGTGTGCTGCGGTTCTCACGGTTCCCACGGGCATTTCGGTTGTCATTTTTACCATCATGGTTTCCCCGGTTCTCCCGGTTTCTATCATGCTGGTCATTGCCATGATTGTTGTGTCTGGCTGTCTGGTTTTTTGTATTGCCGTTTTTTTCTTCTTTTTTCCGAAATGCGGTTTTTAATTTTTCGATTTGTTCTTCTGATACTGTACTCATATGACTCTGTACTTCTATTCCCTGTTGCTGCAATGCAGCGATAATATCCTTACTGCTTTTATCTAATTGTTTTGCTACTTCATGTACTCTCATTTTTGGCATCCGCTATCCCTCCATATTCAGATTTATTTTTTTTACGATTGATTTTGCAAAACCTTCATCTAAGATACAGATGGAAGCCCTGTATGTTTTACCGACCCAATGTCCCAGTTCTTCTTTCGTCGCAAATATTTCCATCGGCACTTCATAATATTTACACATATTCCGGAACATCTTTTTTGTATTATCCGAAGCATCTTCCGCTATCATTACCAGGAAAGCCTTCCCTGATTTTACTGCTTTTTCTACGGAAAATTCTCCACTGGCAATCTTTCCTGCTTTGGCGGCAAGGCCCAGCATAGATAACACGCTATTTTTTTGTGTCAAGCCCTTTCAACTCCTCTTCTAATCGGTCATAGATCTCATCAGGAATGGCAGTCTTTAACGATCTTTCCAGCCCTTTTGAACGCCTTGCTTTTTGAAGGCATTCCGGTGAAAAGCAAAGATAGGCACCTCTTCCATTCTTCTTGCCATGAAAATCAAGAACAATTTCGTCTTCCGGCGTTTTAATTACCCTTATCATTTCCTTCTTTGCCTTCATTTCCCGACAGCCTACACACTGTCTGAGTGGTATTTTTTTCCCCATAATCATTCACCAGCCCGCTGATTATTCTTCTATGTCACCGGTAATCGTTTCCTCCGGCATTTCGGTTTCCATCTCATCGTCCGGCTTCTCTATCTCATCCACAGTTTCTTCCATTTCTTCCGGAGTGTCATCCAACTCCCCATCTTCTTCTGCTGGAATTTCTTCGATATCTTCAATTTCTTCACTTTTCAGGAAATCATCCTCAAAATCTTCTCCGAAGTCATCCCCGAAATCCAACTCTTCCGCAAGCTCTGCTGCCTGGCTCTCACTCTTAATATCGATCTTATATCCGGTCAGCTTTGCTGCAAGACGTGCATTTTGTCCCTCTTTACCAATGGCTAGGGAAAGCTGATAATCCGGAACAACGACACGGGCACTTTTTTCTTCCTCGTTGACATCCACCGAGATGACATTCGACGGACTCAGGGCGTTCTCAATCAATACTGCCGGATCGTCACTCCAGGTGATGATATCGATCTTCTCCCCTCTTAAATCATTCACGATCGCATTCACACGTGCTCCGTTCACTCCGACACAGGCTCCTACCGGATCCACATTCGTGTCATTGGAATAGACAGCAATTTTCGTACGGGATCCTGCCTCCCTTGCAATACTTTTAATTTCGACTGTCCCGTCATATACTTCTGCGACTTCTTTTTCAAACAAGCGTTTTACCAGTTCCGGATGGGTTCTGGACACCAGAATTTTCGGTCCCTTATTGGTATCTTTTACTTCCACAACATAAAGCTTGATCCGGTCTGTCGGCTTAAATACTTCTCCCTTTACCTGTTCCTTCTCTGTGAGGACTGCATCGGTTTTATCATCCAGACTGACACTGATATTTCTTCCATTATAACGCTGCACTACTCCGGTAACAATATCTTTTTCCTTATGGGCAAAATGTTCAAATACGACTCTTCTTTCTTCTTCTTTGATCTTCTGTACAATGACACTTCTGGCATGCTGTGCAGCGATCCGTCCAAAGTTTTTCGGAGTCACTTCAATGTTGACGATATCTCCCATCTCGTATTTGATATCTTTCTTCTTTGCATCTTCCAAACTGATCTGTGTCACATCGTCTTCGACTTCTTCCACGACTGTCTTTTCGACAAAAACAGAAATGTCACCATTGTCCCTGTCCATATTTACTTTAACAATGGCATTTTTCCCGAAGTCCCTGTTACATGCTGCCACGAGGGAGTCCTCAATCGCCTGCATGATCACCTCTTTTTCAATATGCTTTTCTTTTTGTAATTGATCGAGCGCATCAATTAATTCACTCATTGTATTCCACTCCTTCTATTTATCTTCCCTCTTTTTTAAAAATCAATTGCCAGACGGATTGAGGCAATATTCTTTCTTTGCAATTCGATCTCGCTTTGGTCTGTCTTTAAAGTAATCGTCTCTTTCGTGACGCCTTCTAAAATTCCTTCCCATTCTTTTTGTTGATCGACTGCCTGATATAACTTACATTCCACTTTTTCTCCAAGGCTTCTCTGGAAATCTTTTTCTTTTTTCAGTGGTCTCCCTAATCCTGGGGAACTGACTTCCAAAATATAAGCATCCGGAATGAAATCTTCTTCATCCAGCTTTGCCTCCAGTGCACGGCTGATCAGAACGCAGTCATCAATGTTAATGCCTCCTTCTTTATCAGCATATACTCTCAAATACCAGTTTCTTCCTTCTTTCACATACTCCACATCGACCAGTTCAAACTGGTTCTGCTCGATAATGGGTGTCACAAGCTCTTCTGTTTTTGCAACGATCTCTGTCTTCTTTACCGTATATTTCATTGACTTTCACCTTCTTTCCATTCCTGCTTCTGCCTTTTGGTATGGGATTGTTTCTTTGCAATCAACCGTTATTTCTATAACATACAATAAGAGTGGGCACACACCCACTCTTATTATTCACGGTATACTGTTATGATTATAACAGATTTTTCTTTACTACGCAAGGGGGTTTCCCTAAAAATCAGGCGTTTAGCTCCCCTTTTTCTCAAAAAACTTCCGAAATGTGTTTTTTGTCAACGAATTATACAACGACAATGATACCGCCATCACTGGCATATAAACTGCTGATTCCCTGGGTATCGAGGATGATCACTTTTTGAAAGGATGTATCCTTTAAGAGAATCTCTTTTACATATTCTGCTCTTTTCAGACAATTACAGTGAGAAATCGCCAGAATCTTATTGGCGGGATCCACCACATTCTCTTTGATCGCTTCGACCATTTTATTCAGGGCTTTTTTCATGCCTCTTGCCTGGGAGAGCTGACAGATGTTGCCTTCTGGTGTCGATGCCATAATCGGCTTGATATTTAATGCATCGGCAACGAAGGCCTTGATTCCGGTCAGCCTGCCATTCTTTCTTAATGCATCCAACGTTTCTAAAACAAAATAGGTATGCTGAGAATCGATATAGGTCTCTACCGTCTGGATCACTTCTTCAAAAGACATTCCCTTTTCTTCACATTCCTGGATCTTTAATCCGATCAACGTCTCACCAACGGATGCCGAGCGGGAATTAAAAACATAAATCGGTTTCTCTCCATATTCTTCATGGTAAAGATTCTTCCCGACGACCGCACTGTTATAAGATCCGCTCAATTCGGCAGATAGGGTGACAGCATACACTCTGTCGGCATCGCAGTGATATTTCGTCATATATCTTTCCGGAGACGGACAGGAAGATCTTGGACATTCCGGCTCTTCCGCTACATATTTTAAAAATTGTGCCTGGTCAAAAGTTTCATCGTCTATGATGTGATGGTCCCCCACCTGTATTTCCAAAGATGCCGTCTCAAAATTTCCGGAATCCTTCATCTCCTGGGTAAGTTCCCCACAGCTGTCCACGATAATTCTATAACTCATAGTCTCCTCCTGGTATTTACATGATATAGTTTTTAAAACCACTTAATGTAATATAACATATTTATAAAAAAAAAGGAAGAACTATTCATCAAGTTTCTTCCTAAATTTATTCTTTTTACTGTGTGAACTTCCGGAGGCATTTCATCCATCCCGTATTGTGAAGATCACAGGCGTTTTCGATCAGCTATTATAAGGATTGGTAATAGCTCTGCACAGTTTTCGACATGTCTTTTCGGCGGTCAGATAAAATCTTTTCTACCCCGGCTTCCTGCGCAGTAAAGATTGCCTGCGTCAATGCATTTTCTGACAGTGTTTCTTGAATCACTTCCGGGCTGATCTTCTTTTCTAACCGTTCTTTATAAGAAACCGGAGAATTTTTGCGGACGATCTCACGGATTTCTTTAGAGATGTAGGTAAGATTTGCCACCTGTCCATAGATTTCCCTGGTTTGATATCCGCATTTTTCCAGATATGCTTTCGGGAGAATATGGTAGGATTCCGCTTTCGAGCAACATAATTCTTCTAATGTAGTCTCGCTGCTGTAGAGTGAGTGAACTTTATTTTTACACAGGGCAGCCAGATATGCAAGAAATGGTGCCGTACGTACGGTGGTGGAAGTATATTTTTCCGGAAGGATTGTCGTAAAGAAATCGTCTGTCATCCTCAGGTCTTCGATCTGTTTTAAATAGGAAGAAAAACCTGCTGCTCTGATCTCTGCACAATCCCGTACCACGGTTCCTTCCCCTCCGCTTTGATAATGGCCGGTGATGAGACACATCGTCATCCAGCGGGCGATCAGCGAGCGTTTTTCTTCTTCCGGTATGTTCTGTTGTCCCATGATCAGATACATGGCATAACAGTAATTTAAGAAGGACTGGGAGTAGATCAGGCGCTGACAGCAGTAACCGGCATATTCCAGTGCCTCCTGGAAGCCCCTGAAATTTTGCTCACTGACAAATGCACGGACACCTGCCCCAAGTTTTTGGAAGGAATCTTCGGCAATCTCTTTCGAATACTCTTTTCGATCGGAGGTCCTTCCAGAAAGAAGATGCACCAGGTCACCAATCTTTGTTTTTCCAAAATAGGAAATCAGGACAACTTTTAAGACATCGGAATATAATGGAGTATACAGGAAATCTTCGCTATGGCCGCACCAGGACATCGCCTTTCCATATTCCGAACTGGTAAAAGAGGATTCATTTTGAAGAATCTGGTAAAAAGCCGGATCCTGCAGGGTATGGCAAAAATAATCGATACAGTTACGGATATGGTTTCCGTCATACTGATCGTTCACCGATATTTTAGACATGACAAAATCTTCCTGGTTTAAAGGTTTCCCTTGCAGATTGATGCGGATAAAAATTTCTGATACGACATCAATATCCAGAAGAAAAGACAGCTCTATGATGCCAACCTGACGTTTCAATATCTCTTTCAGAGTGTCCACAGACTCTTCCAGCCTGGAAAAATCTTCCCCTTCGTTCGCTTCTTTGTATTCTTTTTCAAACTGGCGGAAGGAAAAATCTTTGCGGAAAAAAGAAGAAATATCTGAAATCCATTTGGGATCTTTGTCATATTGTTCATTACAGACAGCAAAATGTTCTTCCGAATCTTTTGCCAGCGGATTAAAGGCAATCTGGATTTTGCGGGATCGATATTGGTTATCCAGAACTTCTTTTCCGAGCAGTGCTGCCATCAGGGCAGTGACACGCTGCTGCCCATCAATCAGGATCTTTTTGGTTCCAGCCTCTCCAAAACCGCGCACTTTGACCTGGGAGTTCTGCCAGATGATCAGGTATCCAATCGGATATCCTTCATATAACGAATCGATCAATGCTCTGACCTCCTCATCCTTCCATACAAACGGCCTTTGGATTTCCGGAATGGCGATCTGTTCGTTTTCTACGTATCCTAAAATGCTTCCAACTGAATATTGAGTTATCTTATAGTGCTCCGATCTCATTTTTATCCTCCATCGTTTTGTGGACTGGTGATTAATGTTTCATCTTTTTTAACTCATCAAATATCACATCATTCAATACTTTAATATACGTTCCTTTCATGCCAGAGGAACGGGATTCGATCACACCTGCACTTTCAAACTTCCGCAATGCATTGACAATAACGGATCTGGTAATTCCCACCCGGTCAGCAATCTTGCTGGCAACGAGGATTCCTTCCGAACCATCCAATTCATCAAAAATATGCTGAATAGCCTCCAATTCCGAAAAAGACAGGGTGGAAATTGCCGATTTGACAATGGAAACTTTTCTGGTTTCTTCTGCATTTTCTTCATTAACGGAGCGCATCATTTCCAGACCTACCACCGTCGTACCATATTCCACAAGAATGATATCGTCAATCTCATAATGTTTTTCCCTGCGGTACATAAATACGGTACCTAATCTTTCTCCGGCAATATCAATCGGAGTAATAATCGCCTGGTACTGATCAATTTCTGTATGTTCAAAACCGAGAGTCTCCAAATTCACATTTTCTTTTGTGGACAGCACTCCCAAAAGACGTTCGTTTAAAAGCCCATCAATGTATTCGCCCACTTCATTGTTAATTAATTCATTGATCAATTCAATATCCATACGGTTCTTAATGCCGAGCACTTTTCCCTTTTTGCTGATAACAAGAACGTTTGATAAAAGAATATCACTTAACACCTCACATATATCATTAAAAACTACTTTATGGGAATTATTATTGTGAAGCAATTTGTTTATTTTTCTCGTTTTATCGAGTAATTGGACACTCATAGCCACCTCCATCTTATTGTTAAAATTAACAGATAATTCTTCAGCTTGTATAATTTTAACATATCTCCCCCACAATAACAACAGTATGACATAATATTTTTTCTCTTTTTTTAATTGATTCTTATATTCACACAATTTAAGTAATTTGTTTGACTCACTTCCCTGCTGATACCTAAAAAAGCGGATTCCCCCATGATTAAAATTTTTTGTGCCACTCATTTTCCTGCTGATATCGAAAAAAGGCAGAACCACCGTCTGCCTTTTTCCTATTCCGTATCGGAAGTCTCTTGATCCAGATCTTCTTTATCGATGATATATCCACATTTTTCATCGGCACATACGAGCTTTTTCCCTTTTTCTACCATATAGCCGCCACACTGCCGACACCGGATGGAAGAAGGTTTTTGCCAGCTCATAAAATCACATTCCGGATTATCGATACATCCATAATATTTCCGTCCCTTTTTCGTTTTTTTCAAAACGACATCCTTGCCGCATTTTGGACATGGGACTCCGATTTTTTCATAATATGGTTTGGTGTTGCGGCAATCCGGAAATCCAGGACAGGCCAGGAACTTTCCGTGGGGACCGTATTTGACCACCATGTTCCTGCCACATTCTTCACAGACTTCCTCGCTGACTTCATCCGCAATCTTGACTTCCGCCAGTTCTTTTTCCGCTTTGTTCACTGCCTCCATCATATCCGGGTAAAAATTTTCCACAATGGTTTTCCATTTGACTTTGCCCTCTTCTACCCCGTCTAAAAGGGATTCCATATTGGCGGTGAAATTCACATCCACAATGGATGGAAATCCGTCTTTTAACATATCGTCCACGGCTTCTCCCAGTTCAGTGATATAGAGATTTTTCTTCTCTTTTACAATATATCTCCTGGCAAGGAGTGTGGTGATGATCGGAGCATAGGTACTCGGACGGCCGATTCCCAGCTCTTCTAATGTCTTCACCAGAGAAGCTTCCGTAAAATGGGACGGCGGCTGAGTAAAATGCTGCTGTGGTTTCAATTCTGACAGAGTAAGCTCGGTATCCTTTGTGATCTTCTTCATGGCGGTGTTCATCGTCGATTTCTCACTGTCATAACTGTAAATCGTCATAAATCCGTCAAACTTCACCCGGGTTGCCGATACATGGAACCGATAATCCCCGGCACCGATCTTCACAGAGGTCGTTTCATATTCTGCTTCCGACATCCGGCTGGCCACAAATCGGTTCCAGATCAGCTGGTAGAGGCGGAACAGATCCCTGGAAAGCTGTGGCTTTAGCTGTGCCGGTGAGAGACTGATGTCCGTCGGGCGGATTGCCTCATGTGCATCTTGTATTTTTCCGGTTTTTGCGGCACGGATATGATTTTTCCCAACAAACTGTTCTCCGTACTGCTCAGCAATGTATTGACGGCAGCTGGCATCTGCGATATCAGAAATTCTCGTCGAATCCGTTCGAAGATAAGTGATCAGCCCGACGCTTCCCTTTCCTTTGAGAGTGACTCCCTCATACAGCTCCTGGGCAAGGCGCATCGTTTTCTGGGTTGACATATTCAGACGTTTGGACGCTTCCTGCTGCAAAGTGCTTGTGGTAAAAGGAAGAGGCGGTTTTTTCTTTCTCTCCCCGTTTTTTACGGAAAGAACCTTGAACTCTTCCTTTTGAAGTTTCTCAATAAGCTGTTCGGTTTCTTTCTGGGAATGAAGCTCAATTTTTCCATTCTTATCTCCGGTAAAATGGGCTTCCAGTGGTTTCTTTGAATCTTTTGTCAAAATATCTGCATCAAGGCTCCAGTATTCCTGTGAAATGAATTGATTGATTTCCATCTCGCGGTCAGCGATAATACGAAGGGCAACCGACTGCACTCTTCCGGCAGAAAGTCCCCGTTTGATCTTTGACCAGAGGATCGGACTGATTTTATAACCGACAATCCGGTCTAAGACCCTCCGGGCCTGCTGGGCATCTACGAGATGCATGTCAATGCTTCTGGAATGCTTTATGGAATCTTTTACGGCAGATTTCGTAATCTCGTTAAAAGTAATTCGGCTGCATTTTTTATTTTCCAGCTTCAATGCATGGTAAAGATGCCACGATATGGCTTCCCCTTCCCTATCCGGGTCAGTTGCGAGATATACTTTATCTGCTTTTTTTACTTCCTTGCGAAGCTGTGCTAATACTTCTCCTTTTCCCCGGATTGTAATATATTTTGGTTCGAAATCATTTTCGATATCAATCCCCATTGTACTTTTTGGCAAATCACGTACATGTCCGTTTGACGCGATCACTTTATATGATTTTCCAAGAAACTTCTGAATTGTTTTAGCCTTGGCTGGCGATTCAACAATAACCAGGTTTGCTGACATTCCCTAAAACACTCCTAACTTTAATTTATTTAGATTACCTTATGGCAAAATCCATTCACTGTTGATTATGTATTTGCTATAAAACAATTATCAATGATACACTATTTTTTTTAGGGACGCAAGAAGGAAATATGAAATTTTTCTTTTTTAAAATATTTCCCCCTTTTTGTTTTTTCTTTAGGCCGAAGGCACACATTCTCTTTAATCTCCGATTCGATAGTCATTTAAATGATTGTTATAGTAAGAATCGAATACTTTTTTTGCGATCGGGGCAGCGTATCTGCTTCCGGCTCCTGTATTCTCCACAAGCACACAGACAACCAGGTCCGGATCATCTATATTCGAATATCCGACAAACCAGGAATGGGCATTTTCCTGTTCATTTTCTGCCGTCCCGGTTTTCCCGGCTGCCGTATAAAGATCGGTATCCAAAACATAGCCTGTCCCGTCTGTGACGGCATTCCGCAGCATCTTCTGGATCTTTTGGGCATCTTTTTTCTTCATCATTGTCGTATATTTTTCCGGATCCGTCTGCTTTACAATGGTTTCGTCCGCACTTTCGATATGATCGATCACATAAGGAGTCATGAGAACCCCATCATTTGCCACACTGCACATGATCAGGGCATTATGGAACGGGGTCATCAATGTATCTCCCTGCCCGATCACTGTCTGGGGAAGCTCACTTTTATCCGAACTTGCCGTCAGCTTAAACTGGCTCTTTTTCACAGCCAGATCGAAGGGGATTTTCTGGTTAAACAGACATTTTTTATTCAGTGCAGAAAAACTTTTCAGGTTAAAGTCAGAACCCAGGGTAACAAAAGCGGTGTTGCACGATTTGGCAAAAGCCTTTTTTAAATCAACCGTCCCATGTTCTTCTTCTTCATAACAATGAATTTTGACACTGTTTACGATGGTTTCCCCTTCACATTGATATTCAAAGTTCTGATAGGTATCCGGATTTTCTTCCATATATTCCAGGGCAGTCAGGATTTTGTAGGTGGAACCGGGAGGATACAGACCCTGTGTCGCCCGATTGACAAGGCAGCTGGAAGAATCGTTCGTAATCTCATCCCAGATTTCATCCAATTCATTCGGATCAAAATCGGGTTTAGAGACAAGAGCCCGCACTTTTCCTGTCTTTGGTTCGATCGCAACCACTGCACCTTTGTAATCACCCAATGCTTCATATGCCGCCTTTTGAAGACGGGTATCCAGCGTTGTGACAATATTATCTCCCGTATTCTTCTTTTCCGATACCCCATTTGTAATCTGTTTCACCAAATGTTCATGGGATGTTAAGAGATCATAATTACATACGGATTCCAGACCCGCCCTCCCGTAGCTGGCATATCCCACGATATGGGCAAACATATTTTTATAAGGATAATACCGGACCTCATCCCCATTGCTTTCCTGCTGGGAATAAGCCAGTTTTTTCCCGTTTGCACTGAGGATTTCCCCTCTTAAAGTCTGTTCAGACAAAACAGACGTCCTTTTATTATAGGAACTGGTTATGACAGAGCTGCTGTCTTTTAAGGTAAACTTCACAAGATAGCCGATCAGTGCTGCAAATAATACAACAATGATCAAACTCGTTCTGAACATATACCGGTTGGTTTTTAATTTTTTCCCCTTGTGTGGAATAAAAATACTTTTTAGATGGAAAGGTTCCGAAGTACTGTGCCGGTGCTTTTTATCTTCTTTTCGTCCGCTGTGGGGAAAGGTTTGTGTTTTTTTGTATTGCGGTCTGCTGTCCTTCTTCATCTGTCTCCTCCTCTTTGTAGGCAAGGATAAATATGCCCTGCATGATTGCAAATATGATTAACGTGCCTGCTACGGAACTACCTCCGTAACTGATGAGTGGAAGGGTCACTCCAGTAGAAGGGATCCATTTGGTTACTCCTCCGATCGTAAGAAAGACCTGAAAGATAAAACATATGGAAAAGCCATAAGCCAGCAGCTTATAAAATCTTCCCCGTACATCCATCGCAATTTTCAGAAAATGGATAAATACTCCCAGATAGATCAGGATCAGGCAGATTGCAAACAAAATTCCAAATTCTTCTGCAATGGCAGAAAAGATGAAATCGCTTTCTACAACAGGAATATCATTCGGTCTGCCCTGGGTAAGGCCTGAGCCAAACCACCCTCCGGAGGCAATCGCAAACAGGGACTGCGTGATCTGATATCCGCTGCTTTCAATCACAGACCAGGGATCACTCCAGGCAATAAAGCGGACTCTCACATGGGCAAAAAGCCGGTAAGCAAGAGTGGCAGCACCGATTCCCACGGCCGTTCCTCCCAAAAGGTAGACAGCCCTGCCAGTGGAAACATAACATAAAAAGATATATATGACAAAATAGATTAAAGCACCGCCCAAATCCTTTTCCAGTATCAGTATGAGTACGTGACATCCGGAAAAAACAGCGGTAATGAATATCCGCTGAAAATCCACCGGCTTTTCCAGCATGGCTGCAATAAAAAAGATAAAGCTGATTTTTACAAATTCCGACGGCTGCAAAGCAATCCCATGCCCGAGGGAAATCCAGTTCGTAGCGCCGTTCTGGGATGTTCCGATCACAAATACCGAAGATAAAAATACCATACCGACCAGGCCGTAAAACCAGCGCAGTTTCTTCAGCCAAACGGCTTTTTCCATAAAACGGGGGATTCCAAGCACCAGAAGGGATACTACCGCCGCAATAAGAAACTGCTTTACTGCCAGGTCAAAGGAAAGCCTGGTAAGCATCACAAAGCCTATAAACAGAAGAAAGCAGGTGTGGTTCATCAGAATTCGTGAGCAGTCTGCATAGACCCTGCTATAAAGAAAAATCAGACATTTGAAAAAGGCAACCTGCGCCAGGTAAAAAAGGATCATACGCGTATCCAGTGTCTTGCAAAAAAGTACAATATAGCAAATGAAATGAAACACAAACAGAAATAATTCCTGCCGCTCCATCCTTTTTGCCTGTGTCCGTTCTGAAGAAGGAAGAAAAACCGTAAAACAGGAGATTGCATAGATAATACACATGATGACAATAATATAATTTGAGCCGCTTGAGATTAAATTTAACATTTCTCACCCTCCTTCCTGAGCCATTTTACTCGATTCCATCGTTCCAGTGACGGTTGCTGTCCCTGAAATGTCTGTCTTTTCGTTTCCGGAAATGGTTTTCCTGCCAGTTTTGATATGATTGCTGTATTTCCTCTACTTTTTCGGGTGTCACTTCCAGGAGATCAAATCGATGCCGGCGAATGAATGGAGTCTGTACAGAGAGGTCCTCCCCGATCAGATTTCTCGGTTCATCCTGCCAGATCAGATTATAACAAAAACGACAGTGGCTTGTCACCGGCAGTTTTCTTCTTTTGGCATCCGTCAGCCAGAAAAGCTCCTCTTTGCCATCACATACGTTTTTTGTTTTTTTGATACACTGTACAGACTGCATGACAGGGAGCCGTCCATAAACCATCATCTCATACGTATCTTCCGGCAAAAACGACGGTACGGTATGCTCGATGAGCGTTTTGATTTCTGTGCCGGAAAGTTCCACCGGAAGCTCCCGTATTTTTATTTCGGGATAGAGTTCGGCCATCTCTTTTACGGCATAAGAATTCCATTGGTAGAAGGAGGACGCAGCGATAACCGTTTTGCTGATTCCTTCCTTCTCCCAAAGCTCATGAAGAAATTGTGCTTCATTCATATGATATACGTAAATTCCATCCCATAAATCCATGGTACAGATTTCCTGTATTTTTTCTGTCCCTCTGCGGAATACCCGCGGCATGGAAAAATACCAGTTTTTCCCATATCTTTTTCCTTCGTTTGCTATATCACAAAGATCCTCCAGAGAAAAGAACTCTCCCGGAAGACAGATTCCATCAAAAAACGGATCCTGACGGCAACGGGCCAGCTGGTCCTTATGGTAAACGGTGCAGATACGTTCTGGGGTTCCTCTTTGACCTGAGGGGAGATCCCTCTTCTTTTTCTCATCATCTTTTTGGATAACAACAGGGCTTCCGACTCTTTGTTTTCCCGTCTCCATGCACTCTTTTAATCGCTGAAACCCCTGTTGGCGCAGTTTTTTTACGGAGGACATCGGAAGAAAACAATCCGGATCCATATCGATGGTAAGATGGGAGAGGGTAAAAGGAATTCCACCGGTCTTATTCATCTGCCGGACCACCTCTTCTTTGGAAAGAGGCCTGTTTTGTGCAGGCCCGACACACTCTCCCTCCAGAATGATTTCCCTTCCTTTACAGGTCAGCATCAACCGTGCCGGCTGGCCTACATGGAGAGAAACTTTTCCATTCACCGGATAGTTGATCTCCTTTTTCAGGATATCGCTGGCAATCTGCTCAGAAAGGACTGCATTTTTCCTGCGATATACCGACATTCCCGGGTGGAGACGGCCGGCACCTGGAGCATTCAATTCCACCGTCTGATCCGAGGGGGAAATGGAAGATGGTACCGTCAGGACGATCTCTTCCTGGTCTCTGTTTTTGAGGGGAATAACCAAAAGATCCTTTGGATGCAGGGGAGCCTCCAGGCCGAGCCTGATCTGGTTTTTCTTTATTGAAAGAATTTTTCCGATCTTCCTTCCTGTATTTTTCGGAAAAGAGACCGCCATCATCTGCTTTCCGTTATGGGTGTGCCAGTAACCTTCGGTGAAACTTCCCCGACAATAAAGTTCCTGCAGCTGATGGATGTCTTCCGGATTCACAGCAAAAGTACGATTTTCCTCACGGCATCGAGCGAGTTGGTCTAAATTTTTCCGATAAATGGAAGTGACTCCTGCCACGTATTCCACATTTTTCATCCGTCCCTCTATTTTGAGGGAATCTACAGGAATTTCTGTAATTTCCGATAAGAATGGGAGGGAGCACAAGTCTTTCGGACTCAGCAGATACTCGTTTTGACGCAAATCACGGGAAGAGGGCAGAGAGCAGCGATACGGAAGGCGGCATGGCTGTGCACAACGCCCCCGATTTCCGCTTCGCCCGCCATACATGCTGCTGAACAGGCATTGCCCGGAATAGCAATAACAAAGGGCTCCGTGTATGAATACCTCGATTTCCAATCCAGACTCTTCCCGGATCGTCTGGATTTCTTTGAAAGAAAGTTCCCTTGCCGGAACGACACGGGACATCCCCATCCGGGCGGCAGCCCTGGCACCCTCGCCGGTCGTGATCGTCATCTGCGTGCTCCCGTGAATTTCCATCTCGGGAAAATTCTTCCGAATAAAGCGGGCGGCCCCCAAATCCTGGACAATGACTCCATCCAGCCCCGCTTCATAATATGGAAAAAGGAAGTCTCCCAGTTCTTCCTTTATTTCCTGTTCCTTCATTAATGTATTGACCGTCAGATATAATTTTTTTTCATAAAAATGGGTAAATCGCAAGGCCTCCGAAATCTCTTCCCTGTGCAGATTCCTGGCATATGCCCGTGCACCAAATCTGGCTCCTCCCATATAGACGGCATCCGCACCGGCAAAAACAGCAGCCCTCAAATGTTCAAGAGAACCTGCCGGAGCTAACAGTTCTGGCAGGTTCTTTTCTTTTTTAATGTAATTCATTCTTTGTCTCCAGTTCAATAATACGCTTTTGCAGCTCATTTACTTTGGCTTTATATTCTGTGATCAAGCGGTTGGATGTGTTGATTTGCATTTCTTTATCTACAATTTCCTGTTTTAATTGATAAAGCTCTTCTTCATTCGCCTGATGCTCCTGATGAAATACTTCAAGTTCATCCCGGGATTTAAAAAGATCTTCTGCGATATTTAACGCAAGTAAAATATCCCGGTATTCCATGGAAAGCTTACTATATCCCGGCTGTTTTTTTAATTCACGAATCTTCGCATCCACATAGGATGCAATTTTTTGCAAATGGCTTTCACTGCCACCTGCCAACAGATAGACTCTGCCATCAATTACTACAGATAATCTTCCTTTATCTTCCATATTTAACCTCCCTGGGATGCAGACACACTCTCCGTCTTCCTTTTTAAAAAAGCTGTTCCGGCACAGGGTATCCTAAATGTTCATAGGAAAGTGCAGTCAGGGTTCTTCCACGAGGGGTTCTTTTAATCAGACCTTTCTGGATCAGAAATGGTTCATAAACATCTTCAATGGTTCCTGAGTCCTCTCCAATTGCCGCTGCCAGCGTATCGAGCCCTACAGGCCGTCCGGCAAACTTTATCATCATCGTATTTAAAATATTCCGGTCCGTCGCATCGAGCCCCATCTCATCCACTTCCAGCAAATCCAGAGCCGTGCGTGCCACTTCTCTTGTAATGGTGCCATCATAACGAACCTGGGCGAAATCCCGGACTCTTTTTAAAAGCCGGTTGGCAAGCCGTGGAGTTCCGCGGCTTCTTTTGCCCATCTCCATCGCTCCCTCTTCATCGATCCTGACACCGAGCAGACTGGCCGACCTTTTTATAATAATCGTCAGCTCTTCTTCGGTATAAAATTCCAGCCGGTTCACTACGCCGAAACGATCTCTCAAAGGAGCCGTCAGCATACCGGCTCTTGTCGTTGCCCCAACCAGAGTAAAATGAGGCAGGTCCAGTCGGATGGCACGGGCAGAAGCCCCTTTCCCGATCATAATATCAATCGAAAAATCTTCCATTGCCGGATAGAGAACCTCCTCCACCTGCCGGTTCAGACGGTGAATCTCATCAATAAAAAGAACATCCCCATCTGCAAGGCTGTTTAATACCGCGGCAATCTCCCCGGGTTTTTCAATCGCCGGGCCGGAAGTGATTTTCAAATGACGCCCCATCTCATTGGCGATAATCCCGGCCAGGGTCGTCTTTCCCAGTCCTGGCGGCCCGTACAGGAGAACATGATCGAGGGCTTCCCCCCGCATCTTCGCCGCTTCAATAAATACCCGAAGATTCTTTTTCGCTTTCTCCTGGCCGATATATTCTTCCAGGCTTACCGGACGGAGACTTCCCTCCACTGCAATATCTTCCTCTATCAGTTCTGTGCTAATCATTCTGTCCATGATATCACCTTACGAAAATGTCAGCATTACTTTTAATGCTTCTTTTAATAGCTGTTCCGAATCCATCGAATCTGCCTGCGCCACCTGATGGACCGCACGGTATGCCTCCCCGTTGGAATATCCCAGTGCTGCCAGAGCCTGTATGGCATCGGAAATGCTGTCAGATTCCATGTCTTTTTCCAGGGCAACGTCCGTATTTTCCGAAGAGATTCCCTCGAGATCCTCAAGACGCAGTCTGTCTTTTAATTCAATAATCATTCGTTTCGCACCTTTCGGCCCGATTCCCGGTGTTTTGGAAATGCTTTTGGCATCCTCACTGAATACCGCATAATAAAGTTCTTCCACTGTCATCGTGGAAAGAACCGATAATGCTGCCTTCGGCCCGATTCCGCTGATTCCCAGAAGAATCTGAAAAACATCCAGTTCTTTTCTTGTGGAAAAACCAAACAGGGCAATGTTGTCCTCCCGGATATACATGTGGGTAAAAAGCATTCCCTCCTGCCCCGTCTGCAAAAGATCAAGAACCCGGGAAGATGTCTTGATCTGGTAACCGATCCCGTGATTTTCCAGGACAACAAAATCGTTTCCTTTGTACGCAACCGTTCCTTTCACATATGAAATCAAAAAATTTCTATTCCTTTCTATGATTGAATCTACTTCATTCACTGGTGAGATTTCCTGTATGTTAATTATAGCATGTATTGAAATGATTGGATAGTATTTTAGCAAGAGCTGCTGTCAACAACAGCAGCTCTTCCCGAACAGTATATCATTTATTATCTCTTATACAGGTTTCTCTTATCTACGACACGTACCGCCTTCCCCTCGCTTCGCGCAATGCTCTTCGGTTCAAGGAGGCTGATATCTACTTTAATTCCAAGCATATTTTTCAGTCCGTGTACGATCTTTTTCTCTCTTTCTGGTACAGGGACAGAAGAATCCATCATTTCCGGTGTCATTTCCACCTGCACCTCAATCGTGTCGTTATTTCCGATACGGTCTACGAGAATCTGATAATTTGCTGAATATCCCTGATTGAGAAGTACGGATTCAATCTGGGACGGCCATACATTGACTCCCTTCACAACCATCATGTCATCGCTTCTTCCCATCGGTTTATGCATCCGCACATGGGTACGGCCGCAGGAGCATTTTTCCCGCTTTAAATAGCATAAATCTCTGGTACGGTAACGAAGAAGCGGGAATGCTTTTTTCGTAATACAGGAGAAAACCAGTTCGCCAACTTCACCATCTGGAAGAACCTCTCCTGTTTCCGGATTGATAATCTCCGGAATAAAATGGTCTTCCTGCACATGCATTCCTTTCTGTTCTTCACATTCAAAAGAAACGCCAGGTCCTGAAATTTCTGTCAGACCATAAATATCATATGCTTTGATTCCCAAAGATTCTTCTATGCTATGGCGCATTTCCTCCGTCCAAGGCTCTGCCCCGAAAATACCAGCTTTGAGATGGATTTTATCTTTATGTCCTCCCTCGTTCACTGCTTCGCCCAGGTTGGCGGCATAAGAAGGAGTACAGCAAAGGATCGTGGAACCGAAATCTTCCATAAACTGAATCTGTCTTTCGGTATTTCCGGAAGACATAGGAAGTGTCATGCATCCCACTTTATGAGAGCCTCCGTGCAGGCCGGATCCACCGGTAAATAAACCATAGCCGTAAGCGACATGACAGACATCCTCTTTTCCACCGCCGGCAGCTACAATCGCACGGGCACAGCAATCTTCCCAGATGTCCAGGTCTTCCTGTGTATAAAAAGATACAACACGCCGCCCTGTCGTTCCGCTGGTAGATTGTATGCGGACACATTCCGAAAGAGGGACTCCTAACAGTCCATCCGGATACTGATCCCTTAAATCATCTTTGGTGATAAAAGGAAGCTTCGAGAGATCTTCGACTCCTTTGATATCTCCTGGCTCTACTCCTGCCTCTTTCATTTTGTCACGATAAAACGGTACATGCTCGTATACATACTGTACCTGTTTCACCAATCTCTCACTTTGTAAAGCCCGGAGTTCTTCGACTGGCATTGTTTCGATTTCTGGTTGATAATAATTTCCCATTCTTAACATTTCTCCTGTTATTTATTTTCTGTAAAAACTTTCTGTCAGAATTTTATTCTTCGCCTCGTCCGAGGTCAAATGCTTTATGGTTTAATTCCACAAATTTCTGCGGAACACATACTTCGATTGCCTTTTGCCATTTTTCCACCGGGATGTCAAAATATTTGGAGAGTCTGCCCATAAGAACAATATTCACTGCTTTGGCCGAGCCGGCTTTTTCTGCCAGATCAAGACACTCCATAGCATCCACCTGGATTCCCAGGTCTTCCATTTTTTCAATCAGATTCTCCGGATACTGTGCGGCTCCGGTAATGACAGGCATCGGATCGATCTCCTGCGTATTGACCACGATCCGTCCTTCTGGTTTGAGATATTCTACATAGCGGGCAGCTTCCAGTTTTTCAAAAGAAACGATGAAATCTGCTTCTCCCTTGTCAATGATCGGAGAATATACCTTATCGCCGAATCTCACATACGTTACCACGCTTCCGCCTCTCTGGCTCATTCCATGGACTTCGGAAACTTTTACGTCATAACCCTCTGACAAAAGCAGCTGGCCTAACAGCTTGCTGGCTAACAGAGAACCCTGTCCACCTACTCCTACAATCATAATATTTTTTGTCATTTTTATCCGTACCTCCTATCCCTGTAATGCGTCAAACTTACACAGCTGTTTACAAACGCCACATCCAACACAAAGCGTTGTGTCGATGGCCGCCTTCTTTTCTTTGATACTGATCGCAGGACAACCAAGGCGCATACAGGATTTACATCCGACACACTTGTCCTTCTCCACACGCAGTGGCGGGTTATGTTTGACATATTTTAACAGTGCGCAAGGACGGCGGCTAATAATAACGGACGGTTCTTTTGCTTCTAATTCTTCTTTGATTACTTTGTCACATTCTGCAAGATCATAAGGATCAATGATGCGCACACGCTGGAATCCCATAGAGCGACACAAATCTTCCAAATTAATCTTTCCTGCCGGATCCCCTTTGATATTGTATCCTGTTGTAGGATTCTGCTGGTGTCCGGTCATTCCTGTAATGGAGTTATCCAGGATGATTACCGTGGAATTACTCTGGTTATAGGCGATATTGGCAAGACCGGTCATTCCGGAATGCATAAAAGTGGAATCTCCGATGACAGCAACGGTCTTCCCTTCACTTTCCTCGCCGAGAGCCTTGTTAAATCCGTGGGTCGCACTGATGGAAGCTCCCATACACAGGGTCATTTCCATGGCACTCAGCGGTGCAACAGCACCCAGGGTATAACATCCAATATCTCCCAATACGGTACATTTATTTTTCGACAAGGTAAAGAAGAGACCTCTATGCGGACATCCGGCACACATTACCGGTGGTCTGCCTGGCAGACTTTCTTCTAAAGTTTTGTAAGCTGGAAGAGTTCTTCCAAGCTTTTCCGCGATCAGATTCTGTGAAAATTCGCCTTCCATTGGCAGTGCGTCTTTTCCTGTCACTGTCAGGCCGAGCTCTTTACAGTGATTTTCCAGGATCGGATCCAATTCTTCGATGATAACTAACTTATCCACTTTTGCAGCAAAATCAAGAATCAGCTGATCTGGAAGAGGATTAACCATCCCGATTTTTAAAATGGAGGCATCGTCCCCAAAGACTTCTTTGGCATACTGATAACAGGTAGAGGACGTGATGATACCGAGTGCGGCATCGCCCATCTCCACCCGGTTAAAGTCACAATGATTTCCATATTCGATTAATTTTCTGGTTCTTTCTTCCACAACCGGATGACGACGGATCGCATTTCCCGGCATCATAACATACTTTGCGATGTTCTTTTTGTAAGGGATCGTTTCCGGTTCGACACGTTCCCCTGGCTCTACAATACTCTGAGAATGGGCAACACGGGTACACATCTTAATAATGACCGGCGTATCAAATTCTTCGGATAACTCATATGCCTTTTTTGCGAACTCATACGCTTCCGCAGAATCGGAAGGCTCTAACATCGGTATTTTCGATGCGATGGCATGATGCCTGGAATCCTGTTCATTCTGGGAAGAATGCATTCCTGCATCATCTGCAACACAGATTACCATTCCTCCGTTGACTCCGGTATAGGAACAGGTAAATAATGGATCAGCAGCCACATTTAACCCTACATGTTTCATACCGCAAAAACTTCTCTTCCCTGCAAGGGAGGCTCCAAATGCCACCTCCATGGCAACCTTTTCATTCGGTGCCCATTCACAGTAAATCTCATCGTATTTTGCAGCTTCTTCCGTCACCTCTGTACTTGGCGTGCCCGGATAACTGGACACAACACTACAACCGGCTTCATACAAACCTCTTGCCAATGCCTTATTACCTAACATTAATTGCTTCATGGTAAATATCCTTTCTTTTTTGTTTCTTTCATTATACAAAATACGGCTGCCTCTCACAGCCGTACCATATGAATAAGGGAATTCTAAGATTCCTCTTTCCCTTCTTTCTCATTTAGTCTGTCAATCATTTCTCCAAGACATCCTGTGCCATAATTCAACATCCTGTTTACGCGGCTGATCGTCGCGGAACTAGCATTCGTCGCCTGCATGATTTCCGTATAAACTTTCTCCTGTTTTAACATACTTGCCACTTCAAATCTCTGCTCCATAGAGCGAAGCTCTGTTACTGCACAAATATCTTCAAAAAAATCATAGCATTCTTCTATATTCTTTAGCTCCAAAATGGCTTTATACATGCCATCTTTGCGCTTTTTTGGAATTCTTTTTCCCATAGAATACCCTTCCTTCATGAAATATAATATTATCATATCATTATTTTATGATTTCGTAAAGTTAAAGATTTAATGTCTTAAACTGTTTACAGATGATGGAAGTTCCTCTTTTCTTTTTCTCATTTTCTTGTTATCATATTTTGTGCTACGTTCCATTGTATCACGAAAATTGACTCTGTCCACCATAATTATCAGGAAGGATTTCTTTATGAACAAAAAATCTTATGAACAGATTACTATTTTTTTTGAAAAACATCCCGCTGCCATAGCAGTGATCTCCATAATCAATCGACTTCTCACCGGGATTGGTTTTTTTGCTTATCCCCTTCTCCTGCTATTCCTTTTTTGGAAAAAAGACGTTTACCAACTCATTTCTTTCATTATTATACCGGCTCTCTGCTTTTTTTGCCTCACATTTTTCCGAAAAATGATTAATTTCCCACGGCCTTATGAAAAGTTTAGGATCTCCCCTTTGATTCCCAAAGAAACACAGGGAAAATCTTTCCCCAGCCGCCACGTTTTTTCTATGTTTTTGATTGCGGCATTGTGGTATCTCACATGGAAGCCCTTCGGAATCTTTCTTTTCCTTTCCGGAGCTTTTTTGGCAGTCATCCGTGTCATCGGCGGTGTCCATTTTATCAGAGATGTCATTGCGGGGGCATTTCTTGGCATCCTCTGCGGTATGCTTACACTTATTTTTTGCTGACACTCTGAAGCAGGCCGCAATGCGACATTCTTTCGTTTTGCCGCGGTGAACGTAAAAAACTGCCGCATGATGTTCTTTCTAAAATCTCCAGGGCTTTTTTCACCACATCATCCCTCACACCATTATTATCAAAAAATCCTCTCTGCTGTGAAATTCCTGCTCTATATCTCTACGGAGAGACCGATTCCATTTTTCACCGCAATATCATAAATCCGTGCTGCGGCAACCAAATCAAACAGCCCCAGTCCCACTGATTTATAAAGTGTGGTCTGCTTTCTGGTAAATGGATCCGGCACCCCGTCTTTTACTTTCTGACAAAATTCGGTTACTCTTTCTTTTTGCAAAAATCCTTCTGCGATCGGAACGGCCATATCTCCGCTCTCCTCACAGGCAAACATCGTATCCACCCATATCTCATCCGCAGTCTTCACTACCGCAGGCGGCAATTCAAATTTATCTGGTTCAAAACTTCCGATCGCTACGATATGTTTTCCTTTAAATAATTCCGGATCATCCTTTAATACCGGTTTTGGCGAAGTAGTGGTCGTAATGATGATGTCGCCATGTGCGGCCGCTTCCTCTGCGGACTGACAAATAAATACCTTTAAAGCCGGATTCCTTGTTTCTACTTCTTCTTTAAAACTCCTGCAGCTTTCTTCTGAAGAAGAGTATACGTACACCTCTTTAATTGGACGGACAAGTGATGCGGCGATCGTCTGGTTCCGTCCTTGGACGCCTGCACCAACGACACCGACGGAAGATGCATCGAGAGGCGCAAGATATTTACAGGAGACTCCACCGCCCATAGCTCCGGTCCGAAAGGCAGTAAGGCAAGGCCCATCGATCATTGCCAGCATATTTCCTGTCTCCCCATCGGATAAGAGTACCGTACCCTGGATGCTGGGAAGTCCCTTTTCTCTGTTTCCCGGATAGGTAGTCAGCAGTTTATTCGAAATATAATTTTCTGTAAAACATGGCATGACATTGTAAATCCCGTTTTTTCTCGCATAACTTAACCGATCCGGCATGGAAAACTCTCCTCGTGCCTGAATCTGAAAAGCCTCTTCCGCTGCCTGAATAAAATCCTCCATATGGAAACATTTTTTTAAATCTTTTGCTGTTAAAATAATCAACCTGCTCTCTCCTTTCTTTTGCCTTTGCAGCCCTAAGATATTTGTTAAATTTATTACTATGATGAGTGAACCTCTCCACCTGAGCCGTAGTTCAGATGAAGCTTGCGCCGCAGTGATTTTCAATCAAGCCTTGCCCGCCGGATTCGGATCCGCTTCAGCAGACAAGTAAATACCCGAATCCGTGTGTATCCCTATCTGAATTACATCAAAAAATCAGAGAGGTTCGATTGGAGAAATGAGAACAAACGCTTTGCGGCAGGAGCCGGCTCCGGTAAAATTGCAACGCCAATTTCTACCGTCTGCGGCGGGTCCAGAGGCAGCATGCGGACAGTTCCCGACCATAGCCGTCCATTCATGGCGTTATTCATGCTCACACCCAGCCCAGCCTCTACCATGGAATAGGTCGCCAGGGAGTCCATGGTGGAGAATTTCAGATTCGGGGTAATACCGCAGCGGGCAAAGACCCGGGCATTGTCAATGTCCTTTTCAGGATATGTCTCAATATACGGCTCCGTGGCATATGCCGCAACCGGAAATGCTTCCAGCTCAGCCATAGGGTGAGCAGCAGGTAGCCATGCCGTTAATTGATCTTCCAACAAAGGCAGCCACTGATGCTTTCCTTCTCTTTTACTGATGATACAGAGATCGATTTGATGAGTAGTTAACTGTGTCAACAGTTCCGTGCTGTACCCACCGCAAAGCTGTACCTGGATGCCGGGATGCTCCACATAGAAGGCAGAAATGAGCCTGGAGAGAGGGGCATAAAACGCACTGTACGCCGTTCCGACCGTGATCGTTCCCACCTCCATTCCGCGAATTTGTGCTGAGAGCTGTTCGCAGCTTGTCCCTGCATGGAGCAATTCGCGGATAACGGGCATCAACTTCTCACATTCTTTCGTTGGCCGGACGCCGCTGTGCTCCCGGCAAAGCAAAGAAAAGCCATTTTCCTCTTCCAATGCCGCGATCATGCGGCTGATGCCGGAAGGCGTATATTGTAGTTTTTCCGCCGCAGCAGACAGGCTCCCGGTCTCAATTGCGCAGACAAGTGCGCGGTAGCGGTCAAGTTCCATTCCATACTCCTTTACAAAACGTCCAAGACATTGAGATCTATGATTAATTCGCGAAATCTTCGGAAACATTGTGATATATAATTAGTTTGCGAAATCGTCAGGGACATTGGGATATATTTTTGATTTGCAAAATTGTCAAAGATATTGTGATATATTATCGTTTTACACAAAGTGTATCACCATGATATGCTCTTGTCAAATTCTTGGAAACAGGTGGTAACTATAATGCGTTCTTGCAATCGTTCTTACAATTTGACACAGGGAAATATCCCACAACATTTGCTGCGTCTGGCAGCTCCGCTCATTATGGGCAATATCCTCCAGCAGCTCTACAATACCGTAGATGCCTTTGTCCTTGGCCGCTTTGCCGGAGAAGCAGAGTTTGCCGCTGTGGGAATAGCCGGTTCGGTGATGAATCTCTTCCTTTTTATGCTGACGGGTGCCTGTACCGGAATCTCCGTCATCTTTGCACAGTTCTATGGATCGGATGACTTACCGTCATTTCGCCGGGAGCACTGGCTCTCGCTTACCTTCGGAGTGCTGTTCACCATCCTTTGCAGCGGCTTAAGCTTCCTCCTTCTGGCTCCGCTGCTGCGGCTGATCCAAACCCCGGAGGAACTAAGCGGACTTGTGACCACCTATCTGTCCATCATCCTGGTCAGTCTGCCCGCCGCTTTTCTCTATAATCTCTACAGCGCATTGCTGCGTGCCATTGGCCGGGCCAATGCGGCACTGTTGGCACTGGCCGCTGCAGTCACGGTCAATCTTGTGCTGGATTATCTCTTTGTCGCCAGACTCCACTGGGGAATTTCCGGTGCGGCATGGGCCACAGCGGCCTCCCAGGCGATTTCTGTTGTGGTATGCATCTTGTACCTGCGGTGCAAAGAACCCGAATTGATCTTTCGCCGGGAAGACTGTCTCTTAGACCGTGGACTCTTATCCAAAACAGCCCACTTCAGCTTCGTCACCGGACTGCACCAATCCAGTCTCTATATCGGAAAACTTCTCGTCCAGGGTGCGGTCAACACCGGCGGCACAGCCATGATCTCCGCCTACACCGCAACTACACGCATTGAGGGCTTCGCCAATTCCTTCGGTGACAGTGGAAGTGCAGCCACTTCTGTACTGGTAGCGCAAAACCTGGGTGCCGGAAAAAAAGACCGCGTGCAGAAATCATTTCGCAGCAGCCTGCTTTTCATGCTCTTCCTGGGACTTGCCATGTCCGCTGCCATGTACTTAAGCGCAAATGTCTCTGTCCGCTTCATGTTAGGGGCACACAGCGGTACCGCCTTTGAAAATGCCTGCGATTACATGAAGATCATTGCACTGTTCTACACGCTCTGCTTCACCGGCAACACCTTCGCCGGATATTTTGATGGTCTTGGCCGTGTCTCTATTCCGTTAATTGGCGCAACAAGCCATATGGCACTGCGCGTGATCCTCTCATGGCTGCTGGTACAGAAAATGGGACTGCCTGCAGTTGCACTTGCAACGGGCATTGGCTGGGTACTGGTCAACATCCTGTGGGCGATCATCAAGCATTGCTCCCAAAAGCATGATGTTCCAATGAAATAGCAGAGTAACTTCCTTCACAAAATACCAAGGGGACTTTTTCATTCAAATGCCTTCTCTTCCCACCATTTGATCAAAAATATCCCCATGGATTTCCCTGATGTATTTCAATTCAATGACATTTCCATCCATCATAATCAGCTTCTCATTGATAACATCTATCTTACTGATACATTCTGTTACGGTCTCATAATGTCCGCCTTCCTTGCGGACATCTGGAATAAAATAATGTATGGATATTCGGGGATGTTTATATTGATTCTGCTGTAACATCAGTAACTTCTGATCGATCTCTTCTTTTTCTCTCCCCAAAACGGGATGAAATGCCTCCGTAGTTCTGGAAGTTTCCCTGATTGCTTCTTCATATCCCGTTAAAGCGGCAAAGGGAACAAATTGGGCTGCTCTGTCATGAATGGACATTCGGAGATGTTTCTCAGATACATGATGTGGAAGATTTATGATATCATCATATTTTCTATCATCATATGTTCCTGTCATGCTTTATGGCCTCCGATCTGTTCATTTCGTGCTTTCATTGTTGCTCCTTCCTCGTAACTCACTCCCCGTAAAATTGCATTTTTCCCGTACTTCTTTTTAATATCCAAAAGAGATTCCTGCAGCTTCTTCTCTTTTTCCTGCCCTTTTTTCATCGCAGCATAATCGGTAAAAAGGTCTAACTGTCTGTATTCCCGCTTTGCTTCCGGCTTCATTTTGCAGGCAGATAAGGTGAGCCGGCGTACAGACAAATCCTTATTCACGATACGGTCATATAAATTAGAAACCGCCTCCGAAATTTCTCTTACAGAAGAAGTTGCCACATCCAGATGTATCGTGCCATGGGCATGTTTTGGAATCTTTTGCCCATAACGGTTCGTTGTAATCTCCCCTTTATACTGTGACCCCTGTAAATTATCTTTATCATAGCCTACGGTAAGAACAAACTGCTTTGAAATAAATTTCTTTTCGAACAACTCAAGGGCAATCTGTTCTGCCATTTCCAAAACGACAATCTTAGCTTTTTGAGACGGATACGCACAAGATAATACCTGCCCGGAACAAATACTTTTCTCCTCCGGCTTATACGCCTTGATATCCGCAATCGTACATGGCTCATAACCCCAGGCATGATCGATCAGCAGCTCCGCATTCATACCAAATAATTGATAAAGCAGATCCTCATTATAATATTCCTTTTCTTTTCCAACAGAACATCTTGCGATATCACCCATCGTATACATCTGGTATGCAGCCAGTTTCTTCGCATACCCTTTTCCCACCCGCCAAAAATCGGTAATCGGCTCATGTCCCCATAATTTCCTGCGGTAAGTCATCTCATCAAGACAAGCAATCCTCACTCCATGCTCATCTGGAGAAACATGTTTTGCCATAATATCCATTGCAATCTTTGCAAGATACAGGTTCGTACCAATACCTGCCGTCGCAGTAATTCCGGTCTCCCTTAGCACATCCCGTATGACTTTGGAAATTAATTGTCCGGCCTCCAGCTGATATATCTTCAGATATCCTGAAAGGTCGATAAAAACCTCATCGATGGAATATACATGAATATCTTCCGGAGCAAAATATCGAAGGTAGATCTGATATATCCGGGTACTGTATTTCATATACACAGCCATCCTCGGCGGTGCTGTGATATATGCAACCGCAACCGATGGATCCTCCAATTTTTCTGAACGAAAAGACTGTCCTGTAAATTTATGTTCCGGAGCAGCTTTCTTTCTTTTTTCGTTGATCTTACGCACCTTTTGTACTACCTCAAACAAACGGGGACGCCCCGGAATCCCATACTTTTTTAAAGACGGGGAGACAGCAAGACATATGGTTTTTTCGGTACGGGTTTTATCCGCAACTACGAGATTCGTCGTAAGAGGGTCTAAGCCCCTTTCCATACATTCTACGGATGCATAAAATGATTTTAAATCAATCGCCGCATATATCTTATCCAAATCTCTCATCCCCTTAAAACAATCCATCTCTTCTTAATGTAGTATACCATACATATGTTCTTTTATCTACAAAAAATTCTATAGATCCTTCTTTCCATGGTCTTTTGTCCATCTCGAAATACGAAGTTCTGGTAAATATGCTGTAATTACCGTTATGATCACAGCGATGCATATCGCAGCAACGATATAATAATGTGGCATTCGATACTTAATAATATATTTGCCATAACAAAGTTTTAAAATAATGATAAGAACAAACTTATGCCATATAAATATTGACATTGTTCGAGTTCCTAACCAGCTCCAAAAATATTCTCTCTGAGGGCATATATTAATCACAGCTACAATAAGTACCATCCATAAAATATAGCATAAAAGACGATATGCAACACCATTGACTCCAAACCCCAGAGCCATATAATCATTTTTCCCTTTTAAGAAATTAACCTTTGCATATAAATCACTGGCAAAAGCTAAGCTTACCGCCAATGTAATTATTAGGATGGCAGCAGACAGTACTTTCGAAAAAACAATTTTTGAATACCATGTCGTCTGCTCAATCTGTTCAAATATCTTGCGGTCTGTATAATATCCCATAAGAAATACCGGATAAAATGTACATAATCGCATAGATGCAAAATGATTTCCCAAATGATTATCCAGTCCTGCTAAACAACCAAGTACAATCGCAGATGTAAGAACAATTTTGCAATCTATGTTCTGGATATTTATTGTAACAAAAATAAATACTGCAATCGCAAGAGCAAACCACGCTGGACCATCTTCCCAGAATAAATGAAACTCTTTATTTGGTGTAATCAATCCTTCCTTTATCTCACTGAAAAATCTTAAAGACATAAAATCATCCTTTTTAGTCATTGAAGTAAGACATCCACCAAAATAATCAAGGAATTTCATAATTAAATAAATAAGCAAATATTCTATCACTCTATCATATCTTTTCTGATCAATCATGTGTTTTGCAAACATACCTGTAAGAAAAATAAAAACTGTCATATGGAATGTATATATAAAGAAATAAATCCCTTTTGCCGTTTCGGTATTGCTACCCATAAATTCATATAATGTATGTCCTAAAACTACACATAAAATCATTAGGAACTTAACATTATCCCATTTGGCAACTCGTGTATTATTCATAGCTGGTCTCCTATTATTTATTATTCGCATTTTGCGGCAGCTGTTTTAAATTTTCTGTATTGTCAGTACTCTTTTTACTTTCAGATGAAGCATTCGTTGACGCTGCATCAGATTCCTTATCAAGATAGCTGACAGCCTGATAGGATGTTCTGTCTGGATAAAGAACACGTACAATGCGAACTCCTCCTTCTGGATAAGTTTTCCCTGAATGCCCAGAGGAATTAATAATAAAACCATTCCCAAGATAAAGCCCTACATGCCCAGAGCCATTATTCGCTTTATCATAATAAATAATATCTCCCGGTTGTAATTTTTCTTTATCAATCACATGCCCTGAATCTCTCTGTTCTTTTGGTCTCTGCGGAATCTTAATTCCATTCATTCCATAAATTTGCTGTACAAAATTAGAACAATCAATACCATCTTCAAGAGACGTTCCATACCTGGTGAATTTCAATCCCATATATTTAAGAGAGTCCTGAATCATTTGATTTCTTACAGAATCGTCCGCCCCAAAAGCCACCGGCACTACTTCAACATTTTCTGCCTTTACATATCCGGTTCCCCGACTCTTTAAATCAACACAGATCCAGTCTGCATCTAATTGTTCATCTGACTCTGCTACTGCACAATTAAACTCTAATTTTCCTATCACTGTTGACCCTTCATCTGCATCGTGATAAACAGGCTCATAGCCTCTTTTCTCAAGCGAACCTGTCTTTCCAACTACAAGAATCATCTCTGTATAATCTTTCTTTTTTTCCGTACTCTTACTTTCTGTCACCGGTGCATAAACAGGTTGCTCCAACGGTTTATCCAGAAAAAGTAATACACAAAATACTAATACACTCGGAATAATCAATAATAACGGCTTGAATTTCATGTTCATCTTTCTCCTAATAGTCCCATTCACAAACAAACTTGTATGTATTTACAGCGATCTGAGAATCATTCCATGTTCCGTCAGCGGTATCTTTAAAAAACTGGGCATAATTTTCTGCCTTTTTTCCCTTTGTTGTAGAACCATTATTCGGCTGGCCATATGCCCAGTTTGTGTAATCACTGTACCGTCCATTCACCCAAGTCCATTTACCTTCTGAGTTCTGATCCGTATATCCAAAGAAGGCCAAAATCAACCCAGAATTTTTAAGGTACTGATATATAAAATCATTCTCTGCCTGATTCTCAATCACTGCAAGATATCCACCCTGGTCTTCACAAAACTGTTCCCACGCATCAAAATCTTCATACAAACCATAATCAGTATAATCATATACGGCATAGTGATGACCGTTGTCAGAATTATATACGACATTATCAGGAAATTCATCATTATATTCGTAATAATCATCTGCTTCTTCTGTTGTTTCCTCTACGGCATCTGTAGCGTAAGCATCGGAATCTGTAGTACTTTCAGCCTCTATCACATCACTCCCATCTGGCTTTTTTACTCCTAAATATTTCAAAGAAACAACAATAAGTGCCACACATAAAATAGCGATTATTCCGCCGAGTAATGCTGTTTTTGAAATGGAAATTGTGTCCCCTGAAGCAGCATTTTTACTTTGTTCCGACTGCTGATTCCCATTCTTCTGATTTGTTTCATAATTTTTTGAATAGGGGATAACCGGAATGATCCCCTTCTTTGCTCCTGTTTTCTTCTGATTTTCTTCTTTTCCCTTACCCTGGTTATGATCTTTATTGGATGTGGATTGGC
>CAVFXN010000008.1:0-42405 GCA_963626755.1 Bacteroidaceae bacterium
TCCTGGCTACACTAATTCACTTTTCTGCGGTCCTTGGCACACTTAAGACAGCGTAAGTTGTCGCGTGACCAAGTAACTGAGGAAAAGCGGTATCTGTAGTTGGGTAGCTCATACCACCTAAAGTGGTAATCAGACACCTTCTAATATTTGTGACATCTGTGGTCTGATGCGATGGGAAGCCCCACCTATAATCTGTGATTTAGATGGGGAGGGTTCACGTTATGTATGAGCTGGAAGTTCCCCTTTTTCCAAAAAACAAGGCCCAGCTTTGTCTGGACTTGTTTTATGATATGGATTTAGATCAGAGTAAATATGATGCATGTATGATGGAGGATGAAGCGTTCTCGGTTATTCTGGAAGAGTATATGGAACGTATGGATAATATTGAATTTAACATGGAGCATCATATCAGCGAATGGAAATTCACAAACCGGCAAAAGGAGCAGATCGTTACTTATTTTAAAGAGGAGAAAAATTTGCGTAAAGCTGGTACGGAAAAACAGAAAGTGTTTAAAAAGGTTCTGGAAGAACTTTGTGAAGCTGGGAATCTGCGGGCAATACAGATCAAAGGATATGCCTGCTATGGAGATGGACATCCGGTTTATCCGTGTGATTGGTTTGTGTCCAGGGACTGTATGCTGCAACTGGTAGAACACGGTGACGATCATATGCAGGCACAATCGGCAAATACACTGGGTTACATATATTATCACGGACGATGCAATAACGGTATTCCGGAATATGATCTCGCTTACAAATATTTTTCGTTAGCAAGTTTTTACGGATTTTACGAAGCTTCCTATAAAATAGGCGACATGCTGGCCGGCGGCAAGGGTATTCCTAAAAATAAAAGAGCAGCTTATCGCTTATATGAGAAAGTATATATGGATTGTTACAGAAAATTTCAGGAAGACGATAAGCATCAGACACTGGCAGATGCGGCACTTCGAATGGGAAAAGCTTATCAGACTGGTATTGGTGTATATCCGAATCTAATGTTGGCGTATACTTATTACCTGCAGGCCAAACTGGCAATCGGCATTCGCATGAAGCATTCGGATTTCTTTGGAAATAAGAAAGTCCTTGCCGGAATAGAGAAGGGATTGGAGGAGACCAGGCTGGAACTCTTGAAGGAAAAGGACGTAACCCAGTCTCATATGATGATAGACATCAAGAGGATTGTAGATGTGCTTAGATATGATCCGTATGTTCTGCGAACGATAACAATGAAGATTCAAAATGATGATGATGCCATTAGATTAAAATTTAAAAGAAGAAAAATAGAAAGTTACGATCCGATATCGAAGATCATGATCACAGTTCCGGAGGTTTCTTATTGTAAGCGAACGAACCAAATTGTTTTACAATGTCCGAAAGATACAGAAATCAATGTAAAGAACGATGCCAAAAAGATTGCATTTAATGAAATGAAAGTGGTAAATGACCATGTTAACTTGTATCTGCATGGCAAACGTAGAGCGACAATTCGATGTATAGAGATGTTGTTCGATGTCGAAAACCAGAAATAAATCATCATTTGTTAAACTCTGGTGTAGAATAAGAAAGATGATTCATGAAAAAATATAGCGAAAGCGTAGCTAAATCTATCACAATGATAACAGCCGAATCTAATTATATAGAAAGGATATGATTAGATTCGCTTACTGCATTTTTCCAAGTGTATGATCTAAGATCTCCGGCACCTTCGCAGGCTCAATGTCGAGACCTTCTGCGGCATAGAAACGTACATCGTCGATAGAAAACAGAGTTCCCAATTCACGGACGAATGCTTCGATGGCCGAATGCTCCGGAAGAAAGCCTCCGCAGGTGGTAATGTAGGTCATGCTGTCTGCCTGGCATGTTTTGACCAAACTGCCATTTGGGCCATAGGCAAATGTGATGCCGGTCACGCAGATATGTTCCAGGTAGGTTCGCAGGATCGCAGGGAACAGGCAGTCCCAGTAGGGTGCTGCGATGACGATAAGGTCGGCCTGGGCGAATTGATGAGCGAGATGGTAGCTTTCGGAATCAAGCCTGCCCTGTGCCATATCCATATCTCGCTGTTTCAGTGCTTTGGAATCAAATGGCTCAATATCGAGTGCTGAAACCTTGACCTCCTCGATCTGATATTCGTTTTCAAATTTCTTTAAATATTGCCGGCTCAGTTCCTCCGTGCGGGAATTATCTCTGATGCAGGCATTCACAAACAGCAATTTTTTCTTTAACATAAACTCATTCCTTTGTTTCCAGATAAAGACAGGATCTTTATCTGGTATTTTTATGATCTTTTTGTAACGATTCAGGACCATGCAAAGCAGAAATTTGGCGAATGGGGTGCTGAATCGTTACTTTTTTCTTCATTTTACCACAGCTGTGTGTGTTGATAAAGAGTAAAAATACATCAGGCCAGGAGGACATCTACACCGGAAGCTTTGAGTGCATCGATATTTTCCTGGCTGACATCGTCATTTGTGATGACATGATGGATTTCGTCGATTTTCATCACTTTATCGATAAATGGGCGTACATTAAATTTGCTGGAATCAACCAGAACATAGCGTTCAATCCCACATTTGGATACACATATTTCTGTCCGGGGATCAAAGTCGATCGAAGAAGTGCCTACGTTGACATTGATAATATAATCCTCATCTTTTATGGTCGAGGCAGCAAGTTTCGCTACTTTTAACTTGGCCTCATAATTTTCAATTTCAGAGAAATCTCTTGTCGGTTTTGTCTGCTCTGGTTTATCGATAGGAATGGCTCCGCCATGTGTCCGCTGGAGTAATCCTTTGTCCTGCATACTTTGGAGAAGAAGGCGTGCGGTAGAAGGTGCAATAGATAAAATGTCGCATACTTCGGTAACACGGACTTTTCCCTGCCTTTTTAATACGTCTAAAATAATGTCTTCTCTTTCCTCTGGAAAAGAGTCTGTCGTCTGTCTTGCCATGATATCACTTCCATGATTTCTATTTTAAGATGATTGTCTATTTCTTATTATGATCATTATTATATGGAGAAATAACTTTAATACCACTTTGTCATAGGCAGTTCATTGTTGACATCGTTGGTAAAAATAATCTGATGCAGATCAATAATTCCATTCATGAATGTGGCGGCACAGGCACAGAGATAAAGCTCCCACATACGTGCAAATCGTTCATCAAACATTTCCACCACTTCATCTCTGTGTTCCTGAAAATTCTTATTCCAGCACAGCAGGGTACGATTATAATGCCTTCGCAGACTCTCCACCCCGGCGGTATAAAACCGTTTCTCGCCTGCAATATGCATGATTTCACGCAAGCTTGGCACGACTCCGCCGGGGAAAATATATTTCTTCACCCAGGCATCTCCCGGATATTCTTTCAGGGCACTGATATAGTGTAATACGAAAATCCCGCCTTGTTTTAAGACACCTTTCACACAGTCAAAAAATTCTTCGTAATTTCCTCGTCCAACATGTTCTATCATTCCAACGCTGACTACCCGATCGAATTGTTTTCCGTACTTTGGAAGATCGCGATAGTCCATCAGTTCGACGGTCAGCAGATGTTCCAGATGTTCTTCCTTGATTCGTTTTTGGAATTCGGCATACTGCTCGTTGCTTAGGGTGATTCCGGTGCCGTGAACTCCATATTTTTTCGCCGCTTCAATCAGTAAAAATCCCCATCCGCATCCAATGTCCAATAAATCCATACCCTCAGATAAGTATAGTTTTTCTAAAAGATAATCTACTTTATTTTTCTGTGCCTGCTCTAAACAATCTTCTTCATGTTTGAAGTAACCGCAGGAATAACTCATTGTGGGATCCAGCCAGAGTTTGTAAAAATCATTTCCAATATCATAGTGGCTCTGCACTTCTTTTTGCTGATTTTTTTTGCTTTTTGATGAAAAAATCAATTTTTTTAATGCGGACTGATCGGTAGAAAATTTGCCCATTTGACCCAGAAAATGATTCAGAGCATGATAAAGATCCCCTTCAATTTCCAACGTACCATCCATATATGCCTCTCCTAAGGCGATAGAAGTACTGGTAAGCAGTGAGGTCATGGGAATCATTTTCTTTATATTTACGGTAAATTCAGGTTCTCCTGTTCCTATGATATATTCTTTATTGTCCATTTTCACACGAAAAGGATATTGATCAAATTTTCTCAAAAAAGATATCATTACATTCTCTTCCAGCATTACTTATTCCCCTTCCTTTTAAGAAAACAAAAAAGCCCCACAAGCATTCAAGGCCTGCTGGGCAGATATGATTATCTATCATACTTTTTTTGTTTGTCGAATACAAGACTTTTTTAAAAATTATGCACAATTTTGTGAAAAAGTATCTATAACATGCCCTGAATATTTTGTGCAATTTTGTCGGATTTGAAATGTCTGGAAACACAGTAAAACGCAGCACGGGAGGATCAAAACAGAGAAGAAAAATAACCATAGACGAATATTCGGATTTATTCTATAATAAAGGATGTTTGATTTTGTTGGAAACGATTCTCATTTATAATCTTAATGTGTCATGGCAAAGACTTTCCGGTAAGATGTGTCTGCCGGAATAAGAAGATAAGAAATGGAAGATCAGGGTAAACAGGAGGTAATTATGAGCAAAAAACCATATTATGTTACAACAGCGATTGCTTATACATCAGGCAAACCACATATTGGAAATTCCTATGAAGTGGTCCTGGCGGATGCGATTGCGAGATTTAAAAGAAAAGAAGGCTATGATGTGCGTTTTCAGACGGGAACGGATGAACATGGACAAAAAATCGAGTTAAAGGCAGCGGAGGCCGGAATTTCACCGAAGGAATTTGTAGACCAGACAGCAGGGGAGATTCAAAGAATCTGGGATTTGATGGATACTTCTTATGATAATTTTATCCGTACCACAGAGGAAAATCATGAGAAGCAGGTACAAAAGATTTTTAAGAAGCTTTATGACCAGGGAGATATCTACAAAGGCTACTATGAGGGAATGTACTGTACTCCATGTGAGTCCTTTTTTACGGAATCCCAGCTGGTAGATGGCAAATGTCCTGACTGCGGGCGTCCATGCCAGCCGGCAAAGGAAGAGGCATATTTTTTCCGTATGAGCAAATATGCCGACAGATTGATCGAACATATCAAAGCACATCCGGAGTTTATTCAGCCGGAATCCCGGAAAAATGAGATGATGAATAACTTTTTGATACCGGGACTTCAGGATCTGTGCGTCTCCCGTACTTCTTTTTCCTGGGGAATCCCTGTCGATTTCGACCCGAAACATGTGGTTTATGTGTGGCTTGATGCCCTTGTCAATTACCTGACAGGCCTGAATTATGATTGTGACGGGGAAAGCGGGGAGCTTTTCAAGAAATACTGGCCGGCAGATCTCCATCTGGTCGGAAAAGATATCATCCGTTTCCATACGATTTACTGGCCGATTTTCCTTATGGCACTGGATCTTCCTCTGCCAAAACAGATCTTCGGACATCCATGGCTTTTGCGTGGGGATGGCAAGATGAGTAAATCCAAAGGCAATGTCATCTATGCGGACGATCTGGTGGATATGTTCGGTGTCGATGCGGTGCGTTATTTCGTCCTTCACGAGATGCCATTTGAGAATGATGGAGTGATTACCTGGGAGCTGGTTGCAGAGCGGATCAATTCGGATCTTGCCAATACGCTTGGAAACCTTGTGAACCGTACCATTTCCATGTCGAATAAATATTTTGACGGCGTGGTGGCAAACTGCGGAATTACAGACGGATATGATAAGGATTTAATGGATGTGGCACTGGACGCCAAGCGAAAAGTAGTGAAATATATGGAAAAACTCTGTGTTGCGGATTCACTGACCGAAATTTTCCACTTGTTTAAACGTTGTAATAAATATATTGACGAAACCATGCCATGGGTACTGGCCAAAGACCCTGCCCAGAAAGACAGGCTGTCTACCGTACTTTACAATCTGGTGGAAAGTATTACGATTGGTGTTTCCCTGTTATCTCCATTTATGCCGAATACCACTCAGAAAGTGTTGGCACAGCTGAATACGTCGGAGAGAACGATGGAAGAACTGGACATGTTTGGACTTTACCCATCAGGAAATAAAGTACAGAAAAATCCGGAAATCCTTTTTGCCAGACTGGATGTGAAGGAAGTTCTCGAAAAGGTAGAGACAATGTACGCTTCCAGAAATACTGTGGAAAAAATAGAAGAAGACAGTAAAAAAGAAGAGGAGCCGGTGGTTGACATCGAGCCGAAAGCAGAAATTACTTTTGATGATTTTGAAAAAATGCAGTTCCAGGTAGGAGAAATCATTTCCTGTGAGGAAGTAAAGAAATCAAAGAAACTCCTCTGCTTCCAGGTAAAGATCGGAAGCCAAGTCAGACAGATCGTGTCAGGGATTAAGAAATATTACACAGCGGAGGAAATGGTCGGAAAGAAGGTTATGGTTCTTGTGAATTTAAAACCTGCGAAACTGGCCGGTATTCTTTCCGAAGGGATGATCCTGTGTGCGGAAAATGAGAAAGGGGAATACTGTCTCATGGTTCCGGAAAAGGATATGCCTGCAGGTGCAGAAATCTGCTAGAGAATAGGGATTTCTCCGACTGAGTGAAAGGGCAGCATCTGATAGAGTATTAGGTGCTGCTTTTGCTATCGTAGGAACTTGGTTTCTGTGATAGCAAAAACGCTCCGAGAAGATGCACACTCGCACAGAGAAGAAGCATGTCGCAGGTGATCGCGCTCGGCGTGAGAATCCTGCAAGCAGGATTCGTTATTATGGGTTGAAAGGATGGTGAACCTATGATTTTTGATACACATTCTCATTATAATGACAAACAGTATGATAAGGACAGGGAAGAAGTACTCGCCTCATTGAAGGATGCCGGGGTGACAGAGGTGGTGAATGTCGGTGCAAGCTGGAAGGATGTCCTGGACACACTGGAGCTGGTGGAGAAGGTTCCTTTTTTCTATGGTGCGGTGGGAATCCATCCGGATCATGTGGGAGAGCTTGGCAAAGAGCGGTTTGAGCAGCTCCGGGAATTCTGCCGTCGGGATAAGATTGTTGCGGTGGGGGAGATTGGCCTGGATTACCACTGGGATGTCGAACCAAGAGAAGTACAAAAAGAATGGTTTACGCGTCAGCTCCACCTTGCCATAGAAGAAAATATGCCGGTGGTGATCCACAGCCGGGATGCGGCCCAGGACACTTTTGATCTGATGAAAAAAGAACATCAGGGCACGACCGGCGGTGTGATCCACTGCTTTTCTGCCTCGGCCCAGATGGCAAAAGAATATGTGAAAATGGGGTACTATATCGGCATCGGCGGCGTGGTCACTTTTAAAAATTCCCGCGTGTTAAAAGAAGTCGTGCGGACTGTGCCGCTGCAATCCATTGTGGTAGAGACGGACTGCCCTTATCTTGCTCCGGTACCGTATCGGGGAAAACGGAACAGTTCGGCTTATCTTCCACTGGTGATCAAAGCAATAGCGGAATTAAAAGAGTGCAGCAGTAAAGAGGTGGAAGAGGTAACTTACGAAAATGCGCGAAAGTTATATCGGATGTAATCGGATAGAATAGAACCGAACCGAGTAGAACAGAAGCGGATAGGATCGAAGCAGATCAGATGAAAAGCAGGAGAGAAATATGGCAACATTAGGAAATCCCCAGGAAACCATTGCGGTTTTGCAAAAATATGGATTTAATTTTCAGAAAAAATACGGACAGAATTTTCTTATTGATACCCATGTGCTGGATAAAATTATCGGAGCGGCAGATATCAGCTCCGAGGATTTTGTTTTGGAAATCGGTCCGGGAATCGGCACAATGACGCAGTATCTGGCAGAGGCGGCCAGGGAAGTGGTTGCGGTTGAGATTGACAGCAAACTGATTCCCATACTGGAGGATACCTTAAAAGATTATCCGAATGTCACGGTTTTAAATGAAGATATTTTAAAAGTAGACATAAAAAAGCTGGTCAGGGAAAAAAATGGAGGAAGGCCGATCAAAGTGGTGGCAAATCTTCCATATTATATTACGACACCGATTATCATGGGACTGTTAGAAGATGAGGTGCCATTTCATTCGATTACCGTCATGGTACAAAAAGAAGTAGCTGAGCGAATGCAGGTTGGTCCGGGCACGAAAGAATATGGTGCGCTTTCCCTGGCGATCCAGTATTATGCCAAACCATATATTGTGGCAAATGTTCCGCCGAACTGTTTTATTCCCCGGCCGGCAGTCGGTTCTGCCGTCATTCGGCTGACCCGGTATGAGGAAAAACCAGTGGAAGTGAACAATCCGGCCTTCATGTTCCGCCTGATCCGTGCTTCCTTTAACCAGAGAAGGAAAACCCTGCAAAATGGTCTCTATAATTCGGGTGAATTGCGCATTCCCAAAGAAGCGGTAGCAGCGGCCTTAGAAGAGATGGGACTGCCTGTGACGATCCGTGGGGAGAAGCTGGATCTGAATCAATTTGCCCGCCTGTCCGATTTGCTGGCGGAGTATGCATAGGAAAAGAAAATGAAAAAATATTCACAAGATGAAAAATTTATGAAAGAGGCAATCAGACAGGCAAAAAAAGCAGAGGCGATCGGGGACGTGCCAATCGGCTGTGTGATTGTTTATGAAGGAAAGATCCTTGCCCGTGGTTACAATAAACGCAACAAGGAAAAGACCGTATTGGCTCATGCGGAGCTTTTGGCCATGAAAAAAGCCTGTAAGAAGATCGGGGACTGGCGTCTGGAAGGCTGTACCATGTATATTACCTTAGAACCCTGTCAGATGTGTGCCGGGGCCATCGTCCAGGCAAGGGTGACACGGGTGGTGATCGGGAGTATGAATGCTAAAGCGGGCTGTGGAGGCTCAATTTTAAATCTTCTGGAGATGGAGGAATTTAATCATCAGGTCAAAGTGGATCGGGGAATTTTGCAGGAGGAATGTTCGGAAATGCTCTCTGCATTTTTCCGGAAATTACGGGAAAAGCAAAAAAAGAAAAAATTATTGCAAACAAAAAAACTCCTGAATGAGACAGGAGATCAAAACATATAAAAACTTTGCTTTCATTACTGTTAGCGTGAGTGAAAGCTCACCTGAATGAGACAGGAGATAAAAATATATAAAAACCGTGCGGTCAGCTTTGAATGCTTACCAATAGACGTTACCTTTACAGTTAGCTCGAACCAGGCACCCTCACGGCACACAGGAGGGACTCCTTAGTGCTGCTTCGTTCCCGACCTGACACGGTTCAGAGAGTCCTGTTGCGCGAGACCCGATTGTCAACACCACTTATAAAGGGCAGCTCTGCCAGTAAGACATCCGGGGCTGACCATCACTCCTGCTATAGCGGATTTCAGGTACAGGACGCCGCTAACTTCCCAGCTGCACGGTATGTACCAGTATAAAGGATTTTTATCATTCTGTCAATGAATAATTCGAAGATTCGATGAGAAATATCGCTTTATCACAGTAAAAATAATTATTTAAAGTAAAATATTGACAGGGCAAAAAAGCTATGATATGCTTTTTTTGATGGTTTCAATATTGTAAGCACAGAAAGGTGGGGAAGAGCATCGTTTCATGGGAGGAACGGCTGCGTGTCATGCTGGATCATTTCCGCAGTGAGAATATGAAGGAATCTTGTAATCAATCGGAAGAATATCAGCAGCTTGTGAGGGCAGAAGAGGAATCCTATGCCAGGCTGGATGAATTAGATCTGACAAAAGAGCAGAGGCAGGCAGTGGAAGAAGCCTACGAAGCACAGAGTGCTGCGGATGCGGAATATGCCCTGGCGAGTTATTTTTGTGGAATAACGGACTGTCTGCGCTTTTTAAAATATATAGAAGAAAGAGATGAACATTAAGAGATAATCCTTGAAAAGAAGTAGTTGGTTTGTTATAATATTTTACTGATTATCAAGGCTTTTTAAAGGTGAGACCGGAAATATCCGGCGTAAAGGAAAGTAGGAGGAAGAAGATGCATTGGTCTGAGAAGATTGCAAAAGATATTATTAGAAGATCTCCGGATAAGGAAGAGTATGTCTGCGCTGCAGGAATCAGTCCGTCCGGATCGATACACATTGGAAATTTTAGAGATATCGCTACCAGCTATTTTGTATATAAAGCGTTAGTGAAGCAGGGTAAAAAAGCCCGCCTGCTATTTTCCTGGGATGAGTTCGACCGGTTCCGAAAGGTTCCTGTGAATGTCAAAGAGATTGCGCCGGAGTTAGAGGATGAGATCGGCAAGCCTTATGTGGATGTGAAGGATCCTTACGGTTGCTGCGGTTCCTATGCAGAGCATTTTGAGAAAGAATTTGAGGCATCCCTCTCCCGGTTTGGGATTCAGGTAGATTTCCGCAGACAGAGCGAGAATTACCGCAGTGGGAAATATGCAGAATATGTGATTTTGGCAGTTCAGAAACGCCGTGAGATTTTTGATATTTTAGATAAGTTCCGTCAGCAGGAAGCGACACCGGAGGAGAGGGAAGCCTACTATCCGGTCAGCATTTATTGTCCGTCATGCGGCAAAGATGAGACGACGATCGTTTCCTCTTCGGAAGATGGTACGACTTGTGAATATACCTGCCAGTGCGGCCATCATGGAAGCTGGGATTTCCGAAAGGATTTCAACTGTAAGCTGGCCTGGAAGATTGACTGGCCGATGCGCTGGATGGTAGAAGGTGTGGATTTTGAGCCGGGCGGAAAAGATCATGCCAGTCCAGGTGGAAGCTATGATACGAGTAAGATCATAGCGAAAAAGATTTTCGGAATCCAGGCACCGATGTTTAAGGGATATGAATTCATTGGAATTAAAGGGACGACTGGAAAGATGTCCGGTTCTACCGGACTGAACCTGACTCCGGAAACCTTACTGAAGATCTATCAGCCGGAAGTGATTTTATGGCTGTATTCCAAATCCGAGCCGAACAAGGCATTTGACTTCTGTTTTGACGATGAGATTTTACGTCAGTATTTTGAATTTGATAAGATGTTAAAGACATACCAGGCAGGCAAAGGAAAGAATTACGATTATATTGAGGGAATCATGCATAATTGTATGATCGAAGGCAGACAGCTTCATCCGGTACCGATGCAGCAGATCGTTAATTTTGGTTCCGTCGTTGATTTTAACGCAGATATGCTGGAGACCGTCTTCGAAAAGATCGGCACTCCGTATAAGAAGGAAGAGTTTGCAGAACGTCTCGGTCTGGCGAAGTACTGGCTGGAGAAATGTTCTCCGGAGAATATGAATACCCTTCTCGGTTACCGGAACTGGGATTTCTATGACAGCTTATCTGAGGTAGAAAAGAAAGAGATCCAGCTGCTCCACGATTTTATTGCCAGGGGAGAATATGACTTAGATGCGTTAAACAGCTTTATTTATACGATTCCAAGAGAAGCGGACCCGGATTTCCAGGAAGAGAATAAAAAAGCATTACAGGCACGTTTCTTTAAGAATGCTTATAACCTGATGATTGGAAAGCCGGCAGGGCCGAGATTGTATCTGTTCTTGTATGCGGTAGAGCCGGAACGCTATCTGGGACTGCTTGATTTCAGTACTCCGCAGACGGAGGAAGAGAAGAAACTGGCAGAGGAAGCCAGAGCTGAGGCAGAAAGAAAAGCAGCCGAAGAAGAAGCCAGAAGAAAGGCAGCGGAGGAAGAGGAAGCCAGAAAGAAACGGATTGCACCGGTGAAAGAGGAAGTGACGATTTCTGATTTCGACAGAATCGATATGCGCGTCTGCAAGATTACAAACTGTGAAGTAGTCAAGAATGCCGATACTCTTTTGAAGCTGACATTATTTGACGGCTTAGACGAGAGGGTGATTGTCTCTTCGATTCGTCAGGACTATAAACCAGAGGAACTGATTGGAAAGAAGATCATCGTTGTTGCCAATTTAAAACCGGCCAAGTTTGCCGGTGTCAAGAGCAATGGAATGCTTCTTGCGGCTACCGCAGAGGAATGTGGCTGCCAGATCATTTTTGTGGATGATTGTGTGCCGGAGGGTACGGCAATCCATTAAGGATCGCTCCTTTCCCCACCGATTGCCAGGAACGCTGGTCCCGGAGTCGTCTGGGGTAATAGGTTCGTTCTATCCTCTCCATTCGTTTCTGCTTGTGTCGAATGATCGCTGGTCCCGGAGTCATCCGGAGTAATAGGAGCAGCTCTCCCTGACGATCAGCCGGCATGGCAATTCGATCCGGACCGCATTTTTATGCTGATGCCGGATGCGGTCCAAAAGAAGAAGGACAGCGTGATGTGCCATTTCTTCTTTGGGAATATCAATGGTAGTCAGCATCGGTTTGGTTTGTTCGGATTCTCGGATATTGTCAATCGAGATAATCGAAGGGACATATCCTTTTTTATGATGTTGTCTCAGGGCATCGAACACGCCGAGGGCAGTACTGTCGTTGGCACAAAAAATCGCAGAAGGAAGCTTGTCTTTTTGAAGGATCGTTTCCATAATCTGTTTCCCTTCCTGCCTGGTCTGGCTGGTAGGATAGACATTGGAATAGTCCAGTGGAAGATTCCTGGAAATTAAAGACTGGTAGTATCCAATATATCTCGCCTCATAGGAGCAATCTCCTATGTAGGCGATTTTTTTATGTCCGAGGGAGATGAGATAATCCATGGCCATGGAAGCGGCGGTCATTCCGTTACAGATTACTTCGTCATAATCAAAATCCGTTGGATTTCGGTCGATGCCCACAAGAAACTGATAATGCTTTTGCAGTGGTGCAATTAATTCCCGGGGACATTTTCCAAACAAGATGAGGCCATTCGCCCGGGACTCTTTAGGGGAAAAGACAGTCTTTTCCTGGAGCAGGGAAGTGATGTCCGGAAGTGTGAGCAGCTGCCCGGGGAGACAGTGCTGGGTTAACAGTTCTTTTTTTAAGGATTCCAACAGTTCGCTGAAAAATAAATCCTGTGTAAGGGAAGGAAAACGGGTCAGAAAAATATCAAAACAAAAAGGGGAATTGTCGGTTGTCACGGTTCCCTTTTTTAAATTTTGGGCATAATTATTTGGAACATAGTTGATCTCACGTGCGGCATCCCAGATTTTTTGTCCTAAAGCGGAATCTTTACACTGGTAATCCGGGCGATTTAAGACGCGGGAAACCGTAGAAATGGATGTGCCTGTCAGCTGGGCTATTTTTTTTAATGACATAAGATCCTCCTGAAAACGTTGTCTGTTTTTGGGAAGTATATCATGAAAACAGAAATAGAACAACCGAATTTTTATGGCGTGGGACACTTTGTTTTCATGGATTTCTGCAACACAAAAATCCTGTAAACAAGATTTTTATCCGCTTTATTCCCAGTAAATTACTTGGTTATTGCTTTGAAATTGAAAACGTTGTCAAAAATATGATTTCTATCGGAAAACCGGTTTTGTATAATAGACCCAACACATGTGAGACAAAGAAACATCAAGGGATCCGACAGCAAGACAAGGAAAGAAAACATAATCAAAAAGGAAGAAAGCATAGTCAAAAAAAGAAGAAAGCATAGTCAAAAAGAAGAAAGTATCGTAAAAAATACGGAAGGGAATGAGAGCGAATGAGAAAATATCAAGGGAAAGCGTTGGTAAAAAGAGTCGTTGCAGTGGCAATGACCGCAGCACTTGTTACAGGGCTGATCGGATGCGGCGCAAAAGAAAAGAGTGAAAATCCGGAGATCAATGTAGGATATTTTAATAATGTGACCCATGCCCAGGCACTCTATATGAAAGCAGAGGGGACACTGGAAAAGGCACTTGACGGAAAGGCTTCTGTGAAATGGACATCGTTTAATGCAGGACCTTCGGAAGTGGAAGCATTGTTTTCCGGAGATATTGACATCGGATATATCGGTCCGGTCCCGGCGATTAGTGCCAATGTAAAATCAGACGGGGATGTCGTGATTTTATCCGCTGCTTCCCAGGCAGGTGCCGAGCTGGTTAAAGCATCTGGTTCAGATATCCAATCGGTCAAAGACCTGGACGGAAAAACGGTGGCGGTACCACAGATCGGAAATACCCAGCATTTGTGTCTGTTAAAACTTCTTTCGGACAACGGGTTGGCACCGGTAGACGAAGGCGGAACGGTAAAAGTAACTGCGGTGGAAAATGCAGACGTACAGAACATGATGGATCAGGGAAATATTGATGCGGCAGTGGTTCCGGAACCATGGGGATCCACCCTGGTAAAAAATGGTGCCGAGATCGTCTTAGATTACGATCAGCTTTACCTGGAAGGCAATTATCCGGTTGCAGTGGTTGTTGTCCGAAAGGAATTTCAGGAACAATATCCGGAGCTGGTCGAGGAATTCCTGGCGCAGCATGAAGCGGCAACTACCCAGATCAACAGTGATACGGAAAAGGCAGCACAGATAATTAACGATGAGATCAATGATGCCACAGGCAAATCGTTGAGCCGTGACATTTTAAACAGTGCATTTAAAAAAATGACGATATCTACAGAAATCAATAAAGAAGCCATTGATGATTTTGCAGACATCTGCCTGGAGCAAAAATTCATAGACAAAAAACCATCGGAAGACATCATTGGAGGATGATCGCATGTCATTATTATTAGAAAACATAGGAAAAACATTTGGAGATACAGGAAAAGCCACGTTAAACAATATCAATTTAGAGATAACGCCGGGAGAGTTTCTCTGCGTTGTCGGCAAAAGCGGCTGTGGAAAAAGCACTTTATTAAATCTGATCGCTGGTCTGGAAAAACCGACTTCTGGTAAGATGACATTAAACGGGAAAGAAGTGACCGGACCGGGAGCCGATCGGACCGTTATGTTCCAGGAACATGCACTGTTTCCGTGGTTAAATGTAGATCAGAATGTGAAATTTGGCATGGAAATTAACGGGATTTCCAAAGAAGAGCAGGAAGAACGAGCACAGAAATATCTGAAGATGATGCAATTAGAAGAGTACAGAGAATATGCAATACATCAGTTGTCCGGGGGAATGCGGCAGAGAGTCGCCCTGGCTCGGGCGTTTACCATGGACTCAGAGATCCTGCTCATGGATGAACCGTTTTCTGCACTGGATAAACAGACCTCCAACCATTTAAGAAAAGAACTGCAGGACATCTGGATGAAGACAAAAAAGACGATATTTTTTATCACCCACAGCGTGGAAGAGGCCGTTTATTTGGGAGATCGGGTGGCGGTCATGTCAGCAGAGACCGGTAATATCCAAAAAATTGTGACAATAAACCTAAAAAGGCCACGCCACGTTTACGAGGAAGAGTTTATCCAATACCGTCATGAAATACTGGAGGAAATTCAGGGAGGAGATTACTGATGGAGAAAAAAATCATAAAAAACAATGCAGCAGGTGAAATTATTTTTCTCGCAGGAGTCGTTTGTCTGTGGCAGATTTGTTATCTGATTGGCGTGGAAGGGCTCGGAGTCTGGAAATCCTATGCCATGCCATCCCCAGGCGGTGTGTGGGAATGTTTCGTGAGAATGTTGAAAGAGGGAACTCTGGTTTCGGCTATCGGAAACAGTCTGCTGAGGGGCGGAATCGGATATGTCCTGTCTTTCTTCATCGGAGGACTTCTCGGAATTATCATGAATCATTTTACATTTCTCCGAAGAAACCTCCGGCCGCTCATCATGGGAGTTCAGACTTTGCCGAGCATTTGCTGGGTACCCTTTTCGATCCTGTGGTTCGGTCTGACGCAAACGGCAATCATTTTTGTTGTCATCATGGGATCGGCATTCAGCATTGCCATCGCGGTAGATAATGCGATCGTCAATGTACCTCCGATTTACAAAAAAGCGGCATTCACCATGGGAGCCACACAAAAACAGGTATATTGGAAGGTCATTTTTCCGGCCAGCCTGCCGGAGCTGATCTCCGGAATGAAACAGGGATGGTCCTTTGCCTGGAGGGCGTTGATGAGTGGGGAAGTGATGACTACGTCCATCGGCCTCGGACAGACATTGATAACCGGACGAAACCTGGCAGATATTAATCAGGTCATGCTGGTCATGGTAGTGATCGTATTAGTGGGAATCCTCATTGACCAGGTAATTTTTCGGAATATAGAGAAACGTGTTTTGAGAAAAAGAGGGTTTCAGATATAGAAAAATATAGAAAGATATCTGGTAGATTTTTCTTCATTTTTTCTTAAATTTCATCGGATTGCAAGCTGACTTTGACTCTGCTATAATGTTTCTAAAACAGTTGTTTTCCACAAAATAGAATGGAGAAAGAACCAATGAAGAAATTAGTAATTGCGGAGAAGCCTTCCGTGGGCCGGGATATTGCCCGGGTTTTAGGCTGCCGGCAGCAGAATAAAAGATATATCGAGGGTGAGAAATATATTGTCACCTGGGGGCTTGGTCATCTGGTGACCCTGGCCGATCCGGAGAGCTATGATGCCAAGTTAAAAACATGGCGGATGGAAGACCTGCCAATGATACCGGAACATTTTAAGCTGGTAGTCATTCCCCAGACAAGAGGACAGTTCCAGACGGTCAAGTCGTTGATTGCCAGCAAAGAAGTGTCGGAAATCATTATCGCCACGGATGCAGGAAGAGAAGGGGAGCTGGTGGCCAGGTGGATTCTTGTGAAGGCAGGAAATAAAAAACCGCTGAAACGGCTTTGGATCTCCTCTGTGACCGATAAGGCGATCCGGGACGGATTTGCCCGGTTAAAAAATGCGAAGGAGTACGAGAATCTCTACCATGCGGCGACGGCACGGGCCCAGGCCGACTGGCTGGTTGGAATTAATGCAACCAGGGCACTGACCTGTAAATATAATGCCCAGTTATCCTGTGGAAGAGTCCAGACACCGACACTTGCCATGATCGCGGCACGGGAGGAGGAAATCCGTAAGTTCGTCCCAAAACCGTATTATGGATTACAGTTAAAAGGAAAAGAAATCACTTTCCAGTGGAAAGAAAAGAAATCTGGAAGCTCCTCGGTCTTTCCCAAAGAAAAAAGAGATGAGATTTACCAGAAGATCAGCGGGCAGCCTGGCAGGATTATTGAGCTGAAAAAAGTGAAGAAAACCTCGAATCCGGAAGGCCTATATGATCTGACAGAGCTTTCTAAGGATGCCAATCAGCGTTTTGGATTTTCAGCAAAGCAGACCCTGCATTTGATGCAGAATTTGTATGAACATCATAAGATCCTTACGTATCCGCGGACGGATTCCCGTTATCTGACAACTGATGTGGCCGAGACATTAAGAGAAAGAGTGGAAGCCATTGCAGTGGGACCGTACCGCAGTTTTGCCAATACGGTTTTAAAAGGCAGGATCACACCGAAAAAATCTTTTGTCAATAATCAGAAAGTATCCGACCACCATGCGATCATACCGACCGAGCAGCCGGTAATCCTGGCACAGCTTTCCACAGACGAAAGGAAGATCTTTGACCTGGTCGCACGGCGTTTTTTATCTGTGCTCTATCCACCTTATGAATACGAACAGACAAAGATCACGTTAGAATGTGCCGGGGAGATATTTACGGCAGAGGGGAATGTGCCGCTAAGCATGGGATATAAAGAAATCCTTTCTCCGGAAAAAGAGGAAAAAGGAAAGATTTTGCCGGCGTTAAAAGAAGGGGAGACGATCCGGGAGCTGAAAGTCCTCAAAACAGAAGGTAAAACCAAGCCCCCGGCCAGGTTTACGGAAGGAACCCTCCTAAAAGCGATGGAGAATCCTGTAAAATATGTACAGGAAAAAGACCAGAAAACAGTAAAGACCTTGCAGGAAAGCGGTGGACTCGGAACGGTAGCAACCCGTGCGGATATCATTGACAAGCTTTTTGGGAGTTATCTGATCGAAAAAAAAGAAAATGAAATCTTTATCACCGGCAAAGCCAGACAGCTGCTTTCCCTGGTGCCGGAAGATTTAAAGAAACCGGAGCTGACGGCAGATTGGGAACTCCGGTTATCCGGGATTGCGAAAGGAAAGGCCAGTGACAGGGCTTTTATGAAGGAAATCCGAAGCTACACCCAGGAATTGATGTCGCAGATCCAGCAGGAAAAAGGAACATTCCGTCATGATAACCTGACCAATAAAGTGTGCCCGAATTGTGGAAAGAGACTGCTTCTGGTTAACGGAAAACAGGGCAAGTTATATGTATGTCAGGACAGGGAGTGTGCCTATAAAGAAAGAATTTCCCGCATGACCAACGCCCGCTGCCCGAAATGCCATAAACGGATGGAACTGATCGGCACAAAAGATAAACAGAAATTTGTCTGTGTTTGCGGTCATAAAGAATCCATGCAGGCGTTTGAAGCCCGAAGAAAAAAAGAAGGGGCCGGCGTTTCCAAAAAAGATGTGGCAAATTATATGAAAAAAATGAAAAAGCAGGAAAAAGAGCCTTTAAATAATGCTTTAGCAGATGCTCTGGCAAACCTGAAACTGTAGGAGGAAACGGAGATATCATGAATACAAAAAAAATCGTCATGTCGATCCTGGTTTGTACGGCAGTTTTGTTTTTCAAAGGAGCAAAGGCAGAGGCTGCCTTTCCTGCAGACATGGAGCAAAAACCGGTAAAAGCCTATTCCATCAAAGGAGGGGAACTTACCGTTTATAAAGATGCAAAGTTACAAAAGAAAGCCGGAAGTGTCAATGGGGGCAGTTTGACGATCGAGGCTTACAAAGTGAGCGAAAAAGGGATATTTGGAAATTATCAGAGTGGAAACCAGAAAGGAAGCGGCTGGCTTCCTCTTTCTGCGTTTGTTTCACAGACAGATTACAAACATGTCTATGCTACCGTGAGGGATGCCATGTATATCTACGAGGACAGCACGTTCTCCAGTGTACTGACCACCATCAAAAAATATACGGGGGTCATTGTCATCAGTAAAGAGGGGGATAAGCGACAGGTCATCTGTGATAAAAAAGACCACTATGAGATCGGATGGATGACATCTTCGGCTTTTTCCAATACACTGCTCTATGACGGCAGGGAAAAACGGACCTTAAAAGACGGGACCTATGAGTTTAACTGTGGGTATCAGGATGACCGTTCCGGGGGAAAATCACAGCAGACCACTATGGACCAATACGAAAAACATACATGGAAGATCCAATATATTACCAGGAATTGCTATTATATCCAAAATACACAGGATGGGAAATATCTTTCCGTCGTCTATCAAAAAAAGCAGAAAGAATATGTACTGGTCTGGACGGAGAAACCGGATGAAAAGAGGGGGCAGTTCCAATTTCACCGGATCTATGGTTCCTATGCGATCCGAAACACGAAAACCAGCCTTTTTCTGGCGCAGAACGAAAACCAGGAGCTTGTCCTTTTGACAAATCGGAATACGGCCGAAAGCCATTGGCGTGTCCGTGCACAAAAGAAAATGAGCGACCAGAACAATCCGTTCGTATTTACCCAGTATGATCCGCAGTGGTGTTCCACTCCTTATGGAGGCGGTGGATGCATGGGTACCGCAGGTTGTGGGGTGTTGGCAGCAGTCAATGCGGTCTATGCCTTAAACGGGCAATCGATGGATGTGATGGAGCTGGCAGATTATGCGGTGGAAAAAAATTACCGGATTGTCGGTAGCGGAACGGATGACGGAATTTTCAAGGCAGCCTGTAAAAAATTTGGACGAAAATATGGATTTGCCTGGGATGGACAAAGCGGGAGCATCGATGTTTTGAAAAAGAAGCTGAAAGCAGGAGATACCGCAATCGTCCACGTGCCGGGACACTATGTCTGTATTTCGGATTACAATCAAAAAACAAAGAAATTTCTTTTGCTGGATTCGAATTATCTTCCCAAAAGAATGACATCCGCCTTTGGAGACTGGATTCGCATTGACCGCCTTCTGTCCGGAACTCTGGAATCACAGAATTTTTATTTTTTTAAACGAAGCGGAAGTTGATTTTTTCTGAAAAAAATAACAGCAAAACGAGGATAGGATGGATGAAGACAAGAGAAGAGTTAAAACGAGAACTGGAAACCATAGATCATAAAAGTTACGGGATGTACAAAAGGCTTGCCGGGGCATACCAATATGGAAAATATATTCTGCATATCGACCATGTGCAGGGGGATCCTTTTGCATCTCCTTCCCGGCTTCGTTTCGAGGTCAGAAAAGAACATCATGGATTTCCAGAGGAATATTATAACAATAAAAACCGCAGGCTGGCACTGGAAGATCAGGTACTGCGCAGATTTTTAAGACAGCTTGGGAAGATGGGACAGACATCGTCGGGTTCCGGAAAAAGTGGGCGGATTAGTACCTGTCCGGCTAATCAGACGGTATTGGAAAGGATTGCCGTCGTTTTCTCCAAAGAGCGGATGGAATTCCGCTTTGAAATGGGATTTCCGGCCAGGGGCAGAACCATTATGGCCGGTGAGATGAAAAAATTGGTCTTTCAGATTTTGCCAAAGCTAGCAGAAAGCTGTCTTTTTTATCAAAGCTGGGATGCACAGGAGCAAAATCGTCTGAAGCAGGCCATTTTTCTGGCAGATGATCAGGAAGCACTGCGTACAGAAATCAAAAAGAGAAATCTTGTGGCATTTGTGGCGGATGGTGCAGTTCTTCCAAGGGAAAATGGTATCTCGGACCGTCCGATGCGGGGAGCGGTACGCTTTTCTTCCCCGGAATCTTTGCGGGTGGAATTTGAGCTCCCACACAAAGGGAAAATTACGGGTATGGGCATTCCGAAAGGGATCACTGTCATTACCGGCGGAGGATATCACGGAAAGTCTACTCTGTTAAAAGCCCTGGAACAGGGGGTGTATAACCATATCGCCGGAGATGGCAGGGAATATGTGGTGGCAGAAAACAGTGGGGTAAAAATTCGTGCCGAAGACGGCCGCAGTGTATTGCATACCGATATTTCCCTGTTTATCAACCATTTGCCGGCAAAAGTGGACACCTCCGATTTTTCTTCAGAAAATGCCAGTGGAAGTACTTCGCAGGCAGCGAACCTGATCGAGGCATTCGAGGCGGGAGCCAGGCTTCTCTTCCTTGATGAAGACACATCGGCCACCAATTTTATGATCCGGGATCAGGTCATGGCAGCCCTGGTTTCCGATGAGAAAGAGCCAATCACCCCGCTTCTCCGTCATATCCGGGGAATCTGCCAGACTTTGGGCGTTTCTTTTATTCTTGTGGTAGGAAGCAGCGGAGATTATCTTTCCGTGGCAGACCTGGTATTACAGCTTGACCAGTATGAAGTAAAAGATGTGACCAAAAAAGCAAAGGATATCTGTGAAACCTCAGGCATTTTGGACCGCTACCCGGCGAGAAAAATTGTGAAACCACAGTTTGCCCGAAAACTCAAACCAGTGAAGCCGGGAAGGCGAAAACTGAAATCTATAGGAACAGACACAGTGATGATCGACCGGGAAGTGATTGATATCCGATATTTAGAACAGATTGTAGAAAGTGGACAGGCAACCGCACTTGCGTATCTGATGGGCTGGATCTTAGACCATCAAACAAAGGAAGAGAGAATCCAGGATATCGTAGCCAATCTGTATCACATCATAGAAACCAAGGGGATGGGAGCCGTCATCCCGGCCAATTATTCCGCAGGACACCCGGTACTCCCCCGGAAGCAGGAATTGTTTTTCTGTCTTGGCAGATATCGCAGTGCCAGAATCGAATCATGATCAAACAGGAAAAAGAGGCTTTCTTCGCATGCAGACCGGGATCGACAATGGGCAGTACGAAGATTTCTGTAAATTCTTGTAAAGGGATGTTGTGATTTTTTGCAAAAAATGTTAGAGTAAAATAAGATGCAGATAGTACAAGTTATACAAAAAAGACCATAAAAAGGAGAAGAAAATGATAAGAAGAAAAGTAACAGTAATCGTGGCCTTCATGATGACAGTATGCCTGCTGGGAGGATGTGGTAATTCAAAATCGAATGAAAAAGCAGCAGAGGCAACCACAGAGGCCAAGACACAGAAGGAAACCCCGATCAATATCAATGCGGCAGAATATGTAAAGCTTGGTCAGTACCAGGGGCTTACAATTAAGGGAGCTTCGTTAAAAGTAACGGATGCCGAAGTACAGGAAGAATTAGATGCCCTCGCGCAGAATTATATCGAGTATGTCGAAATCAAGGACCGGGACACGGTTAAAGAGGATGACTACCTGAATGTAGATTATAAAACCACCATCAATGGAAAAGAAAGTGATGATTATGCTGATTCCGGTGTGGACATTCAAGTCGGAGCGGGGAATCTGGCGATAGATGGCGACATTGATATCGATTCGAAACTGGTTGGGGCGAAGGTAGGAGATACCGTCAAAATCAGTTTTACATTCCCGGAAGATTACGATGATAGTGATGCAGCAGGGAAGAAAGGCGAGATGTCCGTTTCGATCAATTCCATAGAAAAGGAAAAAGTCCCGGAACTTACCGATGCATTTATCAAAGAGAACACAGACAGTTCCACCTTAAAAGAGTATAAAAAGACAGTGCGGGAAGAGCTGGAAGAAGATAAAAAAACCCAGGCGGACTCCACCAACCAGGAAACCTTGTGGAATGCCATTGTCAATAATGCGGAGCAGATCAAAGAATTTCCGGACGATATCATCGAGACAGAAGTATCCAATGTGGAAATCCAGAACAAAGAATGGGCAGAATACATGGGTCTGAGCGTCAAGGAATTTATTAAACAGTACTATGAAATGTCCGTCACAGATTATGCCAAAGATTGTTTGAAAAAGCAATGCGTGCAGGATCTGCTGGTAGAAAAGGAAAATGTCGAAGTCACCGACAAAGATGTGGAAGAGGAGATTCAGACCTATATTGATGACTATGGATATGAAAGCAAAAAAGATGTACTGGAAACCATATCCGAGGATGACCTGAAATCACAGCTCCTCTACACAAAACTGATCACAAAATTAATGAAAAATACCACGGTCAAGACCTCAAACTAATCGTTACGGAGAACGAAGTGGACAGAAACAAATAATTTATTTCAAAAAAATAAAAAAAGTGCTTGCATTTGCTCTAGAACTATGATAGAATTGATATTCGTAAGCGGATATGGCGGAATTGGCAGACGCGCTAGATTCAGGTTCTAGTGAGCACTACGCTCATGCAAGTTCAAGTCTTGTTATCCGCAGCATCAAACCACTATGATTCATCACGAGTCATAGTGGTTTTTATTTTGCCCTGATGATTCAAAGCCAGCTCAAACTTTGCATTGCAATTAACGCGTCCTACTTTGATCCTTCCATTTCGCTAGGGTTATTTCTTGCACGAAATATCTTTCAATTTTATTTTTTAAACGCTAGAATTTTGTCAAAATATCTTCATTTTTCCATCACAGCTTGTTCACAAATATTCCGTATCATAGAGACATCAAAAAAACAACATAATTTTTTTGATAGATTTTTTCATACTTTCCTCTCTTTTAAAACCGCCCGGGAAGGGCGGTTTTTTTATGCGCAGGGCGTTTAAATCTCCACAATATTAACGGTATTTCCGTGCTCCCGGATGATCTGAACCAGGTCGTTGGTCTGCATCCAGACAGTAGCGGTATTGTCATTCGGGTGGACTCCGATCAGGCCATCTGAGAATTCGGCATCCATATAAAGGACAATGTTACAATCCTGGTTATTTAAAAGACCAAGAGGTGTGACCGCACCCGGAATCAGCTCCATCATAGCCGCTAAATCATCGGAAGATGCAAAGGAAAGATTCCGCAATCCGTGTTTTTTCCGAAACTCCTTCAGATTGACCCGTTTGCTGCCTTTGACAGTGATTAAATAATAGTTTCGCTTTTTGTCATCGCGGACAAATAAATTTTTGGCATCACAGTCGGGATAGGGAAGATCGACTGCATCTAATTCTTCCATATTATAGACTGCTACATGTTCGGTGATCTCAAAGTGGATGCCATGTTCTGTAAGATATTGGTAGGTTTCTGCTTTATTCATGTGGTTCCTCCCGAAAAGATTGACATAACGATTCGTTTCGTTATAATTATAATAAATCGAAGAAGTGCTTTCAACAGAAAATCACATAACAGATGGGACTGTGCACTGCGAAGGAGAGAAAGTTGTTTACTTAAATGGAGGATTTGTATGAAAAATAATATATATGTCCGTTCCGGGATGAGTCCGGTAAATCAGCCGGCCATAGAAGATATCATTACACATAACCTGATTGGAAGGAATGTGGGTAATCTGGTCTATGCTTACAGCATATATCGCACACTGATGACATCGGATGATGTGGAATTTATGCCGAATTATTACAGGTATGAACCGGAGTTGATCGATTATTTAAATGAGACTGGCCGGTATTTTATTATACCATTGGCAGATATGTTCCGTCTGGATGCCCAGGACCGCCTGCAAAAGCTTACGAATATAGTGAAAAAATTAGAGATCCCATGTATCCTGGCAGGAGTGGGGCTTCGGGCACCCTTGGGAGTGGATATCAACAGGCCATTTCCTTTTGACGATACGGTCAGAGGATTTGTGGATGCCCTGTTAGAAAAGTCGGATGTCATCGGAATTCGTGGAGAGATTACCGGAAAATACCTTTCCCGGCTGGGATATAAAGAAGACAAGCATTACATGGTAATCGGCTGCCCGTCCATGTACGGATTTGGGGGGACATTAAAGAGGAGAGAGCTGCATTTGACCAAAGATTCCCCGATCAGTGTGAACGCATCGAATGTATCCCCACAAAAAACATTTGATCTTCTTTATAAAATTTTACAGGAGAGGCCGAACAGCTATTTTGTTCCGCAGATGATCGATGAATTGTGGCTTATTTATGGAGGAAGAACGTTAACGCAGAAAAAAGGACTGCCAGTAAATTACCCGAGAAAAATGAGTGATTTTCTCTATCAGCAAGACAGGGTACGATTTTTCCTGCATGCCCGTTCCTGGATCGATTTTCTTGGCGGGATGGATCTTAGTATCGGGGGGCGCATGCACGGAAATATTGCTGCAATTCTGGCAGGAACCCCGAGCGTGATCTTCTGTCATGATTCCCGAATGAAAGAATTGCTGGAGTATCATCAGCTGCCGCATCTGACGACCGACCAGATTCAGGAGAATTGGAGCTTGGAAGAGATCTTAGAACAGGTAGATTTTGCGAAAATGTACCAGCGGCATGGAGAAAATTTTCAGAGATATTGCACCTTCCTTAAACGAAATGGGGTCCATCATATTTTTGAGGAGAAAGATTTTGTGGAAGAGGCACCGCTGGACAGAAGGTTAAAAACGATGGAACTGCCACAGCCAGTTTACTCTGCCGTCAATCTTTCCACAGAAGAACTCGCGGACAGATGGCACAGAATCTATGAATTCCGGGAAGAGTTTAAAAACAAGCAGATCAAGAGGCTGCGGAAAAAACATGAAGAAAGAGGGAAAAAACTGACACAGGTTCGAAAAAAATATAAGATGCTGAATGAACCTTCGATTAAAAAAGATGCCAGGATACTGGCATTAGAAGTAAAAGATAAGATGACAGGAACCAAGAGAAATAACTTTGACAGGGCAAAGTATCTGTCAGAGAAAAAATAGTGTCGGTTCCATGGGAGAGAACAGATCAGGATAACCGGGACAAAGGGAAGGCTTTATCCCGGAGAAAACGATGGGTTAGCCGCGGTTCTTTGGATTAAAGCAATAAAAAGTTACCGTATCACCGGAATCCAGAAGTGCCTGGTATCCTGCGGCGGCGTTTTCGTACAGGTCGCTGTCTTCTATTTTTTCATAAGAAGTGATCCGGGGAATGGAGATGACCCCCTCCTGCCCGGCCAGAACAAACTGGATTTCGTCGTCGTCTTCATAATAATTAAAAAAAGCGGAATCAAAAGAAATCCAGATATTATGAATTTTCATATTTCCCATAACACCTCGGTAATTCCGGAGAAGAGTGTGAAATTCTGCTGTTTTTGCCATGTTATTTTCCTCCATATTAGTAATCATTGATTGCGGTTTCCGACCAAACACCTGAGGTCAGGAGTTGGTTGGAAACATATAAGAGTATAACATGTTTTAGTTAGAATTGCTATTTTGATGGGATAATGATAAGATAAGAGATGCAGAACACGTGTTACGGTTCACTCCGTTCTCAGCAATGAGCATGTTTCTTTCGATAGGAGGGATACGAAAATATGTATGAATTTTCATTATTAAAAAGCCTGTTTTTTGAGATGGATCCTCATAAAATGAAAGGCGTAACCCGTGAGACAGAAGGACAGAGAACATTTCACCGAATGGAGGTGTCCTATGAGAGTGTTCCCCAGATTACTTCGATTACAGCAGAAGAGAGAATTTTACCCTATGTAGACAGATATTATCTTTTTGTCAACGACGAAAGAGTTCCTGTGGATATCCGACAGCCGGAGATCAAACAGGTCATCTACGAATTTTATAAAGAACATTTTCCAGAATATCTGAAAAAAGACCTTCCGGAAAATTTGGACAATATCGATATTTTAGACTGTTTTGAAGTATTCCATATGCCGGATTACCGCCCGAAACATGCATTTCCAGGACTGGTAACCCTGGAGGATATCAAAAAAGGAAATGTCCATGATGAGTATAAACCCCAATATGCATTTCCGGGCCTGGAGCTGTTTTCAAAAAGAAAGGCAGAAGGGGAAGAAGAGAAGCCGATGGTGGCATCTTATGAAGGATATACAGCCTTTGAAGGAGACAGGGAACAGGCAAAGAATAAAATAGAGCAGTTAAAACTCCAGTTTTCTGAACAGATTGAAACCTTGAAAATCGAGGAGACGTTAGAGAAGAATCTGGAGAAGGGACATCAGGAGGAATAAAAGATGTATAGAGAAGTGTCAAAATTAATTTTATACCGGAACCTGGGAGAAGACAGTATTTTAATGCAGCTGTCATCGATCTTCAAGCAATTCGACAGCTGTCATTACCGGGCGGAGGAGCTGATCACGGATATTTACCGACAGGTCAAGGCTTTGCTGGATCTGGCGACTACCTATGGATTTGACAAAAATCTGTGGCATAATTACCTGACATTTCTATTAGTGACCAACGAGAACTCTTTTAGTATGACAAGTGAGAAGATCGGGGCCAATGATGGGACGGTCAATCATTTTGCCAAGAATGATTTCCAGGTATTTATGAACTTGTTTCATTACAACTTCCGTCCGATCGAGGAGACGCTGGGTATCGACTGTTTTTCCACGCTTCTTGACTACAGGGCAATTGGAAAGACCGAACGGATGTACAATAAAAATGTCAGCGAAAAGGTGCGGGCACTCTCGGACCAACTGTCTGCCGCAGAAAATGTAGATGAATTTTTTGATGCCGTCGTCGGATTTTACAGAGATTACGGGGTGGGGATGTTCGGCCTGAATAAAGCTTTCCGGATTAAGGATGATGAGGGCAAGCTGGAATTTCTTCCAATCAATAACCTGGATAAGGTAGTTCTCGATGATCTGAAAGGGTATGAGATTCAAAAAAAGAAATTAATTGACAATACAGAAGCCTTTGTCGAAGGAAAAGTGGCAAATAACTGTCTGCTGTACGGGGATGCCGGCACCGGCAAATCAACCAGCATCAAGGCGATCTTAAACCAGTATTACGGGAAGGGGCTGCGAATGATCGAGATTTATAAGCATCAATTTCGTTCGCTGTCTTCGGTCATCGGTCATATTAAAAATAGAAATTACCGTTTCATTATTTATATGGATGACCTGTCCTTCGAGGAATTTGAGATCGAATATAAATATTTAAAGGCAGTGATTGAAGGTGGAATGGAAACCAAGCCGGATAATGTCCTGATTTATGCGACATCGAACCGGAGACATCTGATCCGTGAGACATGGTCAGACCGTTCGGATAAGGACGATGAATTGCACCGTTCCGATACGATGCAGGAAAAGCTGTCATTAGCAGCGAGATTTGGTGTCACCATTAATTTCTCGAAGCCGACGCAGAAAGAGTATTTTGATATCGTTCTTCATCTGGCAAAGAAATATCCGGAAATCACGATGAGTGAAAAAGAATTGTGTGCCGAGGCAAATAAATGGGAATTGTCCCATGGTGGCATTTCCGGACGTACCGCACAGCAGTTTGTCAATTATCTTGCCGGAAGGGCGGGGAAGATAAGATAATCCGTTGTCTGGACAGGAGATAAAAAACGTAAAAAAGGAGGAAGCCCATATATAAAAATATATGGGCTTCAAAAATATGAAAAAAATCTTTAGCCACAAGAAATAGAGGGATTTCTTTGTTGCTATTCCACACTATATAATAAAAATATGACGCATTTTTGACGCAATTATGAAAAAAACGTGAATTAATTATTAATTCGTAAATATGGTGAAGTAACCACATGAACAAAAGGGAAACTGCAAAGCAGTGATTGTGCGAATGGGGTACGGAATCGTTACCAAATTGGTTAAAAAAAGAGAAGAAAAGAAGGAGGATAAAGATGGGGTCTGTCATTGGGAAAATGGATCGCCAGGTGGAAAAAATTTTTCTGGGCAATAATTTAACAAGAAGTACAAAAAATTATGATAATATTCTGGAAGATGAAACGGTGTCAGAAGAGGAAAAGAAAAGATTCCTTGCCATGGAGAAGAAAAAAGCGGAGGAGGATATTATATTGTAATGGCATATTTATCAGAATGCAATACCAGACCGGAGAAACAATGGAAAATTTCAGTGGCAATGGCCTACTATAATGGGGGAGCATATATAGAAGAACAAATTCGTTCCATTTTATGTCAGCTGGGGGAAGAAGATGAGCTGATTGTCTCCGTGGATGCCGCGAAGGATGGGTCGGAAGGATTGTTAAGGCAGATGGCCGAAAACGATCGCCGGATTCACCTGGTGAAAGGCCCGGGGAAGGGTGTGGTCCGTAATTTTGAACATGCCATCCGATCCTGTCACGGGGATGTCATCTTTTTGTCTGACCAGGACGATATCTGGCTGGATAATAAAGTGGAGATCATCCGCAGAGTTTTTCAGAATAAGGAAGTGACAGCGGTGGTCCATGATGCGTTGATCGTAGACCAAAATGGGAAGCCGACAGGAGAAAAGTCCCTTTTTACGCTGCGTCATGCGTGCAAGGGGAGATGGAAGAATTTTATCAGAAACAGCTATACGGGCTGCTGCATGGCTTTCCGTAAGGAGCTGATTCCCCTCATCTGTCCGATTCCTGAGAAAATGTATATGCATGATTACTGGATTGGAATGGTTGCGGAATCCGTCGGGCAGGTTTGCTTCCTGAAGGAGCCGATGATTTATTATCGGCGTCATTCCTCCAATGTAACGCAGATGACACATGGGAATCTCCGCTTCATGTTGACGAAGAGGATCGATATCCTGAAGTGCCTGGCTGTATTGAAAAAGCGTATCAAACAATATAAAAAGAAATGAGGAGATCATGAGTAGAAAAAAAATTGTTCTTTTTTCCTTTTTGTTTCCACTGGTTATCATGATTGGCTGCTGCATTTTTTTGGGAGTACAGCCTTTTGGGACACAGTCTTTGTTAATTATAGACGGACTGCACCAGTATATGCCTTTTTATTCGATTTTATATGATAAACTTAAAAGTGGGGAAAGTCTGTTTTATAGCTTTCGTGCCGGATTGGGAATTAATTTTTTGTCCCTTTTTTCCTATTATCTGTCCAGCCCGTTTAATTTGCTGATCCTGTTTTTTAAAAAAGATCAGCTGAATATGGCAGTCAGTATGATCATCGTATTAAAGATTGCCCTTAGCGGAATGACAGCCGGTATTTATTTTTCCTCTAAAAGCAAAAAGCCGGCATCGGTCTGGATGGCTTCTCTGGCATATGCCCTCTCCAGTTACATGGTGGGGTACTGTTGGAATGTCATGTGGCTGGATGCGATCATGACTTTTCCGATCATTTTGCTGGGGCTTGAGAGACTGATCCGGCAGAATGATGGAAGACTGTATTGTGTGGCATTATTCTATGCCCTTTACTGCAATTATTATATTGCATTTATGATTTGTATTTTCGTAGTCATATGGTATCTGTTTTCCTCTTTCCCGGACGTGAAGACCTTCCTTTTCCGGGGGATCTCTTTTGCCTTTTATTCGCTGCTGGCTGCCGGGATGTCTGCGGTATTGTTAATTCCTGCTTATATGGGGATCCAGCAGACGGCGGCCGGAGAGGAAATGGTTGTGCCGGTACACAGCTGGCTGACCGGGGCCGCCGATTTATTGAACCGGCAGTTTGCCCTTGGAAGTCCGATCAGCCATGACAATTTTGATGGAAATGTTAATCTCTATATCGGGATCTTTACGGTTTTGGCCGCAGGACTCTATTTTTTTAACAGCCAGGTCAGATGGACGGACAAAATAAGGAAAGCATTGTTGATTGCCTTCTTTTATGTGAGTTTCAGTGAAAATATCCTGAATTTTATCTGGCATGGATTCCACGATCAGTATGGCATTCCAAACCGCTTTTCCTTCTTATTTGGTTTTGTTTTGCTATGTATGCTGGTGGAAGTATTCGAAAAACTTTCCGGGATGCAAAGCTGGCATGTGGCACTGGCCTGTCTTGCCGCTGTAGGCTTGCTCGCTTTGGCCAGAATTAAGGGAACGGATGTCCTGGAAGATGAAGTGTACGGTGTGGCAGGTATGCTGCTAGTTTTTTACGCAATGATCTTGTTTTTCTATCTGTTATCCAAAAAAAGAAAGCACTGGTACCGGATTGCATTTTGCGTGGCTGCGATGATAGAAATCGCTGTGACAGCAGTGATGGGATTTGATGTCAATGGGCAGATCCGTGTTTCCAAATTTTTTTATGGGACAAACGAGGTGGAAAAAGCAGCGGCTTCTCTGGATGATGGGACGTTTTACCGCAGTGAACTGGCGGATGCATTGATGGTAGACGAAGATGCCTGGTATCCGTTTAACGCAGTGGGCTTATTTGGTTCTACGGCAACCGATCAGATGGTCACGATGATGGATTCTCTCGGATTTTATACCGGATGTAATGAATATCTCTATAAAGGTGCAACCCCGGTGACCAATCTCCTGTTGAATGTGCGTTATCTCTACTATCATCTGGGAGATACATTACGTACCGATTTTCGATACCAGGAGACGACAGGGGAATTTGACATCTATGAAAATACAGTAAAAGGCATGTCTCTGGGATATCTTATGGATGATTCCGTGAGTGAATGGGATTATGAAAGTGCCTATCCATTTCGGGTACAAAACAGTTTAGGAGAAAGTGCCTTTGGTGTGGAGGGCTTATTTCAGGATGTGGAGATTCTGGATCCGGAGACCAGCGGCTGTACGGCCTCGAGAACCAATGATGGGGAATATTATTTTGAATACAGTAATTCACAGCCGGATAATATGGTATTTACCATCTCCGCTGCAAAAGATATGGACAATTGTTATCTCTTCTATGACGGGACACAGGTGGAGAATGCCCGAGTTAGCGTCGATGGGAAAAATGTGGAAACCGGCGATATGGACGGATATATTTTTTCCATCGGGCGGGTGAAGGCCGGTTCCCAAATCAAAGTGTATTTTGAATTAAAAGGAGAAGAGCAGACAGGGTATGTCCGGTTATCTGCGGCCAATTTTTCCAGGGAACAGTATAAAAAATTAGTGAATGAGGCGGTATCCAGGGCGTTTGTGGTAACGAAACATTCGGATACGAAGATAGAGGGAACGGTGAATGCAAAGAAAAATCAGCTATTGTTCTTTTCAATCCCCTATGATTCAGGATGGAAGATACGGGTCGATGGAAAACAAGTCGAAACCTCCTGTGTGGGAGATGCTTTTCTTGCGGTAAAAGTATCCGAAGGAAATCATCAGATTTCCCTAGAGTATACGCCGCCAGGATTTTCTATCGGCTGGAAAGTGAGCCTGGTGTCCGTACTGTTTTTTGGAATTCTCTGGTTTTTCCAGAGGAGGCAGACACGTTACAAATTCGATACAAAAAAGAAAGAATTCGGATAAGCTTTTGAAATATTTTTCCTAAAAAGATGTGATAGACTAGAGGGTGTCAGGGGACAGAAAAGGAACAAGGTAACGATTTACTATGAATGATATGAGGAGAACATGAACATGAAAAAATGTCGATTGATTTTAATGGTTATGGGAATTGCAGGGATGATGATGTTTCAGACGGGGGTATCTGCGGATGCTGTTGAGGAAAAACCTTATTTATCGCTGGGAGCAGATCTTACTTCCAGTGAAAAGAAAACGGTATTGGATCTGCTGGATGTCAAGGAAAGTGAACTGGATCAGTACCAGGTAGTAAAGATTACAAACAGTGATGAGCATAAGTACCTGGATTCTTACCTGGATTCTTCCGTGATCGGATCCCGGGCATTGTCTTCCGTACTCATTGAAAAAAAAGATAAAGGCGATGGAATTGATGTTGTAACCAAAAATATTACGTACTGTACAGACGGGATGTATGAAAATGCGCTGACAACTGCCGGTGTAGAGGACGCTTCGGTTGTTGTGGCAGGACCATATAAAATCACGGGAACTGCGGCATTGGTTGGAGCGATGACTGCCTATGAAAATATGACCGGGGAATCGATTTCCAAGGAGAGCAAGGATGCAGCGACCAATGAGCTGGTTGTAACCAGTGAACTGGCTGACCAGATCAATGACTCGGATAAAGCCGAACAGTTTCTTGCCATGATAAAAGAAAAAGTCTTATCGGATGATATCAACAGCAAAGAGGACATTTTGGATATCATTGATGAATGTGGAAAAGAGCTGGATGTCAATATTACGGACGACCAGCGTCAGGAGATCGCATCCTTAATGGAAAAAATTAATAAGCTGGATCTGAATGTCGATGATTTGAAAGAACAGGCAAGTAAAATTTATGATAAACTCAGTGAGCTGGATCTGGATACAAGCGGAATTTTTGCGAAGATTAAATCGGCACTGTCTTCCATTTTTGCAGCCCTGAGCGGACTGGTTCAATAGAAAGGGATCAGCTTACAATAAAGCCTCCACATCCATGCGGTGCGTAGTTCCTAGGGAGGTGCTGCTCTGCCAAGATTGATAAAAAAAGATGGTCGGAAACACTGGATATGAGAATATCAGAAGGTGTTTCCGATCTTTTTTTATGCCATAGTTTTGGTCCTATGGCATAAAAATGCTCCGCGGAGATCACACTGCGGTGGAAAAGAAACCTGCCGCAATGCAGAAAAATGTAATAAAATAGAAAATAAAATAAAAATATATATAACTGTAAAATAAAGGTAGACAAAAAAGAAAGGGTATGATATATTAAATTTAGGATAACTGCCAGAATTTTACATAAAAAAGAGGGGGGTATATATGGAAGTGAATACGATTATCATTGCCGGGGAGGGAGAGTATGAACGCAGGCTGGTCCGCTATTTAGAAGAACATTTTTCCGTACCTGTGCGCATTTATCATTTTACTTCGATAGAGACATTTTCCTCTTTTCAGGAAGAAGCGGAATACTATCTGATCGAGGAAGACTTCTATCGGACTTATGCCGCTTTGGGAAATGAGATGGAACAGGGAAGGAAGATGATCGTATTGTCTTTTTCGGAACAGGAGGGATGTTTTTGTAAATATCATAATCCGCGGGAGTTGCTGCGTAGGATGGATGGAATGACACCGGAAGAGCGGAGGATCGTTCCTGCCCGGAAGAGGATTACGGTAATCTATTCCCCGGTATATGAAGAACAGTTACAGGAGATTGCGATGCATTTTATGAGGCAGGGAGATCTCTACCTCGGAATGGAAGACCTGGGCAGTGTGGAACAGAAAGAAGGAAATATGGGGGATTTATGCTATTATATCCATTTAAGGGAAGGGAATATTCTGAAGATCTTAGATGAGATGGTATGGAGACAGGAGGGGATGGCCCTGCTGGATTCCCCGGATCTGTATTATTATCTGAAGGAGCTGACCAGAGAGGATTACATGTGGTTTTTTGATAAATTGAAAAAAGAAGGAGGATATACAGAGATTTTTTTAGGGGCGGGAAATGCTTTTTTGTCCGGACCGGAGATCTTATTCGCTTTTGACAAAATTATATTGGTTGACTCGTTGAAGAATCCAAGACAGGGAAGCTTTTGTAACCGCCTGGAACGCCTGATGAAAGAGGAAGCCTACCGGGGTGAGATCGAAAAGGTGTATCGAGAGGAGGTGCTGGGTGGAGATTCATAACAAACGGAAGTTAAGGGAAGAAATTTTGGATCGTATTGATGGTACCGCCTCCTGCGTGACAGATGAGGTGGTATATCGGGAGATCGACCGTGTCATTCTGGAATCCGGCCGGGAGGGATATGGAACACTGTCAAAGAAAAAAGAGCTGAGGAGTCAGATGTTTTATTCTATACGCGGGTTTGACCTTCTGGAGAAATACCTGGCAGATGATTCGATCAGCGAGATTATGGTGGTGGGTCCTTCCAAAATTTTCGTAGAACAGAAGGGAAAGCTGCGCAGGGTGCGGGAAACATTCATGGATGACGGGGAGGTATACCGACTGATCGAACAGATCGTGGCACCTTCGAACCGGATGGTGAATGAATCAGCTCCCATTGTGGATAGCCGTCTGCCGGACGGGTCCCGTGTCCACATTGTTCTCCCACCGGTATCGCTGGTAGGTCCGGTGATTACGATTCGTAAATTTTTAAAAGACGGAATGACGATAGAGCGTCTGCTGCAATTTGGGGCCTTTCCCGGAGAACTTGCCGATGTGCTGTCGGCTCTGGTAAAAGGGAAATATAATATTCTTGTCAGCGGGGCGACCAATTCCGGGAAATCTTCCTTGCTGAATGCGATGGCGGAATATCTCTATCCGGAAGAGAGGATTATTCTGATCGAGGATTCCGCAGAGCTGCAGTTTTTCCATATAGATAATCTGGTGCGTCTAGAAACACGGAATGCCAATATGGAAGGAAATAATGAAATTACCATGGAAGACTTGATCAAAGCTTCTTTGCGGATGCGTCCGGATCGGATTATTATCGGGGAGGTGCGGGGACGGGAAGCGGTTTCCCTTGTGATGGCATTGTCTACCGGACACAGTGGTTCCTTTTCCACCCTGCATGCAAACTCCTGCAAAGATGCTCTTCACCGGTTAGAAACGATGGTTTCCATGGGGATGGATATGCCTCTTGGGGCGATACAGGGGCTGATCGCATCTTCGATTGATATTCTGATCCATCTGGGCCGGCTTCCCGACGGGCAGAGGAAGATACTGGAGATATGTGAGCTGGAAGACTACAACCGGAGAGAGTATCAAATCAATACCTTATTTCAGTATGTAAAGGAAAGTCAGAAAAAGAATGAGGGGGAGTTGAGAGCTGTGGGAAGGCTTGTCCATACGAAAAAGCTGAAGACTCACGGAATGTATGAGAAATATTGCCATGCGATGGAATTATTTGATGAAAAGAAGAAATAAAGCAAACAGAAAACATCGGGCAGAGAAGCCCAAATGGATGCTCTATGTGCTGGGAGAGGGGATCCTTCTTATGATCAACTGGATATGTTATCAGGATATCTGGTGGATGCTGCCGGAACAGGTGCTTCTGTTTCCTTATATCACTGTCTGGAAGGCCAGGCAGAGAAAAAAGGAAAAGCAGGAATGTGAAAAAGGCTTCCGGGAATTTCTTCAGTCGATGATGACATCCCTTCAAGCAGGATATTCCCTGGAAAATGCCTGCCGTGCCGGGCTGCGAGAGTTAGAAATCCTATATCAGGGAAAAAAGAATCCGGTACTCATACATCTGAGGAAGATTGTAAGGGGACTCGAATTGAATGTTCCGCTGGAAGTATTATTTCTTAAATTTGCAGAGGAATCAGATCTGGAAGAGGTATTCCAGTTTGCGGCGATCCTCGAGATTGTCCGGGAATCCGGCGGCAATATGGTAGAGATTTTAAAAAGATCATTAGAGCAGATGAAAAGAAAGATGGATACCGAACAGGAGATACAGGTGATGTTAAGCGGGAAGATCTTTGAAAAGAATATTATGCTTCTGATGCCTTTTGGAATCCTTCTTTATCTGCGGCTGGCAAATCCGGAATACATCCGGTGCTTTTATCAGACCCTTGCCGGACATTTACTCATGTCACTGGTCATTGCCGTGACTATCTTGTGCTTTTTCTGGTCTGAAAAGATTATGGAGGTTGATTTCTGAAAGGGGCATAGTTGTTGGAGAAGCTTTTAGAAAAAATATGGAATCGTTTTCCTTCCTTGTGGAGAAAATGGATTTTTGGAAAAATAAAAAGTAATTTAAAAAAACAGAGAATCGATTCAGATGAGAAGATTGAACAGGAGACCCGTGCTTTTTTGTTCCGGCAGGGAAAGATTTTTCTGCTGTGCAGTTTGCTTGGAAGCCTTCTTTTGAGTGTTTTTCTTGTGATGCAGTACCAGAAGGATCCGGTCATTTTGTTAGAGCGTAATCCGTTTGGTCAGGGGAAGAAAGAAGTGACGATGTTCCTGAAAAAAGCAAAGAAGAAAAAGAAAATAGTGCTGACGGTAGAAGAACAGAAGCTTTCAGACAAAGAAATCGAAAAGTTATATGATGAATTTTTCGGGAAACTGACTGAGAAAATCAGGGGGAAGAACCCTTCTTTCCAAAGGGTGAATCAAAAGCTGGAATTTCCGGAACAGTTGGAGGGATATCCTTTTGAGATTACCTATGAGCCCGAAGACAGTGCATATATCCAGCTCGATGGAAGCCTTGGCGATAAGGCGCATGTAAAAAAACAGGAGGAAGGATGCACTACAAGATTAACGGTTACGGCCTCTTACAGGCAATATCATAAAAAGAAGACATATTCCTTATCTTTTATTCCTGAAAATATAAAAAGCAGAGATTCTGTTTTTTCAGACGTGACCCGGTTTTTAAAAAAATCGGAACGGAAAAACAGGGAGAATGCGGTGGTGAAGCTGCCGGTTTCCTATAAGGATATTTTTATAGAAAAAGAAGGCAGGGATTATTCTGTGCTGAAGCTTGTCCTGGTTACCGTATCTTTCGCCATCTGTATTCCGGCGTATCATGTGATTGCACTGAAAAAGAAAGGGGAAAAATGTCAGGACGAAGCACAAAAGGATTTTCCGTTGGTTGTCCATCTGCTTACTTTGTATATGGGAGCGGGATTATCGTTTTTTTCCGCTGTTCGGAGAATCAGCCAGGATTATCAGAAAAAGAGGGAAAAATCTGGAAGAAAATATGTTTTTGAAAAAATAATGGTAATGGAACAGCAGATGTGTATGGGGCTTCGACAGCAGGAAGCCTGTCAATGCTGGTGCATGCAGTTTGAGGCACCCTGTTATCAGAAGTTGTCGCTCATCTTGACACAGAGTTTTACAAAAGGAACAGGAGAGGCGAGGGCGTTGATGAAGATGGCAGAGCAGGAGGCCTTTTATGGAAGGATTGACCGGGCGAAAAAAGAGGGGGAAGAGGCCTCTACCAGGCTTCTGTTTCCTATGATCCTTCTTCTGTGCCAGGTCATGGTACTCGTGATGTACCCGGCATTGATACGTTTTCAGGGGTTTTGAACAGAGTCAGGGAGGAAGAAATATTGATGAAAAAAGAGATAACAGGAAAAAAAAGAGCAACAGGTTTTCGTTCGATTCTTTTATCACAGGACGGAATGGGAGTGGTGGAAGTAATCTTGATCATTGTGGTTTTAATCGGATTGGTCATTATTTTTCAGACCAACATCAAAGGCGTGGTCGCTTCGATCTTTTCTACGATTCAAAAAAATGCAGGTTCGATCAAATAATTGTCTGACAGAAAGAGGAAGAAAGGTGACCGGACGGAGATCTTTGGACACACGAGGGCAGATTACGGTATACCTGGCACTCATTTTCCTGGTAATGACAGGAGTCGCTTTTTGCATCATAGAAGGAGTCAGAGAATATGGGGTGGGTGCTTTAAGCCAGGATGCGGTAAAAACTGCCGGAGAGAATGTCATGGCGAATTATGATCGGACCTTATGGAAAGAATATCATTTGTTTTTTTTGGATCCAAGAGAAAGAGAATATATAGAAGCAGATGGGAGAAAGGACATCAATCGTTATTTCCACAAGAGCAGTTTTTATACAATGAAAGTAAGTTCCCTGAAAGTCACGAAGGAAAAGACGGCGGTGGATGAAGATGGGTTGTATTTGAAACATCAGATCCGGGAGTGGATGAAGTATCAACAGGGAACCAAAACAGAAAGTGATGTGTTGATCCGGAAGCTTTTACAAAGTCTCCGTCAGGTGGGGCAAAAGACGCCAGGTTGCCGTGAGGAAATCCTGGAGGAGAGCCAAAAAGAAGACGAAGCAGCCATGGAAAAGGATGAAGACGAAAATGCCCAAAAAGAAGACGGAGCAAACAGGAAAAAAGATGGAGACGGAAACGTCCAAAAAGAAGCGGAAAAAGAAGAGAGAGGGTTAAAAGAAAGGCTGACATGGAAAAAGATACAGGCGACCTTGCAGCTGATTATGAAAACAGGAGTGCTGTATTATGCAGTGGATGATCCGGGTTCTCTTTCCCGAAACCGTATTCAGGACGGGCATCTGCCATCCGAAACCAAAGGATATCGGTATTCGGAAGCGGAGAAGGGGTTAAAAATTTCAGAAATCTCCTTTTCCAAGCTTCGGAGTTTTTCTTCCCTGTTCGGTTTGGGTAATGGGAAGATGAACAGAAATTTTCCGGCAAAAGAATCGTATCTTCTGGAATATATGGAACAGTATTTTCAAAATTACTGTGGGAAAACTCCGGGGAAAGATACGGTTCTCGATTATGAGATCGAATATATTCTTGGAGGGCATCCATCGGATTTGGAAAATGTCAAGGAGATAGCAGAACGTATTTTATGGATCCGGTTTCTGACGAATTATATTTTTGCAGGGAGCAATGCAGAGCTTCAAAAGCAGATACAGGTGATGGCGGCCATGGTGGCAGGGGCGATGGGAATGCCTCAAATGATAAGGCCGGTAGAAATGCTGTTGACCGGAGCCATCAGCTATGGGGAATCTTTACTGGAATTGCATGCGTTGTTTTCCGGAAAGAGTATTTCACTGATCAAAACTTCGGACAGCTGGAATCTGACATTCGAAACGGCCATACAGAAGTTAAACAGCAAAAGCAATGTAAAAAAAGGAAAATGGAATGTCTGTTATGAAGATTTTTTAAAATTCTTTTTGCTGTGTCAGAGGGATTCGACAGAACTTTGTTATCGGATGATGGATCTCATGCAGGAGAATGTGGCATTAAAGGAAGCGGGATTTTTGATGGAAAACAGCCTGTTTTCATTTCAGTGGAGTGGAACAGTCTCTTCTGCAAAATGGTATTCGGCACTGTCGTCTTTTGGAATACATTCCGCAAAAAATATGAAAATATCTTTTCTCAGACAGAGCAGTTATTAATCTTGTCGCTGTGGGAATACGGAATAATTCCCACAGCGGGGGGGAGAATCAATATCGTCTCGCTGGAAGTCGGGTTTGCGTCAGCAATTTCCACAGTGCGGGGGGAAGGTCGGACAGGAGGTGAAACCGGATGCTCTGTGTAATGTACTATTGCTTATTGATGTATTGTTTTGTAAATAATCATGCATTATTAAAAATCATGTCTCTCCAGGCACGGCCCTATGTGAAGGATTTACCGAAGAAAAAGAGAGCATCCCGTTTTGGTTCCTGTGAAGGTTCGGTTACAGTGGAGGCAGCTTTCGTATTTCCTGTCTTTTTATGCGGCATCTGCTGCCTGATTGGCATCGGGCAGATGCTTTTTACCGAAACGCAGATACAGTATGCTGTTTCACAAACAGCAAAGACCTGTGCCAGAGAACAGTCTGTGGCGAGCACAGGAGGAAGGGTGGAAAATCGTGCAGGAGACCTCTTTTTCTCTGTGTTAGATCAAACGTCTCTTTGTGAAGACCTGATCGAAGGAGGCATTCATGGAATTCAGATTTCATCGCAAACCGCACAGGAAACGGTTGAAGTAAAAGCCAGTTATGTATTAAAGACTTCCCTGCCGTTCTTTTCCAGATTCCGGTTTTCGAAAACAAACGGTATATCCAGGCGGATCTTTTCCGGATATGTGCCCCATGCAGGGGAAGGGGAGGAAGATGGAGGGGATCCGATCGTATATGTGGCAGAAAATGGAGTCGTCTATCATACCAATCCTTCCTGTTCCCATATCTGTCTTACGATAACAGGAAGTGCAGAGATACGAAATATTATGACAGGTTCCTCCTACGATGCCTGCGAAAAATGCATAAAAAAGGGGCAGATCCCGGGACAGCTTTATATTACTGCTTCCGGAGACTGCTATCACTCTTCCCTATCTTGTAGTGGATTAAAGAGAACGATTATGAAAAAAAGAGTAAGCGAAATTTCAGGAATGCATCTTTGTTCCCGCTGTGCAGGGAAAAAGTAAGAAAGTGTGGGAAAATGAAAAAGATTGTTTTCAAAGACCGGTGGAAGGAGCAGGGCATGATCACGGTAGAAGCAGCTGTGATTGTTCCTATGCTGACAATTCTGGTTGTCGTATGTGTATTTTTTTTCTTATTTTTGTTAGATATGGCTGCTGCAAAGGGAGAAGCAATCCGCAGTGCGAATGAAACGGCTGCGGTATGGAAAACGGATGGGAGGCTGGACACTGGAGAATATCCATCAGCCAGTCTTCTTTCCAGGAAAGAGGGATTTCTTTTGACGGCGGACAGGACGACCCTTACAAAAAGGGCAAAAAAGAGACTCTCTGGAAGACTTGAAAAGAGGGTGAATGTATCGAAGATCGGTAATTGTAAGGTGACGATCAGAGGAAACACAGTACATACCAGAGTGGAGTTGTCTTTTTCTCTTCCGTTTCAGGGTGGGAAAACCTACGCAGGAATTTCCGGATGGAAGTTTTTTTGTAATGCAGCTGCAGATTTAAATAATGAAGAAGAGTGCCTCCGGAAAAAGATGGCGGAAGCAATGGCAAAATAGTAAAATGGATCGAACGAATGGCAAATAAAGGAGAGAATTGGATGGAAGGGATAAGCGGCACAGAAGCAATAGAAATTCGCCAGGAAGGGCTGCATACGTATCAGGTGAGAAAAATAAAAGATAATCCATATTATATGACAGTGGAATATCAGATCATCAAAAGAAATGACCTGAAGAAGATCATACCGGTACAGCTGCGGGAGGAGGATGGCCAGGCCATTGTTTTATTTGATATTACCGGGAAAAAATCTCTGAAAGAAAAAGATCCGGTTGAGGGATTTTCTTTTGAAAGATACAGGAAAATTATAGAAAATATTCTGATGCTTCTTGATGAGACGGACGAGTATATGCTGGATCCGGACTATCTTTGCTTCCAGCCCGAATATATCTATTATGGGGAAGAAGGATTACAGTGGATCTATCTGCCTGAAAAAGGAAATGGGGCAGCACAGGATATGGAGGATTTTTTTTCCTGGCTGCTGACGAGGGCAGATTATGAAGATGCCAGAGGGGTCCGGTTCGTATACCGTGTATTTCATAAAATTCGTCAACATGGTTTTTCGTCAAAAGTATTGGAAAAGTGTCTGGAACCAGAACAGGAAGTGAGTCAGAAAGAAGAAAAGAAGCAGGATTCTTATGAAGAGTTTTTTGAGAAAGAATTGAGCGATTGGGACGAGCCGGAGGAAACAGAAGAACCGGCAGAGCAAAAAAGGAGGAGAAGAATCCTTCCGATTGCCCTTTTCCTTTTGTCCATTGTGTCCGCCGTGATGCTCGTCGTCTGTTATTGGGGATATCAAACCCGGTATCCATACGATGAAATGATTCGCTGCATGATCGGATTCGGAATGGCTGCGATTGCATTTTTTATGGGAGCGGTTTTTGCTGGAAGATATCAAAGGAATGAGGGTGGAACAAAGGAAAGAAGGGCGGAAGAAAAAGAAACAAGAGAAGGCAGCTGCCGAATCAAAAATCAAAGAGAAATGATAAGTGAAAAGATAAGAAAATATGAAAGCGGACGAGAAAAGGCATATGAATGGAAAAAAGAAAATGGGGGGAAGGAAGTCTATGCAGCCGGGAGAGAAGAGCCCGATTTTTGGGAAGAAGAAAATGGAACGGTAATTTTGGGGGTAAGAAGTGATGATTTTACCCCGGTGATCCAGGAAAAAACTACAGGGATTATCCATGAAATGATTCACTTCCCATATTATATAGGAAGTGACCCGGAAAGCAACCAATTAATTATAAAGGAAGAGACGATCAGCCGCCGGCATGCAGTGATTTTACGTGAGGAGCAGACGGGAAAATATATTCTCAGGGATTTTTCTTCTACGAATGGCACCTGGGCAGATGGGAAACGTCTGAAAAAAGGCTCAGAGATCTTTCTTCGCGATGGGATGAATCTTTGTTTTGCGAAAAAAGAATATCAATTTTTTCTTAATCTGTGAGCAGAAGACCAGACCTATTTGACATTGTAGAAAATCTCATTATCAAGTCTTAAGCAGAAAACCGCAGCCAACTTCAGTTGCCTGCGGATGA
>CAVFXN010000009.1:0-52519 GCA_963626755.1 Bacteroidaceae bacterium
TTTATATATACAATATAGTTATTTATATTATTTTTGTATATCAGTCACACTATATGGGGCATTTGTATCATTTTATGATACATTTCAAACTAATGATAAACAAATTGTTTTCTTCTGGACAGAGAATACTCCTGTTCCTTTTGCTTCACAGCTACTCAATTGGTTTTTGATAAAGATATCCTTTTAACTGTTCGGTACGAATCGAATTGACAAATGCATTCGGATCTACCTTCCTCACCGCATCCATAATCTGACGGGTTTCCGCTCTGGAAACCACGGAATATACGATATTCCGTTTTCCTTTTTCATAGGATCCTGTTCCGTTCAGGATCGTTGCCCCATGACGGCTCACCTCATAAATCGCCTGGCTGACTTCATATGGATGCTCTGTCAAAATGAATAGTGTCTGAGGCTGATATTTACGATACAAGGTCTTTACGACCTGTGTAAATGTATATTGAAAAATTATGGAGTACAATGCTTTATCCCATCCAAATACGATTCCCGCCGTAACCAGTATAATCACATTACATCCAAAGATAATATTCCATGCATCAAATCCCTTTCTTACAGATAAAAAGATGGAAATAAAATCCGTTCCTCCTGTAGTTGCCTCCATCCAAAGACAGAGCACACAGGCGAATCCACAGATAATTCCTCCAAAGACACTGATCAATAAAATATCATAGGTAATGGTAAAGTTCGGGATGATATCGGTTAAGATGGAAGTAAGTACGATATTATAACAGGAATAGGCCGTAAACTTCCTTCCCAGATACCGGAATCCGATATATACAGGAATGGCATTCAGCAGTATATTGATAACAGCATAACTCAAACTAACCCCAAAAAACTGTACAGAAATTCTCTGGATCAGCAGGGTGAGGCTTCCCGCTCCTCCGGGATATAATCCCGCTGTGTTGATAAACGTTTTCGTATTGATTGCATTGATCAATGCCGACACAGTAAGTATCAGCATTTTAACAATAAATCTTTTCCAGTCTTTCCCATTTTTCATTTGACATCTACACCAGTTTCCCTTTCTATTTCCTTTTTTCGATAAGATACAAAACCACAGATCCCGCTTCCACAGACAACTACCTATCCAAATCCATGTGCATCCATGCGGAGCGTTTATTCTATAATCGTACCTGTCTTTCCAAGATATCCTTCCAGTGCTTTATCAATCGAAGTAATGACAACCCTTCTTTCATTTCCCTTTTCCAGGAAAGAGAGTCCTGCTTCTACCTTCGGCAGCATTGTATTTGGTTCGAACTGATTCTCCTCCACATATTTCCGTACGGTTGCGGCATCGACATGCTCTAATGCAAATTCTTGTTCCGTCTGATAACCGATGGACACATGTTCTACGCTGGTTAAAATCATCAGCTCATCTGCATTTAACAGTTCTGCCATTCTGCCGCTGGCATAATCCTTTTCAATAACCGCACTGGCACCCCGGAGCTCCACTCCATGAGATAATACCGGAATTCCACCGCCTCCGCAGGCAATAACAACCTGGCCCTGCTCAAACAGGGTACGAATGGAATCAATTTCAATAATTCCCTGTGGTTTCGGGGCAGCAACGATCCGCCGATATCCGCCTTCCACCTTCGTTACATAGTTTCCCCTTTTTTCCTCTTTGTCCGCTTCTTCTTTCGTAAGGATTCTTCCAATGACCTTCACCGGATTGTTAAAGGCATCATCATAAGGGTCGACCATGACCTGAGTGATGATCGTGCAGACCGGACGGTAGATTCCTCTTTTTAAAAGTTCTGTCCGAATGGCATTTTGCAGATCGTATCCAATATAGCCCTGACTCATGGCAGAGCATACGGACATAGGTGCCGAAGAGTAATTCTCCCTGTCTTTGCTGAATTCATTCATTGCAGTGTGGATCATTCCCACCTGTGGTGCATTGCTGTGAGAGATGACAATGTCTGCTCCCGCTTCTACCAGATCTGCGATCGCTTTGGCTGTGTTTTTTGTAGCGATATACTGTTCCGGCATTGTGGTTCCAAGTGCCCTGTGTCCCAGAGCAACGACTACTTTCTTTTTACTCATATTTTCTCATCCTTTCTGAGGTGATTTCTGTTTTTAGTCTACCAGAAAAAGAGAAAGATTTCTACTATGGCGATTTACATTGCGCCTTCCGTGAGATATTCTTTCATTGCCTTAATTGATTTTTCACCGTCGTGAAGACCCTGTTGATAAAGGGCGTGCAGCTTTTCCCTGTCTTTTTCCACCCGTCCGACTTCTACCTTTGATTCCGGACGTATGACAAAAACACTTCCTTCGGCTTCCGCCTTTTTTAAAAAATCTAATGTTTCATTATATACAATATACCGATTCTTCATCGCTGCCTGAAATTCTTTCTTATGAGGATAGCGAAGCTTTACCAGCGGCATCCATTGGTTCGGGCCTTTCCGATACTGTGCATCCCTCGTAAGAATGACTACATTTTTCCGGTTCCCGTCTTTGATCGATCTTTGAATCGGTATGCTGTCCGCCACTCCGCCATCCAAAAAAGAATGTCCTTTTACTACAATGGTTTTTGACAAAAGTGGAAGAGAACTGGAAGCCCGGATCATCCACATCTGTTTTCGCAAATCGCTGATTCGCAAATATCGTGCCTCCCCGGTATCTACATCCGTCACTACCGCAAAAAACTTTCCTTTATATTTTAGAAATTCCTGGTAATCATATGGATCTAAGACATCTGGAATCTGGGAATACAGCATTTTTGCCCCAAAGATATTTCCGGTTTTTAAATAAGTCTTCCACCCGCAATATCTGGGATCATCCAAATAATCTACATTGACCCGGTATGCCCTTCCTCTTTGTTTTGACAAAAAGCTGCAAGCATGGCAGCTTCCTGCAGAGACTCCATATACACTGGAAAATTCTATCTTTGCATCTAAAAACGCATCCAGTACCCCTGCGGTATACACTCCCCGCATTCCTCCGCCTTCTAAAATTAATCCTGCGTTGTACATTGTTTATGCCTCCCTGTTTCTATCATTCATATAACATAACGCTTCAGCACCCCATTCACAAAAGCAGTTTTGCATGACTCTGAATCGTTACCATATAACAATAATAATATAACGCATTTAGATTAAATTCTCCATAGTTTTCTCGTGATTGTCTCATGTTTGGATGACCTGATGACGACGGAATTCACTGACCGGCTCCCTTTTCGTTTTCCTGGCCGCAATCTGCTCATATAAATCCGCACTGCGAATATCCAAATCAAAAATCACGGCCTCATCACTGCCCTCTTTCCAGTATTTTTTCCCTTCAGATACCTTTTGGATCAGATGCAATTTGGTGCGGCTTCGAATTTCTTTCAACAGGGGAGCTGCTGTTTTAGAAAATCCCAGAACCCTGGCATAAGGAACGGGAATTTGTCTGGCATCATCAAGAAATGGATAATCCTTCACCTGCAAGACAATATGGAGCAGTGCCCGCTGAAGGGAGGCATCTGCCATCTGTCTGGAGTGAAGCTTTTGGATTAATTGTGGAAAAGTCAGTCCCGGATCAAATAATTTCTGCATCCGTCTTGTCAGCTCCAGATTCATCCCGAAGTATTTTCCAAGAACCTTTTTTTTCATGAGAACCGTATAATCCAGATATGGCATGAGATCCTCCCATTCCGCATAATTTCCGTGAAAAAAGCCGTGAAGAAAAGGCTCTTTTCCCCCGGAAAGATAGGGAGCTGCTACTTTTAACGTTTCCTGGACTCTTTTGACATTTTCAGTAAATTTTTTTTGGTTTTGATGCAAAAGGTTCCGGATTGCCGTTGCGCAGGCATATTCTCCGCCAAGATCCTCCTCGTGATAACGACTTCCTTTTCTCTGGATGACAAGTGGTTTTATCGGGGAATTCTGACATATTAAAGCTTTGATATATTCCAATCCAAGGATATGATTTGGTTCTTTTAAAAAACTTTCCACCATTTCCTGCTTTTTCTTCTTCTGATCGCCTTCCTCAAAACGAGTCAGAAACATTCCAGCTGCAAAAGCCCTGGCTGCCCCAAAATTTTTCCCCGAACGGAGGCCCTGCTGTAAATATGTTTTGTATTCGGGAGGTTCCTCCAAAAAGAGGGAAGCCAGCGATGCAAAATCCTCCTGTTGTCCCCATTCACTCCCGAAAGACAGAATATCCACACAGCCCAGTCCGTCCAAAAGCTTTACACCGGCTGTGGCAAAATATTCCGCACTGGCCGTGGCATAGACTACCGGCATTTCCAAAACCAGATCGACCCCTCCGGATAAGGCCATCTGTGTCCGCATGTATTTATCCGCAATCGCCGGTTCTCCCCGCTGTACATAATCTCCGCTTATCACTGCAATCACATAATCTGCCCCGGTCATCCGGCGTGTTTCTTCTATATGATAGTGATGCCCTGCATGAAATGGATTGTACTCCGCTATAATTCCTGCAACTTTCATAAATAAAATCCTTTCGTTTTCGTAGGCGGAAACCCAGTACCTTTAGGTGATGGGTAGTTGACCTCTTTCTCCCATATATCCTTTTGATCACAATCTGCCTATATGCTTATGTATGTTTATGATAGAAGATTCTCTGCAAAAAATCAATGATATTCCTCGGAAGTATCTCATTATATATGAGCAAAACAGAAATCTTTGCTTTCGAACAAAATACAATATTGTTTATTTTGAAATACAATTACCTATCAAAAGTTCAAAAAATACCTCAAATAACAAAAAAATTCGGTTATTAGTTGAATAAATACATTTCCAACACAAAAAAAACACGGTATAATATCCTTATCAAGGTAAAATAAGCGGAATTTGTCATTTCGTAAGTAAAAAATTGAACAAAGGAGATATAAAAATGAAGGTTTTAGTAATTAACTGCGGTAGTTCTTCTCTGAAATACCAGGTTATTGATTCAGAGTCCGAGCATGTTCTTGCCAAAGGTTTATGCGAAAGAATTGGTATTGACGGTGTTTTAACTTATCAGCCTGCTGGCAAAGAAAAGATCAAATATGAATCCCCAATGCCTGCACACCGTCAGGCTGTAGAACTGGTATTAAAACAGCTGACCGATCCGGAAACCGGTATATTAAAATCCATTGACGAGATTGATGCAGTGGGACACCGTATGGTACACGGCGGAGAGAAGTTTGCCTGCTCCACTCTTTTAACTGATGAAGTATTAAAAGCAGTAGAGTCCTGTAACGACCTGGCTCCTCTTCACAACCCTCCGACACTGGTTGGTGTGGCTGCCTGCAAAGAGCTTCTTCCATCGACTCCTATGGTTGGTGTATTTGATACCGCCTTCCATCAGACGATGCCGCCGGAATCTTATATTTACGGACTTCCATATGAATATTATGAAAAATATGCCGTACGCCGTTACGGTTTCCACGGAACTTCCCATAAATATGTTTCTTTAAGAGCTGCAGAACTGCTCGGAAAGAAACCGGAAGATTTAAAGATTGTTGTATGCCACCTCGGAAATGGTTCTTCCATCTCTGCTGTTGACGGTGGAAAATGTGTAGATACTTCCATGGGACTTACCCCATTAGAGGGTCTGGTTATGGGTACCCGTTCTGGTGATATTGATCCGACCTGTATCGAATTTATCGCCCACAAAGAGAACCTCTCCCTGGAAGAAGTTATGACGATTATCAATAAGAAATCTGGTGTTCTTGGAATTTCCGGAATTTCATCCGATTTCCGTGATCTGGACGAAGCTGCACAGGCTGGAAACAAACGTGCAGATCTGGCTTTAAAAGTATTCCGCCATTCTGTTGTAAAATACATCGGAAGTTTTATCGCTGTTATGAACGGCGTAGATGCTATCGTATTCACAGCCGGTATCGGTGAAAATGATTACGTGATGCGTTCTCAGATCATTGATCATTTTGGTTTCCTTGACACAAGAATTGATGCGGATGCCAATGAAATGCACGGACAGGAACGTATTATTTCCACTCCAGATTCCAAAGTGAAAGTACTCTGCATCCCTACAAATGAAGAGCTTGCGATTTGCCGTGATACTGTTGATATCGTTACTAAAAAGCTTGTAGAGGATACGGTAAGAGAAGTTTTAAATAAATAATCCCTTCTTTTACTTTTTTACCTAGCTATATCTTCATTACTTATTATATAAAGAATCCCCCGGAGAGATCATCCTTTCCGGGGGATTTTTATTCCTTAATCATTATTTTCTTCGAAGAATCCGGATGGAATTCAGGAGACATAATACAGAGACTCCGGTATCTGCAAATACGGCAATCCACATATTGGCATAGCCAAAAAGCCCCATAATCATGACGATGATCTTGATCGCTAAAGCAAAGATTACATTCTGCCATGAGATACGGTTTGTCATTTTTGCGATACTGAAGGCTTCCGGTATCGCCTTCATCTCTGAGTTCATAAATACGACATCTGCCGCTTCGATGGCTGCATCTGCACCACTTCCCATAGCGGCACCGACATCCGCCCCAGCCAGTACCGGCGCATCATTGATCCCATCTCCAACATACATGACTGCTCCGTGCTCTTCCCTGATCTTTCTTAATTCGGACAGTTTCTCCTGCGGAAGAAGTTTCGCATGCACTTCATCCACACCGGTCTGCTGTGCCACCGCATTGGCACTGTCTGGCGCATCTCCGGTCAGCATTGCCGTGATGACACCCAATTTCTTCACGGAGGCAATCGCTTCTTTTGCATCGGACTTTACGGTATCGGAAATGATGATATTTCCAATAAACTTCCCATTCAATGCTACCAGAACTTCTGTACCGAAATCTTCCTGATGCGAAGCACCAAGGTCAATATGATAAGCTTCCATCAGTTTCCTGTTTCCACATAATGCGGTTCCCTGGCTTAACTGTGCGCAGATTCCCTTTCCTGCAATCTCCTCTACTTCTTTTGGATTCTCGATTGAAAGGCCTTTCTCTTTTGCCGCTTCCACAATACTGCTGCCAATCGGATGAGTGGAAGATAATTCACAGCTTGCACTGATGGCAAGCAGTTCTTCTGCCGAAACCAAATCTCCTGCCGGATTTGCCTTTTGCACGACAAAATGGCCTTTGGTAATCGTTCCTGTTTTATCCATCGCAATTGCCTTGATCTGTTTCAGTCCTTCAATGGCAAGGCCGCCTTTGAATAAGATTCCCTTTTTCGAGCCGGCTCCGATTCCGGAAAAGAATGCCAGCGGAACACTTAATACTAAAGCACATGGGCAACTGATGACAAGGAAGGTCAGCGCGGTATAAATGGATGCCGTTCCATTCGTCCCGTAAATCCGACTGACAGTTCCCGTATAAGAAGAATTTACAAATAAATGCCAGTTCATGGATTCCGGTAATAAGAATGGCAATACCAGGGCAACAAAAAGGGCGAAACATACGACAAATGGCGTATATACCCTTGCAAAACGGGTAATGAATTTATCGATTTCCGGCTTGTTTGCTGCTGCATTTTCCACGGAATCAAGAATCCTTGTTACCATGGATTCTTCCAGAATCTTTTCTACACGGACTTTCAACTGTCCGGAGGTGTTCACACATCCTGATACGATCGTATCTCCCACTTTTGCCATAACCGGCACGGGTTCTCCGGTGACCGGTGAAGTATCGATCCGGCTTTCTCCGTCAATGATTACTCCATCTAATGGAATGCGGTCACCCGGACGGACAAGGAGAATATCACCGACATTGGCTTCTTCTGCATCAATGACACGAATTTCTTCTCCGATCATCAGATTGACAACTTCCGGTCGAAGATCGACTGCTTCCATAATCTGACTGCGGCTCTGCTCCGTTGCTTTTTCCTCAAAATATTCTCCGATACGGTAGAATAACATAACCCCAACGGCTTCCGGGAATTCCTGAATACAAAAAGCCCCGATGGTTGCGATACACATTAAGAAATTTTCATCAAATACCTGCCCTTTGGCAATATTTTTTCCCGCAGTGACCAGTACTTTCCCTCCAAGGATCAAATATGCCACAAGGAATAACAAGAACATAGAGATGGCAGGCATGTCAGCGACATGTTCCAGTACTTCACCAACAACAAAGATTGCTGCGCCAATTCCAATACTGACGAGCGGATGGTTCCAGGAGAATTTCTTTCCTTCTTCCTGTTCTGTCTTTACCGCTCTGCTTTCTTTTGGAACGATCGTAATCCCATCTTCCATGGAATCAATGGTTTCTTTGATTAACGGAAGCATCTGATCCGGGTTTTCCGCAGAAAGCTTCATCTGCTTTGTCGCATAGGTAATAGTTACATCTGCCACTCCATCCAGCGTCTTTAATTTTGCCTCAATCTTTGCCGCACAGTTGGCACAGTCCAGACCTTCTAAAACATAAATCCTGGTATTCGAAATTCCCGTGGATTTCCTGCGCTGTCTTGGTACGATCGTAACCCCGTCTTCGATCGAGTCTACGATCGCCTGCATTTTCGGTAATAATTCTGCCTGGTTATTCGCAGAGACACGGAGCTGTTTTGTCGCAAATGCTACCGATGCAAATCCCACTTCCGGCATCTGACGGATCTTGGCTTCAATCTTTGCCGCACAGTTAGCACAGTCAATTCCTTCCAAAATATATACTTTTTTCTCTAAATCTTCATCCGGCATATGGCAGGTACATTTTGCCAGGCTCTCTCCGCATACATCACAATACTCGACATAGGAATTACATTTTTCACAATCACAGTCATCCGGATGGCCGTTCGTATGATGATGCTCCACTTCAAAATGAGTATGGGAACGGGTTACCTGCGGTGTATGTGCTTCATGGTCATGATGGTGTTCGTGCTCATGACCACAGCCGCATTCTTCTCCATGGTGGTGATGATGCTCGTGTTCATGTTCATGGTCATAATCATGGCCGCACCCGCATTCCTCTCCATGGTGGTGATGATGGTGTTCGTGCTCGTGTTCATGGTCATGATCATGGCCGCACCCGCATTCCTCTCCGTGATGATGATGATGATGGTGTTCGTGCTCGTGTTCATGTTCATGATCATGGCCGCACCCGCATTCTTCCCCATGGTGGTGATGCTCATGCTCATGTGTTTCTTTTTTCCGGCGGCTTCTTTCCACGACTTCCACATCCGGTTCCATGGACCGGATTAACTCCTTAATCTCTGGTAATACACTTTCCGGATCCTCTGCCGAAAAGCGAAGCTGTTTTGTCGCAAATGTAACAGATACATCTGTAAGACCCGGCAGCTTACTCAATTTTCTTTCAATTTTTGCTGCACAGTTGGCACAGTCCAGATTCTCCAGAATGTATATCTTTCTCTGCATTCTTGATACCTCTCTTTTCTTGTCAGGAATTGGTATGCGTCATATGTATGAGTGCCTCTTCCATAATATCTACAATATGCTGGTCATCGAGTGAATAAAAAACATTTTTTCCCTCTCTCCTCGCCCGCACCTGATGCATGTTGCGCATCACGGCAAGTTGATGAGAAACGGCAGATTTCGTCATGTCAAGTAAAACCGCAATATCCCCGGCACACATTTCCTGTTCTTTTAATGCATACAAAATTCGTATCCTCGTATCATCTCCTAACACCTTAAAAAAAGAAACGACTTTACTTAGTTCCTGATCTCCAGGCATACTTTTTTGTACTTTCTCAATGCTTTCAGGAAACATCGGTACACAATCACTTTTTTTCGTTGCCATAACTTCCTCCTTATCGAACAAATAGTCAAGACCCGCTCGGAACCTGTACCCCGACTGAATTGAAAGTTGAATATCTGCTCAACTGTCTTTATTATAGTTGAATAAATGTTCAATTGTCAAGGGGTTATTTTTTTCATTTTTCAGCATATTCCTAACCAAATCCCCTGCAAAATATTGGACTGTAAACAAGGATATGATACAATAGAACCAGCCACAAAACAACATTTTGTGATCAAACAGTTTATCATTGCCGCAAAACAAGGCGGCGGAATGGAGAATATATGAGACACCCATTACATTTATATGGTACATTGGGACCTTCCTGTACCTCTGAAACAATACTGAAAAAAATGTTTCTTTCCGGCATGAATGGCATGCGGCTGAATCTTTCCCATGCCGGATTGCAGCAAAGCCATGACTGGCTTGCGATGTATTCCCGAACTGCGGAGCGTATGCATATCGCACCAGAGCTCCTCGTTGATTTGCAGGGTCCGGAACTTCGCATTGGAAGTCTGGATTTTCCACTCGATCTGATTTTGGATGATGTGGTTTTTCTGGTTTCTGAACATGCATTAAAACACACGAATCCGAAAGAAACCATTCTTTCAAGAATTATGTCCGCGGAAGAAGATCTGTCTATGATCCCCTGTCCTGACATTCTGTTTTCGCATTTCCAGCAAGGCCAGGAGCTGAAGCTGGATGATGGGAAAATTACTTTAAAGGTTTCCGCCTCCCTGGGAGAGGATATCGTTTGTGCCAAAGTAATCCATGGCGGCAAACTGGATTCCCGGAAAAGTATTGCCATCGAAGGGATCTCCCTCCCCCTTCCTATCCTTACCAACGAAGACCGGGAGAACCTGAAGCTTTTTCGTAAATATGGGGTGACCGGAGTCATGCTTCCTTTTGTGAGGAATGCCGATGACCTCATCACTTTGAGAAAAGAGCTTGGGATGCTTGGCATGGACTATATCCGTATTTTTGCGAAAATTGAATCCCTGGAAGGGTTTGAAAACCTTCCCTCCCTTTTACCCTATTGTGATGAGATCGTCATCGCACGGGGAGACCTTGGCAATTCACTCCCTCTTTCAAAAGTCCCCGCTTTACAGAAAAAGATTTCCATGACCTGTCTAAGGGCCAAAAAGCCATTTATGGTAGTGACACAGCTGCTGGCTTCCATGGAAGAAAATCCTGTCCCTACCCGTGCCGAAGTTATGGATATCTTTCAGGCGGTCCTGGATGGGGCTTCCTCCCTGATGCTGACTGGCGAGACCGCGATCGGACACTATCCTGCCCAGGCAATGCAGGTACTCTCGGATACCTGCCAGGAAGCATTGCAGTTTAAGAGGATCATCCGATGAGTTCATTTCTTTTTCTGGACTTTGTTTTCACTTTGTAGTATTCTGTAAGTTAGATTATTTTATTGGAGGTAAGTATCTATGAAAGGAAATAAAGTGTGGAAGTTCCACAATGATGTGGATACGGATCAGATTATTGCTTCCCAGTATCTTCTTTTGCCAAATATTGAAGCAATGAAAAAATATACGTTTGAATCGCTGGATCCGGATTTTTCCAAAAAAGTTTCTCCTGGCGATATTATCGTGGCCGGGGAGAATTTCGGCTGTGGTTCTTCCAGAGAGCAGGCACCGAGTGTGTTAAAGGCACTGGGCATCCAGGCAGTGATCGCGAAATCCTTTGCAAGGATTTTTTACCGCAATTCCATTAATATCGGACTGCCAGTGATCGTCTGTAAAGAATTATATGACTACATTGAGGATGGGGGCCTCGCTTCCCTTGACCTTTCTTCCGGTACCGTGACGGTGGGAGAAAAGGTTTTTTCCTGTACCAAGCTTCCGGAATATATGCAAAATATTTTAAATGCCGGGGGACTGATCGCATTTTTAAATAAGGAGGAAGCATAATTATGGGGATGACTTTAGGAGAAAAAATTATTGCCCGGGCTGCCGGAAAAGATTTTGTAAAACCAAATGATATCCATACCGTGTCCCTGGACTGGATGATGAGTAATGACGGGACGACCCATCTTACCGTGGATATGTACCGGAACCAGTTAAAGCATCCAAGAATTGCCGATAAAGACAAGCTGGTTTTTATTATGGACCACAATGTCCCGGCAGAGAATCCAAAAACGGCAGAAGCCCACAAGAAGATGCGGGATTTCGCCCTGGAAAATGATATCTGTCTCTATGAGGGACAGGGAGTCTGCCATCAGATTATGATCGAAGATTATGTCTGTCCCGGCGAGCTGATCTTCGGAGCCGATTCCCACACCACTTCCTACGGTGCTTTGGGTGCATTCGGTACCGGTGTCGGCTGTACCGACTTTTTATATGGCATGACGACCGGGACATCCTGGGTCATGGTGCCGGAAACCATACGTTTTAACCTCCATGGTTCCCTGCGGGAAGGTGTCTATCCAAGAGATCTGATTTTGACCATTATCGGGGATATTGGTGCCAATGGTGCCAATTATAAAATTATGGAATTTGCAGGTGACGGTGCACATGCCCTTTCCATCAATGACCGGATCGTCCTTTGCAATCTTGCAGTAGAAGCCGGTGCAAAAACCGGGATCGTCGAACCGGATGAAAAGGTAAAAGCCTATTGTAAGGCACACGGCCGGGAAGCGGTCCATATGTTCCAGAGTGATGCAGATGCCAATTTCTGCGCCGTATACGACTACGACCTCAGTAAGATTGAACCAGTTGTTGTCCGTCCGGATTTCGTAGATAATTTTGCCCTGCGCGAGGATGTGGAAAAAGAAAAAATCGCCATTGACGAAGCCTTCCTGGGCTCCTGCAACAACGGGCGGATCGACGACCTGCGGGTTGCAGCCGAGATTGTCAAAGGAAAACAGATCGACCCGAAGGTTCGTTTTATTGTGGCTCCTGCTTCCAACGCCGTTTACATCGAAGCATTGAACGAAGGAATTATTACCACATTAATGCAGGCAGGTGCCATGATCATGAACAGTAACTGTTCTGTTTGCTGGGGAAGCTGCCAGGGAGTTATCGGCGAAAATGAAGTGCTGATTTCTACCGGAACCAGAAACTTTAAGGGCCGTGCCGGTGCCCCAAGCTCCAAGGTTTACCTGGCAAGTGCTGCCACCGTTGCCGCTTCTGCCCTTGCCGGCTATATCACTGGCCCGAAAAAATAACTTCTGATCCCGATTCTTATTTCGATATAGAAAGGTGAAAATTATGGAACAATTTACTGGAAAAGTATGGGTTCTCGGAGATGATATCGATACCGATATCATTATCCCAACCGAATATCTTGCCCTCCCTACGGTAGAGGATATGAAACAGTACGGATTTTCCCCGTTAAGACCAGAGCTCGCCTCCCAGATTCAGGAGGGAGATATCCTGGTTGCCGGGAAGAATTTTGGCTGTGGTTCTTCCCGGGAGCAGGCGCCGGAAATTATCAAGGCTTTAAAAATTAAATGTGTGATCGCCCGGTCTTTCGCCCGGATTTTTTTCCGAAATTCGATCAATAACGGCCTTCTTCTCATTGAAAATGACGACATTCAAAAGGATGTCAAAGAGGGGGATACCCTTACCGTAACCATGGGAGAATCCCTGAATCTTCACGGAAAAAGCTACCCGATCCATCCCCTGCCGCAGAACCTGATGGATATCATCAATGCCGGCGGCCTGGTCAGGGCAATGCAGAAACGAAATGGAATTCTTTAGGAGGGATCAATTATGGGAAGTACATTCATTGAAAAGATTATTGAAAAAAATACTGGCCTTTCCAAAGTAACTCCTGGCCAGATTGTGACTGTGAAAGTAGATCGGGTAATGATCCACGATATCTTTATTCCTTTTGTAGCAGAAAAGTTTGAAGAGATGGGCTTTCAAAAACTCTGGGATCCGGAAAAAGTCGTGCTGATCTATGACCATCTCGTGCCAACCAGCGCAGTCGAAGATGTCCGCCACTTTAAAATCGGCGACGCTTTTGCCGAAAAATACGGACTGACCCATGTGCACAGAAGCGATGGGATCTGTCATCAGCTGATGACGGAAGCCGGATATGCGAAACCGGGAAATATCGTATTTGGCACCGATTCCCATACGACAACTTACGGCTGCGTAGGATGCTTTTCTTCCGGAATCGGTTATACCGAGATGGCATCTATCCTCGGAACCGGTGAGATGTGGATCCGTGTCCCGGAAACCATCCGGGTAGTCATCAATGGCACACTGCCATCCAATGTCTCTGCAAAAGATGTCATCCTCCGACTCATCGGGGATCTCCGGGCCGACGGTGCTACCTATAAAGCCCTGGAAATTACCGGCTCTGCCGTGGATGCCATGAGCGTTGCCTCCCGCATGACGATCTCCAATATGGCCATTGAAGCCGGAGCCAAATGCTGTCTGTTTAAGCCGGACGAAAAAACCTGCGCTTATTCCCAGGTAGAAATGAAGGATGTTGACTGGCTGTATGGTGATGAGGATGCCACTTTCTGCCGGACAATGACTTATGCCGCAGAAGAGTTTGTTCCGGTCTGTGCCTGCCCTTCCCAGGTGGATAATATCCATCCGGTAAGCGAGCTGACCGGTACCAAGATCGATCAAGTCTTCATTGGTTCCTGTACCAATGGCCGCCTGGAAGACCTGGCCATCGCTGCCAGAATTTTGGAAGGACACCAGACTGCCTGTCGGACGATCATCACTCCGGCCAGCCGGAAGATATATCTGGAGGCCATCGAAGCCGGTTACATCGAAACTCTTGCCAAAGCCGGTGCGATCATTACCCAGCCCGGATGCGGCCTTTGCTGCGGCCGAGCCGGTGGAATCCTGTGCGATGGTGAAAAAGTCCTGGCGACAAACAACCGGAACTTTCTCGGACGGATGGGCACTTCCAAAGTCGGCATTTATCTTGGCTCCCCGGCCACTGCCGCCACTTCTGCCATCCACGGCAAAATCACTTTGCCAGCTGATCAGGGCATGAACCAATGAAAGGATGTATCTATGAAATATGCTATTGTTGACCTGGGTTCCAACACCATTCGCCTCTCCCTTTACAATACGCTAGACAATGGACGTTTTGAAACCTTATTTTCCAAAAAATATATGGCCGGTCTGGCTGGCTATGTTTCCCACGGCATTATGTCAAATGACGGGATCAACCAGGCCTGTGCGGTACTTCTTGATTTTAAAATACTGCTATCACAGCTGAACGTAAACCAGATGTACGTTTTTGCAACGGCATCTTTGCGTAATATTAAAAATACAGAGAAGGCATTGGAAACCATCAAACGCCGCACCGGGCTGGATGTCGATGTCATTGCCGGTGCCGAAGAGGGTATTTTAGGCTACTACGGTGCTTTGTACACCACCGACTTAAAAAACGGCATTCTCTTCGATATCGGTGGCGGAAGTACCGAATTTGTTCGTGTAAAAAATGGAAAAGTGAAAAAATCCCAGAGTATCTCTATCGGTTCTCTGAATCTTTTCCACAAACACGTTTCCGGATTATGGCCGGATAAACGGGAACAGAAAAATATTTCCAAGTGGATCAGCCACCGTCTTGAGGCAGTCGATTTTCCGAAAAGCCAGCCGGATTTGGTATGCTGCGTCGGAGGAACCTGCCGGGCTATTTTAAATATCGTAAATTTTTACTATAATAAACATGAAACGAACCGGATCATTACCAGGGAAGAGTTTGATAAGATTTTAAAAATCATTACGAAACGGGATACCCATGCCCGCAATTATATTTTAAAACTCTGTCCGGATCGTGTGCATACGATCATTCCGGGTATGCTGATCGTAAAGGAAATTATGGATCGCCTGCACTGCGATAAAATCTGGGTTTCCCGTTACGGGGTCCGGGAAGGATATTTGTGCAAAAATTTTTTAAACACTGAAAAAAACAAAGGAGACATGTAAGATGACAATACTGGAAAAAAGAAAACTTGCCCCTGAGCGGGATGAACATTTAAAGAACCATGAATTTACTGTTTTAAACGGAGAATATTCCAAGAATTTTAACGTGTATGTTGTAGGAGAAAAATACAAAGAAGCGGTCGAGTATATCAAGGTTGCCCTGGACCGTTCTACGGACAATGTCCTCGGCTATGGTATCAAAATGGGATGCCAGAAGAAATTCAATGTCATTGTCTGGGACGAGGAAGATATCCCTGCAGAATACAGAGTATAATGATACGATAACCGAATAGGCATACTCGAAATAAGAATACAAAAACGGCTGCCGTTTCCATCAGTTTTGCCTCTCATCATTGGCATTCCTGATCTATGAACGGCAGCCATTTTCTATCGAATCGAAAACTGCATTCTGAATTAGATAAAAATACTTCGCGAAGGTGCGCACCCACGCACCGGTTTTATTCTACTGTCACACTTTTGGCAAGGTTTCTCGGCTTATCCACATCCAGACCTCTGGCCAAAGATACATAATATGCCATCAGCTGCAGCGGGATAATCGCCACAGAAGTAGTAAAGCAATCGATCGTTTTCGGTACATATACCGTAAAGTCCGCCGTATCTTCCATCGCATAATTGCCATAGGTGGTTAATCCCATAACATAAGCTCCCCTTGTCTTCACTTCTACCAGATTACTTACCAGTTTTCCATAGAGTGCTTCCTGGGTTGCGACTCCAATGACAAGGATTCCGTTTTCGATCAGTGAGATCGTGCCGTGTTTTAATTCTCCGGCTGCATAGGCCTCCGAATGGATGTAGGAGATTTCTTTTAATTTCAGGGAACCTTCCATACAGATGGCATAATCCATTCCCCGTCCGATGAAGAAAATGTCATGGCTGGATGAATATTTATTGGCAAACCACTGGATTCTTTCTTTTTCTTCCAATACTTTTTGAATTTTGTCCGGGAGTGCCTGCAATTCTTCCACTAATTTCGTATAGGTATCCTCATCAATCGTCCCCCGTACCTGACCAAATAAAATGCCAATCAGATCAAGGGCTACCAGCTGGGTGCTGTATGCCTTGGTTGTTGCTACCGCAATTTCCGGTCCGGCCCAGGTATACATGACTGCATCCGCCTCCCTGGCGATGGAGCTGCCAACCACGTTGACGATCGCTAATGTTTTTACGCCCAGATTTTTCGCCTCTCTTAAAGCTGCCAGAGAATCTGCCGTCTCTCCGGACTGACTGATAATTATGACAAGCGTATTTTGGTCCATAATCGGATGACGGTAACGAAATTCCGATGCGAGATCTACGTCAACAGGGATCTTGGCAACCTGCTCGATCATATACTTGGAACTCATACCCACATGATAAGCAGAGCCGCAGGCCACAATCTGAATCCTGCTGATGGCACGGATATCATCTTCTGTCATTTCCAGATCATCGATGACTACCCTGTCTTCTTTGATCCGCGGACTGATGGTATCCTTCACTGCCTTTGGCTGCTCATAGATCTCTTTTAACATAAAATGCTCATAGCCGCCTTTTTCTGCCGCCTCGGTATCCCATTCTACGATGGACGCCTCTTTTTCCAACTCTTCCTGATCAATATTATAAAAATGGATTTCGTCTTCTGTCAGACAGGCGATTTCCATATTCTGCAAATAGTAGACTTCCCTGGTATATTTTAGAACCGCCGGTACATCTGAAGCAATCAGATTGCCGTCCTCCGCCTTTCCGATGATTAGCGGGCTGTCCTTGCGCACCGCATATATTTCTCCCGGGCGGTCTTTAAATAAAATTCCCAGGGCATACGATCCGTTCACACGCATCATCGTCTTTGTGATTGCTTCCAGCGCATCTCCTTTATAATAATGGTGCAGCAGATGAACCAGTACCTCGGTATCGGTCTGTGAAACAAATTCATAGTCTTTTTGAACCAAACGTTCTTTTAAATTCTGGTAATTCTCTATAATACCATTGTGCACGACAACAATACTCTTATCTTTTTCATAATGAGGATGTGCATTGACAACAGACGGTTCTCCGTGGGTAGCCCATCTTGTGTGGCCAATACCACAGCATCCCGGAACGGTGCGTCCGTTATCTGTCATCTCATTAAGAATATTCAGTCTTCCCTTTGCCTTGATTACTTCGATATCATTACTTCCCTGGCCATTTACTGATGAAACAGCAATTCCGGCGGAATCATATCCCCGATATTCTAATTTACCCAAACCGTCAAGAAGCATCGGTGCTGCCTGGCTTCTACCTACATATCCAACTATACCGCACATAGTTCCCTCCTGTATTTCCTGTTCCTGTCATTTTGCTACCTCAGAAATGTCCATGCATTTCCCGCTATTCTTTGCAATGCCCTTTCTGGCGGATGGTCTCTATCACCATATCCACATACTCCTCACACTGCTCCTGTGTTTCCGCTTCGACCATGACACGGATCACCGGCTCAGTCCCGCTTTCCCGAACGAGGACCCTTCCGGTATCCCCGAGGATGGATGCCACTTTTTCTATCGTCTTCTGGACATCCGGATCTCCCTGTGTTTCGGCCTTGCTTGTTACTTTTACATTTTTTAATACCTGTGGGTAGATCCGTACAGGTGCCGTCAGAGCTGCCAGAGATTTCTTCGTCTCCAACATAACCTCCATCATTTTAATGGCAGTGAGAATCCCGTCTCCTGTCGTCGCATATTTGCTGAAAATAATGTGACCTGACTGCTCACCGCCAATTCGGTGCCCGTTCTTTACCATATTTTCATAAACATATTTATCTCCGACCTTGGTCTTTTCATATTGGATTCCCAGTTCGTCAAATGCCTTGTACAGTCCAAAATTGGACATAACCGTTGTCACAACAGTATTGTTTAACAGTTTGCCACGCTCTTTTAAATACTTTCCATATACGTATAAGATCAGATCTCCATTGACCACATTGCCATTTTCATCTACGGCAATACAGCGGTCGGCATCCCCATCAAAAGCGAAGCCGACATCCAGTCCATTTTCTTTTACAAATGCCTGCAAAACCTCGATATGTGTGGAACCGGCATTCCTGTTGATATTCACACCGTCCGGCTCTGCATTGATGACATAGGTTTTCGCTCCCAGGGCATCAAAGACACTTTTGCCGATCATCCAGGCACTTCCGTTGGCACAGTCAAGACCGACCTTTTTATTCTTATAGGAACGGGTGGCAAGGGAAATAAGATATCCGATATACCGATTTCTTCCTGCGGAATAATCTACCGTCCGCCCAATCTTTTCTTTTTGCGCAAGCGGTATTTCCATCCCTCCATCGATATATTCTTCGACCTTTTGGATGGTTTCCTCATCCATCTTCTCCCCTTTAGAATTAATCAGCTTGATTCCGTTATCATAATAAGGATTATGACTGGCAGAAATCATAATTCCGCAATCGAAGTCCTCTGTTCTTACCACATAAGATACACTCGGTGTTGTCGTTACGTGTAAAAGATAGACGTCTGCTCCGGAAGCCGTCAACCCTGCTACCAGGGAATATTCAAACATATAGCTGGAACGCCGGGTGTCTTTCCCGATCACTACATTACATTTTTTATCCTGCCCGTAATACCATCCCAGAAAACGTCCTACTTTATATGCATGTTCTACTGTTAAATTTACATTTGCCTCTCCGCGAAATCCATCCGTTCCGAAATATTTCCCCATCTTCTTCTCTATCTCTCTTCCTGTTTTTTACTATAGCATACTTCATATAATAACTGATTTCATCCTTGTTCGTCAACATTTTATTCGTGACGGAGTGCCACGATCGGATCTAAGTTTGCCGCCTTGATTGCCGGCAAAAGTCCAAATACCACTCCAATAACCGTAGAAAATGCGATAGCAAGGATAACGGATGGTATGCTGATCGCAATCGGGACACTGGAAATCTTTCCAATGACCTCTGCCAAAGCAATACCGGAAATGGTTCCGATCACCCCACCTAAGCTGGTGAGCACCGCTGCTTCTGTCAAAAACTGGGCAAGGATTGTATTTTTTCTTGCACCGATTGCCTTTTTCAAGCCAATTTCTCTGGTACGTTCTGTCACAGAAACCAGCATGATATTCATGACACCGATACCGCCGACTAACAGGGAAATGCTTGCGATCCAGATCAGCTGTTTGCTGGTGGTAGCACTTACCTGCTGTGTCTGTTCCGCAGTCTCTGTAATATCCTGCGCACGATATTTGATATCCTTATTCGTAACGGATTCATTTAACAGCTTCTGTGCTGCCTTTCCCACCGTAGTCATCGTGTCGGTGGAGTCTGCCAGCAGCTTGACATTTTGTGGTTCATCATACTGCTGCACGATATTCCAATCCACATCCGGTATGATAACCATTCCGCTGGCATCCTGGCTGCTGTACTCATAATACTCATCCACTGAATTAATCACCGGTTCAAATTCTGTGGCTTCTTCTACCGTTCCGATGACGATGAACGGCTCCCCTTTGATATCAATGGTTTTCCCTATCGGGTTCTCATTGCCAAACAGGCTGTCGGTTGCCACCTGGTCTAAAAGGGCAACCTTGTGGTATTTTGTGTAATCCGAATCCGTAAAAGCCCTTCCCTGGCGCACCACATATCCACAGGTATTGAGATAGTGGGAATCGGCACCGATGAGCCTTCCCCCCTGTAATCCAGTAGAATTATAATAGACATAATCAATATTGCTCCGGGAAACATAGAGGGTCGCATCCTCCACATGGGAAATATCCTGAAGCTGCTTACGTGTATCTTCATCCAGAACAGGAATCCCTGTCGGTATTCCGTATTCCATTTCTGTCTCGTAGTTACCACTCTCCGTAAGGCTTACGGTCATCGTATTCGTTCCTGAACCGATCAGATTCTTTTTTATCAGTTCATTGGTTCCTTTAATTGTCGATACAATGGCAATAATTGCTGCAATACCGATAATAATACCAAGCATTGTCAGGAAGGAACGCAGCCTGTGACTCCAGACTCCCTGAAAAGATAATCTTATATTTTCAAGCATGTTTCCCTCCTTAATAAATAATCTCGCTGTCGTCTTCCGAAATCTTTGTCTTTACACCCTCCCTTAAATTCTTTCCATAAGGGAATGCGATGTAATCCTTTTTTGTCACTCCGGATTTCACCTCAATATATTGCCCGTATATTGTGGTTCCTGTCTTGATATACTTCTTTTTAAGTTTCTTTGTTTTTTTATCTCGGATGTAGACATAGCTCTTCTTATCTTCACTTCGAATGTAGGCTTTTTGCAGATAGATCGAGCTTTCGTCCGTCCCCATGGAATCGGAATTGTAAGAAATCTCCACCTGTTCCCCGGTGCTTAATCCATCTGCATTTTTGATGAAAGCCACCACCGGATAGTAAGAACTGTTCGGATTGGAGGAAGTTCCGTCCGTGCTTCCCGAAGTTCCCGTTGGAAAATCGGAGATTTCCCTGACTTCCGCTTCATACTGCTCCCCTGTATCGGAAGAGGTGCAGGTCAGGGTACCCCCTACTTTTACCGTGTCGAGAGCCATCTCACTGAGAGAAGTATTTACATACATGCCATCCGCTGATTTCACTACGATCGCCGCGGAACCGTCTGTCGGGAGGGTTCCTTTGCTGTGGGCAGTCGTCACTGTCCCGCTCAGTGTCGCCTTTACCGTTGCCTTGTCCACCTCTGCCTTGGCTTCTCTGTAGTTGATCTTCGCCTCATGGAGATCTTCTTTCGCCTGGGCAATTTCGCTTTCCTTTTCCGAGATCGCTTCCTGTAATTCCGATGCGGTATAGTCTTCATCATCGTCGCCGTCGTCCGTACCGTCGTCGCCTCCCGAATCGATTGGTGTGTCGTCACCGGAATTATCTCCTCCACCGCTGGTGTCCGCCCCTTTGACCTGAAGGGTTTTATAAATGGTTTGGGAGGAAATTCCCTTAACATTTTTTACCCGGGCAGAAATGGTAACCGATGAGGATGCCTCTCCCTCATCTACGACCAGCTCCACGCCGGAACTCGTCTTAACGATACTCGTATCTTTTGAAATATTGTCTTCCAAACCCCAGGTTACGTTTTTCTGGTTGATCTTTTTCCCATCTTCTGTCACGACATAAAAATGGTAGACATTACCGGCCTGTACCGTCTTTCTCGTCTGCTTGAACCGGATCTTTTTATCTGCAGTCTGCTTGGACGAATTCTGTGCATTCTTTTTATATTGATTCAATGCACTGATTGGATATCCCAGCCCGTCTTCCAGGGTTCTGTCAAATTTGGTAGAGCCGGAAATCTCGATCTGGGTGGAAGCTTTCTCGTTTCCATCGGTTGATTTTTTATAGTCTTCTTCGGAAGCATACTCATAAAATCTGGCAGTTTTTTTCTCTTTGATCAAAGTCTTTATGAGACTTCCCTTGATCGTTCCCGATTTTTGTAAATAAAAAATATACGGATCCGCAGTGGTTCCACTTCCCTTGACACTGTCTTTCGTATCATCGATCGATTTGGGAAGGTCCTTGTAGGACGGTTTGGTCTTTAAGGCTTTTAACCTGGAAATGGAATAGAGACTGTCGGATTCGATTTCCTCCCAGAACAGCGTATCCGGATCAAAGGAATAGGAATCTGCCTCTTCTTTTCCTTCGGTATCAAACTCGATGAACTTCGCATATTTTTTATTTTGGAGAGCCTTGATGACGGAACCTTCCACTGTCCCGCCTGTACGGAGATAATAAATATATGGCTTATCAGCCGAACTTCCATCCTGGCTGGATGCATCCCTGTCATCTACCGATGTGATTTTTTCTTTTAAGTCTTTTTCCGTGTCTGTGCTGCCGCCTTTTTTCAGCTCATTCGCCTGGCTCAATGTATAATTTTTCTTGGTATCGATCTCTTCGAATTCCGTATCTGCTGTGATAGAAAACGTATGGACCGGATCTTTTTTATCCAGATAATCCTGTTTGGAGGAGTACTCCTTAAAAGTAGCATATTTACCCTTCAGTGCCTGGATGACCGATCCGGAAATCGTTGCCTGATCCCCGTCCTTTTTCACCAGAAGGAATCGGTAAGGACTCTCTTTCGTCCCCTCTCCGGAATGCTTTTGGTCAATCTCCGTGATGGAAGAATACAGCACTGCCTTCTCGTCCGGTTCTTCTGTTTCCTCTGTGTCTTCTTTTTGGGAAGTGTCCTTCTCCGTGTTCCCTTCCCCGGAATCCCCATCTTTTTTTTCGGTAGAGGCTTCTTCTGTTGTACTGTCCTGCGCTGTGCTTTCCGTATTTTCCGTGTTTTCACTGGTTTTCTCTTCGGTTTTTTCGTCCGTATCTGCGGTCGAAAGGTCTGCCTGCATGGCAGTTGCTTTGATGGAAGTCACACCGGACTGTGCCACGAGACCTCCCAGTTTCACCACCTGGACTGTGGATTGGTTTGTCGCGGAGACATTCGTTGTCTGTGCGCTGCCTGAATCTGCCGAGGAAACCGGTTTTTTATTTTTGAGCTTCTTCAGCTGTTTTTCCATACGCTGGATTTCCATCTGTGATGATTTGATCTGAAGCTTTTGCAGCTGCAGCTCGAGCTCCTGCTCCTCTACGTTATATTTTAGGAGAACATCCCCTTTTCTGACTTTATCTCCTTTTTTTACATAAATCTTTTTTACTGTCTTACTGCTGTCGGCCTTCACTTCCTGGATATAATCGGAAGTCAGGGTTCCCGAAAGTTGGGAGCTGTCATCAAACCAGCCGCTGCTGTTCAGAAGATCTACGGAATATACCTTGACCACGGTTTTACTTCTTTTTCGCACAATAACAATGGAAGTAATCCCTACTGCCGCTACAAGAATCAAGACGATAATCAACACAGCCATCTTCTTTTTACTTTTCAATTTCAGACATCTCCTTTCTCATTATTTTCATCGAAAATGCTTTGTTCTTTTTCTTTACGCTTTTTATCCTCTTCAATCTCTCCATCGAAGATATGGAGGACCTTTTTCGCGTGGTTGGCAATATTGGCATCATGGGTGATCATGATAATCGTGACGCCTTCCTGATTCAGTTTTTCGAATAACTTCATTACCTGGATCCCGGAACGGCTGTCCAGCGCACCGGTCGGCTCATCTGCAAGGATAATCTTCGGATTGTTCACCAAAGCCCTGGCAATGGCCACCCTCTGCTGCTGTCCACCAGATAACTGGCTCGGGCGAAAGTGCACCCTTTCCTCCAAACCGACTCTTTTTAATGCCTTAAAGGCGATTTCTTTACGTTCTTTTAAGGGAATCCCCGCATAGCTTAAAGGGAGTGCCACGTTGTCAAGTGCCGTCTGCTTCGGCAGAAGATTAAAACTCTGAAATACAAATCCCAGGGTATTTAATCTCAGATCGGAAAGTTGGTTCTCACTGTACTGGATGATAGATTCCCCTTCCAGATAGAACTCCCCCTTCGTGGGACGATCCAGACATCCGATAATGTTCATCAGCGTTGTTTTCCCGGAACCGGAGGGACCCATAATGGCAACATACTCGCCTTTATCAATAGAGATATTTACGTCTTTGAGAACCGGTATCACGATGGTATCCTGTAAATAATTCTTATAAATGTGTTTTAGCTCTAACAGCATGTTTTTACATATCCTTTCCTGACAAGAGGTCTTTCTTCGCTAAGAGTCCTGTCACCTTCAACCTTCATCCAGTTCTTCGTAATCGGAAGAATCACCGCTATCATCTACATCATCTCCGGATTCCTCGTCCATATTATCGGAGGTGTCCTCTTCCGGACTGACCTTTGTGATGGACATGCCTTCTTCCAGTGAACCGCCATCACTGGCAATATAGTCACTGACTTTTAATCCGCTGGTAATCTCATACTCATCCAGATCCTCATCGTATTCCCCTACGCTGACCTTTTGCAATTTTAATTTATTATGGGAAGCCATCCAGACATAATATTGATTTCCATCTTTTTTCAGATAGGCAGATGGCAGCCAGATTCCTTCTTTTGTGGAATCCTGTCCGTTGTCCTGTTCGACAAAGACATGCTGTCCCATCATCAGGCCGGTGTCGTCATCGAGCTTCACATAAAAATTATAGCTGGTAGCACTCTCACCCTGAGACGTGTCATCTCCCGTATCCGAATAATCCTCCGAACCGTCGGATGAATCGTCGGAGCTGTCCGCTGTGGCATCTGTTTTGATCTTGCTGACCGTCCCTGTCCATGTTTTGCTGTCGTCTACTCTGGAGCGGATGATCACCGAATCTCCCTCATTTAATGACTGGACATTCGTCTCACTGATGGTTCCGGTCACACGATAGTTTCCTACCGCAAGGATCGTCATATAAGAAGTATCGGAACTGCTGCCGTCATCGTAGGAGGAATCCGAGTCCATATCGGAGTCGTCGGAACTGCTGTCCGAGTCGGAGGCCGTCTCTAAAGAGGTATTAATTTTTTTCACCAACCCATTCATTTTACTCTTTACAGTGGCATCCTTAATATTTTTTTCCAGGTTTTTAATGGTGGTTTTATTGGACTTTATATTAAACTGATCTTTTTTAATGGTGGTCTGCGCGGTTAAAATCTGCGTCTGCAGCTCAATTTTTTCGGAGGCACTGGCCGTTTTTAAATCCGACTGGTATGACTTGATATCTTTCGTGAGCTGGGTGATCTCATTTTGCATCGTCTCCTGTTCCAGCTCTTTCTTTTCCTTGGACAGTCTCAGCTCTTCCGTATTATATTTAAATAATTTATCACCTTTTTTTACCTGGTCTCCCACGTTCACATAACGCTTCTCCACCGAAAGATCGGACTGAAGGGAAATCTTCCATGAACTTTGTGCATCAACTACTCCGGTATAGCGGTTATTCATGCCATTGGCACTTCCGAGACCGGTAATTTCACTGACAGACTGCACGTATGCCTTTTCGTCTGTGCCGCCACCGATATTTTTTATCACAAAAAAAACGACTGCAATCAAAATGACTACCGCAACACCTGCAATAATCCCCAGTTTCTTTTTGGAAATCTTTTTTTTCTGTGGTTCTGCTAAAATAATCTCTTCTTCTTGTGTCAGTATATTATCCTCAGATTCCTCTGTATTTTTCTCTTCTTTTTCCGTGTGCCCGCTGTCGTCCGGCACGGCATCCCCATCGGACGGATCGGCTTTCTCTCCCTTTTTTTTCTTCAAAAAATCCCATGGTTTCTTTTTCTTAGTGGGAGTCAGTTCTTCCGATTCGTCTTCCGATTCTTCCTCGAAAGGATTCTCTTCCTCAAGATATTCCATATCCTGATCATATACGTTATATTCTTCTGTCTTTTTTCCAAACAATCCCCATTTATGGCTTTTGGAAGTCTCCACAGATGCGTCATCTGTGATTCCCTGTCCCTTCTTTCTGTGGATCATATTTGCCTCCTTTAATCAATCTGCAATTGCTCTTCACAGCAACCATCTGTTTCCGCGTAAAAAATGATATTCTTATGAATTAGCTCTATAAAACCTATTTTGTAATAATAGCACTTTTATGGAAAAAAATCATCTGCCTTAATAATAAATTAAAAAAATATTCACATTTTTAAAAAACACCATGGCATGCAATCCTATTATACATGACATGGTGTTTTCGAACTCTTAATCTTTATTAAAATTGCACGCCAACCACTCTACAGTTCTTTGATCCTCTTGATTGCACGCAAGGTATTTTCATAAGAGCCAAAAGCAGTCAGGCGGAAATATCCTTCCCCGCTTGGTCCAAATCCGGATCCCGGAGTTCCCACAACATTCGCACGGTCTAAGAGGAAATCAAAGAAATCCCAGGAGAGCATTCCGTCTGGGGTTTTCAGCCAGATATACGGTGCATTGACACCGCCAAATACCGTATATCCTGCATCCGACAGGCCTTCCTTGATCGTTTTCGCATTATTCATATAGTAGGCAACCTGCTGTTTGAGCTGTTCTTTACCCTCTGCGCTGTAGCATGCCTCCCCGGCCTTCTGGATAATATACGGTGCCCCGTTGTATTTCGTTCCGTGTCTTCTCGCCCACAATGCGTGTAAAGAGACATCGCCGGCTTTTAAATCTTTTGGCACTACTGTGAAACCAAGTCTGGTTCCGGTAAATCCGGCATTTTTAGAAAAGCTGCGAAGTTCGATGGCACAAGTTCTTGCGCCCTCACATTCATAGATGCTGTGGGCAACATTATCCTCGCTGATATAGGCTTCATATGCCGCATCATAAATAATGACCGCACCAATTTTGTTGGCATAATCTACCCAGTCCTGAAGCTGGGATTTTGTAATGGTGGTTCCTGTTGGATTGTTTGGGAAACAAAGGTAGATGATATCCGGGTTTTCTTTCGGAAAATCTGGAACAAAATCATTCTCTGCCGTACATGGCATATAGATCACATCGCTCCACGTTTCGGTCTTCGGATCGTAACTTCCTGTTCTTCCGGCCATCACGTTGGTATCGACATATACCGGATATACCGGGTCACAAACCGCAATTTTATTATCCACACTGAAAATCTCCTGGATATTTCCCGAATCACATTTTGCCCCGTCACTGACAAAGATCTCGTCAGCATGGATATCACATCCCTGTGCTTTGTAATCATGATCCACAATTGCTTTTCTTAAAAATTCATATCCGAGATCTGGCGCATAGCCGTGGAAGGTCTCTGCTTTTCCCATTTCATCTACGGCACTGTGAAGACTTTCGATAATTTTAGGAGCCAGCGGCTGTGTCACATCGCCGATTCCCAAACTGATCACATCTGTTTTCTCTGGATGTGCTTCTTTATAAGCAGCTACTTTTTTTGCAATATTGGAAAACAGGTAACTTCCCGGAAGTTTTAAATAATTATCATTTACTTTAAACATGTCCACTCCTATCCGGCTTACGCCTATCTTTTCTTTCTATCCTTTTTCGCCTTCTTTGTATCTTTTTTCCGGCGGTTTTTGTATTTTTCTTTGGATGGTACCTTACATCAGTTCTTGGGGAAGGTCGATCTCCCCGTCAAAAACACGGGTGGCCGGACCGGTCATATACACCTGGTTCTCTTCACGATCCCAGCGGATCTTTAAATCGCCTCCCAGCAAATGTATGGTTACTTCCTCATCTGTTTTATCATTTAAAATACACGCTACTGCCGTGGCGCAGGAGCCTGTACCGCAGGCCAGTGTCTCCGCACTGCCTCTTTCCCAGACTCTCATATTGACATTTTTCCGGTCACAGACTTCCACAAATTCTGTATTGACTCTTTTTGGAAAGACCGGATGGTTTTCGAAAAAAGGCCCGATGGCTTCGATATCCAGGTCTTTTACATGGTCCATGAAAATAACGGCATGGGGATTTCCCATAGACACACAGGTCATATGATATGTCTTTCCTTTGACTTCCAAAGGGACATCCACGACAGGGTTTTCCTTTACTGCCACAGGAATCTCATGTGGGTCAAGAATCGGTGATCCCATATTTACTTCCACGAAAGCCACTTTTCCATCTTTGATGGTGAGTTTTAAATGCTTAATGCCTGCCAGGGTCTCTACGGTAATTTCTTCCTTCTGTGTCAGCCCATAATCATAGACATATTTTGCCACACAGCGGATTCCGTTCCCACACATTTCTGCCTGGGAGCCATCTGCATTATAGATGTTCATCCGAAAATCCGCCTTTGCAGAAGGAGAGATGAGAATCAGGCCATCCGAGCCGATTCCAAAATGGCGGTCACTGACAAACCGGGATACTTCTGCCGGATTTATGATGGATTCTTCAAAACAGTTCACATATACATAATCATTTCCAATTCCATGCATTTTTGTAAATTTCATGGTTCCACCCCTCTTTCTTTTTCTTTTCCTATTCTGCTGCTTGCGTTGATCAAAAGATATCCAGAACCATATAGGCCGTCTCAACCATGTTGGTTCCATTATCCATACTCCGTTTCTGGAGATATCGGTGTGCTTCCTCTTCTGACAGGCCGTTGTGTTCCATCAACAGGGATTTCGCTTGATCGATCACCCCCTGCTCTAACGAGGAACGTTTGGGCGGCTTGGATTTTTCCTTTTTGAGCTTCCTGTGAAGTCCGGAAAGCAAGTCCGCTGTTGTATCTACCAGGTCATATACTTTCAGCGGCAGCGGGAGATAGATGACATCATCTTCCCCATACTGCTGCCACTGGCTGTTGCTGGAAACGACTACCATCTCAAAGGTATCCGGAAGATATTCCTTTAACTCATAATAGATCATATCTGCAAAACGAATTCCACAGATCACAATCCCCGCTTCGAGCCGTTCCACTGCCTGGATTGCCTGTGCGCCGTTGGTACATACAGCCGCCACCTCAAATCCATTCTTCACCAGGACATTTTTTATTTTTAATACAATTTCCTTCTTTGGAAATACCACAACGATATTTAACAATTTTTAATCACCCACATCAGGCTTTTACAAGCAAAATGGTTTTATTAATGAGGAACCGCTCCACAATGATCTTTTCTGCGCTCAAGATCTGAAACCTTTTCTTTAATATTTATAAAGGTATGTTTCCGTCTCCCAGTCAGAAACCTGCCTGCAATATTCGTGCCATTCTTTTCTTTTTGCCTCCAGATATTTTTTACTGACATGCTTTCCGAGAACTTCCTGTACATATAGATCTTCTTCGAAGGCATCACAGGCTTCTCCCAGTGTCGACGGAAGGACATCGATCTTTAATTCCGCAATCTCTTCCTCCGTAAGCAAATACATATTTTGTCCGATCGGTTCCGGTGGTTCCAGCTCATTTTCGATCCCGTCCAGGCCAGCGGCAAGACAGAGTGCCATAACCAGATACGGGTTGGCCGCCGGATCCGGGCTTCGCAATTCCAGCCGGGTTCCGGCACCCCGGGAAGCCGGGACACGAATCAGAGGACTGCGGTTGTTCGAAGACCAGGAAATCGCTACCGGTGCTTCATATCCCGGAACCAGTCTCTTATAGGAATTCACCAGGGGGTTACAGACACATGACATTCCCCGGGCATGCTTGATCAGTCCGGCAATAAAATGGTAGCAGGTTTTACTCAGGCCCATCGGGTCTTTTTTGTCAAAGAAAACATTTTTCCCATCTTTTTCCATGGACATGTTGATATGCATTCCGGAGCCATCCACATTCTCAATCGGCTTTGGCATGAACGTGGCATAAAGGCCATGCCTCTTGGCAATGGTTTTGACTACCATTTTGAACGTCATAATATTATCCGCCGTTACCAGTGCATTATCATACTTAAAATCAATCTCATGCTGCGCCGGGGCTACTTCATGGTGGGATGCCTCAATTTCAAATCCCATGCTTTCCAACGTCAGCACGATATCCCTCCGGGCATTTTCTCCCAAATCCAAAGGAGTTACATCAAAATAACTGGCTCTTTCGTGGGTGATATTGGTCGGCTGGCCATTATCATCCGTGTGGAAAAGGAAAAATTCACATTCCGGGCCGACATCAAAAGTATAACCCATCTTTGCTGCTTTTTTCAAAACTTTTTTTAATACATAACGGCTGTCTCCTTCAAAAGGCACCCCGTTTGGGCGGTAGACATCGCACATAAATCTGGCAACTTTCCCATGCTGCGGCCGCCATGGAAGAATTTCAAAGGTGTTAAGGTCCGGATACAGATACATATCGGATTCCTCAATCCTCACAAATCCCTCGATCGACGATCCGTCAAACATACATTTGTTATCCAATGCCCGCTCTAACTGGCTGGCTGTGATGGCTACATTTTTTAACATGCCGGATACATCCGTAAATTGAAGTCTTATAAATTGTACGTCTTTTTCTTTTACTATCTGAATAATGTCCTGCTTTGTATATTGTCTCATTGGCATCCTCCCAATCTCCTATCGCAGGGTTTTCCCTTGTTATGCATCCTTATCTGTGTTTTCTTTTTCCTTTTCCCGGTCAATTTCCGCGATATCTACAAGAGACAGGTTATCCCGGCAGGAAGACTCCAGACTGGTGAGAAGTGCATTGGCAGTATCCAGGGATGTCAGACAGTTAACCCCGGTTTCTACCGCATGACGGCGGATGACAAACCCGTCTTTGCTCCTCTCAATCCCCTGGGAAGGTGTATCAATGATCAGATCGATCTGATGTCCTAAAATCAAATCGAGCAGATTCGGATGTGCCTCCTCGATCTTGTTAACTCTTTTTGCGGGAACTCCGTTATTTTGCAGTGTCTTGCACGTGCTCCTTGTCGCGTAGATTTCATAGCCGAGGGCGGCAAACCGTCTTCCCACTTCCACAGCGTCTAATTTATCCGCATCTTTCACGGTCATGATCATCTTTTTGTGTTTTGGAAGATCCACACCGGAACCGAGGAAAGCCTTAAACAATGCCTCTTCGAAATTCTTGGAAATTCCCAGACATTCTCCGGTTGATTTCATTTCCGGGCCGAGGCTGATATCCGCACCACGGATTTTTTCGAAGGAAAATACCGGCATCTTGATTGCCCAGTATGGCGATTCCGGCTGCAATCCCGGCTCATAGCCAAGTTCTTTTAATGTCTTTCCGGTCATTACCTTGGTTGCCAGGTCCACAATCGGGATTCCTGTGACTTTGCTGATATATGGCACCGTTCTGGAAGAACGTGGATTGACCTCGATGACATAGACTTCTTCCTGGTATACGATAAACTGAATATTGATCAGGCCGATCACGTGCAGTGCTTTTGCCAGCAGTCTCGTGTAATGTGCGATGACTTTCTTGATCTTTGGAGAAAGATCTCTTGCCGGATAAACGGAAATACTGTCTCCGGAATGGATGCCGGCTCTCTCCACATGCTGCATGATTCCCGGGATCACAATCTCTTCCCCATCACATACCGCATCTACTTCCACTTCGATACCCATCAGGTATTTATCAATCAGGATCGGGTGCTCCTGTGCATATCTTTGGATGATATTCATAAATTCGATAATGTCTTCATCGGAAATCGCAATCTGCATTCCCTGGCCGCCAAGGACATAGGACGGACGGATCAGCACCGGATAGCCAATCTCATTGGCTGTCTTAATTGCTTCTTCCTTGGTAAATACCGTGCCTCCCTTTGGACGCGGGATACAGCACTGTTCCAAAATCTGGTCAAACAACTCCCTGTCTTCTGCCGCGTCTACATTTTCCGCACTGGTACCGAGGATCGGAACACCGATCTTATTTAATTTCTCTGTCAGTTTGATAGCAGTCTGTCCACCGAACTGTACCACCGCACCGTCCGGTTTTTCCAACTCAACGATATGTTCCACATCTTCTTCTGTCAGCGGCTCAAAATACAGCTTGTCCGCAATATCAAAGTCCGTACTTACGGTCTCTGGATTATTGTTTACGATGATCGTCTCATATCCCATCTCTTTAAATGCCCATACACTGTGGACAGAGCAGTAATCAAATTCAATTCCCTGGCCGATACGGATCGGGCCGGAACCAAGAACCATGATCTTCTTTTTATCGGTGATATCTTCCACTTCATTGAAACTTCCAAAACAGGAATAATAATATGGTGTTTCTGCCGCAAACTCTGCTGCACAGGTATCTACTACCTTATAGGCCGGAACGATATTTTTCTCTCTTCTTAAATTCTTGATATCCGCTTCTGTCTTTCCGACAAGGTCTCCGATGACTTTATCTGGAAATTCCATTTCTTTGGCACGGAGCAGCAGATCTTCGTCCAGTTCCTGCGCATTGCGCAGTTCCGCTTCCATGGTTACGATGTTATTGAGCTTATCGATAAACCAGCGGTCGATCTTTGTAATCTCATGGATCTTTGCCGGATCCATTTTACGGCGCAGTGCCTCCGCAATACAGTAGATGCGGAGATCATCGACGATGTGGAGATGTTCTTCCAGTTCTTTGTCATTTAACTTGTCAAAATCTCCGTGCATCAGGCTGTCCACATGCTGTTCCAGGGAACGCAGGGCTTTCATTAATGCCCCTTCAAAATTCGTACAGATACTCATGACCTCGCCTGTCGCCTTCATTTGGGTCGTCAGATGGCGGGATGCGGAAATAAATTTATCAAATGGCAGTCTTGGCACCTTCACTACGCAATAATCCAGCGTCGGCTCAAAGCTGGCAAAGGTCTTTCCTGTCACGGCATTCTTAATCTCATCTAAGTGATAACCGAGGGCGATCTTGGCTGTCACTTTGGCAATCGGATAGCCAGTTGCTTTGGAAGCCAGTGCGGAGGAACGGCTTACCCGGGGATTTACCTCAATGACACAGTAGTCAAAGCTTTCCGGATCCAGTGCAAACTGGACATTACATCCCCCTTCCACTCCCAGCTCAGAAATGATATTTAATGCAGAATTACGGAGCATCTGATACTCTTTATCCCCTAAAGTCTGGGACGGGGCAACGACGATACTGTCTCCGGTATGGACGCCAACCGGATCGATGTTTTCCATGTTACATACGGTAATGCATGTCCCGTTTCCATCCCGCATTACCTCGTACTCGATCTCCTTCCAGCCGGCAATGGATTTCTCTACCAGTACCTGTCCCACACGGCTTAACCGAAGGCCGTTTTGTATGATTTCTACAAAGTCTTCTTCATTCTCCGCGATACCGCCGCCGCTTCCGCCTAAGGTATATGCCGGACGCAGCACGACCGGAAAACCGATTTTGTGGGCATATTCCAGTCCATCTTCCACATTGGTCACAATCTGGCTCGGTGCGATCGGCTCTCCGATCTTTTCCATCGTCTCTTTAAACGCTTCCCTGTCTTCTGCTTTCCGGATTGTCTTTCCCGTGGTACCAATCAGCTTGACTTTATGTTCTTTCAAAAAGCCGCACTCATCTAACTCCATGGCAATATTTAATGCGGCCTGTCCGCCGAGGGTTGGAAGCAGGCTATCCGGGGAAACCTTGAGGATCAGCTTCTTGATCACTTCCGGGGTCAGTGGTTCAATAAAAACCTCATCTGCGATATCTTTATCTGTCATAATGGTTGCCGGGTTGGAATTGACCAAAACGACATGGATCCCTTCCTCTTTCAGGGAACGGCATGCCTGGGTTCCTGCATAATCAAACTCTGCAGCCTGTCCGATGACAATCGGACCGGAACCAATCACAAGGACTTTTTTTATACTGGCATTCTTAGGCATCTTTTGCAACCTCCATCATATTCATAAACTCTTCAAACAAAAACTCGGAATCATTCGGTCCCGGACAAGCTTCCGGATGGAACTGCACCGTCATCACATTTTTCCCGAGATAATGCACGCCTTCCAGCGTACCGTCATTTACATTAATAAAACTTACTTCGGCCACATCCCGGTTGAGTGAATCTTCCATGACCATATATCCATGATTCTGGGAGGAAATGTACACCTTCCCGGTCTTTAAATCTTTCACCGGATGGTTGGCTCCCCGGTGTCCGTATTTCATCTTCTGGGTGTCCGCACCGTTGGCGAGGGCCATCAGCTGATGTCCGAGGCAAATACCGAAAATTGGAATGTTGGTTGCAAAAAGCTTCTTCAGCTCCTCGATGATCTCCACGCATTCCTTCGGGTCACCTGGTCCGTTGGAAAGCATGATCCCGTCCGGTCTGGCGGCAATGATCTCTTCTGCTTTGGTGTATGCCGGATATACCGTCACCTCACACCCACGTCTGTTTAAGGACTTCTCAATATTTCTCTTTGCCCCAAAATCCATGAGGGCCACTTTGAAGCCATCTCCAGGAAGAATTCTTTTTTCTTTACAGCTGACTTCTCTGACAACACCGGTTACCTTATATTGTTTTAAACGGCTGACAACTTCCTCTACATCAAAATCTTCCTTTGTGGTGATCAATCCGTTCATCACACCGTATTCTCTTAATTTACGGGTGAGATGTCTGGTATCGATTCCTGCGATTCCTGGAACATCATATTTCTTTAAAAAGTCATCCAATGTCATTTCATTACGGAAATTGCTGGCGAGTTTGGAATATTCTCTTACGATCAGTGCTTTTGGCCAGGGATGCAGTGATTCCATGTCTTCTACACAGATTCCATAATTCCCGATCAGCGGATATGTCATCACGACTGACTGCCCGGCGTATGACGGATCGGTCAGGATTTCCAGATATCCCGTCATGGACGTATTAAAAACGACCTCACTGATTACTTCTTTGGCTGCTCCAAAGCTTTCGCCGGTCAGCACGGTTCCATCCTCTAAGATTAGAAATGCCTTCATGATTCACGTTCCTTTCTATATTTAATTCTCTGCAAATGCATATGAAGGGAAATGCAAATTGCGTCGGAGTAAGTTACTCCTAATCTCCACTCTTTGCAAAAAAAAAGACGGGTTCCCCCGGCTCATTGTGCGAAAAATATAAAATCAAACAAATCCAACCGGGAACGTGTCTTTTCAGACTTGCGAAAGTGCTTCATTGACGTTGCCGCTCTTTGCATAAAAACTTAAATTGTACAAATTTTAGCATAGATCCACCTTAAATACAAGAGAAGAACGACGAAATTTTTATTTTCTATTTTTCGTCGCTTCTTTTTTTATAATCGAAAGCTTCTTTTGTATATTATTTTCCTCCGGATTGCACTGCCCTGCTTCCTGTGATATCATAGGCTCATCGGATCAGAAACAGTACCACCAGAAAGGATTTTTATAAATGAATCGACCAAATTATCAAAAACAGCTGGATCAAATTACGGAAAATATCAAAAAGAACTGCACCGGAGCCGATGGACGACCTGTCCTTTTCCTTCATGCCTGCTGTGCTCCCTGCAGCAGCTATGTCCTGGAATACCTGGTAAATTTTTTCCGCATCATCCTCTTTTATTACAATCCGAATATCACGTCGGATACCGAGTACCAAAAACGGGTTCAGGAATTAAGGCGTCTGATCCGCGAAGCCGGATATGAAAAGGATGTCGAGTTTGTGGAAGGAGCGTATGATCCGCAGGTCTTTTTTGAGATGGCGAGAGGAATGGAAGACCTCCCCGAGCGTGGGAAGCGCTGCTATTACTGTTACGCACTCCGCATGGAGGAGACCGCCAGGCAGGCCGCCAAAAGAGGAGCCGACTATTTTACGACCACCCTCTCCATCAGCCCGCACAAAAATGCACAGTGGATTAATGAAATTGGAGAAAATCTGGCTGTCAAATATGGTGTGGCACATCTGCCTTCTGATTTTAAAAAAAAGGGCGGATATCTCCGTTCGATCGCTCTTTCCGAACAATATCATCTTTACCGGCAAAATTATTGCGGATGTATCTTTTCAAAAAAAGCTGCCGGTATGCCTGCGGATCAATGAGGCTGCATACCGGTTTCTTTTTTTGAATCCTCTGCCGTATTCAGGCTTTTTTAATGAATTTATTTCCACAGTTCGGGCAGGTGATCTCTACCTTACCCTTCCCTTTCGGCACGCGGAGTTTCTGCCGGCAAACCGGGCATTTAAAAAACTTAAACAGCTTCGCCTGCTTCCTTTCTTCCTGATGCTCATCCATCGCCTCAAATAACGGACGGAGACAAGCCTGGAAACGCTGGTTTTCCCGGCTTCTTTTTTCACCATTATGGGAAAACACCCGAAAGGCGCAATATACAAGGGGCAAAAAACTGATGAGATGATACTGGTTGACTGCTTCCGAAGGAACCAGCCCCATGACAAGGTTTAAAATGACACTAAACAAAAGTAACCCATAGGAAAATGTGTCAAAGCCATATATCCCGTGAAAAAATTCTTCGAAACGTTTCATCTTTTCCCTCCATTTTAACTCAGCCGGAGCAATCCCATCCCCTAAGCTTTCGCACAGGTGAGGTGTACTCTCCGGATCCATCTAGCGGATGATGGTAAAAAATCCTGCACTGAGTGTCATCATGATCAGACCGGCGAGCAGTACCCCGCCCATGGCTGCCAGGGCACTGGACCGAAAATCCATTTTCAGGAAACTGGCTGCCAGGGTTCCCGTCCACGCACCGGTTCCCGGCAGAGGGACTCCTACGAATAACAATAAGGCAATAAAAAGGCCTTTTCCGGCCGAAGCCTGTAATTTTTCTCCGCCTCTCTCCCCTTTTGCGGTACACCAACGGCAGAATCTTCCGATGATGCCCGGGATTTTATTTCCAATGTCCAGGACTTTTCTTGCAAAAAGATAGATAAAAGGTACCGGGATCATGTTCCCGATGATCGCTACGATATAAGATGGCAGCAGTGGCAGCCCCACTGCCTGGGAATAGGGTATTGCCGCCCTTAATTCTGCGACTGGTACCATAGAGATAAAAAATACAGTTAAATAATGTTTCAACATCTTTCTTCTTCCTTTTTCAAATTTTATAACGATTTCTGTTGGTTCCTGGGGTTATTCTGCCATATCTTTAAAGAAGCGTCAAGAAAATGCTTTTACTGTCTGTGTCGTTTTTTTCTTCTCTTTCTACTTTCGTAAAAGAGAATGATGCATTACCTGGATAAACTCCCGGTTTGTTTTCGTTTTCTTAAAGAAATTCAATATCTGTTCCATATTTTCTTCTGCCCGGCTGCCGGACATTTCCCGGTGGAGGGCATAAACGATTTCCTGTTCTTCTTTCGAAAGCAGCAGATCTTCCCTTCTTGTGCCGGAACGCTGAATATTAATTGCCGGGAAAATTCTTTTTTCCGCCAGTTTCCGTTCCAATACCAGCTCCATATTTCCCGTTCCTTTAAATTCTTCAAAGACGACATCGTCCATCTTGCTTCCCGTTTCTACTAAGGCAGTGGCGAGGATCGTCAGGCTACCGCCTTCCCTCATGTTACGGGCCGCACCAAAAAATTTCTTTGGCATGTAGAGGGCCGCCGGATCCAGACCACCGGAGAGCGTTCTACCACTTGGCGGTACCAGCAGGTTATACGCCCTGGCCAATCGGGTAATGCTGTCAAGTAAGATCACGACATCCTCTTTGTGTTCCACCAGTCGTTTTGCCCGCTCCAATACCATTTCCGATACTCGTTTATGATGTTCTGGAAGCTCGTCAAATGTCGAATAGATGACTTCCGCATTCGGACCTTCAATCGATTCCCGGATATCGGTCACTTCTTCCGGCCGCTCATCAATCAGCAAAACGATAACTTTGATCGCCGGCTGGGTTGCGGTAATACTTTTTGCGATCTGCTTTAACAGAGTGGTTTTTCCTGTTTTCGGCTGGGAGACGATCATTCCCCTCTGCCCTTTTCCAATCGGAGAAAGGAGATCCACCATACGCATGGACAGAGGACCATTTTCTGTCTCCAGGCTGATCTTTTCATTTGGAAAAATTGGTGTGAGATCTTCAAAGTTCTTTCGTCTGGCCGCCTCAAATGGTTTATATCCATTGACAGACTCCACAAATAACAGGGCACTGTACTTTTCGTTTTGTGTCTTGATCCGGATATTCCCTACCAGGATATCGCCGGTTTTTAAATTAAAACGCCGAATCTGCGCCGGGGAAACATATACATCATTCTCACCCGGAAGATAATTCTCACAGCGGATAAAACCATATCCATCCGGCATCACTTCCAAAATACCATTGGCTTTATCCCCACTGTCCAGGCTGGAAACATCAAATTTCCCCTGGGAATTATTCTCTTCTTCTTTATGATTTTTGGCTTCCCTGCCTCTTTCCTCTCTATGGTTTCTCGTCTCTTTTAGCGTTTCCATCTCTTTCTCGTTTTTCGCTTCTGCTTCCTCGGCAATGGAGGAACGGCTGGACGCTTCATTTGCCGGATGGCTCTCCCTGGTAAATTCTTTTTTCTTCCTTCCTGCCATCTTGACATTTTTCCGTCTGCCTTTTTTCTCTTCCGATACTGTGGCGGTCTCCCTTACGGTCTTTTCCGTTGTATTTTCCATGGTAGCGGAACTTTCTGCCGGTTTTTCTCCTGTGGCAGCATCTTTTTGCGCAGTGCTTTCTTCTTCATGTTCTCTCAGTTTTTCGATCAGGTGTTCTTTTTTCAGTGCACTTACCCCGCGGATCCCTTGTTCTTTTGCATAGGCTCTTAATTGAAGTATTGTCATTTTGTCAAAATCCATGATTCCCTCCGAAATTACTCTGTTTTTCTATCTTTTATCTGATGCAATCTTATATAATCTTATACAATCTTATTTTGTGGAAATTTAATGTATTATTTATTTCTTTTACTGATTTTACTCAAAAACAAGTGGAAATGAAAAGAATATTAAGAATGTGAAATGATTCAGATTCGTCCTTGTGTCAATATCATAACACAAATCTGTGAGAAAACAACCTGTTTTTGTGAAATATATGATTGCACAAAAACAAAGTGGATGCTAGAATATAGTCTGGGAAAGGACGGAATCAATATGTTTAATAAAAAGAAATCTCTAGAGCTTCACAAACAATGGAAGGGCAAGCTTTCAGTCGATGCCAAATGTAAGGTGTCTTCTGCCGAAGATCTTGCCATCGCTTACACCCCCGGTGTGGCAGAACCCTGCCGGGAAATTGCGAAGGACCCAAAAGAAGCTTATACTTATACAATCAAGTCCAATACCGTCGCTGTCGTTTCTGACGGAAGCGCTGTACTCGGTCTTGGAAACATCGGTGCACTTGCCGCCATGCCAGTTATGGAAGGAAAAGCGGCATTATTTAAAGAATTTGGCGGGGTCAATGCATTTCCTATCTGCCTTGATACCCAAGACACAGAAGAAATTATTGAGACCGTCGTGCGGATTGCACCAGCTTTTGGTGGAATTAACTTAGAAGACATTGCGGCACCTCGCTGCTTTGAAATCGAAGAACGGCTCAATGAGCGGCTGAACATCCCTGTATTTCATGATGACCAGCACGGTACTGCCATTGTCGTTCTCGCGGGAATTATCAATGCGTTAAAGATTGTAAACAAACAAAAGGAAGACTGTAAGGTCGTGATCAACGGTGCCGGTTCTGCCGGAATCGCCATTGCAAAGATGCTGCTGTCCTACGGTTTTCCAAGGATCACCCTTTGTGACCGACAGGGAATTCTCTGTTCGGGAGACCCTTCTTTAAACTGGATGCAGGAAAAAATGACAAAGCTTACAAATTTATCCCATGAAACAGGAACTTTGGCTGATGCGATGAAGGGTGCCGATATTTTTGTCGGCGTGTCTGCCCCGGGCATTGTGTCGCAGGATATGGTCCGCTCGATGGCTAAGGATGCGATTCTGTTTACCATGGCCAATCCGGATCCGGAAATTTTCCCTGACCTCGCAAAGGAAGCGGGGGCCAGGGTAGTCGGGACAGGACGCTCCGATTTTCCGAATCAGGTCAATAATGTCCTGGTATTCCCTGGTATTTTCAAGGGAGCCCTGGAGGGACATGCCGCTAATATTACCGCTGAAATGAAGCTGGCAGCAGCTCATGCCATTGCCGGACTGGTTCCTGAGGATGAGCTGAGCGACACCAATATCCTGCCTCATGCTTTTGATCCACAGATAGCTGAAGTGGTCAGCAGCGCAGTGAAGGAGTATATTGAATCGGATGGAACGCTATAACAGCTACAGTCGTTTTGTTAAAGAATTTTTTGGAGAAAAGCTTTATAAAATCTGTCTGGATGGCGGTTTTACCTGTCCGAACCGGGACGGAACCCTTTCCACCGACGGATGTATTTTTTGCAGTGCAGGAGGAAGTGGAGAGTTTGCAGAAAACTCTTCCCTTTCTATTTCTGAGCAGATTCGCCTCGGGAAAGCACAGACAGCCGCAAAATATCATGGCAGCCGGTATATTGCTTATTTTCAGGCTTTTACGAATACCTATGCCCCGGTAAGCCGTCTTCGCGCTCTGTATGAAGAAGCGGCTTACGCACCGGAAATTGCTGCGGTTTCCGTTGCCACAAGGCCGGACTGCCTCTCCGAAGAAGTGATTGCTTTATTAAAAGAAATGAATCAGATCAAGCCGTTTTTTGTGGAGATGGGCCTGCAGACCTGTCATGATGCTACGGCTGCTTTTTTAAACCGCGCTTATCCGACCGAAGTGTTTACCCGAAGCTGCCATGCCCTTTCTTATGCCAAAATCCGTGTCACAGCACACATCATCCTCGGTCTTCCCGGCGAGACGAAGGAGATGGAGGAGGAGACCATCCGGTATCTGAATACGCTGCCGGTCAGCGGCGTCAAGATTTCTATGCTTTATATTTTAAAAGATACCCTTCTGGCCGACTATTACCAGAAAAATCCGTTTCCTGTCTTATCGATGGAAGAGTACATCGACCATCTTCTGGGATGTCTTTCTTTACTCCGAAAAGATATTGTGATTGAACGGATGACCGGGGATGGCCCGAAAGATCTTTTAATTGCCCCAAAATGGATCGGACATAAACGCTTTGTCTTAAATGCCATTCATAAAGAAATGAAACAACGAAATTTTATACAGGGAGGAAGTTTATGTCCGAAGAATCTTTAACATTATATAAATTAATGATATTGTTTATGTTGAATAACCTGGATTTTCCACTGACGAATTCCCAGTTGAGTGAATTTTTCGTAAACCATGAATACACCTCTTATTTTCATCTGCAGCAGGCGATCAATGAGCTGGTGGAATCCGATTTTATCAAGGGAGAAACCATTCGCAATTCCACGAACTACCATATTCTGGAAACCGGAAAAGAAGCGTTATCCCTGTTTGAATCCCAGATTCCACAACCGTTTAAAAATGATATCATGGATTATTTTGCCCAAAAAAAATATCAGCTCCGCAGGGAAGTGGAACTGACAGCTGACTACTATCCCCTGAAAAAAAAGCGGGGAGAATATATGGTACAGACACAGATCAAAGAAAAAGGAGAACTCCTTTTAGAATTAAATATCAACGTTGTATCGAAGGATCAGGCCATCTCTGTCTGCGATAACTGGAAGCAGAAAAGCGATGCCGTCTACAGCAAGATCATGGATCTTTTGCTGTTAGACGAATCCTGAGTTTACAGGGCGTACTCCTCGATCAGTTCCCAGATCTCTTCCCGTCCCGCTTTCGTTACGGCAGAAAATGGGACAATCGGGACACCCTCTATCACTTTCAAAGTTTTTTGGATCAGCTGGATCTGTTTTTGTAATTGGCTCCGCTTGATCTTATCTGCTTTCGTGGCCACAATCACCGGAGAAAATCCATTGCTCAATATCCATCGGTACATCTGCACATCGTTTTCTGTCGGCTTATGACGGATATCTATGAGCAGGAATACCATGGCCAGCTGCTGGGAAGTGTGAAGATAATTCTCGATCATTGTCCCCCATTTGGCGGATACTTCCTTTGACACCTTTGCATATCCATATCCTGGCAAGTCAACAATATACATCTCCTGGTTGACATTATAGAAATTGATCGTCTGGGTCTTCCCCGGCTGACCGGAGATCCTGGCCAGCGATTTTCTGTTGACCAGTGCGTTGATCAGGGAAGACTTCCCCACGTTCGATTTGCCCGCAAAGGCAACTTCCGGAAGCATATTTTCCGGAAGTTTGCTGGTGATCCCACATACTGTTTCCAAATTTACATTTTTAATTACCATAAATGCGAACCTCATTTCGTCAAGACTGAATATGGCTAGTCATAACCCCCATCTGCGCGAAAGCTTCGAGGATGGGATTTTTACTTCTCCGACTGAGTCTTCAATGCCCGGTCGATTACCTGCTGCATGGTTTCTACATACGTAATTTGAATACCTTGGACAATTTCTTCATCCAGCTCTGCGATATTACGCCTGTTCCTTTCCGGAACCAGGACTTCCTTCATCCCTGCGTTTTTCGCTGCCAGAAGCTTTTCTTTCAGGCCTCCGATCGGGAGCACTTTACCGCGCAGAGTGACTTCCCCCGTCATGGCAAGATCGCCTCGTACGGTTTTTCCCGTGATGGCAGACAGCATGGCAAGAGCCATGGTAATTCCGGCAGACGGACCGTCTTTTGGCACGGCTCCTTCCGGGATATGTAAATGGATGTCATGTGTTTCAAAATACTCTTCGCTGATATCATACTGATCTGCAATCGAGCGGATATAACTCAGTCCGATCTGCGCAGATTCTTTCATGACATCCCCCATGCGTCCGGTCAGTTCCAATTTCCCTTTTCCATGCATGACATTGACTTCGATCGAAAGAGTATCCCCGCCTACACTGGTCCATGCGAGTCCCCGGACTATCCCAATCTGAGGCTCCGTTGCTTTTTCATCTTCTTCAAACGGTGCCGGACCGAGTAAGGTTTCTAATGATTTGACTTTAATCTCAACCTTTTCTTCCCCTTCTACAATCCTGCGAGCCACTTTATGCATTAACTGCCCTATCTTTCTTTCCAGATTACGGACTCCCGCCTCTCTTGTATAAGAACGGATGATCTCGTAAATGACATCGTCGGAAAGAGAGACCTGCTTTTTCGTCAGGCCGCTGGCCTTCCTCTGTTTTTTCAGGAGATAATTCTTTGCAATATGGAACTTTTCATTCTCCGTATAGCTGGAAAGCTCAATAATTTCCATACGGTCAAGGAGGGGTTTGGCAATCGGTGCCATGTCATTCGCCGTCGCGATAAATAAGACATCACTCAAATCTAACGGCACTTCCAGATAGTGATCCCGGAAGCTGACATTCTGTTCTCCATCCAGCACTTCCAACAGGGCAGAAGCGGTATCTCCCTTATAGTCACTGCTGATCTTGTCAATTTCGTCTAAAAGCATCACCGGATTTTTCACACCGGCCTGGCGGATTCCTTCTGCAATCCGTCCCGGCATCGCCCCGACATAAGTCTTTCTGTGACCCCGGATTTCTGCCTCATCCCTGACACCGCCCAGGGAAATACGGACATATTTTTTTTGCAATGCCCGCGCAATCGACTTTGCCACCGATGTTTTTCCGGTTCCCGGAGGGCCGACAAGACAGAGGATCGGTGTCTCCCCTTTTTTTGTGAGAAAACGCACGGCAAGATAATCAAGGATCCGCTCCTTTACTTTTTCCAGGCCGTAATGGTCTTCTTCCAGGATTTCCATGGCGGTTTCCAGGTTTTTATTATCCCGGGAAGTCTTATTCCACGGCATATCTAACATCGTCTCGATGTAATTTTTCATCATAGTACTTTCGGCTGCAACCGGAGGCATTCCTTTATACCGTCTGATCTCCTTGCGGATTTTTTCTTTGATTTCTTTTGGTGCTCTCAGTGCCTCGCATTTTTCCAGATATTCATCCGCCTCCGATACGATATCTTCCTCGCCGAGTTCCTGACGGATCACCTTCTGCTGTTCACGAAGAAGGTAATCTCTCTGGTTTTTATCCACACTTTGCTTTACTTTCTGGGCAATTTCATTGCGGATATCACTGATCTCCACTTCTTCTGTCAAAATAGTGATGACCATTTCCGCCTGTTTCACCACATCACTCTCTTCTAATACTGCCTGCTTCTTTTCTAATTCAAAAGGAAGCTGGGATGCCAATTCATTGATGAAAGGAAGCAGCTCCCTTTCTTCAACAATCTTTTGCATTTGTGGTGTAAAAAAGCCAGGGTTTTTCTCGGCAAACTCCTCTAAAAGATTTTCCAGCATCCGAAAAATAGCCGTTTCCTCCGCCTTATTTTCCGGATAGTGAATGTAGGAGATCTTTTCTACTTCTGCTCTGACCTTTTCTCCCTCTTCTATATAAGAACAGATTCTTGCCCGGGATATCCCCTCTACAAACACACGGAGAACTCCCTGCCCTGCCTTTACCATCTGCAGGATTTTTGCGACAGTTCCAACAGAATATAAATCTTCTTCTTCCGGTTTTTCTAAAGACGGATCTTTCTGGTTGACAAGAAAAATCCGCTGTCCACTATTAATTGCTTCCTCTAAAGCGGCCAGAGATTTTGCCCGGGATACTTCAAAAAAGACCGAAGTCTCCGGATACACAATCTTGCCCCTTAAAGCAAGTAACGGTAATATTTCTCTTTCCATTTTTTCCCTCCTTTTTCGGGAGTCATATCAGAAAAAAGCTGGCACAAAGGTAACAAAAGCTCCCTTTTGTGTCAGCCTGTGCCTCTTAACATGTGATCATGCTAAGCGATTTCATCATTATTTTTCTTTTTTCTTTTTTTTGCAATGGTCTTTTTATTCACTGGTGTCTCGTGATAAAGAATCTGCGGCTCTTTCGTTCCTTCCACCGCTTCTTTTGTCACAATGCAGGATGCTGCCATCTCGTCAGATGGAATCGTGTACATTAAATCCATCACCACCGATTCCATAATGGAACGAAGACCTCTCGCACCGGTATTCCGTTTGATCGCTTTCTCCGCAATCGCGTCCAGGGCTTCTTCCGTAAAGGAAAGTTCTACCCCGTCCATCTCAAAAAGCTTCTGGTACTGTTTGACTAAAGCACTCTTCGGCTCAGTCAGGATCCGGATCAGTGCCTCTTTATCCAACGGATTCAAAGAAACATTCACTGGAACACGGCCGATAAACTCCGGAATCAGACCAAATTTTACGAAGTCCTCCGGCAATACCTGCTTGAGGAGTACTCCCACATCTTTTTTCCTCTGCTCCATAATTTCGGCCTGAAAACCAATGGATTTCTTTCCAATCCGATTTTCAATAATCTTCTCAAGACCATCGAAGGCCCCTCCACAGATAAATAAAATATTGGTCGTATCGATCTGCAGGAATTCCTGATGCGGATGTTTCCTTCCTCCTTGTGGCGGAACGGAAGCAACCGTCCCTTCTAAAATCTTCAGAAGTGCCTGCTGGACTCCCTCACCGGATACATCCCTGGTGATGGAAGTATTCTCTGATTTCCTGGTAATTTTATCAATCTCATCGATATAAATAATACCGGTCTGTGCACGCTCAATATCATAATCTGCCGCCTGGATCAGCTTTAACAGAATATTTTCTACATCTTCTCCTACATAACCAGCTTCGGTAAGGGCAGTGGCATCTGCAATGGCAAATGGAACATTCAGCTGTCTGGCAAGCGTCTGTGCCAGAAGTGTCTTTCCTGATCCTGTTGGCCCGAGCATAATAATATTGCTCTTTTGAAGTTCCACATCGTAACTGCCACCCGCCAGGATCCGTTTATAATGATTGTATACCGCTACAGATAATACCTTTTTCGCTTCTTCCTGTCCAATGACATACTCATCGAGAAATGCCTTCATTTCTTTTGGTTTCATGAGATTGATTTCCTGGGTATCGTCATTAAAGTCTTCAAATTCGTCTTCTATGATCTCTGTACAGACTTCGATACATTCATCACAGATATATACCCCTTTGGGACCGGCTACCAGTTTCCGAACCTGATCCTGGGTTTTATTACAAAAGGAACATCTTAATTGTTTATTATTGTCGGATCGTGTTGCCATATCGTCACCTCACTTTATTGCCTTTTTCCTTCACTAGAAAGGTTACCACGGCTGATAGTCGTGGTAACCTCATTCTTTACTGCCTTTTTTCTACCACGGCATCGATCAGGCCATATGCCTTCGCCTCTTCGGCTGTCATATAGTTATCTCTCTCCGTGTCCTGTACGATCTTTTCGTATGGCTGTCCTGTATTTTGTGCAAGAATTCTGTTTAACTTCTCTTTGGTCTGTAAAATATGTTCTGCAACAATCTCAATCTCGGTTGCCTGTCCCTGTGCACCGCCAGACGGCTGATGGATCATAATCTCCGAATTCGGAAGTGCCAGGCGTTTTCCTTTTGCCCCACCGGCTAAAAGAAAGGCTCCCATACTCGCTGCCATACCCATGCAGATAGTAGATACATCACATTTTACAAACTGCATCGTATCATAAATTGCCATCCCTGCTGTTACAGAACCACCAGGACTCATAATATATAAACTGATATCTTTTTCCGGATCTTCTGATTCCAGGAAAAGAAGCTGGGAAACAATCAGACTCGCTGTCACATCGTTTACTTCTTCCCCGAGAAAGATAATCCTCTCTTTTAAAAGACGGGAGTAGATGTCATAGGATCTCTCTCCGTGACTTGTCTGTTCAATGACATAAGGTACTAAACTCATAATTCCTCCTGTTTCTACTTCAGATACACTTTTTATGTACCTGCTGCTGTATTAGCGGCAGGGCACATATGGTACTGGAGAAAGGATTCTTTTTATTTTTCTTCGAAATCAAGCTCTTCGGAAGCTTCGGTCACATTCGCCTGTTCCCTGATGAAATCAACGGCTTTACGGACTGCCAGATCTTTCTTCATGTTCTCTTTCTGATCATCAGAAATCATAGAAGAAATCTGCTCTGCGGTCATCTGGTATGTCGTTGCCATCTTTTCAAATTCTTTATTCAGGTCTTCTTCCTCTGCCTCAATCGACTCAGCCTTTACGACTGCTTCAAGAACAAGGCTTCCCTGTACTCTCTTTAATGCATCATCCTTCATGCTCTCTTTAACAGCATCTAAGGTCTGTCCGGAGAACTGTAAATACTGGTCAAAAGAAAGTCCCTGATAAGCAAGTCTTTGTTTAAACTCTTCGATCATCTGCTCTACCTGGAAATCAACCATGGCATCCGGGATATCCATCTCAGATCCTTCCACGATCTTTTCAACTAAAAAGTCTTCCATCACTGCCTTCGCTTTTTCTTCTTTTGCAGTGCCAAGTTTCTCTTTGATATCCTTCTTATATTCTTCCAGGCTGTCAAACTCTGTGGTGTCCTGTGCGAAATCATCATCCAGTTCCGGAAGCTGTTTTTCTTTGATTCCGAGAACCTTTACATGGAATACGGCATCTTTACCAGCGAGGTCCGGTGCATGATACTGTTCCGGGAATGTCACTTCCACGTCTTTTTCTTCACCAATATTTAAACCAACCAGCTGGTCTTCAAAGTTGTCAATAAACGAATGGGAACCGATTACCAGTGTCTGGTTCTCTGCTGTTCCGCCGTCAAATGCCACACCGTCAACAGTTCCTGCATAATTCAGGGTAATGATATCCCCGTCTTTTACCGCTCTGTCTTCTACTGTGATTTCTCTGGCATTCTTCTCCTGTGCTTTCTTTAATTCTGCTTCTACTTCTTCTTCTGTGACTTCCACAGAATCTTTTTGTACATCAAGTCCTTTATATTCACCCAGTTTCACTTCTGGTTTCAATGCAACTTCTGCAGTGAAAATGAAATTCTCTCCCTTACCAATCTGCGTTACATCTACTTCCGGGCGGGAGACAACGTCCAGTCCGCTTTCTTCGATTGCTGCGGCATAAGCATCCGGCATAATATCGTTCGCTGCATCCTCGTAAAAAATGCCTGCACCATATTCTTTTTCAATAATGTACATCGGCACCTTTCCTTTACGGAAACCTGGCAGATTAAAAGAGCCTTTCTTTTTATTATATGCCTTTTTCATTGCGGCATCAAATTTGGCTGCATCTACCTCGATGGTCAGCTTGGCCATATTATGCTCTAACTTTTCAACCTGTACGCTCATCTTCTTTGTATCCTCCTTAATATGTTCCTTATTTAAAGTTTATTCATGCTAAACTTATCCTTGTATTTCTGATATATATAAAAACACGTTTTTATATTATATCACGAGATATTTCTACTGTCTATAAAAATTTCATGAATTTCTGATAACTTTTAGTCAAGAGAGAACCTGATCCTCTCTTTTTATTCGGTTTTTATCGTTTTTCCATGAAGTAAGGAGAGGATTTCTGATGGTTTTTTTACAAAAATTTCCGCACCCTGGCTTTTCAAAAATTCTTTTTCGCGAAATCCCCATTCGCAGAGGATCGCATCCATCCCGCTATTTCGGGCAGTGGCAATATCCACTTCGGAATCTCCTACATACACCGATGTCTCCGGCCTGCTGCCAAGCTGGCGCAATGCTTCCATGACCGTGTCCGGTGCCGGTTTTTTCCGGATACCCTCGCTTTCTTTTTCGCCGATTGCCACAGCGATCAGTCCTTTAAAATAGATTTCATTGAGTTCTTTGACAGCAAAATCCGGCTTATTGGAGACGATGGCGAGTTTGATATTTTCTTCTTTTAACTCCTGGATCAGATCCAGCACCCCATCATACGGCTTGGTATGATCGTTGCAATGCCGTCCATAATGCTCTTGAAAGCAGGCAAACACCTCGTCAAAATGAGGGGTGTCTTTTCCATCGGGAAGTGCCCTTTCTATCAGTAACCGCACACCGTTTCCCACATAGCTTTTAATTTCTTCCAGCGTGTGAGAAGGATAACCCATGCTTTCTGCCGCATAATTGGCACTGTTCTTCAAGTCTTCGATCGTATCAAGCAAAGTTCCATCCAGGTCAAATATCACTGTGTCTTTTTTCTCCATGTCTGTCTTTCCTTTCCACCGGATTTTCACTCTTTTCTTTTGCAGCGAGAGTTCTCCGAAAATGATTTCTTTACATAATCTGTCACCGTCAATATGGGGTGCTTACATCGGATGGTATAACATATTCCGGGTGATATCTTTCAGGGAGGCCGCTCCGCACATTGCCATCGTATCCTTTAATTCCCCGCCAAGCTTTTCAATGTAACACCGGACTCCTTCCTGTGCGCCGCCATAAACGACCTGCACAAACGGTCTTGCGATCAGCACGGCATCTGCACCCAGTGCCAGTGCCTTAAAAATGTCGGTTCCCTGACGGATCCCGCCATCTACGAAAATTTTCATCCGGCCCTGATTCCATTCGGCGATTCTTTCCAGAACCTCTGCGGTTGCCGGGGTCTGATCCAGCACCCTTCCGCCGTGATTTGAGACAACGATGCCGGATGCGCCGGCCTCCAGTGCTTTTTTCGCACCGGCCACTGTCATAATTCCCTTAATAATAAAAGGAATGCCAGCAGCATTGACAATCTCAGCCAACTCTTCTACCGTCTTGCTGCCTGCCGGCGGATCTAAATTTTTCAGGAAAGGAAGACCTGCCGCATCGATATCCATTGCCGCCATCTTCGCACCACTGTCATAAACCATGGACATTTTCTCCCGGATCGTCTCGATATTCCACGGTTTTACTGTCGGAATTCCCTGTCCGCCATGCTTTTTAATCGCCTGCGCCGCCGCTTTAAAGACTTCCGGATTCGTTCCGTCCCCGGTAAAAGCAGCAATACCATTTGCCGCACAGGCCGATACCAGAATATCATTATATTCCAGATCATCATATTTATCCCCGTAATGAAGTTTCATCGCTCCGACCGGACCGGCAAAGAAAGGATATTCATAGGTATTGCCGAATAATTCCAGCCTGGTATCCGGTTCTGTTTTTTCACAGATGGTATCCATATTAATCCGGATCTCTTTCCAGGCATTATAATTTCGGATCGCAACATCTCCGATTCCCTTGGCCCCCGGACCAGGCATCTGGCTTCCACAGGCTTTTCCGTTACACTGTGGGCAAGCTTTACAATACGGTCCTAATTCTGATTTCGCTTTTTTCATTACTTCTTCATACGTCATAGTTATATACCTCCAACCCTCTTTTTTCTTGGCTTTCTATCTATTTTATACACCGACTTATGTCAAAAAGCAACTGAAAAACGAATTTACGCCCTCAGGCTTTCCAGGTCACCTGTTCCCACGGCATTTCGGAAGCATTTTCCCCGAAATGTCCATAGCAGGATACCTTGGAATAAAATGGTGTGCAAAGTTTTAATCTTTCTATGATTCCGGCCGGAGTCAGATCCTCTTTTTCCCGTATCATGGCAATGAGTTCCTGTTCGGATTTCTTCCCCGTCCCAAAGGTTTCTACATGGATGGATACCGGTTCCGCCACGCCGATGGCATAACCAAGCTGCACCTCACAGCGGTCTGCATAACCACAGGCAACGATATTCTTTGCAAGATACCTTGCCATGTAGGCTCCGCTTCTGTCTACCTTCGAAGGATCTTTACCGGAAAAAGCACCGCCGCCGTGTCTCGCATATCCTCCATAGGTGTCCACAATAATTTTTCTTCCCGTCAATCCGGAATCTCCTACCGGGCCTCCGATCACAAATCTTCCCGTCGGGTTGATGAGGATCTTTGTCTTATCATCCAGATATTTTTCCGGTATCACATGACTGATTACCTGATCTTCCAATGCATATTTCAGGGAACCAAGATCGATATCCTCTGTATGCTGGGTAGAAATGACGATCGTGTCTACCCGAACCGGAACCCCGTCCTGATATTCCACAGTGACCTGTGTTTTCCCATCAGGCAAAAGTCCCGGAACCACGCACATTTTACGGACATAAGCCAATCGTTTTGCCAGCTTATGGGCAAGATCGATGGCCAAAGGCATGTAGGAATCTGTTTCCCGACAGGCATAACCAAACATCATCCCCTGGTCTCCTGCCCCATTTTGTGCCGGATCCTTTTTCGTCACTCCCATGGCAATATCCGGGGACTGCCTGTGGATATCCACTTCGATCTTACAGTTTCTATCATCAAATCCCATCTCCGGGTTCGTATAACCAATTTTTTGGATCACCTGCCTGGCGGTCGCCTCGCAGTCCACCGATGCCGTGGAGGTCACTTCCCCCATAATATGTACTTTATTCATAACAGCCGTCACTTCACAAGCAACGTGAGCATGTGGATCTTCTTCTAAATATTGATCCAAAATCGCATCGGCGATCTGATCGCAGACTTTATCCGGATGTCCCTCTGTAACACTTTCCGAAGTAAAAAGCGTACTTAGCATTTTTCTTTTCCCCCTTTGGCTTTCTGACTGGCGTCCCATAATTTTTCTGCAGACGGTGTCCAGTTCTTTGCATACTGCTCGCACTTATCGCAAAGATGATCTGCCGTTTCCGGTGACTGTAAATCGGTGGAATGTGCACCGCTTGTTCTGACCATCTCACGAAGCTTGCTTGGATTTTCCAGCATTGGACACGGGCGCAGCTGGTTGTTGTTAAATGGCTGGCCGTCATGGTATGCCATGAACAGCGGGGACTGTAACACTTCAAGCAGGGAATTCTCGCGGATATTCGTGTTAGAGTAATGGATGAAGACGCACGGATCGCAGTCACCATTTGCATTAATATGGAAGTAACGCCTTCCGCCAGCGATACATCCACCAACGTATTCCGCATCATTTTGGAAATCCATGGCAAAAATTGGTTTCGTCGCACGCACTTCCCGGATCTTATGGTAAATGTATTCCCTTTGCTCCGGTGTCGGCATTAAATCCGGAACCGCATCATTTCCAACCGGCATATAATGGAAATACCACACAAAATCGGCACCCCACTCGATCATCTGGTCGAAAAAGTCATCGGCGGTAATGGAATCCATGTTCTGGCTGGTATAGCAGCAGCTGATACCAAATGGCAATTTATGTTCTTTTAAAATATGCATTGCCTTGACTGCTCTTTGGAAGGTTCCGTCCCCACGTCTTTCGTCCGTCGCCTTTTCAAAACCTTCCACACTGATCGCCGGGATCAGGTTTTTCACATCCAGCATCTCTTTGGCAAAGTCCTCATCAATCAATGTCGCATTGGTAAAGGACAAAAATGCACAGTCATTATGTTTCCGGCAAAGAGCGATGATATCTCTCTTGCGTACCAGCGGCTCCCCTCCGGTATAGATATAGAAATAAATTCCCAATTCTTTTCCCTGCGTAATAATCGAATCCAGTTCATCAAAACTTAAATTCAACCGATTTCCGTATTCCGCAGCCCAGCATCCGGTACAGTGCAGATTGCAGGCACTGGTCGGATCCATCAAAATTGCCCACGGAACGTTACATTGGTATTTTTCACGCATCTCTTCCTGTTTCTGCCAGCCTACCACGGCCGCATTTAACAAAAAGTTCTGGAAAACAGCTTTTAAAACGCCGGTATCTGTATTTTTCAAAACTCTCACGATCAATTGATACATATTATTATCCGGATCATTAACCACTTTCCGAAAGGCCGCTCTTTGTAATGGCAGCGTGTTTGGGTTATCTCCCGCAAGGCGGTCCACAAACTCCATCAGTTTGACCATATTTTTTTCCGGATTCTTTTCAATATAAGAAAATGCCTGTTTTAAACCAAATTGAACAACTTTACTTGATGTATTCATAATAAATTCCTCCTTGATGTTCAC
>CAVFXN010000010.1:0-56846 GCA_963626755.1 Bacteroidaceae bacterium
AGGACTTCAATTCTCGATGTGTTTTGAGTATATTTCAACACATTTTGAGTAGCAGTGGCAGGATGAAGTATGCAATAGGTGCCGATATCGGAGGAACAAGCGTAAAACTCGGCATTTTCTCGGAAACAGGAAACCTTCTTGACAAATGGGAGATCCGAACCAATACCCACAATCACGGAGAAAATATACTCCCGGATATTCAAAAAAGCATAGAAAACTATTTACACAGAAAGCAGATTGCCAGGACAGATATTTTGGGAGTCGGTTTTGGCATTCCAGGATCAGTGCTTCCCGACGGAATGGTTGAAGGATGCGTCAATCTCGGATGGGGTGCGTATAATGTGGTAGAAACATTTCAGAATATGAGTGGATTTCCCACTTTTGCGGTGAACGATGCCAATGCGGCAGCTCTCGGTGAGGCGTGGCGCGGCAGCGGAAAAGGCTATGAAAATGTGGTTATGATTACTTTGGGGACCGGAATCGGCGGAGGTGTGGTCGTCGATGGGAAGATTCACGCGGGTGCTTTTGGTGCGGGCGGCGAAATCGGCCATATGTCCATGATAGAAAATGAAAAAGAGCATTGCAACTGTGGAAAAACCGGCTGTCTTGAGCAGTACGCTTCCGCGAAGGGGCTGGCAAGGGTGGCTGCAAGGCTGCTGCAGGCTGGTCCGACAAAAAGCAGCCTGCGCAGCTGTGAGTCCATCACAGCGAGAGTTGTCTGTGAGCACGCGCGGGAAGGCGACGAAATGGCAAAGGAGGCGATTGGCTATTCCATGGGACTTCTCGGAAAAGCTATGGCACTTATCGCTGCCGTGATCGATCCGCAGGTCTTCATTATCGGCGGAGGCCTTGCCAAATCCGGCGATCTGCTTCTTTCCCCGATACAGGAAGCCTATAGAAAGCATGTTTTTTACGTCTCACGAAATACAGAAATTCGTCTGGCCGCACTCGGCAACGATGCGGGAATCTTCGGTGGTGCCCGGTTGGTTCTGGGAAGTGAAAATCCGGACAGCGAAACGTTGGAGAGAAGAAAGAAAGAGGAAGCAGGCTTATGAGCAGGCAGGCTGCGGCAGAACAATACGCAATGGCACTGAAGGCCGGAAAGAAATATTACAAGACGGCGCTCAGCCGGGGCATGCATCCGTATCCGCCTGTGCTGGATGATATTCTTGATGAATCTACTGTGGCGGGGCGGATGGAGATCGGGCTTGTCGATATCCCGTCCCGGCTCATTGTCGGGACAAAATCGGATGGCAGGGTCTCGGCTCTTGCCGGAAATTTCATGCCGCTTCTCGCTGAGGCCTCGGAATTCGGGATGAAATGGATTCACCTTTGCGAAGCACATCTGGGGGATGAGGGAATTCAGGATCCGATCCGCTGCTATGAATATATGGGCCGCTTTTATGTACAGGAGGGGAACAAGCGTGTCAGTGTCTTAAAGAGCTATAACGCGCCTACGATACCCGGTAATGTGACCCGTGTGATACCGGAGTATTCATCCGATACAGACGTGCAGATTTATTATGAATTTATGCATTTTTATCAGCTTTCCCAGACCTATCAGCTGTCTTTCAGACGCGAAGGACAGTATGCCAGACTTCAGGCACTCCTCGGTTTTGAGCCGGAACATCAATGGACGGAAGAGGAACGGTTACGTGTTTTGGCTGGATATGAGTTCTTCCGTCAGACCTTCCTGAAAGTCAATGCGGACAAAATCGATGTGACGCCGGAAGAGGCTTTGCTTGTCTGGCTTGGGGTGTATCACTTATCGGATATGAAAGGATTTTCTACCGCGGAACTTTCCAAAAGCATAACAGCACTCTGGCCGGATATCCGGACCCTGACTCATGATGAGCCCATCGAGGTCAAGACAGAGCCGGAAGCTCCCGGACATGACAAAGGTTTCCTATCAAAGATTTTAGGTACGGTCAGGCCTGAACATCTGAATGTGGCTTTCATCTATGCGTACGCTCCGAAGATCAGCGAGTGGACGCGATCTCATGAGCATGGCCGGGAATATCTGGAAAGTCGTCTGAAAGAAAAGGTGAGCACGAAGGTATATGAGGCTTTTGACGGGGATTATCAGGGAGCCATGCAGAAAGCGGTCGAGGAGGGAGCCGAGGTGATCTTTGCCACGACTCCGCATATGATCGAAGCCTGTCGGCGCATCGCTGCCGAACACAGCGAGGTAAAAGTCCTGAACTGTGCCCTTTCGCTCCCATACACCGGTGTGCGAATGTATTACGGTAGGATTTATGAAGGAAAATTCATAACCGGTGCGATCGCCGGAGCCATGGCGGAGGAGGATACCATCGGCTATATCTCAAACTATCCGATTTTCGGTGTTCCCGCCAGCATCAATGCCTTCGCTCTCGGCGTGCGGCTTACCAATCCCCGCGCCCGTGTCAAACTGCGCTGGACCTGCCTTCCGGGAGATCCTCTGCACGACTTTTTGAACGAGGGCATTTCGGTGATCTCCAACCGCGATGCCACGAATCCAATTAATTCCCACTGGGCACTGGAATGGGGCACGTATAAATTGAATGCCGACGGCAGTATGCTCCCTCTCGCCGTACCCTGCTGGCATTGGGGAAGCTTTTATGAAAAAGTGATTTACAGTATTTTTTCCGGGGTCTGGAATGATGTGCCATCCTCACGGGCAATTAATTACTGGTGGGGTATGGACAGCAATGTGACGGATGTACAACTGAGCCGGTCGCTTCCGGATGGCATCCACACACTGGCCGATATTTTGCGAAATGGGATTATCAAAGGAACGATCTCACCTTTTGGCACGCATATCACAGACCAAAACGGGATACTGCGGTGTGAGACGGGTGAAGAACTCAGCGCGGAGGAGATTATGAATATAGACTGGTTGTGTGACAATGTGGAGGGGACGATTCCACAGTATGAAGAACTGATCCCACAGTCGAAGGGGCTCGTGCAGCTTTTGGGTCTTGGCCGAAATACACTTAGGAGGATGCCATGAAAATACTTGCAGTTGCCGATGAAGAAAGCCCTCGTTTTTGGAATTATTACCAGCCGGGATGCCTTTCCGGTATTGATCTTATTCTCTCCGCCGGGGATCTGAAAGCAGAGTATCTGACCTTTTTGACCACGATGGCGAATCGTCCACTTCTCTATGTTCATGGAAATCATGATGGGGATTATGACCGGAAGCCCCCGGAGGGATGTGAATGTATCGATGACCGCCTTGTCACGATTGGCAATCTTCGTATCCTGGGCCTCGGCGGATCGATTCGGTATAATCGCGGGCCGTATCAGTATACCGAAAAGCAGATGCGGTGGCGGGTCAAGAAACTCGGTTTTGCGATTCGAAGAGCAGGGGGCGTGGATCTTGTATTAACCCACGCCCCCATTTATGGCTATGGCGACAGAGATGACCTGGTCCATCGCGGATTTGAGGCTTTTCTGCCGCTTTTAAATAAATACAGACCCCGGTACTTTGTTCATGGCCATGTGCACGCAGGTTACTGTGGTGCTTCTTTTTCCCGCGTGATCCGGCATGAAGATACCCTGATCATCAATGCGGGCGATCGCTTTGTGATCGACACCGAGGCTGGTTTCTCTTAGAAATAGCGTTCGCGAAGTTCCTTCAAGAGTGCCTTCGTTTTCTGGGCAGCCTCCTCCAGACTTTCCCCGTCGGCCGAAAGATAGAGCTTCATCTTCGGTTCCGTTCCGGAAGGACGGATCAGTACTTTGCGGTCTTCAGCCCGGAAGGACAGGACATTGCTACGAGGCAGACCCTGAATGCCCTCCTGGTAATCCAGAACCTCTTTGACATCCAGACCGCAAAGCTTTGTAGGAGGATCGCTGCGCAGCTGCTCCATGAGGACAGTCATTGTCTGCATGCCCTCCGCACCTTCAAAGCTAGAACTCGATAGTTCGCTGACGTTAAATCCGTATGTATGATAAAGCTCCTGCATGGCTTTGGCCAGTGTCAGTCCCCTCTCTTTATACCATGCGGCCATTTCACAGCAAAGCATGGACGCGTTGACGGCATCCTTGTCACGGACGTGGCTTCCTGAGAGGTAGCCATAGCTTTCTTCAAAGCCGAAGAGAAAGCGTTCCACTTCTCCCTGTTTCTCCAACAGGCCAATCTGTTCCCCGATAAACTTAAATCCGGTAAGCACCCGCCGAAGCGTGACGCCATACCTTTCGGCAATGCGGTCAGCCAGGTCTGTTGAGACGATCGTGGTGACGGCAACCGGATCCTTTGGCATGCTGCCGTTTTCAAGGCGTTTCCTGCAGATGTAATCGAAAAGGAGAAGCCCCATTTCATTTCCGGTAAGTAAGCGGTAATCCTCGCCATCGGGCACGGCAGCCCCCATTCGATCGCAGTCCGGATCCGTTCCGATCAGAAGATCCGGTTTCACGATACGGCACAGTGCAAGCCCTTTCTCCATAGCCTCACGGATTTCCGGATTTGGATAGGGGCAGGTAGGGAAATGGCCATCCGGCTTTTCCTGTTCCGGTACCACTGTGACTTCGGAAACACCGATTCGCTGGAGGATCTTTTTCACACATTCCAGTCCGGAGCCGTTTAAAGGTGTGTAGACCAGTTTGAGATTGCGACAGCTTCCCTGCGATGCGTCGCCTTCCCGCGAAAGACTGCAGGTCTGTACCGCGTCGAGGAAAGCTTCCAGACAGTCTTCTTCGATGAAATGAATACGTTCGTCCTTTTCATCGGCCCGAAGGACATCTTCAAACATATCGAGTTTGTTGATTTCCTCAAGAACTGCTTTCGCTGCTGCAAGTGTAATCTGACAGCCGTCTGGTCCGTAAACTTTATATCCGTTATACACGGACGGATTGTGGCTGGCCGTAACGCAGATTCCCGCGCCGCAGCCAAGATAGCGGACTGCCCAGCTTAAGGCCGGTGTGGGCTCCAGACGCGGATAAATATAGGCATCAAGGTCATTCGCGGCAATCACACGTGCCGCTTCCATGGCGAAAAGACGGCTCTTGATTCGGCTGTCGTAGCCGATCGCGACACGTCCCGGCAGGCCGTTTTTCTTGAGATAATGACACAGACCCTGCGTTGCCCGCCGCACCACATAGATATTCATGCGATTTGTCCCAGCTCCGATCACGCCGCGGAGCCCTCCGGTTCCAAATTCGAGATCGCGATAAAAACGATCTTCGATCTCTTTTTCGGATGAGATGCTCTGAAGTTCCGTAACGAGATCCGGATCATCAACGGCATGCAGCTTCCAAAGTTTCCATTTTTCAATCGAATTCATAAAACCCTCCTTTGATTTTGTATCACCTGAATTTAAGTTATTTAAGCTAATAATAAACTTTAATTTACTTAAATGCAACATGCAAATAGAAAAAAATATAAAAATAAATGCACGCTTCATTGGTAAGGTGCATCTTCTTGACGCTTTTGGTATTAAACGTTATACTTTAACTAAAAAGGTAAAACAACAGATGATTAGATGATTATAGGAGGTGCTCGTGGAAAAAAAGGTAAGGATGGCAGATATTGCTCAAAAGTTAGGGATCAGTATTGTTTCCGTATCAAAGGGTTTAGCTGGCAAAGACGGTGTCAGTGCGGAAATGAGGGAAAAGATTCTGCTCACGGCCGCCGAAATGGGATATATACCTCAGCAGTCGCCCAAAAAGGAGAAACCAGCATCAGGGAACATCGGCATCCTGGTGGCCGATCGTTTTGTGGCGGACAATGCCTTTTATCCCGCCCTGTATCGCCAGGTTATGGTAAGCAGTGCGGAACATGGCTACTCGGCAATCATGGAAATTGTTTCCCCCGAAGCGGAGGATAATGGAACGGTTCCGGCCATGATACAAGGTAAAAAAGTGGATGGCATCATTTTTATGGGTGAATTGAAGCGAAGCTATTTAAAGGCAGTGATGCAATTTGGTCTCCCATATATTTTACTGGATTTTTATGATGAAGCGCTTTATGCGGACAGCGTGACAAGCGATAACATCACCGGAGGCGTTCGGGTGACGAACGAGCTTTTGGAGAAGGGCTGCCGTGAAATCGGTTTTGTTGGCAGTATTTTATCGACCAGTTCCATCATGGATCGCTACCTGGGTTACTGCAAGGCTCTTCTTCGGGCCGGTATCGCCATTCGGGATGAATGGCGCATAGAAGACCGCGATGCGGACGGGAAGTTTATCCCGTTGGTATTACCGGACAATCTGCCGCGCGCTTTCGTCTGTAACTGTGACGAAATCGCCTACAATCTGGTGGAACAGTTGAAACACCGGGGCCTTCGCGTGCCGGAGGACGTTGCGGTTACGGGTTATGACGATTATCAGTTTGCACAGATCTGTGACCCGCCGCTCACGACTTATCATGTCAATGTAGAGGATATGGGGCGGATGGCAGCGACAAGACTTCTGCAGAAAATTAAAGGAGAGCCATTTACCGGTGGAAACACGGTTGCCTGTGGCAGACTTGTGAAAAGAAAATCGGTCTGAATGGCGTTGGGATACAGGAAATCCATTTACGACACAGCTTTACAGGAAATCTCTTAAGTTAAGTTTAAAATTTAGTTTAAGAGATTCTTTTTTTTTGGCAATAGTGTCATAATTTCCTCTTTATATTTAGCTAAAATGCCAAAAAATTTTTAGGATATTGACGATGTTTTGAGTATATGCTATAGTTCAATTAAGCTAATCGATAAGCTAAACTAATTCATATTTAGCTAAATTATTTCAAAGGGGGAATCAATATGAAAAAGAAATTAGCACTATTGCTGGCTTTGGTCATGACCTTATCCCTGTCCGCATGCGGATCCGGATCGTCAGACAAGAGTCAGGCAGACGACGGAACGGTCAGTGGAAAGATCACCTATTTGACCAATCGTACGGACCTTGACGCGGACGGCACCTATGATAAGCTGATCGCGCAATTTAATGAAGAGTATCCGGATGTTGAAGTGGAAGTGCAGTCCATTACGAATTATGCCGACGAGCTGGCAACCCGGATGCAGACCACCGAATATGGTGACGTTTTAATGATTCCGGATGCCGTTCCTTCCAATTCGTTCTCAAATTATTTTGAGCCGTTTGGAACTGTGGATGAACTTAGTGACACGTATAAGGAAGATTACCTCTATTCAAAGTGGTATGATGACCAGGTTTATGGTCTCGCCTATATGTGTACGGTACAGGGCGTTGTCTATAACAAGGCAGTATTTAAAAAGGCAGGCATTACGGAGCTTCCTAAGACACCGGAAGAGTTCCTTGACTGTCTCGCGAAGATCAAAGACAAGACGAATGCCATCCCATATTACACGAATGCGAACTCCGGCTGGACGCTGGATCAGTGGGAAGACCATGCCTTCGGTTCCATCACAGGCGATGATAACTACAAGAACAATGAGCTTCCGAATGACAAAAAAGCTTTCGATGAGGGCAGCTCCCACTACGTGATAGCAAAGTTAATCTATGATATTGTGTCGAAAGGTCTGTGTGAATCCGATCCGACTACCTGCGATTGGGAAGCTTCCAAGCTGAAACTCAACAACGGTGAAATCGGCTGTATGGTTCTGGGATCCTGGGCAGTATCGCAGATCAAGGAGGCCGGCGATCATGCGGACGACATCGGTTACATGCCGTTCCCTTACAGCATCGACGGAAAACAGTATGCAACATCCGGAACAGACTATTGCTATGCGATCAACAAAAATACGAAAAACATGGCAGCTTCCAAGGCTTTCGTAAAATTTATGGTTGAAGAATCCGGTTTGGCAACCGAACAGGGCGGTATCTCCCTGATGAAGGATGATCCGATGCCAGACGGACTGGAAGCTTTCGAAGACGTTACTTTCGTTGTTGACAAACCGGCAACGGATGAAAATGTCGGAAAGTACGATAGCGTTCAGCAGGATAGTGGTGTGACCTTATATGACAACGGCCAGAGATTAAATAGTGTAATCGATATCGCCAGAGGTGTGTCGGATACAACATTTGAGAAGTATATGGCGAACCTGTCTAAGAAATGGGCTTCCGCTATCGATTAACAAAGAACGATTTCACAACTGAAAGGGGGGCTTTGCATGAATACATCCGATGCGGCCGTGAGGAAAAAAAGAACCTGGCATGAGGTTTTCAGCAGCCGAAAGGTGCAGCAGAGAATCACGATCTGCCTTTTCCTCGCCATTCCTTTAATACTGTTAATCATGTTTACCTATCTTCCGTTAGGCGATATGATCCGGTATTCTCTGTATCGCTGGGATGGTTATTCCAATATGCAATTTGTCGGAGCCAAGAATTATAAAACACTTTTTTCAGATGCTCAGTATTTTTCGGTCTTTAAGACCAGCATCTACTACTTTATCGGCTCGTTGATTCAGATTATTATTGCGCTGTATTTTGCCACAATTTTCTTTTATAAACTGCGAGGCAAAAACTTTTTCAAGGGCATGATCTTTTTCCCATACCTGTTGAACGGCGTAGCGATCGGCTTTGTATTTTTATACTTCTTCAAGCAGGGCGGCGTTTTGGACAATATCCTGACGATGCTTGGCGTTCCGGCCAACAATCTTCCACTGTGGCTGGGCGACGTGGCGATTATCAATATATCCCTGACCTTCGTTTCTGTATGGCGATATATGGGACAGAATATGGTCATGTTTAGCGGAGCAACCCAATCGATCTCAGGCGACCTCTTTGAGGCCGCCCAGATTGATGGAACCAACCGCTGGCAGCAATTTCGCTACATTATTCTGCCCAATATACGCGGCATCATTTCCCTGAACCTGATTCTGGCTGTCAAGGGAGCGATCAGCGTTTACGAGATCCCATTCGTTATGACGAAGGGAAGCGGCGGTTCGATGACCTTTGTCATCAAGACGTTGAATACCGCCTTTACCGATAAAAAGATCGGACTTTCCTGTGCGATGGGTGTGGTACTTCTCGTAATCGTTATGATTGTTACTGTGGTGCAGAAACGGTTCGTTGAAGGAAAGGAGGATTGACCATGGAACTGCGTGAACAAAAAAATGCCCGCTATTATATTTCCAAGACACTGCAGTATTTTTTGTTGCTGCTTACCTGTGTCATTGTAGTTCTGCCACTTTTGACGGTGATCTTCGGTGCTTTCAAGGGTCATAATGAGCTCATTTCCGGAAATGCCTTAAGTTTACCAAAAAGCTGGACGAACTTTTCAAATTTTGTGACCGCCTGGACGAAAGGTAATATGGCCACGGGCTTTTTCAATACCTTTGTGATCTTGTTTGTCTCGATTGCCGCTACCATTATGACTGGTACGATGACTGCCTATGTGCTGTCCCGTTTTCAGTTTAAGCTGAAGCGGCTCGTGAAGTTTGCGTTTTTGCTGGCTTCACTCATTCCGAGCATTACGATGCAGATGAGTACCTTCCAGATTATCGTAGGATTAGGAATTTACAATACCCGTTGGGCTACGATTCTTCTTTTTGCCGGTACGGACATTATTTCGATCTATATCTTCCTGCAGTTTCTGGAGGGGATTCCGGTTACGCTTGACGAGGCAGCCATTGTAGATGGTGCGACCTATCCGCAGATTTTCTTCAAGATCATTCTGCCGCTCTTAAAGCCCGCCATTGTCACGGTCATTATCATCAAGGGTATCGGTTTTTACAATGAATTTTACACGCCTTATCTCTATATGAAGGATAAGAGCCTGCAGGTGATCTCGACATCTTTGTATGCATTCCAGGGTCCTTACGGTACCCAGTGGGAGGTTATCTGTGCAGCTTGTCTAATCACTATGCTGCCGACACTGATCATTTTCCTGCTTCTGCAGAAACAGATTTACAGCGGCTTAACCATGGGTGCCGTGAAAGGATAATCTATGAAATATAATCTTTATTGTAATGATTTACCAAATATTCCCTGGCAGGAAAGGCCACTGGACTGTCAGGCGCCCCTGTGGCGCTATACGGAAAATCCGGTAATTAAACGGAATCCTGTTCCGGGTGTGGCGCGCATATTCAACAGTGCTGTCCTCCCTTTTGAGGATGGATTCATCGGTGTATTTCGTGCCGAGCAGACCAATGGTATTCCGTATATCTATCTGGGAAGAAGTCACGATGGGATCCACTGGAATTTTGACACGGAAAAAATTAATTTTGTCAATGAAAAGGGTGAATCCTTCATGCCGAAATATGCGTATGATCCCCGCCTGGTCAAAGTGGATGATACCTATTACATTCTCTGGTGTCAGGATTTCTACGGTGCTTCCATCGGAATTGCCAAAACAAAGGATTTTAAGACTTTTATCCGAATTGAAAATCCTTTTGTTCCTTACAACCGCAATGCGGTTCTTTTTCCAAGAAAAATCAATGGCTTCTATACGATGCTTTCCCGTCCCTGCGATTCCGGCCATACGCCGTTTGGTGATATTTTCTTAAGCCAAAGCCCGGACATGGAATTCTGGGGTCATCACCGTTATGTGATGGGAAAAGGAAGTAACTGGTGGGAAAACGTAAAAATCGGTGGTGGAGCGGCTCCGATCGAGACAGATGAGGGGTGGCTGCTGTTTTATCACGGAGTGACCGGAACTTGCAGCGGTTACATCTATTCCATTGGTGGTGCGATACTGGACCGCGAAGAGCCGAGTCGGGTTCTCTACCGTTGCGGAGACTTTCTGCTGACGCCGGAGACCTGGTACGAGGAAAGAGGTTTTGTACCAAATGTATGTTTCCCATGTTCCACACTTCAGGATGCCAAAACCGGTCGGATCGCTATCTATTATGGTTGTGCTGACAGCTATGTAAGTCTGGCATTTACGACCCTGGACACCGTCGTGGACTATATCAAGGAACACGATCAGGCTGCGTCAGAGGATCGCGGAATCGGTATTCGATAAGGAGCGTTTTATGGAACGAATCGCAGCAAAAGCAATGACGCTTCTTTCCGGGATTATCGATTTCTGGAAGAATCTTCGGGATGATCAATACGGCGGATACTATGGATATATGGGGCAAGACCTGACGCTTGACAAGAAAGCGGAAAAGGGATGTATCCTGAACAGCCGGATCCTTTGGTTTTTTTCCGAGGCATCCATGCTGTTAAAGCGTGAGGATCTCCGAAGCGAAGCCGACCATGCTTACTTATTTTTTTTGAACCATTGTCTGGATCGGGAAAATGGAGGAGTCTTCTGGAGTGTCACATATGATGGCACTGTGCTTGATGATACAAAACATACTTACAATCAAGCCTTCGCCATCTATGCCCTCTCTTCCTATTACCTCCTGACACAGAACAAGGACGCTCTGGAAATGGCCCTTTCCCTCTATGAAAGGATCGAGAGCACCTGTAGGGATGCCGAGGGTTATCTGGAGGCTTTTACCCGGCAGTGGATCTTACAAAGCAATGAAAAACTCAGCGAAAATGGTGTTCTGGCAGACAAGACCATGAACACATTGCTCCACGTTTTCGAGGCATATGCCAATCTTTACCGGGCAAGTGGCTCCCCAAAGGTGGCGCAATCCATGAAGGACTGTCTCCGTATTTACAGTACGAAGATTTATGATGCAGATGACCGCAAGCAAAAGGTGTTTTTTGATTCACATTACCACTCGATTCTGGATATCGATAGTTTTGGCCACGACATCGAGGCGAGCTGGCTTTTTGATGAAGGCGTTCACATGCTGCACGATGAGGCACTTCGGGAAGAAATTGAAACAATCAATACCGATCTTGCAGAGGCAGTGTACGAGCGTGCGTATCGCAGCCATTCCATTGTGAATGAACGTGAGAAGGGGATTGATGATGAAACAAGAATCTGGTGGGTTCAGGCAGAGGCCGTCGTCGGTTTTGTGAATCTCTGGAGTAAATGTGGAAAGGATCAATACCAGATCGCCGCAGCCGATATTCTGAATTTTATACAGGAAAAGCTGGTGGATAAGCGTCCGGGAAGTGAGTGGTTCTGGTGCCTTGATGCAAACGGGAATCCCGTTCCGGGAAAACCGATCGTAGAACCTTGGAAATGTCCGTATCACAACGGACGAATGTGTATGGAACTGATAGGGAGGGATCCTGATATATATGTCTGATATGCATCCTATGTACGCGCGCCTGAAGAAAAAACAGGAAGCGCTTCTGGAAAGAAAAAATGAAAAAAGTGATTTTTACAATGGCATTTACGACCGCTGGGAGAACCCGGTTTTGACACGGGAACATATTCCGATCGAATGGTGCTATGACCTGAATCCATCCACCAATCCTTTTTTTCAGGAACGCCTTGGTGTCAATGCCGTATTTAATGCCGGTGCCATCGAGATTAATGGGAAATTTTATCTGGTCGCACGTATCGAGGGAAATGACAGAAAGAGTTTCTTTGCTGTGGCGGAGAGTGAAAGTCCGGTAGACGGTTTTCGCTTCTGGAAAAAGCCGATAGAACTGCCGGATATGCCGGGGGAAACCAATATTTATGATATGAGGCTGACCAGGCATGAGGACGGCTGGATTTACGGGATTTTCTGTTCGGAGAGTAAGGATATTTCGAACCCTGATCTTTCGGCAGCGACGGCCCAGGCCGGCATTGTGCGGACCAAAGATTTAAAAAAATGGGAGAGACTTCCCAACCTGATTACCCGGAAGAGTCCGCAGCAGCGCAATGTTGACCTTCTCCCGGAATTTGTCAATGGCCAATATGCTTTTTATACCCGGCCAATGGATGATTTTATCGATACTGGTTCCGGAGGCGGCATCGGCTTCGGTTTGTGCGAGGATATTACGCACGCAGTGATCGAGGAGGAAATCATCACATCACCTCGCCGCTATCATACGATTACAGAGGCAAAAAACGGGGAAGGTGCCACACCGATCCGTACCCCGAAAGGCTGGCTTCATATCGCACACGGCGTGCGAAACACCGCCGCAGGGCTTCGCTATGTGGTTTACGTCTTTATGACAGATCTTCGGGAACCCTGGAAGGTGATCGCGGAACCGGGCGGTTTTCTGATCGCTCCAAGAGGCGGTGAACGGATCGGAGATGTAAGTAATGTCGTTTTCACAAACGGTGCGATTGTCAGGGAAAACGGGGAGGTCTATATCTATTATGCCTCCAGCGATACCCGGCTTCATGTCGCGACGAGTACGATAGACAAGCTCCTGGATTATGCTCTGGAAACACCGGAAGATCCGCTCAGGAGCCATGACTGCACTGCCCAGCGATGTGAGCTGATCGATCGGAATGAAGCATACTTAAAAGATATGTGAACGGACTGAAATGACAGTTATGGAAAGAATGGAGATTAGATATGGCAATGGTAAAATTACGGCCCACATGTAAGGAGTATATATGGGGTGGGCGAAAGTTGATGGAAGAATATCACAAAGAATTTGATGGGGCTTCTTTAGCTGAGACCTGGGAACTAAGCTGCCACCCGGATGGACCTTCCTTTATCGCCAGCGGTCCCGATGCCGGTATGAGTCTTCCGGATTACATCGAGAAACACGGGCGTCGGATACTGGGCGCAAACTGCCAGATTTTCCAGGAGTTTCCTATTATCGCGAAATTCATCGATGCGAAGGACAACCTCTCGATTCAGGTTCACCCCAACAATATGGATGCCCTGGAAAAGGAACATCAGTATGGGAAAAGTGAGATGTGGTATATACTGGAGGCTGATCCCGGTGCCTATCTCTATTATGGATTTGCCTATCCTGTATCCAGAGAAGAATATCGAAAAAGAATCGAGGAAAATACGCTGGAGGAAGTCCTGAATGCAGTGCCTGTGAAAAAAGGGGATCTCTTCTATATTCCAGCCGGCACGGTTCATGCGATCTGTAAAGGGATTGTCATCGCCGAGATCCAGCAAAACTCCAATGTGACCTATCGTGTCTACGATTACGGGCGGAAAGGGGCAGACGGAAAAACACGTCCCCTTCATATCGAAAAAGCACTGGAAGTTTCCAAGCTGACACTTCCCTGTACAAAGTATAATTTCGGTGGACATCTTGTCCGCAGTGCTTATTTTACCGTTGATAAAGTGGAGGCACCATGCTCGATCGATACCGATGAAGAATCCTTCACATCCCTCTTGGTTCTTGAGGGAGTTGGGAACATATCCTGTGGCAGGGATATTCTTCCATGCCAGAAGGGAGACAGCATTTTCATAGAGGCAGACAGTGGCACAAGCTATCTGAGCGGAAATCTCAAGGCACTGTGCACTCGTGTGGGGACGATTTGATATGAAAACGATTCTTTTTCAGGGGGATTCTATTACGGACGCCGGCCGCAACCGGGAAATGCCGGAGGATTTAGGGCATGGCTATCCGTGTCTGGCAGCATCACGAATCGCGCTTTCCATGCCGGGAGCCTATCGATTTTACAATCGGGGTGTCAGTGGTGATCGTGTTGTTGATATTTACGCCAGAATAAAAAGTGATATCATAAATATAAAACCGGACTATATGAGTCTGCTTGTCGGAGTGAATGATGTCTGGCATGAGCTTGATTTTTTGAATGGTGTGGATAAGAAACCATTCGAAACAATCTATCGAATGCTTCTGACGGAGGTTTTGGAGGCCCTTCCGAACTTAAAAATCATGCTGCTCGAGCCCTATGTCATGAGGGGCACTGCAACATCGGTTTATTTTAAAGAATTTCAATGGGAAGTTGCCAGAAGAGCTGAGGTCGTACAAAAATTAGCACAGGAATTTGGTCTGACATTTATTCCCCTGCAGGAAGAACTTTGTAAGCTTTCACAGGAAACAAGTTCCGAGGATTATCTTGAGGATGGGGTTCATCCCAAGCCGGCTTTTCATCAGTATATCGCTGATCGCTGGCTTGAAGTTTTTTATTCGTGGATACAGAAAAGGTAAAACGGATCGCTTACCAATGATATGTTTTGAAATCTAAAGCAACAGGAAAGTTTTTATTGTTCGAAAAAATGAAACAACAGTATAACATAGGGAGGGAGTACGTATTATGGCAGAAGTAAAGCTTGTTGGAGTAAAGAAAATTTATCCGTTCTTAAATGGAGAAGGCAAGAAAAGAAAAAAGAAAAAAGGAGATGCGGCGCAGGAAAAAAAGACAAATCTTCAGATTACTGACAAGGGCGTGGTAGCCGTTCAGGAATTCAATTTATCCATTGCTGATAAGGAATTCATCGTTCTGGTCGGTCCGTCTGGCTGCGGAAAATCTACAACACTTCGTATGATCGCCGGTCTGGAAGCAATCTCCGAGGGTGAGCTTTATATCGATAACAAGCTTGTCAATGATATTGCGCCGAAGGATCGTGATATCGCTATGGTCTTCCAGAATTATGCTCTGTACCCGCATATGACGGTATATGAAAACATGGCTTTTTCACTGAAGCTTAAGAAAGTTCCGAAAGATGAGATTGATCGGAAGGTTCGGGAGGCTGCTGAGATTCTCGATATTACGCAGTATCTCGACCGGAAGCCGAAAGCCTTATCCGGTGGTCAGAGACAGCGTGTCGCAATCGGCCGTGCGATCGTGCGTAATCCGAAGGTTTTCCTGATGGATGAACCACTTTCCAATCTGGATGCTAAGCTTCGTAACCAGATGCGTGCAGAAATTATTAAGCTTCGTGAAAAGATTGATACCACCTTCATTTATGTTACGCATGACCAGGTGGAGGCTATGACTCTCGGTGACCGTATTGTCATCATGCGCGATGGCTTTATTCAGCAAATCGGGACACCGCAGGAAGTCTTCGTTCACCCGGCCAATCTTTTCGTAGCCGGCTTCATTGGAACGCCGCAGATGAATTTCTTTGATGCGGGGCTTGTAAAAAAAGCAGGAAAGTATTTTGCGATCGTACAGGGCAGGGAAGTGGAACTTCCTCCTGAGAAGCAGAAAGCCCTTGCTGAGATGAAAGATATCCCGCAGGAAGTCATCGTCGGTGTCCGTCCGGCACATATTCACCTGTCGGATGATGGAATCGATGCTTTTGTAGATGTTTCCGAACTGATGGGCTCCGAGCTTCATCTGCATGTCAATTCTGACGGCAAGGATGTAGTCATCGTTGTGCCAACCAGTGATATTGATATCAGCACCATTCACGGAAGCAACAAGCCAGTCAAATATAGTTTCCGTCCTGACCTGATGCACTTCTTTGATAAAAAGACGACGAATAATCTTTTCTGATCATTTTGACATTTACTTCATATGCCTGAATCGAGGCACAATACCTTGTTCTAAAGCCCGCGGCGCAAATGAAAAGTTTGCGCCACGGGCGTTTTTTCGATTTCCTAGATATGATTGTCCAAAAACATCGAAAGTGATATAATCATAAACGACATGATATGATGAATAAAAGAGGAGGGAACATTAGAAAATGATGAGAAACAGGCAAACAGGTGGAATCCGGTTGTTTTGCATGGTTTTACTCGCTGTGCTTTGCTTTAGCATTCCCAATTTTGTAACAACCGAAGTCCAGGCATCTTCCGTGAAAGAAGAAGATGTGCTCAAGCTGTTAAAAGGAAAGACAGCGGGTGTTATGACCGGAACGCCGCAGGATTCGATCATACTGGCAAAAGTTCCGGATGCGAAAATACAGTATTTCAACAGTGCAACGGATGTGGCATTGGCTCTTCAAAAAAAGAAAATTGATTTTGCTGCCCTTCCGACGGTCAGTTATTACAGTCTGGCAGAACAGTATCAGGAGCTTGGCTACCTGGATATGGCCTTTGCCACCTTTGATGTGGGAACTGTTTTTGCCAAGACGAAGAAAAGCGATGCGATTCGAGAGAAATTAAATCAGTATATTGCAAAATTACAGAAAAACGGTGAGCTGGAAAAAAAGCAGGATTACTGGTTGTATCCACATGAATGGGAGAATATTAATATTCCAAAAACCGGGAAAAACGGCGTCTTAACTATGGCAACGACAAGCTCGCTGAAACCTTTTACTTTTAAGCTCAATGATAAAAACGTAGGATTCGAAATTGATATTATTGCAGGTTTTTGTAAGGCCTATGGCTATGGTTTAAAGATTGAAGATCTGGATTTTGCAGGGATTTTAAGTGGAATTACCACCGGGAAATATGATCTCGCGGCCGCGCAGATTTCATGGACGGAAGAACGTTCCAAAAGTGTGAACTTCTCTGACTTTTACTATACGCAGAGTTTTGTTCCAATCGTAAATGCAGAAGAATTTGATACCCCCGCATTGATCACATCGTACACAGGCGGGAAATCCGGGGAATCACAGGACAGTCAGGAGACACAAAATACCATCTGGAGCAGCATCCGCCGCACGCTCGTAGAGGAAGATCGATGGGTTTCGATTCTTCAGGGATTGCTGGTCACCTTGTGTATCACGATCGTGGGATTTCTTTTAGCCAATCTGCTCGGGGCGGCATTTTGCGCCATGTCCATGTCGCAATCGAAAGTGCTGAAGATGCTCGCCGGGATATATTCCAGGCTGATGCAGGGCCTTCCGATTGTTGTGGTGTTGATGATTCTCTACTATATTATTTTCGGAAAATCGCAAATTTCCAATATCCTGGTTGCTATCCTGGGATTTGGATTGGTATTTGGTGCCTATATGGCACAGCTATTTGAAGGAGGCATTGAGGGTGTGGAGACTGGCCAGTGGGAAGCGGCACTCGCCATGGGACTGACGAAACGCCAGACGTTTTGCGGGATCGTGCTTCCGCAGGCGGTCCGCACGATGCTGCCAGGTTACTTCAGTAACCTGATCAGCCTGATGAAAGGGACTGCAGTGGTCGGTTACATAGCCGTAAATGACCTGACCAAGGTCGGCGATATTATCCGCAGCAATACTTATGAAGCATTCGTGCCGCTTGTGACCATCGCACTCATTTATTTTGCCGTTGCCTTCCTGCTGCTTTCACTGATGAAGCGGATCCGGAAAAAACTGGAGCCAAAACGTGTGAAGAATGCCAATCTCACCGGACAGACAGCATAAAAAAGAATCCTGTCCACAGGATTTTCGCACGGACTGGGGTCGCCTGCACTCGGTTTCCGGCCGTTTGGGATGTCGCTGGTAAGGAAAGAAGGAAAAAAGAAATGGAAGAAAATAGGGCTATTTTAAAAAAGATCACAGATCAGGACAATGCGATGTACCAGGTTTCCACCTTACAGGCACTGACTCTCGGATATATCCGTACCGTTGTATCCGTGGGAGAATTGTTGCGGCATGGGGATATCGGCCTTGGAACATTTGAGGATCTGGACGGAGAGATGATCGTCATAGATGGACATTGCTACCGTGCCGTTTCCGATGGAAATGCGTATGAGGCAGATAGGGATTGTGGTGTTCCCTTTGCAGTGGTGGGACAATTAAACGGGAGAAGATCCTGGGATTGGGGCGAAGTGAAAGGAATGGATTCGCTCATCTCTCAGCTAAATAATAAGATCGAAGAAGATTTCGGCCTCAACAGTATGCACATCATTCGCATCGATGGCATATTTGACTGGATTGATGCACGCTCAGAGAGTCCTTCCAGAAAATCACAGCATATCGAGCTGAAGGAGCTTCTGGGAACGACACAGTATTCCTTCCAGTTTGAAAAAATCGAAGGTTCGCTGATCGGTCTTTATTTTCCTAACTATATGGATGGGATCAACCTTCCGGGCTGGCACCTTCATTTTCTGTCAAAGGACCGCAAAAAAGGCGGGCATGTCTTTGATGTGAGGATCCGGGAATGTCATGTCAGAATGGATAAGATCTCCCGTATTGAAATACAGCTTCCGACCGAAGCACGTTTTGACACCTATGATCTGAAGGCTGTTTCACAAAAAGATGTGGAATCGGTTGAGAAAGGAAAGTAATCATCGTCCTGGCAAAGAGATTGTCGTTTCAAAAAGAATGGTGTGTGATGTAATGGAAAAAAAGAGAGAGAGAACATTAGTCGAGAAAACATCGGATCGTATTATTGAATTGATCAAACAAAATAACATGCAGCCGGGGGATCGCCTTCCAAGTGAACATAAACTGACAGAAATGCTTTCCGTGGGACGGGGAACCTTAAGAGAGGCGATAAAAACCCTGATGTCCCATAATATATTGGATGTACGTCAGGGAGCAGGAACATTTGTTTCTTATAAAAATGGCATTCCGGAAGATCCCCTGGGGCTGGCTCTGGAGGATTCGGATGAAAAGCTGTTGCTGGATATGCTGGAAGTCCGGATGATTTTGGAACCGGAGATTGCAGAGTTGGCGGCCATGAATGCAACAACGCCGCAAATTGACGAATTGTTTCACCAATGCAGGCAGATCGAGGAGCTGATCAAAGAAAATAAATCCTATATCAAAATGGATGCATTGTTTCACCAAACCATTGCAGAGTGCAGTGGGAACCGCATTATTGGAAAGATGATGCCGATTATTACGTCATCGATCCAATTAAATGTAGGAGGAACCAAAGATCAATTTAAGAAAAGGACCATAGAAGAACATAAAGCAATTGCGGAAGCGATCTCAAACAGAGATTTGCGTGGGGCAAAATATGCAATGATTGCTCATTTAAATACAACCAGATCCGGAGTTTCCTCATGAAATAGCGAAACAAGAGGAAGGACTGCCGAATCTACCAAACACATAAGATGATGAAAAAGAAAGAAGATTCTGCCATTGAAACAGGGCAGGATCTTTTTTTATGAAAAAATACAGATGATGTTTAGATAAAAAAATGTAAATTCATCATATGAATTTGCAAAATGGTATGATGTATTTTGAAAAAATATAGAACCGGTATTGTGCATAAGAGCAGTAAAATATAAGAAAAACTGTGCAAAACATAGAATAACAGCTTGAAATCGTATTGATAGTTGACAAGGAAGATAAAAAGTGCAATGATTAGGACAAGAAATACATCATATGAGTATTAAAAATAAATAGTAACAATTTTGCAAAAAAAAGAGGGAGGAAAGGTATCATGTTAAAATTAAAGAAAGGGAAACAGATCATAGCAGCTATCTTGATACTGGCAATGGTGATTCCGTTTACAGCAGGATGCGGCAGCCGGAACGCATCAGGACAAGATACGCTTGTATTTCGTATGGCAATTGTAGACGGAGAATCTTCACCGGTCTATCAGGGAGCAAAAGCAATGGCAGATGAGGTGTATGAGAAAACGGACGGGAAAATTAAGCTGGTTGTTGTAACCGGAGGTGCTCTCGGAGATGAGAGGGGTTCTATAGAGTTATGCAGCCAGGGCGATCTGGATATTGCATCCGCAGCTAATCCGGTTTTGACCAATTTTATTCCTGAAATGAATATTTTAGACCAGCCATTTTTATGGGAAAATGAGGAGCAGGCTCATGCGGCAGTGGATGGAGCGGTAGGAGACCTGATTTCAAAGGCAGCCAAAGAAAAACTGAATGTCCATGTGATTGGATATCTGGAATCCGGTTTCCGGGATACGTTCTCTCAAAAACCGGTGAAGACAATAGAAGATTTTAAGGGAATAAAAATTCGAACCATGCAGAACCAGTATCACATGGCAGCTTTCCAGTCCTTTGGGGCGATGCCGACAGCGATGTCTTATAATGAAGTGTTTACAGCACTCCAACAGGGAACCATTGATGCCTGTGAGAATGCGATAAGTAATTGTCTGTCTAATGGATATTATGAGGTGACAAAAAATATTACCTATACCCATCATGCATTTACTTATGTGCCAGTCATGATGTCGGATAAAGCCTGGAAGATGATCCCGGATGACCTCAAAGATGCTTTTATGGAAGGATGCAAAGAAGGATATCAAAAAGGACGTGAGTATCTGAAAGAGGCCAATGAGGAGGCAACCATAGAACTAAAGAAAAAAGGTGTAAAGTTCTGGGAGATTGATACCGGTGAATTAAAAAAAGCATATGAAAAAGAAGCACAAAAGAAAGGCTTTACCTTTGATGCCGAGTGGCAGAAGGCAGTGGATCAGATCATTGCTGATACAAAATAACAGAACGAATAACGGAAAGGCGGTTTATAAAAATGAAAAAAACATTAAAAGGCCTGACAACGGTAGAAAATATCATCATGGTCATAACGTTTGCATTGATGGTTGCATGTTCTTTTGCGCAGGTTGTGAATCGAAATATTATTAAATTACCCATTGCCTGGTTTGATGAGGCATCGACATACTGCATGATTTACATGGCGTTGATCGGAACCGAACTTGGACTTCGTGATGGTACGCAGATTGCAATAACGGCAGTTACAGATAAATTGCATGGAAGAGGGAAAGGGATTGTCCAGCTCTTATCCAAAATCGTTGTCTTGATTTTCTCGGTGACTATTTTGATCTCTGCAGTAAGAATGGTTGCAGCACAGGCGGCCATCGGACAGGCATCTGCAGCATTGCATTTGCCAATGACTGTTCCATATGCGGCTTTGGTTATCAGTTTTGGAATGATTGTACTGGTACAGCTGGCATTTGCAGTGGAAATCCTTTTGAAGGTCATCAAAGGGGACAATTTTGATACAGAGGAGGGAGAGGCATAATGAATACAGCATTACTTTTATTCGGTACCATGGCATTATTCCTGATTATGGGTGTGCCAATCGCATTTGCATTAGGGGCATCTGTCTGGGCAACGATCGTTTTTAGTCCAAGCTTTACCGTAACTACAGGCATTATTGCACAGAGAATCTTTGGAGGGATGGAATCACCTTCGATCATGGCAATCCCATTCTTTATTCTGGCCGGAAACCTGATGACCAAAGGAGGAATTTCCAAACGTCTTGTTGATTTTGCTAATAGCATTGTCGGGGGAGTACGGGGAGGAATGGCATTGGCACTGGTACTTGCCTGTGCATTCTTTGCAGCACTGTCCGGATCGGCACCGGCGACAGTAATCGCCATCGGTTCCATGCTCTATCCTGAAATGGTCAAAATGAACTATCCAAAAGAAAGAACAGCAGGTCTTTTGGTAGTGGCAGGAGGACTTGGCCCGATCATTCCTCCAAGTATTATCATGGTGGTCTATGCGACAATTACGGGAGCTTCCATTAGTGAAATGTTTACCTCCGGTATGTTTATTGGAATTATCATTATGATTGTACTGATGGTAGTGGTACTTTTGCTGGCGCACAAAGAAAAATGGCCAAAGGCAGAAAAACGTCCGACGATCAAAGAATTTGGAAATACTTTTATCAAAGCAATTCCGGCCATTATGCTTCCGGTAATCATCCTTGGAGGAATTTATTCCGGGTTACTGACCCCGACGGAATCTGCTGCCGTTGCTGTTGTGTGGGCTTTGATTGCAGGAATGTTTATTTACAGGGAAATTACCATAATGGATATCGTTCCGATTTTCCTGGATTCCGCAAAGGGAGCAGCAATGATTCTCTTTATTATTGCGACATCTACTGCATTTTCATGGATTTTCGCTTACTCCGGAATTTCCGGAGAACTGGTGCATGCCATTGTAGGAATGAATCTGAACAAGACGGTCTTTTGTCTGGTAGTCGCGATCATTCTTTTGATTTTTGGTACATTCCTGGAAGGAATCGCAACCTGTGTACTGATGGTGCCAATTTTATGGCCGATTGCAAGCAGTCTTGGAATTAACGCCGTTCATTTTGGTATGATTGTATCCATATCCAATGTCATCGGAACAATGACCCCGCCGGTAGCAGTAAATATTTTTTCCGCAGTGTCGGTTACAAAACTGAAAATGGGCCAGGTGGCCAAAGGGGAAATTCCATTTTTCATCGGCTATGTCGCAGTATTTTTTGCAGTGGTTCTGATTCCTGCGATCAGTACACTGTTGATCGGATAAAGTATTATAATAATAGAAGAAAAAAGGATGGATGATTATGCAAAATTTAGAAAATAAACAGAGAATGGAAAAATGGAGTGTACAGTCTCCGAAAACAGAAGGCTTTCATAAAGTCATTACACCGGAAACATGTGAGTGTCAGGAGGCACAGATGTTTCGCCTGAATTTGTCAAAAGGCAGTTCTTATACGCTGCAGTCCGGAAATCTGGAAATGCATCCGGTGCTTTTGAAAGGGAAAGCAAAACTGAGTGGACATAAAGGAGGAAAGCTAGGTCAGGAAATGGAAAAATTGGATTCCTGTTATCTTCCTGGGGACGATGAAGTGACAATTACGGCGCAGGAAGACTGTATCTTCTATATCGCCGGGGCAAAATATGAAGGAATTGGAGAGCCTCATTTTCGTAAATTTGATCCGACACTTCCGATTGGAGATGTGCACCAGATTCATGGAGAAGGAGCAGGACGCAGGGAAGTTATGTTTACGCTGGCACCGCAGGATTCTGCCTCCCGGTTGATTTGTGGGCTGACCTGGTCCGGGGATGGGGCATGGACCAGCTGGCCACCGCATCAGCATGAAAAAGACCTGGAGGAAGTCTACTGCTATTTTGACATGCCTCTTCCGAGATTTGGTTTTCATATCAGCTATTTAAAAAGTGGAGAAGTGGAAGACATCGTAACACATACCGTGCATTCCGGGACGATGGTTCAGGCACCATGCGGATATCATCCGACCGTAGCAAGTCCGGGTGGAAGAAATGCATACCTGTGGGTGCTGGCAGCATTTTCCCATGAAAGCAGAAGATATGATCTGGCAGTGAATGATCCGGTATTTGATAAGTGATCAGAAGGAAAACAGGAGTGATAAAAAAATGAATATGTTTGATTTAACAGAAAAAAAGGCAATTGTTACTGGTGGATCCAGAGGCCTGGGACACGGAATGGCAGAAGGGCTGATGGAAGCTGGGTGTGAAGTGGTCATTATTGGAACAAGAGAAAATATAAAAGAACGTGCCAAAGAATTCAGGGAAAAAGGGTTTTCTTGTACCGGAATTCAGGCAGACCTGGGGAAAGAGACGGACTTAAAAAAAGCGTTTGAGGAATCTATGGAGGCGTTGGCTGGGCATTTGGATATTCTTGTAACCGCACATGGGGTGCAGAGCAGGCATCCTTCCGAAGAATTTCCGATGGAAGACTGGAATCGGGTTCTGGATGTAAACCTGACCGCTGTATTTTTATTGTGTCAGCTGGCGGCAAAGCAGTTCATGGCACAAAAGAGCAAAGGGAAGATTATTACGGTTTCCTCCATGCTTTCTTTCTTTGGCGGATACACTGTACCGGCTTATGCGGCGTCAAAAGGTGGTGTGGCACAGCTGACCAAAGCTTTTTGTAATGAATGGGCAGAAAAAGGAATCCATGTCAATTCTCTCGCACCGGGATATATGGCAACCGAGATGAATACGGCATTGCTGGATCCAAAGAACCCAAGAAAAGAGGCGATTACCAGTCGGATTCCGGCGAAGAGATGGGGAACCCCAGATGATATGAAAGGACCTTGTGTCTTTCTGGCATCGGATGCCTCTGATTATCTCAATGGGGCCGTGATCCCTGTTGATGGCGGATATCTGGTTCGTTAAAGCAGAAATATGAGAAGAAAAAGAAATGCAGGAAAGAGTAGGGTGAATGATATGAAGGTAATAATTACAGACTGTGACCATGACAGTATTGATATAGAGAAGCAGGTTTTTGCACAGGCAGGAATGGAAGTGAAACTGACACAGGCAATTACAGAAGATGAGGTGATTGCCCAGTGTCAGGACGCAGAAATTTTTATTGTGCAGTATGCAAAGATTACAAAAAAGGTAATGGAACATTGTCCGAAATTAAAATATATTGTCCGTTATGGTGTGGGTGTAGACACCATTGACGTAGAAGAAGCCACCAGACATGGAATTCAGGTTGGAAATGTGCCGGATTATGGAATGAATGAAGTGGCGGACCATGCGATTGCACTGGCACTGGCAATGGTCAGGGGAATTGTCAAAATGAACCGGTTCACAAAGACGGAAACATGGGATTACACCAAAGCAATTCCTATCCATCGGTTTTCTGAAATGACCGTTGGTGTGGTAGGGCTTGGAAGAATCGGACGAAATTTTGCAAAAAAAATGCATGCGCTCGGTTTCAAAGTGATCGGAACCGATCCTTATTTTAAAGCAACGCCAGAGACGGATGAGTATGTCACTGCAGTGTCGATGGAGGAAGTCATAGGAACATCAGACCTGATTTCGCTGCACTGTCCTGCGGATGGCAATCAAAATCTGTTCCATGCGGATACTTTTAAGAAAATGAAAAAAAATGCTGTTTTAATCAATGTGGCCCGTGGTGGGATTGTCAATGAGGAGGATCTGAACCAGGCATTAATCGATGGAGAAATTGCAGGGGCAGCATTTGACTGTATGATGGGAGAGCCGGTAAGTAAAGATTCCCCATTATTTGCACAGGAACATTTCATTGTGACCCCGCATATGGCATGGTATTCCGAGGAAGCCTCAAATGAATTGAAAAGAAAAGTTGCAGAGGAATCGGTAAGGTTTGCGAAAGGGGAACCAATCCATTATCCGATCAATAAGCTAGGATAGGAGGCCGAAAAAGATGACAGAGGAATTATTCAAACAGATGGAATGCCTGGGTATTTTACCAGTGATCAAATTAAAGGATGCGAAGGATGCAGTGCCTCTTGCCAAAGCATTATGTGAGGGAGGGCTTCCCTGTGCGGAAGTGACATTCCGGACTGATGCAGCAAAAGAAGCCATTGCAGCCATGACAAAAGCGTATCCGGACATGCTGGTAGGAGCGGGAACCGTACTGACAGCAAGACAGGTAGACGAAGCGGTAGAAGCCGGGGCAAAATTCATTGTAAGTCCGGGATTTAATCCGGAGACGGTAAGGTATTGTGTAGAAAAAGATATTCCAGTTCTCCCGGGATGTTCCAGTCCAAGTGATTTAGAACAGGCGATCAAATATGGTCTGAAAGTAGTGAAATTTTTTCCGGCAGAAGTGGCAGGAGGGGTGAAAGCGATCAAAGCGATGGCAGCACCGTACCGGGGATTGCTTTTTATGCCAACGGGAGGGATCAATCCGTCTAATGTGAATGATTATCTCACAGAGGAAAAGATTCTGGCCTGTGGAGGAACCTGGATGGTGCCGGAAAAGGAGATCGAAGCAGGAAATTTTGAGAAGATCAGGGAATTGACACAGGAAGCAGTTCGGACAATGCTCGGTTTTCAGCTGGCACATGTAGGGATTAACTGTAATAATGAAAAAGAGGCACATCAGGTAGCAGATTGTTTTGACGCAATGTTTGGATTTGCCCCAAAGGAAAACCCGGCTTCCATTTTTTCAGACCAATATGTAGAAATAATGAAAAAACCGTTCCTTGGAAGAAAAGGACATATTGCCATCTCGACATATTCTGTTGAGCGGGCGAAGGCGTATCTGGAACGAAAAGGTGTGAAATTTAATGAAGACAGTGCGGTATATCGTCCGGACGGGAAAATGCAGGCAGTATATATCGCAGAAGAAGTGGGTGGATTTGCAATCCATTTAGTAAGAAAAGCGAAGGAGGCATAAGAATGGGAAAGACCATATTATTCGGGGAACCAATGGCTCTTCTGATTGCAGATACCCCAGGATCATTAGAAGATGTGGAGCATTTTACCAGGGCATTATCCGGGGCAGAAGTCAATGTATCCATCGGTCTTTCCAGACTGGGTCACCCTGTCGAATATCTGACCAGACTGGGGGATGATCCATTTGGCCATTATATTGAAAAAAAATTAAAGGAAAACGGGATTGGAACCGCACTGGTAACATATGATGAAATATACCGTACAGGAATCCAGCTCAAAAACCGTGTCACAGACGGAAGTGATCCTTATGCTCCTTATTATAGAAAAGGATCGGCTGCTTCCCACATTACTCCAAAAGAAATCGATGCAATCGATCTGTCAGAAGTATCACTGATCCATGTGACCGGTATTCCTCCTGCATTATCGCAAAGTGCGAGGGAGGCAACCTTTCGCCTGATGGAACGTGCAAAGGAAACAGGTATTTTTGTGACCTTTGATCCTAATTTGCGACCGGCACTCTGGGAAGATGAGGAGACGATGCGCACTGTAATTAATAAGCTGGCAGCGAAAGCGGATGTAGTTCTTCCGGGAATTGGGGAATGTAAAATCCTTGCAGGAACAGACAACGTAGAACAAGCATCAGATTTCTATCAGCATCTGGGGGTAAAGACAGTGATTATCAAAAATGGTGCAAAAGGTGCCTATCTGAGAAATAAGGACGAATCCTGTTTTATCGAAGGATACCCGGTAGAGAAAGTCGTAGACACGGTGGGTGCCGGAGATGGATTTGCTGTAGGTGTGTTAAGCGGAATTTTAGAAGGACTGGAATTAAACACCTGTATAAAAAGAGGAAATGCAATCGGTGCTATCCAGGTCATGAATCTCAGCGACAATGAAGGACTCCCGACCCGGGACGAATTGAAGATATTTTGTTCTAAGATGGATAAAAAGAAAAAATAAAGAGATGTGTCAATATATTTCAGTAAAATGACAGCATTTTTCATAGAATTTCCTGAGGAAAAGGTGCTATAATTATACTAATTTATGTATTTCAGTCAGCGCAACAAGAACGCTAGGGCGTTTTTGAACTTGGGAAAGGGGTAAAGAAACCATGATAGACAATCAAGACATGGACAGACAGGCTCTGATTCACAAACAGGTTATGGAGATTCTCGGTGAACAGCTGAATTTTTCCAATGTTGCCCGCCCGAAGCCAACGAAGGCTTCCACAGCAACCAGTGCAGCCTGGAAGAAAGCAGAAGAACCAAAGGCTTCTGCTGCAACACAGGGTTCCTGGGATAGCACCGACACACCGGGCGGCGTCTCTTCACTGGCCAAAGAAAAATGGACTGTAAAAGAGATTGCAGCGATGGTGACCAAGGTTCTTTGTGAGAATCGTGTCGCATTTTCGAACAAGCCATTACCGGCACCGACGACCATCTCCAGCTCTACTCAGCCAGCATGGAAGAAAGAAGAAGAAGGCGTACGTAAACCGGCAGCGGGAACACAGGGTGCATGGGATACGACAGACTCACCGGGAGGAGTATCTTCAGAGGCGAAACAGGTATGGAATCCGGAAGCGATCGCAGCGATGGTAACCAAAGTATTAAAGAGAAACCATATCGCATTTTCGAACAAGCCATTACCGGCACCGACGACCATCTCCAGCTCTACTCAGCCAGCATGGAAGAAAGAAGAAGAAGCTGTACGTAAGCCGGCGGCAGGAACACAGGGCGCATGGGATACGACAGACTCACCGGGAGGAGTATCCACAGAGGCGAAACAGGTATGGAATCCGGATGCGATTGCAGCGATGGTAACTAAGGCATTAAAAGAACATGCTGAGTTCCACAATATGCCATTGCCAAAACCAACGACAGTATCCAGTTCTACCCAGGCAGCGTGGAAGGGCGATGAAGAAGAATGTCATAAGATATCCGCATCCACCCAGGCAGTCTGGAAAAAAGATGAGCCGAGAAAACCTTCTGCATCTACTCAGGCAGGATGGAAATAAGGTTTGTACGAACAAACCAGGAGCCGTGTACGAATCAGTACACAGCTCCTGGTTGTTTTCTGTGATAAAACTCCGCCAATGCTTCCTCTGATACAGTGACTGGCTTTTCGGATCTATGTTGTTCATAGTAGATACTATAGACATGGGAAGTGTCCTGCCAGGACAGAAAATGTTCAGAGAGAGATAAGGTATTGATCTTCGTGACTTCTGTGCAAAGGCCTGTGCCGATCGCTTTGGTGTAGGCTTCTTTTTGTGTCCATATTTCGAAAAAACGGTAGTTTTGTTCTTCTGGTGCAGCAGAAGTGATATAAGCGATTTCTTCTTCATGAAAAACGGAAGGCATAATCCCATAAGGCGCATTTTTTTTACATTCCACATCTGCACCAATGATGTCCGTATCTTTTACTCCAAGTAAAACCATACCATCTGTATGGGAAAGGCTGAAATCGCAGGATGGAATTTGATCACAAAAGGGTTTGTGAAATGGTTCGCAGGTAAAAGTCAGTTCCTTCACTGGAATGTGGAATTGCTGACTGATACCATATCTTGCAAGTAGTGCAGCATAGAGTGAAAGTTTTTGGTCTTTAGGGAAACGATATGCACAGACTTTTTTCTGTCTTTCAGCGGAAACATATGGTAAAAGTGGATGGTTGGTAAGAACCCCTTTTGCAGGGGTTATGGGTAAACGATAAATTGCCATAAAATTAATAATATTTGATCTGCTTTCCATTTTTTGTGGAGAGAATCGCAAGGTGTTTTTTCTTTCCTTTTGGATCTTTCCGGCTGACTTTATAGCGGATGGTAAGCTGGCTGTTTTTGTAAGTGAGCTTGATCGGCTTGGTAAGTCCTGTCTTTTTCAGATTTTTCTTCCAGGAAATCTTGCCTTTTTTGTTTATTTTATAAACCAGGGAATTATCATAGCCGGTTACATACAGGTTGCTGCTGTCGGTGACGGCACGGTAACCGCAGGATGTAATATTTTTGCATGTCCACAGCTTCTTTCCGTAATCCCAGTTAAAAGCCTGTACCATATTTCCTTCAAAGACATATACAGTATTTCCGGATGGCAGGCACTTCGTGCGGGTGTATTTCGTAAAAGGCTGTTCTTTGGTCTGATATTTCCAGATCGTTTTCCCTTTCTTATTTTCACCGTAAACAACCATCCATTCGGTTACTTTTTTGGTACTGTAAGTTGTCCGATAGCGCACCCATTTGACGAAATAGGCCTGCTTGTCACTGGTTGTAGTGGTTGTAGTTTGGAACGGGGATGCGTATACGCATTTTCCAGAAGCAACGGCTCGGTTCGTTGATTTGGCAGATACCGGGGTACCAATCAGACTAAAAATTGTCAGGGCACATAAAAGTAATGCCAGATACGTACTGCATTTTTTCATTTTCATCTTTGTTACCTCCTAGATTTTTTCAAAACTTTTCCTCGTGTGATAAGCTGATTATAACATGAGAACCGTAACCGTACAATGGATTAGAAATACAAAATAGAAAATTTGCCTCTTGCGAAAAAAAGGATTTTATATAATAATAGTAAATTAGGTTACTATAGATTGTATGCGAGGAGTAAAAAAGATGAGTATGGAAATGGAAGATGAAATAAATAAAAGGCGGACCTTTGCGATTATTTCCCATCCGGATGCCGGAAAGACCACGTTGACGGAAAAGTTTCTTTTATACGGTGGTGCGATCAACCAGGCAGGTTCGGTTAAAGGGAAGGCAACAGCAAAGCATGCGGTATCGGACTGGATGGATATTGAAAAAGAAAGAGGAATTTCTGTCACATCGTCCGTTTTGCAGTTTCAATATGGTGGATGCTGTATCAATATCTTAGATACTCCGGGACATCAGGATTTCTCGGAAGACACCTACCGTACCTTGATGGCAGCGGATTCGGCCGTCATGGTTATTGACGCATCCAAAGGGGTGGAAGCGCAGACGAGGAAGCTTTTTAAGGTCTGTGCGATGCGTCATATCCCGGTGTTTACCTTTATTAATAAGATGGACCGGGAGGCGAAGGATATTTTTGATCTTTTGGATGAGATTGAAAAAGAGCTGGGGATTCCGACCTGCCCGGTGAACTGGCCGATCGGTTCCGGAAAACAATTTGTCGGAGTCTATGACAGAACCAGCCAAAAAATTGATCTCTTTGAAGGGACGATGAAAGGAACCCGTATGGGGACGATGAAAGAAATTGCCCTGGAGGATCCGGAGATCGGGAGTTATATGACAGAGGAGGCCATGGATCTTTTGAAAGAAGAGATCGAACTCTTAGATGGGGCCAGTGCAGAGTTTGACCAGGAAGCAGTCGATGCCGGCGAGCTCTCCCCGGTATTTTTCGGTTCGGCACTGATGAACTTCGGGGTAGAAACCTTCCTGAATCACTTTTTACAAATGACATCATCCCCGCTTCCCCGCACGTCCGACAAGGGACTCATCGATCCGATCGAGGAAAAGAATTTTTCAGCCTTTGTCTTTAAAATCCAGGCCAATATGAATAAGGCACACCGGGATCGGATTGCTTTTATGAGGATTTGTTCCGGCGAATTTGAAGCGGGCATGGAAGCATTTCATGTGCAGGGGGGTAAAAAGGTCCGTCTTTCCCAGCCGCAGCAGATGATGGCCAGTGAGAGGAAAATGATTGACAAAGCCTATGCCGGGGATATCATAGGAATTTTTGACCCGGGAATTTTTTCGATCGGGGATACGATTACCACTTCTCCGGAAAAATATGCTTATGAGGGGATCCCTACCTTTGCCCCGGAACATTTTGCCCGGATACGCCAGGTTAATACGATGAAAAGAAAGCAGTTTATCAAGGGGATTAGTGAAATTGCCCAGGAAGGTGCCATCCAGATTTTCCAGGAATATAACACAGGAATGGAAGAGGTGATCGTAGGGGTTGTCGGCACGCTGCAGTTTGATGTGTTAAATTATCGGCTGAATCACGAATATAATGTGGAAATCCATCTGGAAAAACTGCCGTACGAATACATCCGCTGGATTGAAAATACCGATATTGACATGGAAAATCTTCGGGGAACCTCGGATATGAAGAAGATAAAAGATTTAAAAGGACGGCCGTTACTTTTGTTTATTAACAGCTGGAGCGTGGGCATGACCCTGGAAAGAAATGAAGGCCTGAAACTTTCAGAGTTTGGAAGGGTATAACGCAAGCTTCTAAAAAAAGAATACGAAAAGAGACTTTGTGAAAGCGCAGATAGGATAAAAAGAAAAGAACCCGTATCCGGAGGAAAGCACGGATGTGACAGACCTCAGGACAGGGTTCTTTTTTTGTTAGTCCCGTCGGAATAAATCCCTCGTATATACCTTTTCTTCCACGTCGGAAAGCTCTTCGGCAAAACGGTTGGCAATGATCACATGACAGGATTGTTTAAAAGCAGCAAAATCCTTTTCGACCTTATTACCGAAGAAAACATCCTCTGTCAGAATCGGTTCGTAAATGACAATTTCTGCGCCTTTGGCTTTTAAACGCTGCATCACTCCCTGAATCGAAGAGTGGCGGAAGTTATCCGAATTGGACTTCATGGTAAGACGGTAAATACCGATCGTAACCGGATGCCGCGATGCATCCTCCGGATTGGCAGATGGATGGTATCCGGCTTTTTCCAGGATCCGGTCTGCGATAAAATCTTTTCTGGTGGCATTAGATTTGACAATGGCTTCGATGAGATTTTCCGGAACATCCTTGTAGTTGGCAAGCAGCTGCTTGGTATCCTTTGGAAGGCAGTATCCTCCGTAACCGAAGGACGGATTATTGTAGTGGGTGCCGATCCGGGGATCGAGACATACCCCGTCAATAATCTGCCTAGTGTTCAGGTGATGGACTTCTGCATAGCTGTCCAGTTCGTTAAAAAAGCTGACACGAAGTGCAAGATAGGTATTGGCAAAAAGCTTCACCGCTTCCGCCTCTGTCGGGTTGGTAAATAAAACCGGAATGTCTTCTTTTAAAGCACCCTCGATTAAGAGATCGGCAAATGTATGGGCCGCTTTGTCAAGGGTTTCGTCCTCTAAAGGATAGCCGATAATGATCCTCGAAGGGTAAAGGTTATCATAGAGGGCACGGCCTTCCCGGAGAAATTCCGGAGAGAAGATGATACGGTTGGTGTGGAACTTCTCACGGATCGATAAGGTATATCCCACAGGAACCGTAGATTTGATAATGATGACCGCCTCTGGATTATATTGTAAAACCAGACGGATCGCGGACTCCACACTGGAAGTGTCAAAATAATTCTTATCCGTATCATAATTGGTCGGGGTACTGATAATGACAAAATCTGCATTTTCATAAGCCTGTCTGGCATCCGTGGTGGCTGTAAGGTGCAACTTGTCCGATGCCAGGTATTCCTGGATCTCTTTATCTACAATCGGAGATTTGCCGGACTGGATCATGTCCACTTTTTCTTTCACGATATCAACGGCATATACTTCGTTGTGTTGAGACAGCAAAATGGCATTGGAAAGACCGACATAACCGATGCCGGCAACTGCTATTTTATAAGAATTCATAAGTAAGATACTCCTTTGATACAATGGTATGATAAAATTGTAAAGATTAATGATGAAAAAGTCAATATAAAGATTTTTTAAAACAGGTAAAAAATAGAGACAATCTTCACAAAGACAAACTTTGGTGTAGGCAGAATGAACTTTTATATTTATTGAAAAGGAAAATTAGATATGATAAAATGAACCAGACAACAGATTATGAAAAATGAGGAGACGTTAATGAAAAAATATGATTATTTAATTGTTGGAGCAGGGCTTTTCGGCGCCGTATTTGCACATGAAATGGTAAAAGAAGGGAAATCTTGTCTTGTCATAGATAAGAGAGACCATATTGCAGGAAATATTTATTGTGAGGATATCGAGGGCATCCATGTCCATAAATATGGAGCACACATTTTTCACACATCTGATCAGGTGATCTGGAATTATGTGAATCAGTTTGCCGAATGGAACAATTATATTAATTCTCCGATCGCAGTGTATAAAGATGAACTGTATAACTTGCCATTTAATATGAACACCTTCAGTAAAATGTTTGGTATTAAAACCCCGGCCCAAGCAAAGGCAAAGATCCAGGAAGAGATTGCCGAGCTTGGGATCAAAGAACCGAAAAATCTGGAAGAGCAGGCACTTTCCCTCGTGGGAAGATCGGTATACGAAAAACTGGTCAAAGGATATACAGAAAAACAATGGGGACGTGACTGTAAAGATCTTCCGGCCTTTATTATCAAAAGGCTGCCTCTTCGTTTCATTTATGATAATAATTATTTCAACGACCGTTTTCAGGGAATCCCGATCGGAGGCTACACGGCCATTGTAGAAAAAATGCTGGAAGGCTCGGATATTCTTTTGAACACAGATTACTTTACCTATCGGAAAGAAAATCCGGACATAGCAGAAAAAACAGTTTATACGGGGGCCATCGACCAGTACTTTGATTATAAAGCGGGCATACTGGAATATCGGAGTGTGCGCTTTGAGACAGAAAAGCTCGATATGGAAAACTATCAGGGGAATGCGGTGGTGAACTATACCGAAAAAGAAATCCCGTATACCCGAATCATCGAGCACAAGCATTTTGAATATGGGACACAGCCGGTTACGGTGATTTCCAGAGAATACCCAAGTGAGTGGCAATTAGGGGAAGAACCGTATTATCCGGTCAATAATGAAAAAAATGAAAAGATAGCAGAAGAATACCGCGCACTTGCCAGCAAAGAGCCTAATGTGATTTTTGGCGGACGTCTGGGTGAATACCGGTATTACGATATGGATAAGGTAATCGGTGCGGCATTAGCAGCGGTAGAAAAAGAGAAAAAAAGTCTGTAAGGAGAGGGAAAATGGCAAAAGTATCGATTATTATACCGGCATATAATGTGGAGAACTATCTGGTAGAGTGCATGGAGAGCGTGGTCAACCAGACATTAAAGGATATTGAGATTATCTGCATTAATGATGGCTCTACCGACGGAACTTTAGAGATTTTAAAACAATATGCAAAAAAAGATGACAGGATTGTTCTTGTAGATAAAGAAAACGGCGGCTATGGTATTGGTATGAATATCGGACTGGATAAGGCAACCGGGGAATATGTGGGAATTGTAGAACCGGATGATTTTATCCCTCTCCATATGTACAGTGATCTGTATCAGAAGGCAAAGGAAAATGATCTGGACTTTGTCAAGGCAGATTTTTACCGGTTTAAACGGGACGAAGAAACCGAAAATATGGAGATGATATACAATCATCTTTCTCAGAATAAAGAAGATTACAATATTGTCTTTAATCCCAGCCAGACACCGGAAGCACTCCGCTATATCATGAATACCTGGAGCGGGATTTATAAAAGAAGCTTCCTGGAAGAGTTCCATATCCGTCACAATGAAACTCCGGGGGCATCGTTCCAGGATAACGGTTTCTGGATCCAGACATTTATCTATGCACAAAGAGCCATGATTTTGGATAAACCATATTATAGGAACCGGAGAGATAATCCGAATTCTTCTGTCCACAGCACAGAAAAGGTTTACTGTATGAATGTGGAATATGACCATATACGGGATATTCTCATGAAAGATCCCGAAATATGGGAACGCTTCCGCGCGATGTACTGGTTTAAAAAATATAATAATTACATGGGAACGATCCGAAGAATCGGCCCGGAATTTAAAAGGGAATATATCCACCGTTTCAGTGCGGAATTTAAAAGAGGACTTGCCCAACATGAACTGGACGAGTCGGTCTTTACCAAGCTTGCCTGGTCCAATATTCAGTTTATTACCAAAGACCCGGATGGTTTTTATGTGAAAAAGTTTGCCTCATCAGCCAATGAAAGGAAACTTCTGCGGAAGGTGGAACGTCTGGAAAAACAAAATGAAAAGCTGAAAAAGGAACTGCAGGCCATCAAACATTCCAAATCATACCGGCTTGGCAGGATTTTGCTTGCCATTCCAAGAAAGATCAGGGATGCATTCAGAAAGAAACGATAACACAGGAGGGAAAAATGACGCCAAAGGTATCAGTTATTTTGCCGGTTTACAATGCATCGAAATACTTAAGGCAGTGTCTGGACAGTATTACAGGACAGACGTTAAAAGAAATAGAGATCATTTGTGTGGATGACGGTTCCACCGATGATTCTCTGGCCATTTTAAAAGAATACGAAGCGAAAGACCAGCGGGTCAGGGCGCTCGCACAGAAAAATGCCGGTGCGGGAGCTGCGAGAAACCATGGGCTGTCTGTGGCATCGGGAGAATATTTATCCTTTCTTGATTCCGATGACTTTTTTGAAAAAGAAATGCTGGAAAAAGCGTGGAAGAAAGGGCATGAGACATCGGCAGAGATTGTCGTATTCCGCTCTGACCAGTACAGAGAAGACCTTGATGAATTTGTAAAAATCAGATGGACACTGCGTGAAAAGCAGCTGCCACCGTACCGTCCGATGTATTACCGGAATTTTACCGATAACGTGTTTAAAGTATTTGTCGGATGGGCCTGGGATAAGCTGTTTGAACGGCAGTTTGTACAGGAAAATCATTTACAGTTTCAGGAGCTTCGGACATCCAATGACATGCTGTTTGTCTTTTCTGCCATTGTTTTTGCCAAAAGGATAGAGATTGTCGATCAGATCCTGGCACATCAAAGAAGGAATAATCCTGATTCCCTGTCTAATACCAGGGAAAAATCATGGGACTGTTTCTATAAGGCATTAAATGCATTAAAAGACACGCTGGTTCAGCATGGGATTTTCTGGGAGCTGGAGCAGGATTATATCAATTATGCCCTGCATTTCAGCCTGTGGCATCTGGATACGATCACCGGACCGAAAAAGGAAGTACTTTTTTCTAAACTGAAAAATGAATGGTTTGCCCAGCTGGGAATCGCTGGATTGCCGGAAGATTGCTTTTATAATAAAACAGAATATAAGAAGTATTTGAGGATACAGAGAGAAGATTTTCATACCTATATTAAATCATAAAGACATAAGACAAGCACATTTGACAAAAAAGAGGTAATGGAACATGAAAAAAGAGTCGTTGGGAGTTTCAGTCATCATACCCTGCTACAATACAGAAAAATATATCAGAGAGACGCTGGATTCGGTTTTGCAGCAGACGTTTACAGATTATGAAGTGATTTGTCTTGATGACGGCTCGACAGATCACACATTGCAGATTTTAAAAGAATATCAGCAAAATAATCCGAAGATCCAGGTGATGACCGGGGAAAACCATGGCATATCCTTTCAGCGCAACCAGGGTGTCCGGCTTGCCTCCGGAAAATATATTTATTACCTGGACAGTGACGATCTGATAGAGAAAAACTGTCTGGAAAGAGCCTATCAGGTGGCAGAGAGAGATAACCTGGATCTCCTTTTTTTTGAGGCGGAATCTTTTTATGATTCGGAAGAACTGGAAAAAGAATTTCCGAAATTCAAAACGCTGTACCACAGAAAGAAAGCGTATGAGGGAGTATACCAGGGCAAAGATTTATATATTCAAATGGAGAATTCCGGTGATCTGATCATGTCAGTCTCTCTTCAGTTTACAAAAAGGCAGTTTCTGATCGACCAGCATCTCTGTTTTGGGCAGATTCGCTATTTTGAAGATAACCTATATACGCTGTCTGTCCTGCTGGAGGCGGGCAGGGCGGAATGTATCCGTGAGACCCTGCATAGACGGCGTGTCCGGGCGGATTCCATTATGACCATGGAAAAAAATCGAGTCCGATTTGAGTCTTACGCGGAAATTATCAAAGAGCTTTTGGAACGCCTGGAGCAGACCCGGGAAGACGAGGCGCTGCACAGGGCCATTTATAAAAGAATCCGAGGGACATTTATCAATCTATACCGGGATTACAGGAAAATCCCGAAAGAAAGCAGGAGAGATATCTTCAAAGAAGAATCGGATCCGTTAAAAATGATGGCGGATTTCTCCTGTTATGTGGATGTCAGCGAACAAATGCGAAAGGAAGAGGCTTCTAAATTAAAACGAACCTATGCGGAGAAATCAGAGATCAATGCAACGCTGAAAAAAACCTATGAAGAAAAAAGAAAACGCGGAGAAATCATTGAAAAATTAAAACAGAAAATAGATGATTTCCAGGAAAAAATAAAAACAGAACAGAAGAACAATCAAACGCTGAGAAAAGACCTGAAACAAAAAGAAAAACTTTTGAAAGAGGAGAAAGAAAATCTGGAATCTTTAAAACAAAAGATCAACAAACATTTTTTAGTCCGGTTGCTTATGAAAAAATGAGATAGATTACTCTATGGGGAAAGATGAAAAGCAGTAGAGGGAAAGTCGAGGAATAGAAATGGAATCGGTAAAAGTTTCTGTTGTGATTCCGGTTTACAATGCCGAAACATATCTGAATGAGACATTAGGAGATATCACAGGACAGACATTGCAGGAGATAGAAATTATCTGTGTGGATGATGGTTCTACTGACCAGTCAACAGCAATCATAGAACAGTGGCAAAAGAGAGATGGGAGAATCCATCTGATCAGACAGGAAAATCAGTACGCAGGCGTTGCACGGAACCATGGTATGGAGCATGCCCATGGAAAATACATTATTTTCTGGGATGCAGACGATTTATTCCATACAAAAGCATTGGAAAGTTTATATTTGCAGGCAGAAAAAGAGAATACGGATATCTGTATTTGTGCAGCACAGCGATATGATCACCGAAATCGGGTTTATCTGCCGTCAAAGGCTTTCCTCCGGACGGATTTATTGCCGGAGAAAGAGACCTTTAACAAATTTGACATCCCGGAAAACATTTTTAATCTGGCGACCAATGTTCCGTGGAATAAGTTATATAAAAGGGAATTTATCGAAGAACATAAGATTCGGTATCAGCCGCTCCGCCAGGCCAATGACACCTATTTTACAATCATGGCATTTTTCTTTGCACAACGAATTTCGTATGTGACAGACGTTCTGGTCAGTTACCGTATCAATAATGAGACAAGCTTATCAGGAAAGGCCTCCAATACGGTATTTTGCGCCTATGACTCCTGGGCATTTACCAGGGATGCCATAAAAAATGATCCGGATTATCCCCTGGTGAGATTAAGTTTCCTCAACAGGGCACTGAGTGGTTTTTTCCATTCGCTGGATATCCAGACGGATTTTGATGCCTATCAAAAACTGTATCACCGTTTAGTAGAAGAAGGCTTTCGTTCTTTTGGACTGACCGCCTGTAAGGAAGAAGAAATCTATGAACCGTGGATGTTTTGTGATATGCAAAAAATGATGGAAATGACACCGGAAGATTTTCTGATACAAAAAGATAATGCCCGACGGGTCAATGCTGACTATTTCAGGGGAAGGGTACAGACTTTCAAAGGAAAAAATAAAGAATTAAAAGAGAAATTAAAATCCAGGAAAGAGGAAATAAAAAAACTGAAACAGGAAAATAAAAAGCTTCAGGAAGAAAATAAAAAACTCAGGAAAAAATATAGAGAAATTCAGGAAAGCATATCCTATCGCCTGGGAAGACTTTTGTTATGGCTGCCCCGCAACATAAAAAAAGTGTTTCGGCAAAGAACATAATATTCCAAACCGACACACTTTCTTTAGAATATGAAACAAAGATTCAACGAAAATTATTTTGACAGGCGGCTGTTCACTCCATAGAACCAAGGAGAGGAGATGCGATAATTGCTGCGATTTACATGAGCCCATCCTGTCTTGTTTCCGTACTGGAACTGCAGATAGATCGTGTTGTTAGAAAAAGTAAGTTTTTTCAAGGTAATCGTCTGACCGGCCTTTACAGAATAGGAGAACCTGCTTCCGTTGTAAAAACTTAATTTTTTTGCAGCTACAAACTGGTTCTTTTTAAAGAGATTGGTATATTTATCTTTTTTGTATGAGCCAATCACACTTTTCACCGTTGTGGTGGTCGGAGAGACCAGAACAAGTTTCTGGTTCGTGTAGCGATACTGGAAGGACCATGTGATGGTACCTACTTCATTAGACTGGTTGGAATGGCTGATCGTGATATAACTGCCTGTGGCAGAAGTGATCTCACCTGCAGTCGCAGGTTTCTGATTGAAAGAGCTGACAGAAACCAGTTTTTTCGAGGATTTATTATAACGGAAAACCTGGTTAAAATCGATGGAATTCTTCTTACCGTAACCGATGATCTGAAGGAATTCCCTGCTGTTGGACATCTTGGCATATTTGACACGGATGTAGTTGGTGTGGCCTGATGAGATATTTTTGGTGTAAGCAGTTTTGTTATTTATGAGAACTTTTATGGTACGTATGGTAGAGTTTTTGTATTTGCTTGTAATAATTTTAATCGAGTCTGATTTCCCATCGCCGGTCATGTCCGCTGAGACATAGTAATAAGAGCTGCTCCCTTTTTTGGGAACGGTTTTTGTAGATGCCTGGGACGGTGTGGAAAAAGACAGACATACCAGTAAGGCAAGTGCAAATGGTGTAATGAGTTTCAAAATTCTTTTGTTCATGACTAACCTCCTTTGAAAATAAAATATGAACATGGCAAGAAATATAACCTGTACCTGAAAATACAGTGCAAATATTTCCTGGACGAGTTAACTATATCATATTTCAAAAAAGAATGAAATAAAATCTTCGCACAGTGCGATTCTGGTGAAGCACTTTTGTGTAATAGAAGAGAAGCTTCTTCTTGCATAAAAAAACCGGCAGGAGGTGCCGGTTTTAAGAGAGGAAAGTATGAAAACTATCAAAATCAACAATGTTTTGCTTTTGATGGCTTTATGATAACCAATATTTGTGAACAATCTGTGAGGAAAAGTTGACAATAATCTGAAGAAAAAAGAAAGATTTACGTTACCGAGAACGGAGGGAGCAGTAACAGATTGGCCTATGGAAAGGAAACAAATTAAAGGAAAAAACTTGACAAATTATAGATTGTAATATATCATTATTCCTAACAATCGGATAGGAATTGGTGATTGAGATGAGAAACGATTTTGTTTATTTTAATAAGATGAATTTTATAAATTGTTGTTGCTGTAGTAATTCGTGCGGATATGTAATAGAATATGATTTGCCTGCACATAGCTGTCAGCGAGATAATGGATAGAACTTTTGTCTTGTGGATAAGGCGGGAGTATCTTTGGAGATTCCATTTGTAATATATGTAATACAGAGATCAATTTTATGCAGGTAGAAATACCTGTATATTTTTTTATATAAATTAGGTAAAGGGGAGGAAGCGTATGGACACTTTGTTTATGCAAGAACAGATGCCGCTTTATGTGGAGGCTGCAAAGCTGACACTTTATATTGCCGTTTTCGGCATTATACTGGCGATGGTTCTTGGCCTTTTGTGCAGTATGGTAAGATATTTTAAAATACCCTTACTGCAGCAGATTGCGGGAGGGTATATTGAACTTTCAAGAAACACTCCGCTGTTGATCCAGTTGTTTTTTTTATATTTTGGATTGCCCAAAATAGGCATTGTCCTGTCTTCGGAGCAGTGTGCCGTGGTTGGCCTGACATTTCTTGGAGGCAGTTATATGGCGGAGGCATTCCGGAGTGGACTGGATAATGTGGCACCAATCCAGGTGGAATCGGCATTGAGTCTCGGGATGACAAGAGGTCAGGTGTTCTCCCATATTATTTTGCCGCAGGCGATTTCCAATTCGATCCCGGCATTTTGCGCGAATGTCATTTTCCTGATTAAGGAAACGTCGGTATTCAGTGCCGTCGCACTGGCGGATCTTATGTTTGTCACTAAAGACCTGATTGGAATTTATTATAAGACCGATGAATCCCTTTTCATGTTGGTCATCGCATACCTGATTATCCTGCTTCCGATATCGATTTTGTGCACCTTTATAGAGAGGAGGGTACGCTATGCAGAATATGGGGATTGAGGTACTCTTTAAAGGAAGTAACTTTTTGAGATTATGTGGCGGACTGTGGATTACCCTGCGGATTGCATTGATTTCTATGGCTTTTTCCGTTCTTCTGGGGTTCCTTTTGGGAATGGTCATGAATATACCGAACCGCATCATTCAGCTGGTCTGCCGGATTTATCTGGAAATCGTGCGGATCATGCCCCAGCTGGTCCTGCTGTTCCTGGTTTATTTCGGGGCGGCAAAGCATTTGGGAATGAATATGCCGGGGGAAATTGCAGCCATCATCGTTTTTACCTTTTGGGGAACTGCAGAGATGGGCGACCTGGTGAGAAGTGCCCTGATTTCTATCCCGAAACATCAATATGACAGCGGGTTTGGTCTCGGTTTGAAAAAATGGCAGGTATATCTTTATATCATTCTTCCGCAGACGATCCGGAGGCTTCTGCCCTCGGCGATCAATCTCCTGACCCGCATGATCAAGACGACGTCTCTTGTCGTCCTGATTGGAGTCGTGGAAGTCGTAAAGATTGGAAAGCAGATTATTGATGCTTCCCGTTATACCAATCCGACTTCTGCCCTCTGGGTATATGGAGCAATTTTTATTATGTATTTTGTCATCTGTTTTCCGTTTTCAAGAATTTCCGCCTATCTGGAAAAAAAGTTTTCTGCCTCGTAAGAAGAAAACGTGACGAAGGGAAAAAGAAGAGAACAGGAAAGATATGGAATAGCAGAAGAAACAGGAGGAGATATGGGTGAGACAGTAGTAAAGGATTTTTCAGAGAAGGAACCCGTGTTGCGGGTAGAACATTTGAAAAAATCCTACAAGAATCATTTGCTTGTATTAAAAGATATTTCTTTTTCGATACAAAAGGGAGAAGTGGTAGTCATTGTCGGGCCGTCCGGCTGTGGGAAGAGTACATTTCTACGATGCCTGAACCGGCTGGAAGAGATCGATTCCGGGATGATGGAGTTGAATGGGATCCGCTATGAAAAAGAAAAAAGAAAAATACATGAGTTTCGGGAAAAAGTCGGAATGGTTTTCCAAAGTTATGATCTTTTTCCGAATATGACCATCATGAAAAATCTTTTGCTGGCCCCTCTGAAGGTCCAGAAAAGAAAGAAAGAGGAAGTAGAGGAGGAAGCGAAAAAGCTGTTAGAGAGGGTGGGACTTCTCGACAAAAAAGATGACTTTCCACGACAGCTTTCAGGGGGACAAAAGCAGAGGGTAGCGATTGTCCGGGCTCTTTTGATGCATCCGGAGGTACTTTTGCTGGATGAGATCACGGCGGCATTGGATCCGGAAATGGTCCGGGAAGTTTTGCAGGTTGTCCTGGAACTGGCAAGGACGGGAATGACCATGGTGATCGTTACTCATGAAATGGAATTCGCCAGAGCGGTGGCAGACAGGGTAATCTTTATTGATAAAGGAGAAATCATCGAAGAGAATGTGCCGGAAGTCTTCTTCACCAACCCGTCTTCTGACCGGGCAAAACAGTTCTTGAACAGTTTTCATTATGAAGCTGTGAATGGATAAATATTAAAAAAACTGCGATGGGCAGTTGGGAAAAGGAGGAAAACATGAAAAAGAAAGTAGTATCGGTATTATTGGTGCTTGGAATGCTGGCAGGACTTTTGACCGGCTGCGCAGGCAGTAGCAAATCCGACGAAGAAAACAGTGGTGTCAAAGGGGGGACGGCAACCGCACAGGCCCGCACCCTGGATGAGATCAAAAAGGATGGTAAAATTAAAATCGGTATCTTCAGTGACAAAAATCCATTTGGTTATGTGGATGAAAACGGTGAAGTGCAGGGATATGATGTGGAATTTGCAAAGAGAATCGCAAAAGATCTTCTTGGCAGCGAAGATGCGGTAGAATTTGTTTATGTTGAGGCGGCAAGCCGTGTGGAATATCTTCAGTCCGCAAAGGTTGACCTGATCCTTGCAAACTTTACAGAGACAGAGGAACGAAGTGAAAAAGTAGATTTCGCACTTCCTTATATGAAGGTTTCTCTTGGAATCGTATCTCCGGAGAATGCATTGATCCAAAGTGTCGATGACCTGAAAGGAAAGAATCTGATTGTTGTCAAGGGAACCACCGCTGAGACATATTTTACAGAAAATTATCCGGAAATCAAGCAGACAAAATTTGATGAATATCAGGAAGCCTATGATGCCCTGCTGGATGGAAGGGGAGATGCCTTTTCTACCGATAACACGGAAGTTCTTGCCTGGGCGATGCAAAACAAGGGATTCCAGGTTGGGGTAGAAAGCGTCGGAGAGGCAGCGGCCATTGCACCGGCAGTACAAAAAGGCAACAAGGAGCTTTTGGACTGGGTTAATGAAGAGATTAAATCCCTGGCAAAAGAGAAGTTTTTCCATAAAGATTATGAAAAGACGCTCAAACCGGTATACGGTGATAGTGTGGATGTAGACAGTATTGTAGTTGAAGGTGGAGAAATGTAATTATGTCAGAAATTTTGATTGAAAATCTGTGTAAATCTTTTTCGTCAAAAGATGGAACAGTGGAAGCATTAAAAAATGTCAATCTGGAAATCCATTCCGGTGATATCTATGGAATCATCGGAATGTCCGGAGCTGGAAAGAGTACGCTGGTGCGCTGCATCAACTTCCTCGAAGTTCCGACCGCAGGAAATGTTTTTATCAACGGGAAATCTTTGAGAGAATATTCTTCCAAGGAACTTCGAAAACAGAGGGAAAATATTGGAATGATTTTCCAGCATTTTAATCTGCTCATGCAGAAAAATGTGATGGAAAATGTGTGCTTTCCCCTCTATATTCAGGGAAAATCAAAAAAAGAAGCGCGGGCACGAGCCATGGAACTCTTAGAGATCGTCGGGCTTGGTGATCGGACAAAGGCTTTTCCGGCACAGCTTTCCGGGGGACAGAAACAGAGGGTTGCGATCGCCAGGGCTCTGGCATCGGATCCGAAGATTTTACTGTGTGATGAGGCAACCAGTGCACTGGATCCACAGACGACTTCTTCGATTTTAGATCTCTTAAGGGATATTAATCAAAAATTACACATTACGATGGTCATTATCACTCATCAGATGTCCGTTGTCCGGGAAATCTGTTCCCATGTAGCGATCATAAAAGACGGGGAAGTGGCGGAGAAAGGGACAGTAGAAGAAATTTTTGCCCATCCGAAAACTGCAGTGGCAAAAGAATTGCTAAGTAAGGATGTCGGTAACGGAATGGAACCGGATAAAGCAGAAGGAAATGCCGGAAGGTCCCTGATCCAGAGTGGAGAAAAAATCCGGATTGTCTTTTCTGCCAATTCCGCTTTTGAGCCGGTGATTGCGAATCTGGTATTAAATTTCGGGGAGCCGGTCAATATTTTAAAAGCCGATACCAAAAATGTCGGCGGCGTGGCAAAGGGAGAAATGATTTTGCAATTTGCTCCGGATTGTGCGAAAAAAGAAGAAATGAAACAATATCTGGTAGACAGGGGTCTGGCAATTGGGGAGGTAGATTAACATGTGGACACAGGAAATAACAAATATGATTATAGAAGGTACCTGGGCCACCCTGTATATGACCCTGGCCTCCACGATTCTTGGATATGTCTTCGGGCTTCCGATGGGAATCCTGCTGGCAGTGACGGATAAGGAAGGTCTGGCTCCCAATGCCGCGGTATATAAAGTATTGGATGTCATCGCCAATATTGTGAGAAGTATTCCATTTTTGATTCTTCTCATACTGATCATCCCGTTTACCCGGTTGCTGGTAGGACAAAGCTACGGTTCGACAGCGACGGTTGTCCCTTTGGTGATTGCGGCAATCCCTTTCATTGCCCGGATGGTAGAATCTTCTATTAAAGAAGTGGATCCGGGTGTGATCGAGGCGGCACGCTCTATGGGTGCAAGCAACATGCAGATTGTAACGAGGGTGATCCTGGTAGAGGCGAGAACCTCGCTCATTACCGGTGCTACGATTGCGATCGGGACGATCCTTGGCTACTCTGCCATGTCCGGCTGTGTCGGAGGCGGGGGCCTTGGAGATATTGCCATCCGTTATGGATACTACCGCTATCAGACGAATATTATGATTGTCACAGTGATACTTTTGATTGTACTGGTGCAGGTGTTCCAGACCATTGGGATGTTCCTCGCATCGAAACTGGATAAGCGGAAATAAAACGATAAGAGAGAAAAAGGAGAAAAACGATGAAAAAATTTGGTATATTTTGTTTTGCAGGAATATTGGCTTTGGGAATGCTGACAGGATGCGGCAGTTCCAATCAAAACGCAGAAAACGGGTCAACGCAGGCAGCAGCGGAAAGCCAGGTTATTAAGATTGCAGCATCCGCTACACCGCATGCAGAAATCCTGGAAGAGGCAAAATCAATCCTTGCCAAGGAGGGGTATGACTTACAGATCACAGTGTTTGATGATTATGTGCAGCCAAATGAGGTGGTAGACAGTGGAGAGTTTGACGCAAACTATTTCCAGCATGCCCCTTATATGGAACAGTTTAATAAAGAAAAAGGAACCAAGCTGGTAGATGCCGGTGATATCCATTATGAACCGTTTGGAATTTATGCAGGAACGAAAAAAAGCCTGGACAAAATTGCGGACGGTGACAAAATTGCAATCCCAAATGATACAACCAACGAGGCGAGGGCATTGCTTCTGCTTCAGGATAATGGAATCATTAAATTAAAAGATGGTGCCGGTTTAACCGCAACCGTGAATGATATTGCGGAAAATCCTCATAATATCAAAATTGTCGAGCTGGAGGCAGCCCAGGTGGCAAGGGTAACCGGCGAAACAGCATTTGTCGTATTAAACGGAAACTATGCCCTTCAGGCAGGATACTCTGTGAAAAAGGATGCCCTTGCTTATGAATCGTCAGACTCGGAAGCAGCAAAAACCTATGTGAACATCATCGCAGTGAAAGAAGGAAACCAGGATAACCAGGGGATCAAAGCATTGGTGAAAGTATTAAAATCCGATGAAATCAAACAATTTATTGATGAGAAGTATGATGGAGCAGTCATTCCTTTCGAATAATTGAATTCTGACTTCGTTACCGAAGATGGAGTCAGCAGTAAATCTGCGTAAAAGCGGGGTATCTCTTGCATTTTTCTCTTCTTGCATGTAAAATATAGGATTGATAGTAAGGAAATCAAACTGTCAGTACTGTGATGGAAGCTCCGTCGATAGCCGCCTTGGCGGTTTAGGCGGAGAGGTTCACTGAGTATAAAAGATATTTTTCAATAGAAGAAAGGAAGGGGAATATGACAAAGATAGATATTATTTCTGGATTTCTTGGTGCAGGGAAGACCACTCTGATCAAAAAGCTGATTCAGGAGGCTTTCCAGGGAGAAAAGCTTGTGCTGATCGAAAATGAATTTGGTGAGATCGGCATCGATGGCGGATTTTTAAAAGAATCTGGAATCCAGATCAACGAGATGATCTCCGGATGTATCTGCTGCTCCCTTGTCGGAGATTTTAACAAAGCATTAAAGAGTGTGATGGAGCAGTATGCACCGGACCGTATTTTAATCGAACCTTCCGGGGTAGGAAAGCTTTCGGATGTGATGAAGGCAGTGCAGGGAGTCATTGATTCCGAAAAGGACGTGGTGATTAACAGTCACATTGCAGTCGCAGATGTCAACAGGGCGAAAGTATATTTAAGAAATTTCGGGGAGTTTTACAGCAACCAGATCGAATTTGCCAGTGCGGTTTTCCTGAGCAGAACGCAGAATGTGGAAGAAAAGAAGCTGGAGGAGACCGTAAAGTTACTTCGAGAGCATAATGAGAAATCACCGATCGTCACAACCCCGTGGGATTTGTTGACTGGAAAACAGATCCTGGATGCGATGGAAGGGGCCAGTGATTTTGCAAAAGACCTGATGGAAGCGGCACAGGTGTGTCCGGAATGTGGACACCATCATGATGAACACGAGCATTGCCACCACGATCATGACCATGACGGACATGAGCATTGCCACCACGATCATGATCATGATGAACACAAGCATTGCCACCACGATCATGACCATGACGGGCATGAGCATTGCCATCACGATCATGACCATGACGGACATGAGCATTGTCACCACGACCATGACGGACATGAGCATTGTCACCACGATCATCATCATGACCACCACGCGGATGAAGTGTTCACCAGCTGGGGAAAAGAAACACCAAAGAAGTACACGGAAGAGGGAATTCAGGCCATCCTTGACCAGTTAGCCGATGAAAATTGTCACGAATATGGCATCATTTTAAGGGCAAAAGGAATTGTACAGGAAGAGGATGGAAGATGGATCCATTTTGACCTGGTCCCAGGAGAAGATGAGATACGCCACGGAGCTGCGGAATATACCGGACGTATTTGTGTCATCGGTTCCCAGTTAAATGAACCAAAACTTGCAGAATTGTTTGGTTTATAGATCCGCAGGAGGAAGCGATGTTAAATAAGAAAAAAGATTTGGAAATCCCGGTTTATCTTTTTATGGGATTTTTGGAAGCGGGGAAGACGACATTTATCCAGGAAACCCTGGAGGAAGATTATTTTAATGATGGGGAAAAGACGCTGTTATTTGCCTGCGAGGAAGGATTAACAGAGTACGATCCAGCTTTGCTGGAACGGACGAATACGACACTGGTCTATGTAGAAGAAGACGATCTGTGCAGGGAATTCCTGATCGAAAAGCTGGTACACTATGATCCGGACAGGGTGATCATAGAGTATAACGGCATGTGGCTGATGGACCGGCTGATGGCGGCCATCGAAGACACACCGTTAATGATCTTTCAATCGATTGTGAGTGTGAATGCAGAAACGTTTGACCTGTATATGAATAACATGCGTTCTCTTGCAGTAGAAATGTTTAAGCTGGCTGAACTGGTGATCATCAACCGATGTACGAAGGCAACGCCGAGAGCGACCTACCGGAGGAGTATCAAAGCAGTGAACCGTCGTGCCCAGGTGGTATTTGATTCTATGGTTCCCGGTGAAGATATGGGCGAAGAGGAAGAAGAGCTGCCTTATGATATCAGTGGGGATGAGATCCATCTGGAAGAGGAAGACTATGGAATCTGGTTCATTGATGCGATGGAACGCCCGGAAGTTTATGATGGGAAGACGATCGTGATGAAAGCCAGGATATTTAAGGCAATGCGGATGCCAAAAGGAACCTTTGTCCCTGGAAGGCATGCCATGACTTGCTGTGCGGATGATATCCAGTTTATCGGTTATCTTTGTCATACTAACCATGCAAAGTCTTCCACGATCCGATCCTTAAAAAATAAGATGTGGGTCACATTGACTGCGGAAATTCGTGTGGAATATCTGAAGGAATACCAGGATAAGGGGCCGGTTCTCTATGCGAAACGCATTGAGACAGCCGATCCGCCGGAAGAAGAGTTAGTCTATTTTTAAATCGCTCGAACGATAATCCCCGATATATTTATCCGGCCTGCTGTCTGCTGCCGGCAGTGATTGGTGCCGTATGGGGAAATTTTCAGAGAAAATCTTGTTTTTAGGACTTGTATTTTCAAAAAAATTGGTATATACTAAGTGCAATTTGATACAAGACCAGGGGAGCTTTTGTAAAAGCTGAGAGTAAGGATAGGATTCCTTAGACCCTTATCACCTGTTTGGATAATGCCAGCGAAGGAAGAGTTTGCCATAGCAATGAGTTCTCTTTTGTAAGTAGCTTATATGGATTCCTATCTGATATAAGACAGAAATGAACAGAGAACATCAGAGTATATGAATACAGACATTGAAACGACCGCATTATCAGCGGTCGTTTTTCTATGTGGTGCGCTCATTTAGAGAATGGGAAGCGGACTTGTCCACTTTTTATGCCATAGGAAATTTTATCCCTGTGACATAAAAACGCTCCGCGAGGAGAGTACAGAAAACCTTGTGTCTTATAGAATTTTTTAAAAAAATGGAGGAAAAGAAAATGAATGCAAGTGTAGCAATCCAGGTTCTGCCGAATGTGCAGGATGACAATGAAGTAATCCGTATCGTAGACGAAGTCATCGATTATATCAAATCAACGGGGTTAAACTATTATGTCGGCCCGTGTGAGACATCCATTGAGGGAGATTATGATACCTTGATGGAGATCGTTAAGAATTGCCAGTTAGTCGCTGCAAAAGCAGGATGTAAGAGCATGAATTCTTATATCAAAGTTTCTTATCAACCGGAAGGAGATGTTTTGACGATTGAAAAGAAAGTCACAAAACATCACCTCTAAGATACCGGCAGCGATCGCATTATGCCTGATCATCCTGCTTTGGTTCGCTCTGTGCCAAAGCGAGATTGTTCCGGCATACATGCTGCCTTCACCCGTAGATGTGATCAAGGCACTGGTTACGGATTTTTCGATGATCGGGAGGCATGCGGTGGTGACACTGCAGGAGGCCCTGTATGGATTATGTATTGGGGTTGTCCTTGCCTTTCTCATGGCAACCCTGATGGACCATTTTCCTATACTGGACAAAGCACTCTATCCACTGCTGATTATCACGCAGACCATACCGACCATTGCGATCGCACCGCTTTTGATTTTGTGGATGGGATTTTATATGGCACCAAAGATTACCCTGGTGGTGATCACCACCTTTTTTCCCATTACCGTGGGATTGCTGGATGGATATAAGAGCGTAGATCAGGACTCGATTGATCTGATGCGTTCGATGGGGGCATCCTGGTTTCAGGTTTTTTGTCATGTGAAGTTTCCGGCCTCCCTGCCCCAGTTTTTTTCCGGATTGAAAGTCTCCTCCTCCTATGCAGTAGTAGGGGCGGTCATTTCCGAATGGCTGGGTGGATTTGAGGGCCTGGGAGTTTATATGACCAGGGCATCCAAAGCCTACTCCTTTGACAAAATGTTTGCGGTGATTTTATTTATTGTGATTATCAGCCTCCTTCTTATGGGGGCGGTGAACCTGATCAAGCAGTTATCCCTTCCATGGCTCCGGGTGCAGCAGGAACGGGAACAATAACATAAAAAAGACAGAGAAAAGTTCTTGAAAAAAGAGCATATGAGAGGAAAGATGAAAATGAACAAAAAGGGAAACTGGAAAAAAGCGATAGCCGGAATCCTGAGCCTGGCGATGATTTTTGCTATGACAGCCTGCGGGAATTCCGGAAATCAGACAGAAAGCAGTACAGCTGCTGATAAAAAAACAGGGAAACTGACAAAGATAACCTTTTGTCTGGACTGGACACCAAATACGAACCATACAGGAATTTATGCGGCAAAGGCTCTGGGATATTATGAAGAAGCCGGTTTGGATGTAGAGATCGTACAGCCGCCGGAAAATGGTGCCGCAACCATGTGTGCTTCCGGCCAGGCACAGTTCGCGATTGAGGCGCAGGATACGATGGCGGCCGCACTGGATTCGGATGATCCTTTGGGAATTACTGCGGTTGCAGGGGTCCTGCAGCACAATACTTCGGGAATCCTCTCCCGGGCAGGGGATGGAATTGACCAGCCAAAGGGATTGGAAGGAAAGACGTATTCCACCTGGGAATCCCCGATTGAACAGGCGACATTAAAGGAAGTTATGAAGGAAGATGGTGGAGATTTTAGTAAAGTCGAACTCATTCCAAATAATATCACAGACGAACCGGCCGCCCTTGCAGCCAAACAGACTGATGCCATCTGGGTATTTTATGGCTGGGGCGGTATTAATGCCGAAATAGAAAATGTAGATTGTGATTACTGGAATTTCCGGGATATTGATTCGGTTTTTGACTACTATACACCGGTCATCATTGCCAATAATGATTTCTTAAAGGAATCCCCGGATGTTGCCAAGGCATTTATGGAAGCGACAGCCAAAGGATATCAGTATGCGATCGATGAGCCGGAAAAAGCAGCGGATTTATTAATGGAAGGTGACGATACCGGCTCATTAAAAGGTTCTTCCGAGCTGGTATATGCCAGCCAGAAATGGATTTCCAAACAGTATATTTCCGATGCGGACAGCTGGGGAGTGATCGACCAGACAAGATGGGACAATTTTTACAGCTGGCTGTACCAGAAGAAACTGACGACCAAAGACCTTACCGGAACCGGTTTTTCCAACGAATATCTTCCGAAATAGACATCAGACAAAATGAGGCAGGATGCTAAAGGATCGAAGAGGGAATGAGACAATGGCACTTTTAAAAGCAGAACATATCACGAAAAAATATGGAGACCGAACCATTATCAAGGACATTACAATCGAACTGCATCAGGGGGAACTGGTTTCCCTTCTGGGAATCAGTGGTTCTGGAAAAACGACGCTTTTTCATATTTTATCCGGTCTGATGGCTCCGGAGCAGGGAAAGATTCTATTAAACGGAGAAGATATGACATCCAAACCGGGAAAGATCAGTTATATGCTCCAAAAAGACCTGCTTTTTCCCCATAAAAAGATCATTGACAATGTATCTTTGCCCCTCTTGTTAAAGGGGATGAAAAAGAAGGAAGCCAGGGAAAAAGCCATGCCTTATTTTGAGGAGTTCGGGTTGGAGGGAACGCAGGAGCAGTATCCTTCCCAGCTTTCCGGTGGAATGCGTCAAAGAGCGGCCCTTCTTCGGACCTATCTGTCAGCGAATGAGGTTGCTCTTTTAGATGAACCCTTCAGTGCCCTGGATACGATTACGAAATCGGCCATGCACCAATGGTATCTGGAAGTAATGCAGCATATCCATTTGTCAACAATCTTTATCACACATGATATCGACGAGGCCATCCTGCTGTCAGACCGTATCTACATTATGAGCGGCCAGCCGGGAGAGATTCGGGATGAGATTGTCATCAAAGAAAAAAAGCCGCGCACTGCCGATTTTTATCTGACCGATACCTTCCTTTCTTATAAAAGGGAAATTATCCGGAGGCTGTAATTGGATCGGGCAAAGAAAGACCATTTCAGGTCAAAAAAAGAAGCGAACCAGCAAAATATTACTAATAGAAGGTTGGAATCTCGTTATTTGTTGTAAAAATTACATAATAATATCAATAAATTCGTAATGGTTCTGTTTGACCCATTTTTCCGTCAGTGTTATAATTTAGAAAGAGGATTGTGAGATTTTACAAGAACCGGTATCTGCAATCCAGTTTGTTCATGCGGAAGAAAGGATGGGAGATATGAAATTTGTAGCGGGTGTTGATATAGGTAATGCCACCACAGAGGTTGCCCTCGCAAAAATTGATGGAAAAAACATCGAGTTTATCGCGAGCGGAATCGGGCCGACAACTGGAATAAAAGGAACGTTGCAAAATATCAGTGGTGTATTCATGTCGCTGAGGAATGCCCTTGATAAAGTGGGAATGGATTACAGTGATCTGGAAGAGATCCGTATTAATGAAGCGGCTCCTGTCATCGGTGATGTAGCGATGGAGACCATTTCAGAAACGGTAATCACAGAGTCCACTGTCATTGGACATAACCCGAATACTCCGGGAGGAATCGGAATCGGGGTCGGAACGTCCGTTCTGGTAACGGAGCTTTCCAAAATCACAGAAGAAAAAGATGTCATTGTCGTTGTCCCATCAAAGATCAATTTTAAACAGGCAGCGGAAATGATGAATGCCAGTAAAGCAAATGTAAAGATTGCAGGAGCGATCGTCCAGTCAGATGATGGAGTCCTGTTAAATAACCGTCTTTCGAAGAAAATACCGATCATAGATGAGGTGACCATGATCGAAAAGGTACCGCTTGGGATGACATGCGCCATAGAAGTAGCACCTCAGGGAAGTATCCTGTCTACTCTTTCCAATCCATATGGTATTGCTACTGTTTTCCATCTGAATTCAGAAGAGACGAAACGGGTTGTGCCAATCGCCCGCTCGTTGATCGGAAGCCGGTCTGGTGTTGTAATCAAAACCCCGACTGGTGATGTGAAGGAACGAAGTGTAAAAGCGGGAACGGTTCATATTATCGGATTGAAAAAAGAAGTCGATGTGGATGTGGACGAAGGTGCAGGTAAGATCATGGAAGCGGTTTCCGCTATCCCCGAAATCGAAGACATCCGTGGAGAAGTCGGAACCAATGTAGGAAATATGCTGAATAAAGTCCGCCGTGTTATGGCAGGACTGACGAATAAATCCACCGAAGATATCAAGATCCAGGATCTGTTGGCAGTCGATACGTTTAATCCACAGAAAGTGGTCGGCGGAATCGCAGATGAATTTGCCCTGGAGAATGCCGTAGGCATCGCTGCCATGGTTCGTTCGGATAAGCTGCAGATGAAAATGATCGCCCAGGTATTGTCAGAGAAATTGCAAGTACCGGTTTATGTAGGTGGTGTAGAGGCAGATATGGCGATCAAGGGAGCCTTGACAACTCCAGGTACCAGTATTCCTCTTGCCATTGTAGACATGGGTGCAGGTTCTACCGATGCCTCCATTATTAACAGGGAAGGAAAGGTAAAGCTCATTCACTTGGCAGGAGCTGGAAATATGGTTTCCCTGCTCATACAGTCGGAGCTGGGACTTGACGATTTTGACTTGGCAGAGGACATTAAGAAATACTCACTTGCCAAAGTAGAGAGCCTTTTCCATATCCGCCATGAAGATGGAACCGTCCAGTTCTTTAAAAAACCGCTGGATCCGTATATTTTCTCCAAAGTGGTTTTGGTTAAAGAGAATGATGTGCTGGTTCCTCTGGATGGAATCGATTCCTTAGAGAAAGTAAAACAGATTCGTATTGAAGCAAAGAAAAAAGTATTCGTGACCAATGCAGTCCGTGCCCTGTCCAAGGTAAGTCCGACAGGTAATCCAAGGGATATCCAGTTCGTAGTTATGGTTGGCGGCTCGGCTCTGGATTTTGAAGTTCCAAACTTTGTTACAGACGCACTGTCGGAATATGAGATTGTTGCCGGTCGGGGAAATATCCGTGGCTGTGAAGGACCTCGAAACGCAGTAGCAACTGGACTGGCCATGGCCTGTGTGGAAGAAGAATAGAGCAAAATATAAAAAGAACCCATAAGAAAACTGTGGTATGTGACCGGGACAGGAACCCATCTTGTCCCGTCATTCATAGCACAGTTTTCTTTTTGTATCAAGAAAAATGACCTGCGGACCGGGGACAGTACGCCTTGACAGGGCACAGGTTCACCAGTACAATAGAATATTATGATGGATAGATGAAAGACGATGAGTCGATGGAGGGAAAATGAACAAAAAGTATGAATTGATCGCACCTTGTCATTTCGGATTAGAAGCAGTATGTAAAAGAGAAATTACTGATTTGGGATACGAGATCGTAAAGGTCGAAGATGGAAAAGTAACGTTTTCCGGTGGGATAGAAGCACTGGCCAGAGCCAATATTTTTTTAAGAACGACACAGAGAATTCTCTTAAAAGTAGCAGAGTTTCAGGCAAAGACTTTTGAGGAATTATTTCAGAATGTACGGAAAGTTCCGTGGGAGGATTATTTTCCGGCAGATGCCCGCTTCTGGGTAACGAAAGCCACTTCGGTAAAAAGCAGTCTGTTTAGTCCCTCCGATATTCAATCTATCGTAAAAAAAGCGATGGTAGAGCGGATGAAAGAACATTATCACATTAATTGGTTCCAGGAAAGCGGCGAGGATTATCCGGTAAGAGTCATGATCTATAAAGATATGGTAACCCTCGGACTGGATACCTCCGGAGAAAGCCTGCATAAAAGAGGATACCGGAAGATGGTGAGCAAGGCACCAATTGAGGAGACGCTGGCGGCAGCTCTCATTAAACTGACCCCATGGAACCGGCACAGGATTCTGGTCGATCCGTTTTGCGGCAGTGGGACATTTCCCATTGAAGCAGCGATGATCGGAGCGAAGATCGCCCCGGGGATGCACCGGGAATTCCAGGCGCAAAAATGGGAAAATATCATTCCAGCCCGAAGCTTTGCCCAGGGATTCGAAGAAGCCGAAGACATGGTTGATTATTCTGTGGAGATGGATATCCAGGGATATGACATCGATCCTCAGGTCATAAAGGCCGCTAGGGAAAATGCCAAAAGAGCCGGTGTGGAAGAGATGATCCATTTTCAGCAAAGGCCGGTACATCAGCTCCGCCATGCGAAAAAATACGGCTTTGTGATTACCAATCCGCCATATGGAGAAAGAATGGAGGAGAAAAAAGATCTTCCTTCTATTTATAGAGATATGGGAAAAGCTTTTGCACAGCTGGAAGACTGGTCGGAATATGTCATCACCGCCTACGGCGATGCAGAGAGATATATCGGAAAGAAGGCGGCAAAGAATCGAAAGATTTATAACGGAATGATGAAAACATACTTTTACATGTTTCCGGGTCCGAAACCGCCAAAACGGAAAAAACCGGAGAATCAGACAGGGAGGAAGTAATTGTGAAGAAGAAATTGATATTCGCGACAGGAAATGAAAAAAAAATGAAAGAAATCCGGGAAATCTTGGGAGATTTGGATTATGAAATCCTTTCTATGAAAGAAGCGGGAATCGATATGGACATTGTAGAGGATGGGACAACCTTTGAGGAAAATGCCATCATCAAGGCCAAAGCCGTAATGGAAGCCTCAGGAAGACTGGTCTTAGCAGATGATTCCGGCTTGGAAGTCGATTATCTCAACAAAGAACCCGGCATCTATTCGGCCAGATACATGGGAGAAAACACTTCCTATCGCATAAAAAACCAGATTATCCTCGACCGCCTTCACGGAGTACCTGACATTTTGCGGACCGCCCGTTTTGTCTGCGTCATTGCAGCGGCTTTTCCGGACGGAAGAATCGAAACGAGAACAGGAACCATTGAGGGACAGATCGCACACGAACCCGCCGGCGAAAATGGATTTGGATACGATCCGATTTTCTATCTTCCGGAAAGGAAGATGACGACCGCCCAGATTTCTCCGGAGGAAAAAAATGAAATCAGCCACAGAGGTAAGGCATTGCGTCAGATAAAGGAGATCTTGTAATACATGGATGGAAAGAAAATGAGAATTTTAGTCATCAGTGATTCCCACGGCCGCAATGACGATGTGGCAGGAGTCATCGAACAGGTCGGCCATATTGATATGCTGATCCACTGTGGGGACGTGGAACGTGGAGATGATTATATCCGTTCCCTGGCAGGCTGCCCGGTTCATATGGTTTCTGGCAATAATGATTACAATCTAGAACTGCCCTCCCAGGATATTTTTAATATAGCAGACTACCGGGTGCTGGTGATCCACGGACATACTTTCCATGTATATCGCGGAGTGGAGCGTCTGAAAGCCTACGCACTCCAGAAACATATTGACATCGTCATGTTCGGACACACTCATAGGCCCTACATCGAAATGGATGAAAATGTCACGATTTTAAATCCGGGAAGCCTTTCCTATCCAAGACAGCCCGACCATATGCCTACCTTTCTCATCATGGAAATCGACGAAGAGGGACATGCGCATTATGGTCATGGATATTACAAATCGAAATTCAGTGAGTTAAAAATATAAATGCAAAAGCGCAGCAAACAGATAGATTCAAGGAGAAAACTTTGAGCAACTAATAATATTGACAAATATGATTAAACGTGTTTCAATATACTCAAAGGAGTATATGAATATGAACACATCAAATATCACGAATTACAAA
>CAVFXN010000011.1:0-47896 GCA_963626755.1 Bacteroidaceae bacterium
ACAAGGTTTTAAAGTGATTTAAACAATAAAAAACAGGTAGTTTTTGACACTACCTTGGCAAATCGAGAGGAAAAACTTATGGAAATTCTCGTTGTTTTAAGAAATATATACAGTAATCCAGATTTATTTGATGATGAAAAGTACTTATGTAAAAGTGACTGCAATATCCTGTCGGAAGCGATGGGCTTCAAAGAACAGCTTGCCGGAAAAGACGTGAAGATCACCGCTTTACTATTTGCGGAAAATGTACCGGAAAATATACAGACGCTAAAGAAGGCAGGCACCTATGGGGTAGATGAAGCATATTTGATCGGGTTTAAAAATTTCGATTTTTCCCGGACAGAGGAACTGGCGCGGGTCATGGCAAAAACCATCGCAATGCATTTCCCGGATTATGACTATATTTTATTTGGAAGACTTGCTTATGATGGCGATGCGGTCAATATCGCCACGCAGGTTGCCTGTCATTTAAAGATTCCGGAAATGGTTTACAGTAAAGAAATCATCGTGTCAGATAATAAAATTTATGCGAAAAAAGTTCTGTCTCCTTCGGAAGAAGTATTATATCTTTTAAAAGGAAAGGTCTTAATTCAGTCTTTCCGGGAACATGGCATTACCAGGCAGCCGAAAATCGCAGATATTATCCGGACTTACCAGGAGATGTCGTTTCAGACAATAGATGGGGATGCTATGTTCGCTACGCTTCCCCACAGCAATCATGGCTTACATTTCATCAGGCAGATCATTCCCCGGAACGATACCCAAACGGAGTTTACTCTGTTAAATGATATCAGCGACGAGGCTTCTTCCAGAAAATTACTGCGTCTTCTCCAAAAAAAGGGATTTCAGGGAGGGCAGCTATGATTTACGTAATTGGTGAAAAAAATCAGAGACAAACTCTGGCTCTGCTTACAAAGGTGTCAGAAATTGCGGAGCAGCTTGGAAAAAACCCTGTGAAGTTCTTTTATGATACCACAGATACGAAGAGGGACGAAAACAGATTCGAGGCATTCATCATAAACGGAATCCAAAAAGAAAAACCGGATTATATTTTTCTGCCGTCTACACCCTATTTTCGCGAATTCGCTGCGAAAATTACAGTCAAAGCCTCTGCTGCCATGTTGACAGACTGCATTTCTTTCAATGTAAAGGAGGAATCTTTAGAAGCAATCCGTCCATCTCTTGATGGAAACACTCTTTCTCACTATACATTTTCTAAAGATGCTGTGGCGGTCATTGTGGTAAAAGATACTGGAAACACAGAGAATCCTCTGGATTTCATAGAAGATAGGATAATAACCTGTCCTTTTGTTGCGGATTCCACGCCTTCTTCTGTGTTGGAAGATGAGATCAGCCGGGAAAAACTGGCGGGCGAGGTGATTCCCGTTAAAAAAATCACCCACCCGCAAGTCAGAAAGGACATCAAAGAGGCCACTTTGATTTTCGCTGGCGGCAGGGGACTGATGAACGAAGAAAGTTTTAAGGAATTACGGGAACTTGCCGCCTTGTTCCATGCTTCGGTAGGAGCTTCCCGTCCGGTGGTGGACTGCGGATGGGCAGACCCTTCGGAGCAGGTGGGACAAACCGGAAGCTTTGTTCATCCGAAAATATATATCGCTTTTGGAATTTCCGGAGCGATACAACATCTGGCCGGAATGAAAGACAGTGATTGTATTATTGCTGTGAATTCAAATCCACGTTCTCCCGTGTTTCAATATTGTGATTATGGAATTTATGCCGATGCCAACTCTATTATTAGAAATATGCTTCAAATTTTTAGGAAAACCCCTTGATAATTCATGTGGCTTCAGTATATAATTACAATTATAAATTATAAGTACATGAACTATTCGCATAGACAACAATAAATTATGATATGACACAAGGAGACCAATTATGAACTTAGAAGAATGCATTAACTTTTTATTAACAGGAGCACAACACCGAGTTTTTCAGGAAATGAAAAATGAACTGAAAGTTTATGACCTTACCCCAATTCAATATGGCGTTTTAAAATGTATCTGGGAAAAGGATCTGAGCAATCCTAAAGAAATCGCTGTGCAGCTGGGGATTGAGAACTCTACGATTTCCGGAGTCCTGGAGCGTATGGAAGCAAAAGGCTTTATTGTCCGTGAAATCGATCCGAATGACAGGCGGTATATTAAGCTGATCTTATCAGATAAAGCCAGGGAACTGGAAGAAGCTGTGAATCAGACCGTATTGGAAGTCAATCAAAAAGTACTGAAAGGATATACCAAAGAAGAAACAGCCTTATTTAAATCCTTTCTCAAAAGAATGATCGAAATATGATATCAGATATGCGAAAAAGCGAGCTTCCCATCACCGGATGATTTCCGGTAATGGGGAGCTCATTTGGTTATGCCCTATTATATAGTAAAATCTTGATCCGAACCTTTCGCCATCCCCTGCACGATTTTTTTTATATCATAGGAAATTTGATTTTAAGATTCTTCTTAATAATGGGAATTTTCATATTCTTTGATCGTGGAAATATTGGCCTTTTCATATTGATTTAATACACTTTCACTAAAAGAAGATGGGGAGATGGTACCGGAATACCATACCTGAGAATCAAAATAATCCTGAAGGTCATTGCTGTCAAATCTTCTTCCATGGCGCGCATAGATCTCATTACGTGCATATTTTAAATCCTGCTTCGATAACTGGTCTAAATCGCTATAAGAGACATAACTGCTATCACTGTAAGGCAAAATATAATAATTATTAGCATTGTTCGTAGCTGCTACACTGCCGTTTTCATACTGTTTGATAAAAGCGATGTTGGCTTTTTCATATTTATTGAGTACATCCTCACTAAAAGAAGAGGAAGAAACGGTACCGGAATACCATGCCTGTGAATTAAAATAATTCTGGAGATTGCTATTATTAAACGTTCTTCCGTGACGCGCATAGATTTCATTGCGGGCACATTTTAATTCCCAGGAACTCAAGCCAGCTAAATCATTCGTGCCCACATACCTGGAATCGCTTCCCTCTATGATATAGTAGTTATTCGTTGCAGTATTGGCTGGTTTGGATTCGGTTGCTGCCTGCTGTGTATTTGGCTGTGCCGCTGTGGTAGTAGCCTGCGTTGTCGGTGCCTGTGTGGTAGCTGCGGCTGTACTTGCTGTAGTAGCATTTTGATTCGTCTGCGTCTGTGAAGAATGATATTTCCCAGATGTCATATTATAGAGAATCAGTACCATAAGCATAATGATCGCTGCCATAAGTAAGATCAAGGCACCGACCAGTATCTTTGACGTGCCACCTCCATTGTTATCATTTCTGTAATCCGTATTTTTTCCGTAATCCATACTTTTTTACCTCCCATATTTTCACTCGGTCGGAGAAATCCTTGTCTTTTTTATTATAACATCAAAAGTGAGGTTCGTATATGCCAAAAACAGGCGGAAGAATCGTCACCGCAAAATTTCTTCGATGGTAGAGACTGTGCTGAAAGTACCTGGATGTTCTGAAATAATCGCACGCATTCTCTGTAATTCAAAATAATTCACATAACAGATCAGGGTTTTATTTTCCCCTGCGATGACACCGGCAGAGTTGATGATCGTACAGGTTTTATTCAGATCTTTTTTAATCTGCCGGATGATGGCATCCGGATCCTTTGTGATGATAGTTACTTGCTTGATCGCTTCAAAATGATCAGTGAAATGGTCAATAATTGCCGTCGCGATAATATAGACAAGGAGACTCATCATGGCAGCGTCCTGGTCGATCAGGGCAAAGACGGAAATATAAACGCAGATGTTAAATAGAATCAAAATGTAGGAAATACTGTAGTCTTTGCCCGTCTTGTTATAGATGATATGGACAATAATGTTGGCGAAGATCTCGGAACCATCGATGCACCCTCCATTGCGCAGAATCAGTGATAGGCCAATGCCGAGGATGGCACCCCCGAAGGCAACCGCGAGGAAATGCTCCGTGTTGAGTTCGAAAGGGATTCTTTCAAAATATGCAAGACCGAGAGTGTAAACGAGAGAGCCGACAAAAGCTTTGGCAAAAAAATATTTCCCGAGAAAGGCAATTCCGGCGAGGAGGAACGGAAGGAAAACGAGAAGTACGCAAAGTGAGAGGCTGTATCCCGTCAGTTTACTGATGATAATGGCGATTCCGGCAGTTCCGTAATCGATGGCATCGTTGGGTAACAGGATGCAGGCGACGGAAAAACTGGCCAGAAGAGCGCCAAGGGTAATTGCCAGATAAGAGAGGATGTTTTTGAGTCGTTTATTCATAGGCAAGCTCCTTTCTGATAAAAAGGCACAGAGGAGGGATTACTCCGGAAATACAACGGTGAGAAGCCATTTAAAATTTTCCGGTGCATAAACTGCATGCGGTATCTTCGCAGGCATGACAAGAGTCTCGCCGGCTTTGACAAAGTGCTCTTTTCCGTCTACCGTGAATCTTCCGGTTCCTTCCAGAACATATACCATGGCATCTCCTGTCGAATCGTGGGTTCCGATTTCTTCTCCCTTAGAAAATGCAAATAAGGTCACGCTGACATGGTTATTTTGGGCAAGCGTCTTACTGACGATCTGTCCAGGCTCCGCGCTGATCTGTTCGGTAAAGTTGATGACTTCTTCGTGTGGGATGTTTTTGATGAATGACATAAAGTCTCCTTTCTGGTGGTACTCCAATATAATTGAAATTTATGTTTTCAGGTTTCGTTGCTGCAAAATTAATTGTCGGAGCTTGTCTTTGGCAATTGCAATAAGTATATTTGATTTTGACAGATAAATCAATAATATATGGAAAAAATATGACAGAGATGAAAAATAACGATGAAACAGATAGGGTGATTGAATGTTTTTCGTTAAAAAGTTATAATGAGGATGAAAGGGGGTAATTTGATTGGCAACGATTGATCAGACATTCGCCCGCCTGCAAAAATCCACGTTCCGTGCAAAGTTTCATCTGACCCAAAAGGAAAAATGTTACATCGCCGATAAGGGGATGGATACGATCCGGAGGCATGCTGCAGATTTTGTCCGGACGAGGCTTGCTCCGGCGGAGATTCCAAATGACGGGAAACAGACACCCATGCGTGGGCACCCGGTGTTCATCGCACAGCACGCCTGCGCCTGCTGCTGCCGTGGCTGCCTAAATAAGTGGTATCACATTCCAAAAGGCCGGGAGCTTACAGAAAATGAACAGGAACGCATTGTCCATCTTTTGATGGCGTGGATTGAGCGGCAGCTTGCGGATGATGCGAAATAAGAAAGACAGAAGAAAGAAGACAAAATAGAAAGGATAAAGGGATATGTCAAAGGAAAAAGCGGAAAAATATCTGGAGGAAAAAGGAATGTTGGAACGGGTGATCCATCTGTCGGATTCTACCGCAACGGTGAACGAAGCGGCAGAGGCACTCGGAGTGGAGCCGGGAATGATCGCGAAAACCATGTCATTTTTGCAGGAAGAACAGCCGGTTCTGATCCTGACAGAGGGAACGGCGAAGATCGATAACCGGAAATATAAGGATACCTTCCATCGGAAAGCAAAGATGATTCCGTTTGCGCAGGTGGAACAGTGGATCGGACACGCTCCTGGCGGAGTATGTCCGTTTGGGGTTCGCGACGGCGTGGAAGTATATCTGGATGAAAGTCTTCGAAAATTTCAGACAGTCTATCCGGCTGCCGGAGATGATCACAGTGCTGTACGGTTAACCGTAGGGGAACTCGAGCAAATCACGGATGTCAAAGGCTGGGTGGACGTGTGTAAAACAGAAGGTTAGAGTTGGCAGATCAGCCTTCGCTGTCTCTGCCGTCCTTGAACATTTTCATCATTTCATTGGTGAGGCTGAAATCATCAGGCTGCAGCATGATCTCATCCCGGGAACACCATTCGGCAAATTTTAATTCCAGGGGATCCATATGAATTTCGGTATCTCCATCCACATCGCAATAGAATCCGGCGAGAAGATCGTCTACAATCCCCCATGGCTGTGATTTGTAGTAACAGATATTTTTGACGTGAAGCCCGGTTTCCTCCATGACTTCCCGGGCTACGGTTTCTTCTAAAGTCTCACCGATTTCAGTGAATCCGGCGACCAGCGCATAGTGGGCAAAGCCCGTCCGGTATTTGGTTAAGAGAAGCTTATCCTTGTTTCGAACGCCCACAATGACGGCCGGGACAATCCGTGGATAAATGATATGGCCACAAGACGGGCATTCCAGAGCACGTTCCATGGTATGGTGCACCGTCTTGTGACCGCACCGCCCGCAAAAGCGGTTGTTCTGGTACCAGTGATAGAGCTGTAATCCGGTCACACTGGCAAAAATCTGATATTTCGGGCCAATATCCATCTTACGCAGACTGCGTACCGGTGTGAAAACATAGTCATCCGGCAGTCTTTCCGGAGTTTCTTCCAATAAAAAATAATTTTCTTTATCAATCGAAAAAAGATAAGTCAATTCCTCCGTGCAAATAGGGGAAATAGCTGTCAGTTCTTCCAGGCGTGGAAAAGAAAGATACTGCGTAGGCGATCTGCTTTCTTCAGAAAAAAGCTCCTGCTGTTCCGAATCAACCAATTTCTCCTGATTTTTCAGACAGTTTAATATGCCATCTTTTGTAAAATATAAGATGATGCTGGAGGCATCAGGCCTGGCATCCGTTCTATAATGATTATTTAATTTATGTGGATAAATATCCTGTATCATAATAATTCATGTCATCCCTTCTGGTAAATTGATGTATGGAAAACACCTATCATAGATCATAACAGATGATATAGAAAAATAACAGATATTTTTTCAGGCACTTTCTTCTTAATATATGAGTCAGATATGATATAATAGTTCCATCAAAACATAAGACGAAAACACGGGCAGAAAGGAGAAGCGAAAATCGGGATGAGATATATAGTAATTGATTTGGAAATGCATCCTTTGCCGGAAGAATATCAATTTGAAAAAAATATTTGCAAAAATGAGACAATAGAGATCGGGGCAGTCATGTTAAATGACAGTTTTGCGGAAACCGGGGAGTTTCAAAGTTTGGTGAGACCGGAATACTGCCGGGAAATTTATCCAAGATATGAGCGGCTGACAGGGCTTAATTATGAGAAGCTGCAAGGGGAGGAGCTTTTTGCAGAGGTCTTCCATCGTTTTTGCACATGGTGCAGGGAGGGTGGAGATGCATTTCAGGTCATGGCCTGGAGTGACAGCGACTTCTGGCAGCTGATCCATGAGATTTGTCTCAAAAGAGTGGATCTCAGTGACGTGGAAAAAGAAATGATGATTTCCTGGAGGGATTTTCAAAAGGAATTTGGACGGATCATCAGGAAAAAAGAACAGATTTCTCTGGACAGGGCATTGTATTATGCGGATCTTTCTTTTTGTGGGAAGAGACATAGTGCACTGTGGGATGCGAGAAATACTGCAAATCTTTTTCGGAAGACGAGAAAACAGAAGAATCGGGAGAAGATAGCAGAAAAAGCAAAAACAATGCTCGTCAAAGATCCGCTGACCGTCACGTTAGGGGATTTGTTTCCGTTTGACGCTGCGGCCTGTCAGCAAAAAATGGTTGGAAAAAAGCAGTAAAGTGTGATAGTATTTCCCCAGCAGAACATCATTGGAAAAAGAGAGGAACGACAGATGGAAATAAAAAGAGAACCGGGGGATGAAATCTGTGCCCAGGTGGAAAAGAGCATCCGGAAGAAATTTCGAAAGAATATCTGGTGTAAATTTACAAAAGGGATCAATCAATATGAGCTGGTAAAGGAAGGGGACCGGATTGCGGTCTGTATTTCCGGCGGCAAAGATTCCATGCTGATGGCGAAGCTCTTCCAGGAACTGAAGCTTCATAATAAGTTTCCTTTTGAAGTGAAATTTCTTGTTATGGATCCCGGATACACCCCGGCAAACCGCCAGATCATCGAGGAGAATGCCAGAAAATTAAAGATACCGATTCATATTGTGGAATCCAATATTTTTGATTCGGTATTTCATATCGAGAAATCTCCCTGCTATCTCTGTGCAAGAATGAGAAGGGGCTATCTTTACAATTATGCCAGACAGATGGGCTGTAATAAAATTGCCCTGGGGCATCATTATGATGATGTGATCGAGACCATCCTGATGGGGATGCTTTACGGGGCACAGATCCAGACGATGATGCCAAAGCTCCACAGCACCAATTTTGAGGGGATGGAGCTGATCCGTCCAATGTATCTGATCCGGGAAGAGGATATCAAGGCATGGAGGGACTACAATGACCTTTACTTCCTTCAATGTGCCTGTAAATTTACTGAGACCTGCATGACATCTAATAATGAAGAAAACCAGTCAAAACGGCTAGAAATCAAAGAGCTGATCCGGGAATTGAAAAAGAAAAATCCTTATGTGGAAGCACATATTTTCCGGAGTGTGGAAAATGTTAATCTGGAAACCGTGATCGCCTATAAAAAAGAAGGGACGAAGCATCATTTTCTGGATACCTATGATCATATGGATCATACGGACATCGCAGACGGCAAGAATTTGGCGTAAATGAAACGAAAAGAAGCCAGTTTACCGATGGGTTCCTCACAAACTTTACATAAAATTTTCAAAAAACAGATAGAAGCTGACCGAAAAAAAGATTATAATAAAAATAAAATAGGTAACGATTCAGCATATAAAGATCGTAGTTTTGCATGGCTCTGAATCGTTACCAAAATATGAATAAAAGAAAGAAGGGATAAATGTAGCGTGATCAAGGGGAAAAAAAGGACCAGAGATGTCCTGGAGAAAGAAATCCAACAGATGGAGCAGGGCATGAAACAGTTGCTGGTGGAAGAAGAATGTCAGGAATTGATTGATGAGATGTTATTGCAGGTCCGGGAATTGGACAAAATGCTTTCTGAGAAATACGGGCGAAAGATGGTTGAGAACGTGTCATGGAGAGTAAAAAGTCCGGAAAGTGTGGTAAAGAAACTTCACCGGAAACACAGGGAAATCTCGATAGAGTCGGCGGTTTCCACTCTGCGGGATCTGGCAGGGATCCGGATCGTCTGTTCTTTTCAGGATGATGTATACCGGGTGGCAGGAGCGATCAAGAAGCTGCCTGGATATCAACTGGTTAAAGAAAAGAACTATATTGCCCGGCCAAAGGCCAGCGGCTATCGGAGCATCCATCTGATTTTTAAACCGATAGGAGATAGGGGATCATCCGCAGGGAGGAATTCCTGGAGCCAGGAGCGGCAGGAAGTACAGTTTATCGAAGTGCAGATCCGTTCCGTAGCGATGAATTACTGGGCGATTCTTGATTACCAGCTCTGGTATAAAAATGAAAAGAAAGGAACAGATCGGATTCGCAGGGAACTAAAAGAATATGCGATTGCGATTGCAAAAATTGATAAGAAAATGTTGAAGCTCCGCAAAGAAATTGAAAAGATATAAAGGAAACCTGGAACCCGAGATCCAGGTTTTTTTTATGCAAAAAAATGCTTCGCGAGGATAGACATTCGTGCGAAGAGGTGCTATTTTTCGTCCGTAAGATTTTACATCTTTTTTACATAAAGAAGGTTTCGAACTTTACATAGTTAAGATACTCTCTAGGAGAAGCTTAAAAAAGAAAAAAAGAAAAAGAAAGAAGGATTACAATTATGAAAAAATTTATAAGTATAGCATTGATCGCAGCAATGTCTCTGACAACTCTCGTAGGATGTGGTGGAACAAGCGACAGTGCTTCCAGCAGTGATGACACCATTACCGTAATGTCCAGAGAGGACGGTTCTGGTACAAGAGGAGCTTTCATCGAATTATTTGGAATTGAAGAAGAAGATTCCAACGGAGAAAAGGTAGATAAGACAACAGATGAAGCAAGCATTACAAACAGCACCTCTGTTATGATGTCTTCTGTTGCAAATGATGCCAATGCGATTGGATATATTTCTCTTGGTTCTTTAAATGATACGGTAAAGGCAGTAAAAATTGATGGCGCAGAAGCTTCTGTAGACAATGTAAAGAATGGAAGCTACAAAGTCGTAAGACCTTTCAACATTGTATTAGGCAAAAAAGTAAGTGATGCAGCAAATGATTTCATCGGCTATATCATGAGTGCAGAAGGACAGAAAGTCATCGAAGACAATGGTTATATCGCAGTAGATGAAAACGCAGCTGCATATGAAGCAACCAATGCAAAAGGAAAAGTTGTTGTTGGTGGTTCTTCTTCCGTATCTCCGGTTATGGAAAAACTTGCAGAAGAATATCAGAAAGTCAATACCAATGTAGAGATAGAATTACAGACAACTGATAGTACAACTGGTGTATCTTCTACAGTAGAAGGATCTTATGATATTGGTATGGCATCCAGAGAATTAAAAGATGATGAGACTGCTCAGGGCGTAGAAAGCAAGACAATTGCACAGGATGGTATCGCAGTAATCGTAAATAATGACAGCGACGTAGATGAACTGTCCACAGACCAGGTAAAATCCATCTTCACAGGAGAGACAACATCTTGGAGTGACATCGCAGAATAAGGAGTAACGAGACATGGCAAAAATGAAAGAAAAAGTAATGGAATGGGTATTCCTGATTGCCGCTTGTGTCTCAATCCTGGCTGTTGCATTAATCTGTGTATTCCTTTTCGCAAACGGAATACCGGCAATGAAGGAAATCGGCTTTGCCGATTTCCTTCTTGGTACCATGTGGAAGCCGGGAAATGACATTTACGGCATCTTTCCTATGATTGTGGGTAGTATATATGTAACCGCTGGAGCGATTATCATCGGTGTTCCGATTGGCTTGCTGACAGCAATTTTTCTTGCATGGTACTGTCCACAAAAACCATATAAGATTATCAAACCGGCAGTGGAACTGCTCGCAGGTATCCCATCGGTTGTATATGGTTTCTTTGGAATGGTCGTGATCGTTCCGATGATCCGTACGTATTTTGGAGGAACAGGAAGCAGTATTCTGTCGGCATCGATCCTTTTGGGAATGATGATCCTGCCTACCATCATCGGTGTATCTGAAAGTGCGATCCGCGCAGTGCCGGGAAGCTATTATGAAGGATCCCTGGCTCTTGGAGCAACACATGAGAGAAGTATCTTTTGTGCCGTTTTGCCGGCAGCGAAATCAGGAATCCTCGCAGGAATCATTCTGGGCATTGGCCGTGCGATCGGTGAGACAATGGCCGTGATCATGGTTGCCGGAAACCAGGCGAGAATGCCAGATGGAATTTTCAAAGGGGTACGTACCCTGACAGCCAATATCGTAATAGAAATGGGATATGCAGAAGGTCTCCACAGGGAAGCCCTGATCGCGACCGGTGTGGTTCTTTTTGTTTTCATCCTGTTGATCAACCTGGCATTTTCTATCGTGAAAATGCGTTCGGAAAAGGAGTAGGATAGGAGATGACTGATAAAATGGTAAATATAGAAGAAACAGTAAAAGCAGCATCTACAGTAAACGAAGCTCCGATGAACCGGCTGTCTCTCAGCGATCGACTGAAATCTTATAAAAGAACGCCAGGTTCTTTACTGGTAATGCTTTTGGTGGTTTTATCCGCACTGATTACGATTGCCGCCCTGATCTTTTTGATTGTATACATTCTGATTAACGGAATTCCTTATGTGAATGGAGACTTATTTTCCTGGACTTATACGTCGGATAATGCCTCGGTCGTACCGGCATTGGTCAATACCGTGATCATGGCAGGAATTTCCCTGTTGCTGGCCGTTCCTTTTGGAATTGGTTCCGCCATCTATCTGGTAGAGTATGCAAAAAAAGGAAATAAGCTGGTAAAAGTCATTCGAGTGACTGCAGAAACACTGACGGGAATCCCATCCATTGTCTATGGCTTATTTGGAATGTTATTCTTTGTCACTGCATTAAAATGGAAATTTTCCATTCTTGCCGGTGCATTTACCCTGGCGATTATGATCTTGCCTGTCATCTTGCGTACGACAGAGGAAGCACTGTTAGCAGTGCCGGATTCTTACAGAGAAGGAAGTTTTGGTCTTGGTGCAGGAAAACTGCGTACCATCTTTAAGATCATCCTTCCGGCAGCAGTACCGGGAATCCTCTCCGGTGTCATTCTTGCAACCGGACGTATCGTCGGAGAAACTGCAGCATTGATCTATACGGCAGGAACGGTAGCGGCATTTCCGAAAAATGTTTTTTCTTCAGGAAGAACATTAGCCGTTCATATGTATCTGCTGGCAAATGAAGGATTGCATGTAAACCAGGCATATGCGACTGCAGTCATTTTATTGGTGCTCGTTATTTTAATCAATGCATTTTCTTCCTTCATAGCGAAAAAAATATCGAAGGCATAAATTTATGATACTGAAATCTACGAGATAAAAATAGAAAGGTAGGAATCTATTTTGGAAAAAAAGATGATGATTGATGACCTAAACCTGTATTATGGTCAGTTTCACGCATTGAAAGATATTTCATTAAATATACATGAAAAAGAGATTACTGCATTCATCGGTCCTTCCGGATGTGGAAAATCTACTTTATTAAAATCCTTAAACCGTATGAATGACCTGGTAGAAGGATGTAAGATCACAGGAAAAGTGACTTTAGATAACGAAGATATCTATCGGGATATGGATGTCAATCTTTTACGTAAAAGAGTGGGAATGGTATTCCAGAAACCAAATCCGTTTCCGATGAGTGTCTATGATAATGTAGCCTATGGTCCGAGAACCCACGGAATTCACAACAAAGGGAAACTGGATCAGATTGTAGAAGAGGCACTGCGGGGTGCGGCAATCTGGGACGAATTAAAAGACCGGCTGAAAAAAAGCGCACTGGGTCTGTCCGGTGGTCAGCAGCAAAGACTGTGTATTGCCAGGGCACTGGCGGTAAAACCGGAGGTGTTACTGATGGATGAACCGACTTCAGCTCTTGACCCGATCTCCACAATCAAAATTGAGGAGCTGGCACAGGAATTAAAGAAAGATTATACAATCGTCATGGTTACTCACAATATGCAGCAAGCAACCAGAATTTCGGACAAGACGGTATTTTTCCTGTTAGGAGAGATTATCGAGACAGGAAAGACATCCGAATTATTCTCTATGCCGAAAGATAAGAGGACAGAAGATTATATTACAGGGAGGTTTGGTTGATATGCGTATCCGTTTTGACGAACAGCTCGAAGAGCTGAATAAAGAAATGATTAATATGGGCACAATGATCGAAAAATCGATTGGAAATGCGGTCAAAGCCCTGATGAAACAGGATGTCGAGATGGCAAAACAGGTGATGGCAGGAGATGAGGAAATTGACCGGGCAGAAAGAAAAATCGAAGCGAGCTGTCTGAGGCTTCTTCTGCAGCAGCAGCCGGTGGCAAGAGACCTGAGAACCATTTCCGCGGCATTAAAAATGGTAACCGATATGGAGAGAATCGGGGATCATGCGACAGATATCTCAGAACTGGCGATTATGCTGTTAGAAGCATCCTCCGATTTACCTGGAGAGACATTCTATATCAATGCACTGGAGAAAGATATCGAAGACATGGCAAAAGAGACCATGGTTATGCTGATTCAGAGCCTGGAAGCTTATGTCGAAAAAGATCTGGAAAAAGCCCAGAAAGTCATTGACCATGATGATGTCGTGGATGATTTATTCGAAAAAGTGAAAAAAGAGCTGATTGAAATGATCCGGACTCGCTCCACGGAAGGAGAACCGGCACTGGATGTTCTTTTAGTTGCAAAATATTTTGAAAGAATCGGAGACCATGCAACCAATATTGCAGAATGGGTTATTTTCTCGATTACAGGAGAGCTTGCCGATTAATATCCTTTCTGGCTGTATCAGTAAAGCCTGTTGAGAATTTTACATAAACTTTACATACTCCTTTCTATACATTTTACATAGTTGTGTTAATGTAAATTTCAACGTTACTCATGTAAAAAACAAGTGTAAATGATGTAAAATGGAGGGAAATATGAGTATTTTTGGTTTTTTGACAATGTTAGGCGGTCTTGCACTCTTCCTGTATGGAATGGATGCGATGGGACAGGGACTGTCCAGATTATCCGGTGGCCGGATGGAAAGACTTTTGGAAAAGCTGACATCAAAACGAATTATGGCAGTATTGCTGGGACTGAGTGTCACTGCGGTGATCCAGTCTTCTTCCGCTACCACTGTTATGGTCGTTGGCTTTGTTAACTCCGGGATTATGAAGTTAAATCAGGCGATTGGGATCATCATGGGTGCCAATATTGGTACCACTGTGACCTCCTGGCTGCTCAGCCTTACCGGGATCACCGGAGATAGCTTTATTCTGCAAATGTTGAAGCCGTCTTCTTTTTCACCAATTTTAGCTGTCATTGGTATTGTATTCATTATGTTTACAAAAAATGAGAAAAAGAAAGATATCGGCTTGATTCTCATCGGATTTGCCATACTGATGTTCGGGATGGAGACCATGAGCGATGCCGTATCACCACTGGCAGAAAATAAACAATTTACCAGTATTCTTACTATGTTTTCCAATCCTCTTCTTGGATTGATGGCAGGTACCATTTTAACCGCGATTATCCAGAGTTCTTCGGCATCTGTCGGAATCTTGCAGGCACTTTGTGCCACGGGAGCAGTGAATTTTGGAACAGCGATTCCTATTATTATGGGGCAGAACATTGGAACCTGTATTACTGCGATTCTTTCCAGTATCGGTACCAGCAAAAATGCAAAAAGAGCGGCAGCTGTCCACCTCTTTTTCAATATTACCGGTACGACTATATTCATGGTGGTATTTTACACACTCAATCTATTTATCCATTTTCGTTTTTTAAATACTGCGGCCAGCCCGGCGGGAATTGCGGTCGTACACAGTTTGTTTAATATCGGGGCAACTATCATTTTGTTTCCGTTTGCAAATCTGTTGGAAAAAATGGCATTTTTGGTTATCCCGGACAAGGCTTCGGATCTGGAAGAGATGGAGGCAGATGATACCGCTGCTGATTTCTCCAGATTGGATGAACGTTTCCTGGACAAGCCGGGTTTTGCTATGGAACAATGCCAGCTTGTAGCAGTGAATATGGCAAAGAAAGCAAAAAAATCCATCCTCCTTGCCATTGGGCTGCTGGAAAATTATGAGGAGTCTACCGCAAAAAAAGTAAAGAAGCTGGAAGAGCAGATTGATGGATATGAGGACAGCCTCGGCACATATCTGGTCAAACTCAGCGGCAAAGACCTCTCTCAAAAAGACAGCCGGACGCTATCGGTTCTGCTCCATTGTATCGGCGATTTTGAGCGGATTTCTGACCATGCATTTAATATTATGAGAGCAGCAAAAGAAATGGAAGAGAAAAATCTTGAGTTCTCGGAGAAAGCAAAAGCAGAACTAAAGATTTTTTCCGCAGCGATCTGTGATGTTGTGGACAGGGCAGTTACGGCTTTCGAGACGAGGGATCTGTCTCTGGCACAAGAGGTAGAGCCTTTAGAGCAGGTGGTGGAATCGTTAAATAAAGAAGAAAAACAAAGACATATCAACCGTCTCAGAAAAGGAGAATGTACGATCGAGCTTGGTTTCATCCTCTCAGATATTTCTACAAATTTTGAGAGAGTGTCCGATCATTGTTCCAATATCGCGGTGTGCATGCTTCAGGTAGACGAGGGTGGATTTGACACGCATGAATATATTGGTATACTAAAAGAAGAAAATAGTGAGACATTCCAGCGGCAATATATGGAACTGAGTGAGAAGTACGCACTGCCCCGGAATCAACAGGAATAATACAAAACAGAGGGGTATGGGAACAGGACAGGGGGAAAGCAAATTATGCCAACAATTTATATAGTAGAAGATGATACAAATATACAGGAAATTGAAGCAATCGCGTTAAAAAACAGCGGGCATAAGGTATACCAGTTTGAAGATGCTGCCCATTTTTATAAAAAGTTGGAGGAGAAACTTCCTGATCTGGCTATTTTGGATATTATGCTCCCGGATGAAGACGGATATGAGATCGTAAAAAAACTTCGCCAGAATCCGGTGACGAAAAAATTACCGGTGATCATGGTGACAGCGAAGACCTCTGAGATTGATATGGTAAAAGGGCTGGATATCGGAGCAGATGACTATATCCGGAAACCATTTTCTGTTATTGAGTTTATTACGAGGGTCAAAGCGGTCCTCCGCCGGACATCCGAGAAAACGGAGGATAAATATCTGACGATCGGTGATATTTTCTTAGATAATGAACGACATATGGTGTATGTGAATAATCAGGGGATCGCCCTTACCTATAAAGAATATGAACTGCTCAAATTACTCATGCACAATGCCGGGATTGTCATGACCCGGGAAATGATCATGGAACGGGTGTGGGATACCGGATTTGAGGGGGAATCCCGGACAGTGGACATGCATATCAAAACACTCCGGAAAAAACTGGGAGACAGCAGCAATCATATTAAAACCGTACGAAATGTCGGTTATGTGATGGAATAGAACGAAAAGATATGGAAAATGCCAGGAGGGATGACGTATGCGGAGAAAAATAAATATCCAGTTGGTTACCATTTCGAGCCTTGCTATTGTTGCCACAATGCTCATCATGCTTTTTGTTTTTTATGATCTGTTTCAGACGCAGATACAAGATGATCTGCGGGTAAACGCCCTGGCACTGAAAAATACGGGTATTTTTTACCAGGGCAATGAAAAAAAGCTGCATCTGGACTATAAAAAACTCCGTGTGACGTGGATTGCCTCGGATGGGAAAGTGCTATATGATAATGATGTGGATGTGGGGAGTATGGGTAACCATATGAGCCGTCCGGAGATTAAAAAAGCATTTAAAACCGGAAGTGGTGAGGCAGTCCGGGAATCAGAAACCATGCGAACCAATACCTTTTATTATGCGGTGAAGTTGGAAGACGGTTCCGTGCTGCGTGTGGCAAGAGAGGCGGGAAACATATGGAATATCGGAAGCAAAATTTTTCCTATGATCGCAGCGACGCTTTTGGTGATGATGATCTTATGTATTATCCTGGCTCATTTTATGACGAAAAACCTAATCCAGCCGATTGAGCAGATGGCGGTAGATATCAATGATTTTTCCATCACGCCGGCGTACAAGGAGCTTATCCCGTTTGTCAAGACAATCCGGACACAGCATGCCGATATTTTAAAGAGTGCACGAATGCGGCAGGATTTTACCGCCAATGTTTCCCATGAATTAAAAACACCCCTCACTGCGATTTCCGGTTATGCAGAGCTGATAGAAAATGAGATGGTCCCACGGGATGAAATCATCTCTTTTGCCGCCAAAATCGGGAAAAATGCCAGAAGGCTTCTCTCGCTCATTAACGATATTATCCGTCTTTCGGAGCTGGATGCGGATACCCAGGTCACGATGGAAAAAGTCGATCTGCGGGAGGAAGTAGAAAACTGTGTAGAAAACATGCAGATGTATGCCGCCAAACATGATGTGGAGATCAGTTATCAGGGAGAATCCGCAGAGACCACAGCCAACCGGGAGATGATCGGGGAACTGATCAACAATCTCTGTGCCAATGCCATCCGCTATAATAATAAAAAGGGAAGCGTGAAAGTACTGACTGGAAAGAAAGACGGCCATGCCTTCCTCATTGTGGAAGATACCGGAATCGGAATACCGAAAAAGCACCAGAAACGAATTTTTGAGAGATTCTACCGTGTGGATAAAAGCCGTTCTAAACAGACGGGCGGTACCGGCCTGGGGCTTGCCATTGTCAAGCATGTAGTGGCACTCCACGATGCAAAGCTGGATCTGGAAAGTGAAGTGGGAAAAGGGACGAAGATTACCGTAACCTTTTAAAATAAAAACTGACCATAAAAAAGAGAAAAACAACGAAAAAAGAGAAGAAAAAATAAGAAACTGACCATATTGACTATATTCAAATTGAATATTTCAATATGGTCATTTTTGTTATACTCTAGGTTTCGGAACAGAAAATAATTTTTAATCATAGAAAAGGAGAACACACGATGATAACTCAGGATGCACAAAAACAATACGAATTAAATAAAGAATTGGCACAGATGTTAAAAGGCGGTGTCATTATGGATGTCACCACACCGGAGCAGGCGAAGATTGCCGAGGAGGCAGGAGCCTGTGCGGTCATGGCGTTAGAGAGGATCCCGGCAGATATTCGTGCTGCCGGCGGCGTATCCCGCATGAGTGACCCGAAAATGATCCGTGGTATCCAGGAAGCCGTTTCCATCCCGGTTATGGCAAAATGCCGGATTGGACATTTTGCGGAAGCCCAAATTCTCGAAGCGATCGAGATCGACTATATTGATGAGAGTGAAGTTCTGTCACCGGCAGACGATGTCTACCATATTGACAAAAAGCAGTTTAAAGTACCTTTCGTATGTGGGGCCCGTGATTTGGGAGAAGCCCTTCGACGAATCAATGAAGGCGCGTCCATGATCCGTACCAAAGGGGAGCCGGGAACGGGTGATGTCGTGCAGGCTGTACGTCACATGAGAAAGATGAACCAGGAAATTGCCAGAATCCGCTCCATGAGGGAAGATGAATTATTCGAGGCTGCCAAAGAACTGCGTGTGCCTTATGAGCTGGTACTCACGGTGCATGAGACAGGAAGACTGCCGGTTGTGAATTTTGCGGCAGGTGGTGTTGCCACTCCGGCAGATGCCGCCTTGATGATGCAGCTTGGAGCGGAAGGAGTCTTTGTCGGTTCCGGTATTTTTAAATCCGGTAATCCGAAAAAGAGGGCAGATGCCATTGTCAAAGCCGTTACCAACTACAAGGATGCCAAAATGCTGGCGGAATTGTCGGAAGATCTGGGCGAAGCGATGGTAGGGATCAATGAGAACGAGATTGAACTGTTAATGGCAGAAAGAGGAAAATAAGAGATGAAGATAGCAGTACTTGCAGTACAGGGTGCGTTTATAGAACACGAAAAAGCACTTTGGCGGCTTGGAGCAGAGACAGTGGAGTTAAGAAATGCAGCAGATCTGGAGCAGGATTTTGATGGACTGGTTTTACCGGGAGGCGAGAGTACCGTACAGAGCAGGCTGCTAAAAGAGCTTTCCATGTTAGAGCCGCTGAAGGAAAAAATCGAGCAGGGACTGCCTGTCCTTGCGACCTGCGCCGGATTGATCCTTCTGGCACAGGAAGTTTCCAACGATAAGAAACGCTGTTTTGCTACCTTGCCGGTCACAGTAAAAAGAAATGCATATGGAAGACAGTTGGGAAGCTTTCACTGCGAAGAGAACATCAAAGGCATCGGGCAATTCCCCATGGAATTTATCCGGGCACCGTACGTGGAAACTGTTGGCAAGGACGTGGAAATCCTTGCACGCGTAGAGGAAAAAATTGTTGGGGTTTCTTATGGTAATCAGATAGCTTTCGCATTTCATCCGGAATTAAGCGGAAATGACGCCGTTCACAGGGAATTTCTTGAACTAATTAAAGTAAGTAATGACTAACTAATTACCATAAAATTCAATTGCCCACACCCAATGCTTATGCTACAATAATGTCGTTAGTAACGTATGAAACGATAGGATATCGTAGTTTTGAAAGGATGAGAAATGGGATTTCAATTAGGCAATCTTTATGTGGAAAAGGGAGAAAAAGTGAGTGGTTTTTTAAAAATGCCATTTACGCAGGATGAACTTCCGGTCACTTTGATTTACGGAAAAGAAGAAGGAAATACGGTACTGGTCGATGGTGGAATCCATAATGCAGAGTATGTGGGAATTGAGTGCGTCACCAGACTTGCGGAGGAACTTTTGCCGGAGGATATCCAGGGAATCCTCATTATGATCCATGTGGTGAATATCAACGGGTTTAAGGCGAGGACGGTCAGTGTATCGGCGGAAGATGGAAAGAATTTAAATCGTGTCTTTCCAGGAACGATGGAAGGCACTTACACCGATCAACTGGCATATTTTATGGAAAAAGAGCTTTTTTCCAAAATAGATTATTATATTGATGTCCATAATGGGGACTGGTTTGAAGATCTGACTCCGTTTATCTACTGTGTAGGAAATGCGCCGGAGGAAACGGTAAAAGAAGCAGAGAGAATGGCTCTGGCAGCAGATATGCCATTTTATGTGAAATCGATGAGCGGAAAGGGCGGAGCCTATAATTATGCTGGAACTCTGGGGATTCCTTCTGTCTTAATTGAGCGGGGATGCAACGGATTATGGACCAAAGAGGAAGTGCAGGCTTCGAAAAAAGATGTGAAAAATATCCTCCGCTGTATCGGGATGCTCCGGACCGCCCCAACGTTGGAAGAACAGCAAAAACAGGTTCCAAAGCATATGCATCATGCGCATTATATTGATTCGGAGAAGGCCGGATGCTGGTTCCCGTTAAAGAAGGCCGGAGATGTCATAAAGGCGGGTGAACTGGCAGGGGTTCTGAAAGACTTTTTTGGAAATGTCATCGAAGAATTTCGTCTGAAAGAGGATGCCATCATTCTTTACCAGACGATTTCCTATTCGGTTCCGGCAAATTCCCCACTGATTGCTTACGGTCATTATAATGCATGTATTGATGAGATCGAAGGGGCAGATCACTCCCATACCCACGAAGAACTGCATCATCGGGTGGAATCTTATGACGATGCTTCCGGGATCCATTCCCGTGAAATGTGGGAGGATATGATTTGAAAAAAAATACATTAACGGAAGGCAGCGTGGCAAAGGGAATTCTTCTCTTTGCTCTTCCTCTTTTGGGATCCAGCCTGATTCAGCAGCTCTACAGCACGGTTGACCTGATTTTTGTAGGACAGCTTTTAGGGACGGAATCGGCGGCAGCAATCGGAGCCAGCGGACTGATCATCACCTGCCTGATCGGGTTTTTTAACGGTATGGCAGTGGGAACCAACGTGTTTGCCGCCCGACATTACGGCGGGGGTCAAGACCAGTCCCTGAAAAAACTGATCCAGACGATATTTTGGACAGGAATCGCAGGCGGGGGCATTTTGATGGTGGTTGGCCTGCTGTTGTCCCCACAGTTTTTGCGGTGGATGGGAACTCCGGAGGAAATTTTCCCACTGGCAGTGAACTATCTGAGAATTTATATGATCAGTATGATTTCTGTCGTCACCTATAATTTATTGAGCGGGGTGCTCCGCGCATTGGGGGATTCGAGAACTCCGATGGTGTATCAGTTTCTGGGAGGACTCATCAATATCGCGGCAGATTACATCTTTTTGGTAGTATTCCATATGGGAGTGGAAGGAACGGCCTTTGCCACCATGTTTTCCCAGACTTTTGCTGCAGTGGGGGTTCTGGTACATTTGTACCGGATGAAGACACCATATGCCCTGCGGTTCCATTTCAAAAACTGGGATTGGGGTGAGCTGGCCAATATCCTGCGCGTAGGAGTGCCTTCCGGAGTGCAGGCCATTATTATCACCCTATCAAATATCATCATCCAGTCACAGATCAACCGGCTGGGCGTCACGGCAGTCGCCGCGTTTACTGTATATTTCAGGGTGGAACTGATCATATATCTTCCGGTTCTGGCATTAGGCCAGGCGGTAGTCTCCTTCATCGGACAAAATTACGGAGCAGGCAGCTGGGAGAGAATCCGGAAAGGAAATCAAATCTGTCTGTTGGGCGGAGCGGCAGTTACCTTGGTATTTTCCCTTCTTTTACTGGCTGGAATGCCGGTGATTTTGCGGGCTTTTACAAAAGATGCCGCAGTGGCATCCTTAGACCTTCAGATTTTAAAAGTCACATTCCCTTTTTATTTCCTGTATACCATACTGGAATGCCTGAGCAGCAACCTGCGCGGGTTTGGGAAGGCGGCACATTCCATGATCGTGACGGTGGCAAGCTTTTGCGGTTTTCGGATTGCAGTGCTCTTTGCCCTCATGGCATGGCAGCCCACTGCAGACAGAGTCGCCATTTGCTACCCTCTTTCCTGGACGGTCGCTGTTATCGCCATGTGGGTGGTCTATGTAAAATATGTAAGGAAGACAGGACGACAAATGCTAAAACGTTCTGCGAAATAGCAGTGTGTGAACTGTAACAATGATTCTGGTGAAAGGAAGAGAAATGAGGGATTTTCCCTTGCATTTGTAGAAAAGATTTGATATAATAAACGCTGTGTTTTGGAGATGTACCCAAGTGGCTGAAGGGTCCGCACTCGAAATGCGGTAGGTCGGCAGTAACCGGCGCGAGGGTTCAAATCCCTCCATCTCCGTCAAAGCAGGAATCAAAAAGAAATGAAAGAGAAGAAGTAGAAGCGGCACGACAACATACGTCATGCCGTTTTTGTTATCATAGAGCGAACCATCATGGGAGAAACATACCATGCAGACGGGAAAATAAGAGGTAAAGAAGATGGGAAATATTGTGGTGGGAATTCTGGCTCATGTCGATGCAGGAAAGACGACTTTGTCAGAAGGAATGCTGTATTTATCCGGAAAAATAAGGAAGATGGGGAGAGTCGATCACAAAGATGCGTTTCTTGATACCTATGCCATGGAAAAAGACAGGGGAATTACGATTTTTTCGAAACAGGCAGTATGGAAAACAGGTGAAAATGTCATCAATCTGGTAGACACACCGGGCCATGTGGATTTTTCTGCAGAAATGGAACGAACCCTGCAGATTCTGGATTATGCTATTTTGGTTGTGAGCGGGGTGGACGGGATTCAGGGACATACCGAAACGTTATGGAAGTTGCTGCAGGAATATCAGATTCCTACTTTCCTTTTTATCAATAAGATGGATCAGCCCGGTGCACAGGAAGAAAAGAGGATGGAAGAGTTAAAAAGCCGTCTTTCGGATAGCTGTATTTCTTTTTCCGGCGAAAAAGAGAAGCGGATGGAAGACATCGCGATGGCTGACGAGGAAGTCCTGGACTATTTTCTGGAAAACAACCGGGTCGAAAGAAGACAGATCGCAAGACTGATCAAGGAGAGGAAGATTTTTCCATGCTATTTTGGCTCGGCATTAAAGCTTCAGGGAGTGGAAGAGCTTTTGGAAGCGTTTGACCGCTATATGGAACCATTTCAGGGAGGGAAGCATTTCGGTGCCAGGGTCTTTAAGATCATGAGGGATGAAAAAGGAGAGAGGCTGACCTTTTTGAAAGTGACCGGAGGGAGCTTAAAAGTGAAGATGCCGGTCAATGATAAGGAAAAGGTCAATCAGATCCGTATTTATTCCGGAGCCAGGTATCAGACGGTCAGTGAAGTGGAGGCAGGAGCCCTCTGTGCGGTGACCGGGCTTTCGTCGTCCCGGGTCGGGCAGGGGCTGGGAGAGGAAACGACTTTTGAGGAACCTTTCTTAAAGCCGGTGCTTACCTACCAGCTTCTCCTTCCGGAGGGTGCGGATGCGGCAAAAGTCTTTATGGAACTCAAACAGCTGGAAGAAGAGGAACCCCTGCTTCAGATCGTCTGGAATGCCCAGCTGGAAGAAATCCACCTGCAGCTGATGGGAGAAGTGCAGACCGAAATTCTGAAAGCCCTGATAGAAGAGAGGTTTCATTTGTCCGTAGAATTTGGCAAAGGAAAGATTGTATATCGGGAAACGATCAAGGCACCGGTCATCGGAGTGGGACATTATGAACCGCTTCGCCACTATGCAGAAGTTCACCTTCGGATGGAACCGCTGCAGCCGGGAAGTGGCCTTGTTTTCGACACGGAATGCAGCGAGGATATCCTGGACCGGAACTGGCAGCGGCTGATTTTGACCCATTTACAGGAACGAAGCCATCCCGGGGTACTCACCGGTTTCCCAATTACCGATATGAAGATCACACTGACAGCAGGGCGTGCTCACTTAAAGCATACCGAAGGCGGGGATTTCCGTCAGGCAACGTACCGGGCTGTCCGCCAGGGATTAAAATCTGCGGAAAGTGTGCTATTAGAACCGTGGTATTCTTTTCAAATGGAGATCCCGTCGGAGCAGGTGGGCCGGGCCATGTCAGATATCGGCCAAAAACATGGCAGTTTTCAGGAGCCGGAACCCGTGGAAGGGTCAGCAGATATGGTCATGATCCGTGGAAGTGCCCCGGTATCTACCATGCAGGATTACCAAAGGGATGTCTGGACCTACACGAAAGGGCGGGGAAGGATCTCTCTGGTCGTCAAGGGATATGAACCGTGTCACAATGCAGAGGAAGTCATAGAAGCCATCGGGTATGACAGCGAAAAAGACCTGGAGAACCCGACCGGTTCGATTTTCTGCTCCCATGGAGCCGGATTTTTTGTGAAATGGGATGAAGTGCCGGAATATATGCATATCGAAGAAAAAGGCAGCGGGCCTTCGGAGGAGGAAACGGCTGCAGGAAGGAAAGAGGAGAGTGTCCGGACAGCATCCCGAAGTCCTTATTCTTATGAAGAAGATCCGGAGCTTCTCGCCATTATGGAAAGGGAATTTGGTGCCCGCCAAAAAGAAAAAGACCGATACCGCAGTTATCAGCCAACCGATCCCACAACAAAAATAGAACAAAGGCCATGGAAAAAAGAAGAAGAAAAAAAGAAGTATCTCCTGGTAGATGGCTATAATATTATTTTTGCCTGGGATGAGTTGAAAACGCTGGCGGAATCGAGTATCGACGCGGCAAGGAATAAGCTGATCGATATCCTAAGCAATTATCAGGGATTTACAGGGGATACCCTGATCCTTGTCTTCGATGCCTATAAAGTCAAAGGGAGCACCGGGGAGGTACAAAAACATCACAATATCTATGTGGTATACACGAAAGAAGCGGAGACAGCAGATCAGTACATCGAAAAAACGACCCATGAAATCGGAAGGAAATATCAGGTTACCGTTGCCACCTCCGATGCCCTCGAGCAGGTGATCGTCATGGGACAGGGTGCGTACCGCCTCTCTGCCAGGGATTTTTATAAAGAAGTAGAGCGGGTGGAAGAGGAAATCCGCCAGATCAACCGAAGGAAGAAGAATCCGGACCGAAATTACCTGTTAGATTATGCAAAAAAAGAAGATGCACAACGAATGGAGAAGGTCCGGCTGGGAGAAGAAAAATTTGACGGATCATCGCAAGATAATAGGGTGAAAAGAACTGATTGGTAAAAATCATCACTTTTATTGACATTTTCATAACTCTATGATATATATCAAATTTAGACGTTGTATTTCATGAGAAGTGAACTGGAGCGAGATAGAAAGAATTGTTATAAGGGGAATTAGAGGAGGAAACTATGCTTGAATTGCAGAATATCAGCTATGTTGCGGCTGATGATGATAAAGAGATCTTGAGGAATGTGAATCTCTCCTTCGATGAGAAGTTTGTCGCGATCACTGGACCGAACGGAAGTGGAAAGTCCACATTAGCTAAGATTATCGCGGGAATCCTGACACCGACAGAGGGCCGCATCCTCTTAGACGGGGAAGATATTACGGAATGCACGATTACAGAGCGGGCGAGAAAAGGGATCAGCTATGCATTTCAGCAGCCGGTCAAGTTTAAAGGACTGAAAGTAAAAGACCTCATGAGCGTGGCATCGGGAAAGACGATGGGGGTCAAGGAAATCTGTGAAGTCTTATCCGAAGTAGGATTATGTGCCAGGGATTATATTGACCGGGAGCTCAATGCCAGCCTGTCCGGGGGCGAGTTAAAGAGGATTGAGATTGCGATGATTAAGGCAAGGGCGACAAAACTGTCTGTTTTTGACGAACCGGAAGCGGGAATTGATCTGTGGAGTTTTAACAGTCTGATCCATGTGTTTGAAAATCTTCATGAGCAGACGGCAGGCACGATTTTGATCATTTCTCATCAGGAAAGGATTCTGGAGATTGCAGACAGGATCATTGTGATCAATGACGGACGTGTGGAAACGAGTGGAAAAGGCGAGGAAATCGTTCCAAAGCTTCTTTATAAAACAAGTATGTGTCAGAGATTGGATAGAAAGCAGGAGGGAAGATAGATGGATTTGGTACAAAAAGAGCTTCTCGAGCAGATTGCGGACCTTCACGGAGTTCCGGCAGGCGCCTATAATATCCGGGCAAACGGAGTATCCGCGGCAAGAAATACAACCGCACATATCGATATTGTTTCCAAAACAGACAAGCAGGGGATTGATATTATTATCAAGCCGGGAACCAAAAATGAAAGCGTACATATCCCGGTTATCCTGAGCCAGAGCGGCTTTACGGAAGTAGTATATAATGATTTTCATGTCGGGGAAGATTGTGATGTGACGATTATTGCAGGCTGTGGGATCCATAATGGGGGCAATGAAATCTCCCGCCATGATGGGGTTCATGAATTCTTTGTCGGAAAGAATGCCAAAGTCCGTTACGTGGAGAAGCATTACGGACAGGGGGATGGAAAAGGCGGAAAAGTCATGAATCCGGGAACAATTATCCACCTGGAAGAAAATGCATCCTTTTATATGGAAACGGTTCAGATCAAGGGAATTGACAGCACAAAGCGTGAGACGTCTGCCGATTTAAAGGCAGGTGCCAAGCTGGAGATCTCAGAAAAACTGATGACACATGGAGAGCAGACAGCACAGACATTCTTTACGGTAGATTTAAATGGGAAAGACAGCAGTGCGAATGTGGTATCGCGTTCGGTTGCCAAGGGCAGTTCATCCCAGCTTTTCCAGGCGAAGATCTGTGGAAATGCAGCCTGTGCAGGGCACAGTGAATGTGATGCGATCATCATGGATCAGGCAAAGATCCGGGCGATTCCTGAGCTGGAAGCCAATGATCTGGATGCAGAGCTCATTCATGAGGCTGCCATTGGAAAGATTGCCGGAGAGCAGCTGATCAAGCTGATGACACTGGGATTAACCGAGGAGGAAGCAGAAGAAATGATTATTTCCGGATTCCTGAAATAATTCTCTGTCTGGATGGAAACTACAATTGTCCGAAGGGAAAGGAGTTTGTACATGAGACAGTGTATGGATTTAGATAATTTGCATCAGAGATTGAAACGGGTAGATGGACAGATTAAAGCAATTGATCGGCTGATCGAGCAGGATGTACCCTGCGAGGAGATTCTCATACAGGTTAATGCCGCTAAATCTGCCCTGCATAAAATCGGTCAGGTGATTTTGGAGGGACATCTCAATCATTGTGTCAGGCAGGGCATTGAACATGGTGATGCAGAGAGGACCATTGCTGATTTTAGCAAGGCAGTAGAGTACTTTTCCAGACTGTAATTTTTTTAAAAGAGAAGGTGTAAAACTTTTTATAGTTTTATGCCTTTTTTTTATACAAAAAAGCAAAAAAGAGAGCAAAACAACATAGCAATAAGATGGATATTTTTATTGTCTATGTCATAAAATTCCATTATAATACAATGACAGGAAAAAACCTGACCAAAAAAACAGGAGAAAGGCAGGAAGAACTTATGGAACAGAAAAGAGAAGACGGAATGAAAGCAAGAATAGAAATTTATAAAAAGAAGATCAGTGGATGCACGACGATGACAGATCTGTTGGTTGCCATGTCGTCCTGGCAGAGCTTTGCAGAGGGACAGGGGATTTCGCCGGAACAAAGGGCAGAGGTAGACCATGCCTACCTGGAGGCAGAAACACGCCTTATTTCCACGGTAAAACCAAGTTTGTGGTAACGACATCATGATTGGAGGTAGTTTGAAATGAATGGAACGAAGGGGAAGATGGCAGAGGCTTTTAAAGATCTGGTATGTAAGAAATCATTTCAGAAAATAACAATCAGCGATATCACCAAGAAAAGTGCCATGACCAGAGAAAATTTTTATTATCATTTTCGGGATAAATATGACATTATGCGGTGGATTTTTGAAACAGAGATCGTATCCGCCCTTCCATCGAAGGAAGAACCGTTTGAAAAATGGATGGAAAGCCTGTTTGAAAATACCGAGAAAGATTATAAATATTACAGAAAGCTGGCGAAGAGCCTGGATGTCGATGAGATGTGGAAAGACCTCCGCCCTGTATTTGAGGAAAGAGTCCGCATCATGGTGGACGAGGCGACAGATGATGATCTCTGGAATATGCGTCAGGAAAAAGAAGAGTTTGCGACAGTATTTTTTACCGATGCATTTCTCGGTTTTTATATCGATTATGTCCGAAGCCACGAGGAAGTAGACCCGGACATACTGCGTACCGGGATGGATTTCCTCTTTGGACAGTTCCTTTCCTTCGTAAGAAATTCTAAAGAATTTACAGAGACGCAAAAAAAGGGAATTATATAAAATAGATAAAAGATATCATGGAACCGACCTGGAGATAATACAAATTTAACGATAAAAAGCTTCAATACAATAAAAAACCGAAAAAATATCGTAAGAAATACGACACATTTTCACATTTTCCTTACAGTGTGAAAAGACAAATGCACTCATAAGTGTTATATTTAAATCAGCACTAGTGTAGAAAATTTATGTAGTTAAAATTTAATTGAATAGGAGGAATTCATAATGATTAACGCAACAGATGTAATTATTGGTGAATTTGTCGGAACCATTTTACTTGTATTATTAGGTGATGGTGTTTGTGCGAACGTTACATTGAACAAATCTGGATTCAAAGCAGCTGGGCCATTATTTATAGCACTTGGCTGGGGTCTTGCAGTAGCTCTTCCGGCAGCATGCTTCAGTGGTATCTGTCCTGCATCTTATAACCCTGCCCTTACAATCGCTCTGTTTGCTGATGGAACTTTATCAACAGCAGCTGGATATTCCATCGGAGTTATTGTTGAAATGATCATCGCAGAATTAGTTGGTGGTTTTATTGGTGCCGTTTTAGTATGGGTAGCATTCAAACCTCAGTTCGATGCTTCTGCTGATTTAGGTGATGGCTTAAGAGGTATCTTCTGTACAGCTCCTGGCGTAAGAAACCTTGCTTACAACACATTACAGGAAGCAATCGCAACTTTCTGGTTAGTATTTGCTATTAAAGCAGCTTGTGGCCCTTACTCCACATTAGCCTTAAATGGTGAGACCGTAGCTACTTGGGGTGGAACATTAGCAGTATTCTTCATTATCATTTCCTGTGGTACTTCCTTCGGTGGTCTGACAGGATATGCAATGAACGCAGCCAGAGATACCGCACCTCGTCTTGCATACGCTATCTTACCGATTAAAGGAAAAGGAGATGCTGACTGGTCTTATGGTCTGACCGCTCCGTTAATTGGACCGATCATCGGTGCTCTTGTAGCAGTAGGTGTTTACGCTATCTTACCAATCTAGTAGTATAGATAGTAAAAAAAATAAAGTAATTTGATGATTACATAAAAAGAAAAAGCCGGATGTATGACGAAACATATGTCCGGCTTTTTCATAATTCGTTTTTTTGCTTTTTCATTGAATGTGATCAGAAGGAAAGGTTTCAAAAGCTTATAAGATTCTCACCAAACAGATCGCAGCGATCATAATGATGGTAAGCACGACCATAGCATTCAGAGGAATGTTTAGACGGGGAAGTCCGCTCTGATCCGGTCTGATCTCCAGACTGTTTCTGTGCTCCCAGGCCTCCTGCAGTCGTTCTTCTTTGGTTTGGGATTTCCACTGATCCATGATTTCCTTATTGTGTTCCATAAAAAGTGAAGAGTCGCTTGGAAGACCGAGTGACGCTCTGTCACGGGCAGATAAATTCTTATCTTTTCGGATATCATATCCGCAGACCGGACAGATTTTTTCTTCCAAAGGGAATACATGTCCACATTTACGACATTTGATTGTTGTCATAGTATGCCTCCTTTATTCTGATAAAATTATAGCATGATTGCGGACACTTGACAAGAAATGGGAAAACAGCTTATGATAAAAGATATCGCAGAGCAAAGATGGAAGAGCAGCATTGTAGAGAATGGATTCCGTAATTTCTGATAAATGGAATCCTGATCATGAATGGCAAGAACAGAGAAAAATCAGTAGGAGGAATAGAATGACAGTTGAGAAATATATGATGATTGGAGTAATCGTCGCTATTGTTGGTTTTGTTTTATATCGTTTTGGCCAGATCCTCGATAAAAGAGGGAATAAAAATGGAGCATTGATCAGCATGGTCGCATGGCTGTTTATCATTGTCGGTGTGATGACTTCTTTTTCATTTTTCAGGGTAAAATATTTAAGCTGAACAACAGCAGATGAGATAAAAACCGGTGCTGGTAAAAGCAGTAAAACGCAGTATTCCTGTCGGCTTTTCCCGTTAGACCCATATCAAAAACGCTTGCAAATATGAGAAATCCGATGTACAATGAAATAAATTTTCTGGGAGGGACTTATAACAAATGAAGATTTCTACGAAAGGCAGATATGCGCTTCGGCTGATGCTGGATATTGCCCTGAATGGAAAAGATGGAAAGCCGGTCAGGGTGAAAGATATTGCGAAGCGTCAGGAAATATCAGGAAAATATCTGGAGCAGATTATTTCTGTTTTAAATAAAGCAGGATATGTGCGCAGCATTCGCGGACCGCAAGGGGGGTATCTCCTCAAACAGAGTCCGAACCGTTACACGGTAGGGATGATTCTTCGGTTGACGGAAGGGAGTCTGGAACCGGTAGCCTGTCTGGAAGAAGGAGTGCCATCCTGTGACAGGATGGACGAGTGCGTGACGATTATTTTATGGCGAAAACTCAGTGACGCGATCAACAGTGTAGTCGATCATGTAACATTAGAGGATTTGATGGAATGGCATTATGCAAAAGGCGGAAATGACTATGTGATATAAATAAGCTTCTGGAACTGTGGAAGAAACATGATTTCAGAAGCTTTTTCACGATGGATCTGATCGGAAAAGGAAGGATGAAAATGAGGGATGATTGGACAATATACCCTTTATAATTGGGTACTATATTTTTACATATATTGTTTTCTTGGATGGATATTTGAATCCTGTTATGTTTCCTTTCATCAAAAAAAGTGGGTCAACCGGGGCTTTCTCCATGGGCCATTTCTTCCGATTTATGGCAGCGGTGCTGTGGTAATGCTGTTTGTATCCGAACCATTTAAGGAGAATCTGATTCTGACCTATTTTGCAGGCCTGGTGGGTGCGACGGTACTGGAACTTTTCACCGGAATTCTCATGGAATCCTTATTCAAGGTCCGATACTGGGATTATTCTTATAAAAAGTTTCAATGGAAGGGTTATATCTGTCTCTCATCGTCTCTGACATGGGGCTTTTTTACTGTATTGATGAATGAAGTGATTCATCCGCTGCTTCTGGCAGGAATGTCCAGTGTACCGCATGCGTTGGAAAGCAGTTGTATGGTTGTGATCTCGTGCGGCCTGGCTGTCGATCTTTGCTTCTCTGTCCGTGAGGCATTTGATCTTCGAAATATCCTTGCAGATATAGAAATGATGCAAAAAGAGGTTTTGATTTTGCGGAAACGGGCGGATGTCGTCATCGCAGTGCTCGATCAGGAATGGAAAAATTATCTGAAGAAGCATCCGGCTGCGGAGCGTATGGATGAAATCGGAAAGGAAATGGAACTTCGTTTTGAAAAACTAAGGAAGCTACTTTCCGTTGCAAATAAGTTACCGGAACATCAGAGAGTGGAATTTTTAGAAATCAAAGAACATTTTACAAAATTAAAAGAGAAAAGCATTGCTCTGAAAGAAGAAGGAAGAGGAAAGGCTGGCAGGTTGTTAAGAGGAAACCCGACAATGGTTTCGCCGAAATATGCTGACGCCTTCCATTCATTAAAGAAATTTTTCATCATGAAAGGTAAAAGAAAGGCAGGAGAGAAAAAATGAAGTTAGATTTAATTGGTTCACGCATTGTAAAATGTAATTACAGTAATGACATAGAGCCAGATAATGAGGTGAATCTGCAGGTAACAGTCAACACCCAGATCAAGCTTCCCAATGATTTGAAGTCGGATTCTGTCGGAAGTATCCGTACCAAAGTACTGGTTGGAACACCGCTGGAACCGCTGTGCATCTATGTAGAGCAGATATCGAATTTTATGGATACCGATAAGAAGAAAGAATCGAATGTTCCGGATATGGAAGAGATGATGAGCCTTTATAAGATGATCTGTGTTCCGCTTGCCCTGAATCGGATGGACGAGACGTTGGATGGCTTATGTAAGGTTTATGGTATCCCTAAAATTGAAATTAAAAACATCAAATAATTGATAGTGTAAAACTGCAGACCTTCCTGAATGCAAGTATTCGCAGAACGCAGTTTTGCATGGCTCCAAACAGTTACATCAGAAAGACAAGGAAAATGCATTGACTTATTTATCGGGATGCGATACATTTTGTATAGATGCAGGAGAATCACAATCATGAAAAAAGGTGAATTTATGGCAAAAAAATTAAATCAGTACAAACATGCATTGCTCTTTTTGTATTTTCCATTTTATCTGATGGCATTTGCTTATGTAGAAAAAAGAGTACCCGATAAAATACATGTGATCCATTGTGTGATTGATCGCTACATTCCATTTTTGGAAGTTTTTATTATCCCATATCTGTTATGGTTCCTTTATATTGCTGTGACGGGATTCTATTTTTTCTTCAAAGAAAAGAAAGTTTTTTGCAGATTGATGTATTTTGGAATGGCAGGAATGACCATTTTTATCATTGTTTCTTATTTTTATCCCAATGGACTGGAACTGCGTCCGACATCCTTTTCCAGAGATAATATTTTCATAGAACTGACAAAACTCATCTATCGTGCGGATACGCCAACGAATGTACTTCCGAGTATCCATGTATTTAACTCGCTGGGTGCGTATTCTGCTATCAGAAACAGCCGGAGCTTCCACAAAAACAAGCCGGTGCGGATCGGAGCCCTCGTTTTGACGATCGCGATCATTCTTTCTACGATATTTTTGAAACAGCATTCTGTGGTCGATGTTTTCACGGCAGTCATCCTTTCCAGTGTCGTTTATGATTTCGTCTATCATGGGCGGCTGGAGAAAATCCAGGCAGGGATGGAAGGATTAAGATATAAAAAATTAAAGCATTGTCTGCATAATGAAAAATAGTTGTGACAGAAAAATATTGCAAAAAAAGACAAGGTAAGGAAAAAACTCATGCGGAAAATTATATTTATCGGAAGAAGTGAGTCCGGGAAGACTACGCTTACCCAGGCAATGAAAGGAAAAAAGATTGTTTACCATAAGACCCAGTATATCAACCATTATGATGTGATCATCGATACACCGGGTGAATATGCAGAAACAAAAGAGCTGGCCGGCTCCCTGGCGGTATACAGTGCAGAAGCGGACGTCGTGGGTCTGTTAATCAGTGCAACGGAGCCTTTTTCACTTTATCCACCGAATGTAACCGCACAGGCTAACCGGGAAGTTGTGGGGATTGTGACGAAATGTGACCACTGGGCTGCTGATCCGGAACAGGCGGCGGAATGGCTGCGTTTAGCCGGATGTAAAAAGATTTTTATGACCAGTGCTTTTACAGGGGAAGGCATCGCTGAGATTATCTCTTATCTAAAAGAAGAACATGAGACCCTTCCATGGGAAGAAGTAAAGGCACAGTATGATAAGCTGGGATATGGTGCAGGAGAGTCCGTAGACCAGATGAATATCAAGGGCGTGCTTGTCTGAACGAAGGGAAATCGGGAATCCTGCTTGCAGGATTCTTTTTTTGCAATAAAAAAAGCTCCCTGCCGGACTTGAACCGGCGACCTACGCATTACGAATGCGTCGCTCTACCAACTGAGCCAAGGAAGCTTGTCACATTGACTTATTTATTCTACTATATTTTTCGAAAAAAATCAACAATAAAAACAATAAATTCAAATAAAAATCAAAGAAAACAGTTGTTCTATCAGTTGTTCTATCCTTCTTTTCCAGAGCATTTACTGCAATATCCACGGAAAGTGATCACATAATCGGAAACGGTTCCGTCAAACTCTTCCCCAATCTCGTTCTTCAGGTTCACCGAAGGATGAAATGGCACATCCTGGAGATCACCACAGGACTGGCAGACAAAGTGGGCATGGGCAAATGTCCTGCCATCATAGCGGTCGGCCTGGTTCTCACAGCTGATCTTCATAATTTTCCCTAAAGAGGTGAGAAGGGCTAAGTTCCGGTATATGGTTCCCAGACTGATATTCGGAAATGTTTCCTGTAATTCCCGGTAGATCATATCCGCAGTCGGGTGATCATGATGGTCGATCACACATTGTAAAATCGCATTTCTCTGGCGGCTGTTTTTCATTGGTGTATTCATCGTTTTGGCTCCTTTCCTTTTTGACATCCCACAAAATCAGAAATAAAAGATTCCAGGTACACATAAGATAGTTCAGGAAGCACCCTGCTCTTAGTAAGAAACATTCCTATTATTATCATAGTGTATTGAATAGGGGATGTCAAGAAAAGAAAAGGGCAGTATCGTATTTCTTTTATCGGAAAATCGAACCAAAGTCTTCCTGATCATAAATTTTGAGAAGTTCCTGCAGTCCTTCTTTGACTTCTTCCCTGGAAAATTCTGCTTCTTCCAGCTCTTCATCGTCCAAACGGTTTAAATCATAATAGAAGAAAAGACCAACTTTCAAAATATCCGGATTGAATGGGGCAGCATACTCATAGAGAATATCTTCTGCCTCGTTAATCTGGTGATCATCAACTAGTTTTTTCAGCTTCGGATAGAGCGTATTTTCGGATAGCAGTCCCTGCTGGGCATCGAGAAACCGGGAGGGCTGGATCCCGTAGGCAATCCGAAGATAGGACTCAATCAGTTCATTTGTCAAACGCAAATCAAAATCGTTACGAAGCATCTAAAAATACCTCACTTTCTAGGATACTACCTGGACTTTCAACATATTCGTCGTTCCGGAACGTCCGATCGGTACCCCGCAGGTAATCACAGTGGTATCGCCTTCTTCCAGATATCCCTGTTTCTTGCAGGCAGCAATGGCACGTTCAAATAAAACGAATACCTCCCATTCTTCGCCGAGAAGGAGCGGCTGAACTCCCCAGGAAAGGTTGAGCTGGCGGCAGACCCGCTCTTCCATGGCACAGCCAAAGATATCATATCCGGAACGGTATCTGGCAATCATCCGCGCAGAAAAGCCGGTTTTGGTTACCGTGATGATTCCCTTGACATCCAGGTCAAAGGCAGTACTGCAAGTGGCATGGCAGATGGCATCCGTGATGCCAGGTTCCGTATAATTACTGATATCGTGGAACTGTTCTTTATAATTGATGGCTTTTTCAGTACGAGCTGCAATCCGTGCCATCGTTTTCAGAGCTTCTACCGGATAAGCACCGGCAGCGGTTTCGCCGGACAGCATGATTGCACTGGTGCCATCATAGATCGCGTTGGCGACATCGGTTGTCTCGGCACGGGTCGGACGAGGATTCTTGATCATGGAATCCAGCATCTGTGTGGCGGTGATGACTACTTTTCCGGCACCGATAACTTTTTTAATGATCATTTTCTGGATGATCGGCACATCTTCTTCCGGAATTTCTACTCCCATATCTCCGCGGGCAACCATGACTCCCTCGGATACTTTAATGATGGAATCAATATTTTCCACGCCCTGAGAATTCTCAATCTTGGCGATGACATGGATGTGTTCCCCGCCATGTTCCTTTAAGAACTGCTTCATCTGAAGAATGTCTTCCTGACAGCGGGTAAAAGAGGCAGCGACAAAATCCACGTCCTGCTCGATTCCGAATAAGAGATCCTGTTTATCTTGCTCGCTCAAAAAAGGAATTGAGAGCTCTGTGCCAGGAATATTCACCCCTTTGCGGTTGGCGATCGTTCCACCGTTCATGACTTTACAATGGATGTCCTGGCCGTCAATGGAGGCAACCTGAAGCTCTACCAGCCCGTCATCGATCAGGATACTGGAGCCAACATGGATATCCTTGTGAAGATCCTTATGTGTCACGCTGACAATCTGGTCGGTTCCTTCGACATCCCTTGTCGTCAGACAGAAGGATTGGCCGTGTTTTAAAGTGATAGAGCCTTTTTTAAAGGTTTTCAGACGGATTTCCGGGCCTTTCGTATCGAGAAGGCAGGCAATCGGGAGATTATGTTTTTTCCGGAGTTCTTTCACCTTATCCATTCGCTTTTTCTGATTGTCATAAGTATCATGGGAAAAATTAAGGCGGGCAACGTTCATCCCGGACAGTATCAGCTGTTCCAACACATTCCCCTTATCTGTGGCCGGTCCAAGGGTACAGATAATTTTCGTTTTACGCATAGTATAAATCCTCCTGTTTTTGTGGCTAAGTATTAGTATTCTATTATATTTTAATAGTTTCCGCTCATTTGTCAACGGAAATTTCATAACGGTTACCAGGCTGAAAATTTCATATCGGTTACCAGACAAAGAAAGGCCGTCACAGTTAATTTAATAAACGCGGATCAGGCTGGAAATGGTCTTTACAATAGACAAGTTTTCTAAAATGTGCATGGCATCGGAGAAATAGAGTTCCTTTACTTCATCGGTAATGATCACAAGCTCTGCCATGCCGTCCGACCGGGATTTTTGTACGACCTGGGCGATACTGACATTGTTTGTGCCGAATACACTTGTGATGTTCGCGAGGACACCGGGACGGTCGGCCACCTGCATGCGCAGGAAGAAGCGGGAGGAAGTATCCTCGATCGGTTTGATCGGAATATCTTTATAGCAGGAACAGACATGCAGAGGAGAATGGTGTTCCATCAGATGCCTGGCTACGGAGCAGAGATCCCCGGTCACGGCACTGGCCGTAGGGAGTTTTCCGGCCCCTCTTCCATAGTACATCGTATCATCCGAAGCGGTTCCGTGGACAAAAACAGCATTAAAGGAATCGTGGACCGTTGCCAGCGGATGCTTTTCCGGAATCAGGATCGGGATAACCTTGACTTCAATTCCCCTGTCGTCCTTTCGCGCGATGCCCAGCAGTTTGATGACGGAGCCGAATTCCTTCGCATAGAAAATATCCTTGGCACTGATCTTTCGTATTCCTTCAATATATACGTCCGAAAATGTGACACGGGAATGAAAGGCGATGGAAGCCATGATCGCAATTTTGCGTCCGGCATCCAGGCCGTCCACATCGGCCGTCGGGTCTGCCTCTGCATATCCCAGATCGGTCGCCTCCTGCAGGGCTTCCTCATAAGTCATGCCGTTTTGGGTCATACGGGTCAGGATGTAGTTGGTCGTGCCGTTGACGATTCCCATGATCTCCGTGATGTCCTCGCTGACCATACTATGCTTTAATATCTGGATAATCGGGACACAGCCGGCAACCGCTGCTTCAAACTTCAAATCACAGTGATTGGCTTCTGCCGTATCGAGAAGTTCATGGCCGTATTCAGCGATCAGATCCTTGTTTGCTGTGATAATCTGCTTTCCGGCTTTCATTGCAGCGAGGAGATAAGATTTCGCCGGCTCGATACCGCCCATGACTTCAATAATAATTGAGATCTCCGGATCGTGCAGGATCTCTTCCCAATCCGTGGTCAAAAGTTCAGAGGGAATGCCCTCTCTTTTTTTCGAAGGATTTCGTACCAGGATTTTTGAAATTTCAATTTGGGTTCCACAAAGAGAAGGAAAATCTTCCTGGCGTTCCCTGACCAGCTGATAGACTCCGGAGCCTACGGTACCCAGTCCAAGCAAAGCTGCCTTTACGGTTCGGTTGTCTGTAGTATGTTCGATCTGCTTTTGTTTTATTTCCATGTTGTTACCTCCTGATTTTCAGAATAGTTTCGTTTATAAGTGTCTGATCATTCATTGTTTTTGTTGTAAATTTCCCCTGGATTTTTGAGAGGACTTGCCACTCAAAAAAAGGTAGTTCTATTCTATCAGAACACAGACTAATTCACAACAAACACTTGCCATGCTATAATAAAATACGATTTTCCCCCAACTTTATCAATACAAACAGAAGGAGAATAAGAATGGAACGAGAAATTATCATCAGAAAATACACGAAAAAAGATCTCAATGCGATGATAGAGATATGGAATGAGGTAGTAGACGAAGGGAATGCCTTTCCCCAGGAGGAACGGCTGTCAGAAAAAAGCGGGGAGGAGTTTTTTGCCGGGCAAAGCTACTGCGGTGTGGCCGAACATGCGGAAACCGGGCAGATTCTCGGCTTGTATATCCTGCATCCCAACAATGTAGGTCACTGTGGACATCTCTCGAATGCAAGCTTTGCAGTCGCTTCGAAAAGCCGCGGGCTGCATATCGGGGAACAACTGGTAAAAGACTGTATCAGACAGGCCGGACAGCTTGGATATGGCATTCTCCAGTTTAATGCGGTGGTCGCCTCCAATATCCACGCCAGACATCTTTACGAGCGTCTGGGATTTCAACAGCTTGGAACCATTCCGAAAGGATTTCGTCTGAAAAATGGAGCGTATGAAGATATCTGTCCATATTATATTGAGGTCTGATGAAAGCACAAAAATATTTTCGTTGTTGTAAACAATAGTGAAAAAATTTAAAATAAATTATACAATTTTTTCAGAGAGACCTGAGAAAACAGGAGATTTTCTCAGAATCGTCGGAATTTCTGTAAATAAGTATCAAACAGTAGAGGGGGCGCAAAAGATGAAACTGTGTGACATGTCAATTGGGGAGTTGATTACCGTCGATTACAATTGCAACTGTGGGAGACATCACCATATGGCGATCGATCATCTGGCAATTGGAAAAGGTGCGATTCAAAAGCTTCCGGAATTTTTGGCAGACCAGAAAAGGGGAGATGGACAGCCGCTGACAAAAGAGGATAAAATTTATGTGGTAGCCGATATCCATACATGGCCGGTAGCAGGGGAATTTGTCTATCAGATGGTAAAAAATGCCGGATATCCGGTAGAATATTACATTTTCCCGCATGAGGAAATGCACACCAACGAAATTTTTATCGGAGAATTGGATGAGGCGATGCCGAAAGATGTGGTTCTTCCACTGGCAGTCGGCTCCGGAACGATCAACGATTTAACCCGCATGGTGTCTTTCCAGAGGAAAATACCTTATTACATTATCGGTACGGCTCCTTCTATGGATGGGTTTGCAACCGATGTGGCACCGGCAACGATCAAGGGATTAAAATGCAGTCTGCCGGCACATTGTGCCAGCGGGATTATCGGAGATACCGATTTTCTGTCAACGGCACCGGCAAAAATGGTAGCGGCCGGAATCGGTGACATCATTGCAAAGTATATCGCAATTAATGACTGGAGACTTTCCTATATTATTAATGGAGAGTACTATTGTGAGGAAGTCGCGGAACTGATGTTGAAATCCACAGATAAGGTAGCAAACAGTGTGGATGGACTGGTGTCTGGTGATCCGAATGCATACCAGTATCTGATGGAATGTCTTGTACTAATTGGGATTGCCATGGGTTATGTCAACAATTCCAGACCGGGATCGGGAGCGGAGCACTCCATGGGGCATGTATTGGAAATGAAATGTGCCCTGAAGGGGTTATATGGAGAGCTCCACGGGACTTCTGTCGGAATGGCGACCTGTGTGATGGTAGAAATGTATAAAAAGTTCCTCACGCTGGACATCGATTACGATAAGGCAAGGAAGCATGCAGAAGCTTTTTCCTATGATGAATGGGCTAAGGAGATCCGCAGAGTCTTTGGGACAAGTGCAGATTCCATCTTTAAAGTATATGAAAAAGCAAAACAAAGTGATCCGGATGTCGTAAAAAGAAGAATCGACATGATCGAAAAGAACGAAAAAGAAATCCGCTCGATTATTGAAGAGACAGTGCGTAAAGCGGAAAAAGCACCGGAATATATCGGGGCAATGCACGGCATGATCACGCCAAAGGATTATAAAGTATTCAGCAAAGATGAATTCAGGGATATCCTTACTTATACCAAAGAGCAAAGAGATCGATATGCAGGATTGCAATTTTTCTATGACCTGGGTGTGCTGGATGAACTGGTTGATCATATTATGGAGAAGTATTACAACTAAAGAGAAGAAAGGAAGGTATTCTTATGGCAAGCTATTTTATGGGAATTGATGCGGGAACAGGTAGTGTGAGAGTTGCGATTTTTGATGTAAAGGGTCATATCATGGCTTATGATGTGCAGGAATATCCATCATATTTCCCAAAAAGCGGGTGGGCAGAACAAAGAGAGGAAGACTGGTGGAAAGCATTAAAGACAGCGATCCCTGCCTGTATCACGAAATCCGGCGTCAATCCGGATGACATCATCGGCGTTTCCTGTGACGGAACATCGAGCACGACGATTTTCCTTGATGAAAATGGAAAATCAGTCCGCACTCCGATCTTATGGATGGACGTACGTGCTTCAGAAGAAGCGCAGAGTATTTCCGAGCTGGGAAAAGACTGTGATGCCATTAAATTCTATAAATCAGGCGTTCCGGCAGAAAGTCTGATTCCAAAATGTATGTGGGTAAAGAAAAATGAGCCGGAGAACTGGGCAAAGACGGTAACGATTTTCGAATATACGAGCTGGCTTCACTGGAAACTTTCCGGAAAGAAGACAACCAATATGTCTGTTGCAGCATTCCGCTGGCTGTATGATGATAAAAATGGCGGATATCCGACGAATCTTTACGAGGCAATTGGTCTGGAAGATATCGTAGATAAATTCCCGGCAGACATCTTAAAAACAGGAACTCCAATCGGAAAGATCGATCCTGCGATTGCAGAAGAACTGGGGCTGGGCCTGGAGACCATGGTAGTGGAAGGTACTCTGGATGCCGTAGCATGTATGGTTGGTGTAGGAAGCGTTAAACCGGGCGGAATGGCTTTGATTGGCGGAACCAGCAGCTGTCTGTTTGGACTTTCCACGACAGACTTCCATGAAATGGGAGTAAACGGAACTTATCCGAACCTGCTTTATGATGGAACCAGCCTTGTAGAAGGCGGACAGGCTTCCAGTGGCGGAATCTTAAACTGGTTCCGACAGAATCTGGTACCAAAGCAGTGGGAAGAGCAGGCAAAAGAACGCCATATGGGTATTTATGATTTCATTTCCCGTCAGGCAGAAGACATCCCAATCGGAAGTGACGGCTTGATCATGATCGATTACTTCCAGGGAAACCGGGCACCATACTCTGATTCAGATGCCCGTGGAATGTTCTGGGGACTTTCCCTTGGACATACCACCGCACATATGGCAAGAGCCGTATTGGAAGGTGTTGCTTACGGCGCATGTCACTGTATTCGCTGTATGAAAGATGCCGGATATGATGTGGAAGAGATTTTTGCCTGCGGCGGTCTTGCGGAAAGCGATATCTGGATGCAGATGCACGCAGATATTATCGGTGTTCCGATGTATACCACACAGGAAAGTCAGAGTGCCGGATGTCTGGGAGACTGTATGATCGTTGCCGTAGGATGCGGCATCTATAAGGATCTGGAAGAAGCGGCAGAAAACATGGTAGTGATTGACAAGAAATTTGAGCCGAACATGGAAAATCATGAAACATACCAGTATTACATGAACAGCTATGTGGAAACATGGCCATTGATGAAAGACCTGGTACACAGAATGGTAAAACATATCAACGGATAAAAGTATCATTTCTCTATTATAAGGTCGGGAAATTCCTTTACGGGATTTCCCGGCTGTTTTTTTACAGAAAAATCTGATGGGAGATCTTTTGGGAGCGGACGGATCCGCCTGGTTCTGGAAAATATTTTTATGTATATCAAATTTTTTCATTGTTGAGAAAGTAAGCAAGAAATGCCATAATAGAAGAGGAGAACTGTTTCGGCAAAGGGACTTGAGGAAAATATATAATTAATCAGAAGGGGGAAATCAGTACTTATGGCTTCCGACATCTATACCCAATCGGATTTTCTAATGATAAAAACAGCATGCATGTATTACTTGGAGAATATGCAGCAACAGCAGATATCGGAGAAATTAAATATTTCTGTCACAACCGTATCCCGTCTTTTAAAAAGAGCAAAGGAAGAGAAAGTCATCAAATATGTCATAGAGGATAAGTATATGCACTGCATCCAGCTGGCCGGGCAGCTGCGAAACCGTTACGGACTGGAAGAGGTGATCGTTGCCTATGACCGGGGAGAAAATATCCCTACGGGGAAAAAACGGAAAATGGTCGCCCTGGAAGCGGCCAGGTATCTCCAGAGAATCATACAAAAAAACGATGTGTTAGGCATCTCCTGGGGAAGGATTGTCTGCAATATGATGCTGTATCTCAATCCGTCCCATAAAGTGGATTCCACTTTCGTCACCCTGCACGGGAAATTGGGAAACTGTATCTCTGAGGATGTGGAATCCCTTGTAAAAAAGATGGCAAAAGCATTTTCCGGGAACAATTACTATTTGAAATCGGAGGCATTAATGCCCGATGTGGCACAGGCGGATGCGGTACGCAGACAGCCGGATACCCGCAAAGTATACGATATGTTTGACAAGATCAATCTTTCCATTACCGGGGTAGGAGCCTGGGCACCGGAAAAGAAATCCATTCTGGCAGAGTATGGCGTGTTATCCGAAGAAGAACAGGCTCTTCTGGAAACCTATGGAGTCGTCGGGGATCTGGGATTGCGGTTTTTTAATGAAAAAGGAGAACCCTGCGATGGGGAGCTGGGGAATCGGTTGATTGCCATTTCTCTGGAACAGTTTAAAAGAATCGAAAGAAAGATTACGGTAGCTGCCGGATTGGAAAAAACATATACGTTAGATTGTGCATTAAGAGGGGGATTGATTGATGTCCTGATTCTCGATGAGGAACTGGCAGAAGCATTATTGAGAATTTCCAGTTCATTTAGTCGGGATACCGCTTTGACTGAGTGAAAGATTCCGTGTGGATGCATACGGATTCATAAAAAGAAAAGAAAGACAGACAACATTGAAATTTTTTTCCGTGTTGTCTGATTCTTTTTGCAAAGGTATAATGAAAAGAGGAGAAGACGGAAAAAATAAAGAAAAATACTATAATTTCTGACAAGTCATTTTCGTAGGAGTGTTCTGCTTATCAAAGGCGGATGCCAGGAGGAGGCGAGCAAATGAGAAAGATGTTATTTTTTGATATCGATGGGACGCTGGTGGACGGAAAAACACAGGCGGTTCCGGATAGTGCAGTGATGGGATTGCGGGAAGCACATAAGAACGGACATCTGCTTTTCGTCAATACCGGACGCTGCAAATCATTTATTCCGGAATGCCTCAAGGAAATTCCTTTTGATGGATATGCCTATGCCTGTGGAAGCCATATTGAATATCAGGGTAAAGTCCTTTTTCAGGAATTCGTATCTATGCAGGATCGGGATTATATCCGGGATGCCATGATAGAAACCGGGCTGCAGGGGATTTTTCAGGGACCGGAATATTGCTATTTTGATCATAGCGTGACACCGTATGATAATCTGAGGGAATTTTTGAAAGTATATGACAGAGATTACCATACACAGCGGAAAGATTTTTACGCAAAAGAAATGGAAATCAATAAGCTGGTCACGTTCCGAACCGAAGAAAATGATTATGAGCTTTTTCTGGAACGGATGGGAGACCGGTACCAGCTGATTGAAAACGGGGGAGGATTCACAGAAATCCTGCCATTACCTTATACAAAAGCGAGCTGCATGGATTATTTGATGGACTATTTCCATGTGGCCAGGGAAGATTGTTACGTATTTGGAGACAGTCCCAATGACCTTCCTATGATGGAACATGTAAAAAACAGTATCTGTCTTGGAAACGGATATGACAGTGTGAAACAGATTTCCAGCTATGTGACGGCAGATATTGATAAAGATGGGATATACCTTGCGTTAAAACACTTCGGTTTGATATAATAAATCAATCTGCCTGCTTGTAAAGTGTGGCAAATAAATAAAGGAGGGAAAAAGAAACTTATCAATGTATTGTCCGGTGAATGGACAGGGGAAGTTACTGTGAATGGAGGAAGCAGTAGCTGGTAACCAGAAAGGGGCACACACATGGGAAAATATTATATCGGATTTGATGCAGGAACACAGAGTGTAAAGGTCGTAATGTACAGTTTGGAAATGGAATGTATCGCGGAGGCGAACTATCCGACATTTTTTGAGTATCCGCATCCGGGCTGGGTGCAGATGAATGTGGACGAATATCTCGATGCAGTAAAGAAAGGAATCCGGGATGTGGTCAATGAAGCAAAGAGCAAGGGAATCGATGCTTCGGAGATCCGTGCGATTTTTGGTGATGGAATTATCTGCGGTATCGTCGGTGTGGACGAGGACGGACAGGCAATTACTCCATACATCAACTATCTCGATTCCAGAACGCAGAAAGACGTGGAGGAGCTTTCGGCAAAGAATCTGGATATTTGGGCACGCGAGACGGGAAATGCACTGCCAAACTGTATGTTTCCGGCAATGTTTGCGAGATGGTTCCTGAAAAATAATGAGGCATTTCAGCAGCGCGGAAAGAAATTCATGCATAATGCACCGTATGTTCTCTCCAGGCTGGCTGGCTTGAAGGCCGAAGATGCCTTTATTGACTGGGGTGCCATGAGCGGCTGGGGACTTGGATATAACATTTATAAAAAAGAATGGTCCAAAGAACAGCTCGATATCCTTGGCATTGATCCAGCATACATGCCGAAAATTGTCAAACCGTGGGATATCATCGGCGGAATCACCAAAGAAAATGCAGAATTTACCGGGTTGTTGGAAGGAACGCCAATCTGCGGAGGAGCCGGAGATACCATGCAGTCCATGATCGGATGTGGATTGACAGAGGTGAACCAGGCCGCAGATGTCGCAGGAACCTGCGCGATGTTCTGTGTGGCAACCGACGGAATCAAACCGGAGCTTTCCACGCCGGATTCCGGACTGATCTTTAACAGTGGAACAATGGAAAACACGTATTTTTATTGGGGATTCATCCGCACCGGCGGACTGTCGCTGCGTTGGTATCGGGATAATATCTGCGATAAAGAAGGAGACGGAGACTATTATGACATCCTTTCGGAGAAAGCAAAAGAAGTGCCTGCGGGAGCGAATGGGGTGCTATTCCTTCCATATCTTACCGGTGGTTCGGGAGATTTCGCCAATGCAAGTGGATCCTTCCTCAACATGACGATGGACACCGATCAGGCAGTCCTTTGGAGAGCGGTACTCGAGGCGATCGGTTATGATTATATCGGCGTGACCGACGTTTACAGAAGCGGAGGGGTTCCGTTAGATAAAATTACCGTAACCGAGGGAGGAAGCCGGAGTGATCTGTGGAACCAGATCAAAGCCGATATGTTAAATAGTACAGTAACCACGTTGAAGAAAGCCGGTGGAGCTGTGATGACAAATATTGTAGTAGCAGCCTATGCGGTAGGTGATATTGAAAACCTGAAGGATTCCCTGGATTCCTGGCTGGAAGTCAAAAAAGTTTATACACCGGATCCAGAAAAAACCGCATATTATCGGAAGGTTTATGATATGCAAAACAAGCTGGTCCGGGAGAATATGAAGCCGGCATTTGACATGCTTGAAAAGATCAGGGATTTGAAATAAACCATATCACCACAAAAGAAAAATAGGGTATATACAATGTTTCCGATAAAAATTCGGAAGCATTGTGTGGAAGCATAAAGAAGAGACAAAAGAAAGAAGGGATAGGATAATGTTTGAAGTATCATTGGAAGGACAGGTATGCCTGATTACGGGAGCGACCCGGGGAATCGGGAGAGCCGTTGCTTTAACGATGGCCAAAGCAGATCTGATGGGCATGGTCATTGTGGACATCCAGAAAGATGAGATCGCAGAAGAAACGGAAAAAGAGCTGAAATCCATGGGAGTCGATGTGAAATTTACTGTAGGAGATGCTTCCTCGGAGGATACGATCAAAGAAGCAGTGAAATTATGCATGGATACTTGGGGAAAGATTGACATTCTTGCCAATATTGCAGGCGTTTCTTATATGAGAGATCTGGATACGACAACCGTTGAGCAGTGGGATAAGGTGATGGCTGTCAATTTACGTTCCACATTCCTCACCATGAAGTACTGCAGTGAGATCATGAAAAAGCAAGGCTATGGAAGTATCTTAAATACTTCCTCGATCGCGGGCATCACGGGAGGAAATACCGGTCCGGATTACGGAGCATCCAAAGCCGGTATCATCGCCCTGACGAAATTTGCGGCGAAAAAACTGGGACCGTATAACATCCGTGTGAATGCCATCGCACCGGGTACGATTGCGACAGATATGATCCGAAGAAATTACAGTAAGCTCACGCCGGAAGAATACGAAAAGAAAATGGCAGCAATTCCGATGAAACGGATGGGGGACCCGGAAGAAGTCGGAAAAGCAGTACTCTTTCTCGTTTCTGATATGGGAAGCTATATCAGTGGGGAAATTCTTGATGTCACAGGAGCAAGGATGAGCTAGATCAAATCATGTATTGGAGGAGAAGTTATGGCAAAATATGTAGCAGGTATTGATGCGGGGACCACCGGATTAAAAACAATCCTATTTGATATGGAAGGACATGCAGTCGGAAAAGATTATGAGGAATATCCGTGTATTACACCAAAAGTAGGCTGGGTAGAGCAGGACGTATCCTGTCTTTGGAATGCACTGTGCCATACGGTAAAAGGTGCGATTGCCAAGGCAGGGATTGATCCGAACGATATTGGTTCGGTAGGAATTTCCAGCCAGAGAGGTACTTTTTTTGCAATCGATGAAAACTGGGAGCCGCTTCACAATTCCATTGTCTGGAGTGACGGACGTGCCGTGGAAGAGGTAGAGTGGATCAAAGAGAATATCGGTGTGGAAAAATACCATCAGATCAGCGGTGCTCCGGTAAGTGGCGCCTGGTCTTATGCCAAATATAAATGGGTGAGGGATCATCAGCCGGATTTGTATGAAAAAGCATGGAAATTTGTCAATGCACAGGAATGGCTTCTTCATAAACTCGGCTCCACGGAACTCTTTACTGACCCGGCATCTCTGGCATTGAACGGCATGATGGATGTCGCTACGCTGGACTGGTCTAAAGAGCTTTTAGATGCCATTGATTTTGACATCAATAAGCTGCCTCCGGTCAAAGAACCGGCAAGACAGGTAGGCACGATCTCAAAAGAGGCGGCTGAACTGACTGGATTTGCAGAAGGAATGCCAATCTGTGTCGGCGGCGGAGATCAGCAATGTGCGGCGATCGGCTGCGGCGTCATCAAAGAAGGAATGGCGGAGATTACAATAGGAACCGCTTCGGTTATGGTTGCGGCAGTGGATGGTGTAAAAGAAGATCCGAAACATGAAGTTATTTTCAGCGGACATGCCGTGCCGGGACATATGGATATGGAAGGGCTGGCTTATGCTACCGGTGTGGCATTACGATGGTGGAGAGATATTTACGGGGCATCGGAAGTAGCCATTGCGGAAGCAGCGCAAGTGGATCCTTATGATATTATCTGTATGGAAGCGGCAAAATCTCCGGTAGGATCCAAAGGATATCTTTTCTTCCCGTTTTTCTCCAGCCAGGTTACTCCGTATTACCACGACAATGCAAGAGGTGGTTCTTTGGGAATCTCCTTAGCGCATAACCGTGCCGATATGGCAAGGGCCGTTTTAGAGGGCGGCGGATATGAACTGCGTATGATTGTCGAAGCGATGGAAAGAGTTCTGGGAAAACCGTTTGATGTCATTCGTCTTTCTGGCGGTGGATCCAAATCCCCATTGTGGAGGCAGATTCTGGCGGATATTTTCGGAAGACCGGTACAGTGTCTGGAAATGGCAGACTGTGGTGTTCTCGGTGCGGCAATTCTTGGTGCGAGCGGCGCAGGAATCTTTGACAGCCTGGAAAGTGCAGTTGATGCCATGGTACACCCGACTGAAATGATCGAGCCGGATATGAAAAATTATGAAGTGTACACCGATCTGTTTGAAATATTTAAAGATGCCTTTCTGGCATGGAGGGATGCCGATATTTACAACAGGCTCAATGCCGTTTGTGATAAATACTGGAATTAGACTGAAACAAACTGCAACATTAGGAGGAAATTTTAAGCAACTAATAATATTGACAAATATGATTAAACGTGTTTTAATATACTCAAAGGAGTATATGAATATGAACACATCAAATATCACGAAT